>MDVS01000001.1 GCA_001940645.1 Candidatus Heimdallarchaeota archaeon LC_3
TATTCTTAATTACAGCTTTACCTAATTCAAAAATAACTTTACTCATCCGCTCATAAACATAAGGGACTTTAGCTGGATTAAAAGCTTTTTTACAATGATAACAATAATAACGACGGATTTCACCTGCTCGTGTCCAATACGAACCCCAAGTAGTTACAGCAACAGGTATAATATCACAAAAAGGACAGTTTAAATCTTCATGTGAGAGCTGAAGAACTAAATTTTCTGTTAATGGAATTTTAGTAATGGGATTTTGATTTTGCTTTTCTAAATAAGTAGTAACAGTCATAATGACTAAAAGAGCTAAGCAATGAGTATATAAATATTAGTATGACCAACGTATAGCAGAGGAATTATTATGTCAAAGTTTTAAAAAATTTAAGAACAAGATCCAACACTATATATGAATTCAAAAAAAGTTTAAGAATCCTACAATTTTCAGGTTATCTCTGTTTTTTGTTAAAAGAGATAAATGATATTTTTCAGAAGTCCAATATATTTTGTCTATCAATGAAAAATAGAGAATTAAAGGGATTTCTATGACTATTTTATTCTATGATTCTAAATCTAATAATTCTATTAATGCAAGTTATTTTGGACTATCTTTAGGTCTTTCAATATTGTTATTAAACAACTACTTGAATAACATTCCTATCAATGAATCGCCTATTGATATTGCGACAAAATTATTCTCGATAACATTCTTATCATCAATTTTGTCAAGTTTCTTCATAATAGTTAGATTAGACAAATTTCTTATACCGAAATTTGTAAAATATTTAAAAAAATTTGAAAATAAAGAATGGATGAGCTCTAATGAAGTTTTACTGACACCATATTTAAAGGAATTTTATAACACAATCACTTCAACTATCATAATAGTGATTCTTTTTATAATTCTAACTTTAGCGAATTTCGTATCAGAAGATTCTTTATTTTTTGTAGAAAAAGAAATTACTTTAGCTATTTTGACTATAGCAATATTTTTATTACTGATAGCTCTTTTTTACCGAATAAAGAATGATAATTATAAATTAGATTACGTTGCGATCTTCTATCGACTAAAAAAAGATCCACACATTGATAAAGACCATAAGGACGATGATGAGTCCGAAAGTCTCGGTAACAGATTAATCGAAATTAATTTTGATTTAATGAACAACAACTGGTCTGGTGTAAAGAATAATATAGAAATAATAAAAAGTAAGGCTAATAGTTTATTTTCTGATTGTTTTTTCCAATCAGATAGAAAAGCTTTTTATATTTTAGAATTTGAAAAATTGAAGAATATATCAGAACAAGATGACATACTTTTAAAGGAATATTTTATAACAATTAACAATCCATTAAATGGAAAAGTAAATGGATCTTTGAATACAAGATATCATCATCTAAAGATCCATGGACTTTTTTATGTTTATGAAGAGGGTTCTGATTTATTAAAAAAATATAATGAGATTATTAGTAAATCTATAGAGTTTAATGAAGAACATCAAATCGTCTTGAACCGTTTAAAGAGTCAGATTTATCCAGGAGACCTACAAGATCTAAATCCTGGTACTATCAAGAAAAAAAAAGAAATTCTGAATAATTTAAAGAATGAATTCATTAATGATACGAAATTAAGAACTCTAAATAATTGTCTTATTGAATTATTTAACGATTTTTTTCAAATATTCCCTTTAAGAGATGAAATACAGGAAAAAATAAAGAAATTGGATAAAGAAAGTATGTAATAAAGAGTTGATACATAATGACATTAGCATCAGTCTATCATTACAAAATAATTCTCTGGATTTTTCCCTTCTTTAATAGCTTGATAGACTTCTTCGGTAATATATCTCACAGTTCTACCCCTACCGTTCTTTTTTGCATAAATTAATAAATAATTCTTCACTACATGATCATAAGATACTAAAAATGTGAAATGTTCCGTTCTATTGTTATAAACATCTTCAAATCGTGCTGATTCTTTATGCAGATCAGTTTTATCAAAAAATACAGGAATTAATTTTTGTTTTGGTCCCGATTGTCTCACATATTTTATTACACTTTTATATTTTCGGGGTTTTTCTGGAGTAATTAGGATATTATTTATCCCTACTTCTATCTGTATAGATGTTCCTTCCGCAAATCCCATATTAGATACTAGACTATCTAACAATATCCCTAGAGAATTCCCTACTTTCCTTATAGCCTTACTTGTAAAGATTTCCAGAGTTCTACCTTTTTCTAGACCTTTATTTTGTGTTGTTGCTTCAGCCATTTATCTCAGTATATAATAAAAATGTAGCTTAAATAATAAAAGAGATTTTATTTTTTTAATAAAGATTTTTTTATTCTTTTTTTTCTTTATAGTTATGTTATAACAAGATCTGTTATAACGTATTCTGTTATAACACAATAGGATCTAATCACCTATAATATTATTTCTCTCTCTGATTACTGATCCAAGCTTATCTCGACCAATTTTTCGGTGTTGATCTTCCTACCTGGAATTCTATTTTGAGTTGTCAAGACTTTTTTCCTACTCAAATACTCTTTCTTCAACCAAAATAAAGAAGAATCAAGTTTTTAATCTGTTATAACCTATTCTGTTATAACGACATCTATTATAACGCATTCTGTTATAACACAATAAGAGAGAATTTTTCAATAAGTATCATTCTAATTTTATTTCCTTTTATCATATTGAAAATAATATTTAATATTATCGGAGGGGAGGGAGAGCACCAATTCTAAAAGAAAAGCTAATACTTGTTTGGAGGGGAGTCAAACTTACATATTTTGTTTATTGGATTTCTAACAATCCATGAATTGATGCTAATAACATCATAACTTATTCTCCTTTTAAGTCTTTCGATTCCTTGTTATTAACACAGTACAAATAATATTATATCTATCATTTTCAGTTTACTTACAAGAATACTACCATTCCTTACCATATTTTCGATTTTCAAATCATTCAATTCTGCTTCGAATTACAGAGTAGAAACTATTTCTGGCTGCTTTTAACCCAATTCCGTTAATTTATTGATGTAGCACTATTTTACGATCATAATTCATCAGAAAAGGTAGTGAATTGAATCTGAAAGTATTTAAGCTCCCAACTTTCATATTAGTATAGCTGACTATCTTTGGTGAATATCATGCTTCGACTTTACAACAATTCTTTTGATACTACTAAAAAATCTTTTCGTGATCTTATTCAGGACATTGAAATTCCTTCTAATTGTATTGATAAAATTAATATTCTTTTGGATTGGTATGGATCACTTAAATCCTGTAATAAATACGAAATCATTGCTGGATGTTTGTTCATAACTCTTCAAGAACACCACTCCAATATGTCCTTAGGATATATACTTGATTTTTTCCTCAAAAAAGGTATCCAATTCTCTCTTGGGAATATTGAATATGTTATTATGTTTATTTCCCAATTTCCTATGTAGCTTACGTTAATTGGCATAAAAGATTGTTTCATTCAAATGAATAATAAAAAGATCTTAAATCCCTCAAATCTGGATATTTTGTTATCTTTTCTGATTCCATTAACAATTTCATTCCATACCGAACACTTCTCAGTGATAATCCAGTTTTAATTGCAATTTCTTCTGATTTCAGAGGTTCTCTGCTTTCTTTTAATATTTCTTCGATAATTAACGCTATTTGGCTTTGCTTATCTTTACTATCCTCAATTGACTTTTTTCCAGTAAATTTAGTCATATTATTTGCTCCGTTGAATAATTATATCATAATAAGTATTTTCTTATTTAAATACTAATAAATATTTTTACTAAGGATTCATTTTATTGATTATTAGTTTCCTTATCCCATTTATTGATTTTTAAAATTACAAATAAAAGAAAATAACCGGTATCATGAATATTTTTGTCCACAGGATTGATATAACAATCGAATATTCTTTTTTTAGCACTTCAGGATAATATTTTCTTCTTGCTAGAACATTCGTGATATAATTGGTAAAAATGAAAGTTGTTATTATTAAAAATATTACAATAAAAGTTCCAGAATATTGAATTAATGTTCCTTCATAATAGTCTTGTGAATTCCTTTGAAACAATAGCAAATAAGAAATCCAGACAATTAACAAAAAAATAATTGATAAAGTCGGTTCACGTATTGAATAAAAAGTTTTTAGTAAAACAGAAATGAATAAACTGGTGAAAAAGCTATAAAAAATAAAAATGAAAAATAAAATAGACGTTGGAAGATGAAATGATGATGTGAATATGTACATAAAGAAAAGGGTAAATAAGAGACTTAGACAGATATTTATAAAGAAGTTTACGTGATCTAACGTAGTAGCTTTATTAACTGATTGTATCTTCAGAGTGATGGTCATTAGAAGATTTATCAATCCGAAACTAATAATTATAAGTCCTTCTCAAAAAAAAATGTCTCAATTTTTACATTTAATAATATTTGTAGCTATAAGAAGTTCTTGGATTCTATTTTAATTAGCAGAAAAACTTGTCTCATTGAAGCGTATAATAAAAAGATCGTAAATCTCTCAAATCTGGATATTTTGTTATCTTTTCTGATTCCATTAACAATTTCATTCCATACCGAACACTTCTCAGTGATAATCCAGTTTTAATTACAATTTCTTCTGATTTCAGGGGTTCTCTGCTTTCTTTTAGTATTTCTTCTATAATTAATGCTATTTGGCTTTGTTTATCTTTGCTATCATCAACTGACTTTTTCCCAATAAATTTAGTCATTTTATTTGCTCCTTTGAATAATTATATCCTAATTAGTATTTTATTATTTAAATACTCACAAATATTTTTACTAAGGACTCAACTCATGCTAATAATAAACAATTAGTGACTAAAAAAGGATTAAGTGAAAATTTTTACCACATTTCTTTCGTTTATTTAATTAAAGCTTCAATTATATTTGGGGTAAGAATTTTAAGAAATTTCTCTTTAATCTCCTGATTTTCACCACCTAATGCTATCTTCATCAAAAAAGTCATATTTATACCTCCGAACATTATTCTGTTAAGGATAGTTGATCTATTTCACTTTCCAATTCATTTATTCTTTCTAGAAGAATATTCATTGAATCTGATGTCCAATTTGCTTTGGAGTTAAAATAAATTCCAAGAAAAATGATTAAGGAAGAGAGAATTCCCAAAATAAGAAATAGACCTTTTCCATTGAGAAATGAATCCAGAAATACCCCCATCCAAAATAACACAAAAGCGGGTAAAAATGTAAGAAAAATCGCTTTAAACAAGCTATCATCTTTTGATAATCCTTTTCTTTACCTTTTAATTTCCATTTTTTCTAAAGAACTATTATCTGTATCCATTTTATTTATTCCTCTCAAATTTAATATTATGTTAATTGTAATTCTTCCTTTCAAATTTTAATCAGGATCAATAATTCTTCCCTCATTACTTAATTCTTTATATTTTAATTGGATTCTTTTTTTTAGACTGGTAGCTTTTTCTGTATTCTTAATTTTTACATTTGATATGGACATTTCTTCTAATATAAATTCCAATTCTTTCGTTGTTTCTGCTTTATCTATCCTTGCAAGATAAGGTTCGAGCTGTTTATCGAATAATAAGTCTTTTTCAGACAATTTTCCTTCCAACAGTTTGTATTTTTGATCTTGTTTCTCTATTGTTGTAATAATGCTACCTATTAGGATAATAAATACCAATGAACTAAATATACCCGAAAGTATTGCTAATATTGAATAAAATATTTCATTATTACCTATGTTAATAATCACTAAGATAATAAAAGTAATTATAATTGATACTATCCATAAATTGAACAAATTCCGCATAGTCATAATTAATCTCTAATCCTAATTTAATTTTACTCAACTTATTATTATTTTCCAGCTATAATAAAAGAATATTATTCAGGATCAACATCTAAATTAGATCCATTACTCTCATTTTTCGTTACAAATGTTCTTACTACCTGATTTCTGAACTCTTTGAATATATCCAAAACAAATTTGTATTCAAATGGCGAAAAAATAAACTCCCGTTGTTGTTCTTGATTCTTACTATACGATACCTTTATTTTCAACGACTTCTGATTATGTAAAACTGTTTTTGCACTTGGAACCTCATAATTTTCTAGTTTAATCACCGAAATCCAAACGCTATAAGCTCCATCCTGTTTTCTTCTCCATGTGGAATATGGTAAATCATTCTCCAAATAATAATACAATTCGTCTATTTGTTGGGCATACCTATTCCGGTATTCTTGGAACTCATCTCTTTATGCTATTACAACGATTAAAGCGTATTATTGGTAAGTTCCAGATAATTGGTGCTTCTGCAACAGTTGGTAACCCTAAAGAATTTTTTAAACGACTTACAGGACAAGAAATTGTTGTTATTTATTGTAAAGATAACGTAGCAAAACGTCCAACAATAGATATCTTGCTTGTAAGTCCGACCATTGATAAAAACGATAACTATAATGTCTCAGGATTAGTAAGAGACCTAGTATCTAATGAAAACGATCACACTTTGCTAGTGTTTCGCAATTCTCAACTATCATCTGAATATACATTTAGGGTATTATCGGATGAGTTAGGAAAACAAGTAGAGATCCATCGCGGAGGATTAAACAAGACTCATAGACAAAATGTTGAATCGAAATTACGTGATGGCGAGATTAAAGCAGTTGTTTGCACCAGTTCTTTAGAATTAGGAATAGATGTTGGGGATATTTCTGGTGTAATAACTCCGCTAGTCCCTATTAATAGTCTTTATCAAAGAATTGGTCGTGCAGGCAGAAGAAATAGACCAGCATTAGCGATACTGGAGTTAAGTAATGATGTGGTCAGTGAATATTATATCAGACATCCTAAAGAGTATTTTACTGATGTAACACCTATTACGTTTGAGACCAATAATCGGAGAATAATTTTTGATCACTTGCGGTTAGCAAAATATGAAAGACCATTTGAAAAGAATGAATTCAGAGAATATGACGATATACTAGAATTAATTGTAAAAAAGGAGAGAAGAGAACAAGAGGAAAAGGATTCCTCAGAGGAACAGACCACTGGAACAAAGAATATCCCAGTATTTTCACTACGAACATCGGAAGGATCAATGGAAATAAAATATTTTAACAAGATTATTGCTACCAGAGCCTTTCCATATGCATTCTGGGAATATTTTCCCGAAGCAAGACGATTCATTGCTGGAAACAAGTTTAAGGTAGTGGATGTCAAGAAAACAACACGATTCAATAGACCACATTATGTTGCTCAAGTAGAACGTATTGTTGGGGAGGATTACACTGTTATAAGACCGATCAGACTAGAATCATATGAATTTATTGGTGAACCCAGTCCTCTAAACAGATTAGCAAAAACAGAGGTACTGGTGGGTAAGGGAAAGATCATTTATACCATTAAAGGAGCTGAAACAAGACAGGGAAGATCAAAAACAAGTAGTAAAATTCATTTCAGTCATTATTCTTATGTCCATAGAACTATTATCTTGGAATTAACTTTTGAAGATGAGATCGGATTGGTAGTTTTACATACTCTACGCCACTTGTTACGAGCAGCAGTCCAGATGAAATTAGGATTACAATCAGAATATTTCTTCATACAAAATTCGCAAATGAAAAAGAAGTTAGTGTTATATGATGCCTCAGAAGGGGGAAATGGGAGTATTCTAACAATAATGAAGAGAGTTAAGTATATTTTTGAACGAATGCATCAAATTATTGCTTCTTGTGAATGCTCTAATCCATATGGATGTCCAAAATGCACTTTTGATCTAAAATGTCGGAATCCCAAATGGGATTTAGATAAAGAGGCTACTATAAATTTTTTGAGGAAATTAAGAAACAACAGATAGCTTAAATTCACTAAATTGAGTAAAGATATCTACATTACTATTATTATTATTGCTAAATACTCTTTTTTTATTATTGGAATGATTGGAATTGCAGAAAATTAAATACTGATATTAAAATAAGCGATATTTGTTCAGATTTTGAATTTAAGAAACTAGTTCAGGATTTGAATTACTCAGTTATGATGGATTTTAAACCAGAATTACTATACAAAGATAAAAATAACTATTCAATTCTTAAATATAATCCAAAAGATTATAAGGATTAAAAAATACAAACATAACTATCGATATTTCATCCACTCAAATCTAATTTACCGCCGAAGACGGAATCGGGGCATGTTAGCGAAGTGTAATGATAGCGATATTTACTTACATATAGTTGAAGAAATGTGTTTTTGTTAGAGGAATTTTCTTTGATCGTTGGAATTGATCTTGGGACAGTAAAATCGATTGTTGGTTATTGGGATGAAGTTGAGAATATTCCTAAAATAATTCCAGCTAAGAATGGCAAAAATTTTATCCCCTCTCTTGTTTTAGTGGATAAATTTGGTGATATTCACGTTGGTTGGGATGCATTTAATCATCCTGATAAATATAAAGAAAAAACTAATTACATCAGTTCCGTAAAGCGTGTTATGGGTACAAAAGGGGATACTGACAGAGATCAATTGCATACCTATCCTCAGGAAATTTCAGCATTAATTCTTGATGAATTAAAAAAGCAAGCAGAGAATTACCTCCAAACAACAGTATCTAAAGCGGTTATATCTATCCCTTCTCATTTTGATGATAATCAACGTAGAGCAACTTTGGAAGCGGCTCAAATAGCAGACTTAGAAGTTGTAAGACTTCTCAATGAAGCCACCGCTGTAGCACTTAGGTACAAACAACTAAGTGATAATAAAAGCGATGAGAGGATTCTTGTTTTTGATATGGGGGGTGGTACTACTGATGTTTCTGTAATAGAGGCAGGGGAAGGCGTCTATGAAGTTCTAAATGTTAAGGGTGATAGTCAATTGGGTGGAAATGATATTGATGTATTAATTGCAAACTATATAAAACAGCAATTAAAATATCAATATGATATTGACACGATTGATGATAAATTCGATAAATTCGAGTCATATTTACTTGATAAAGCTTCTGAGTTAAAAGAGGCATTAAGTTTTCATAACTCGTACGATATTGATCTTCATATGATCGCTGACAAGTATAAAAAATCTCAGAAAATCCAAATTACTCTTTCACGAGATCAATTCCTTAGTTTTTCTTCAGATCTTCTTGATAAAACTCTTTCGATAATGGATCTTGCTCTGAAAGATTCAAATATTAATTCTAATACACTCAGTTGTTGCATACTAATTGGAGGAGGGTGTTTTATTCCATACATTCAAGAAAAAGTAAAATCCATGTTTCATTGTCCAGTTCGGATTATAACAGATAATTCATGGGTCACTCAAGGATCTGTTATTCAGGGATCTCTCTTCAGTGGTCATACTAAAGAAATGGTCCTTCTAGATATTGTTCCTGCTTCTTATGGAATAGGAACACTAGGTGGTATTTTTACTCCCATATTAGAAAAGAATACAGTTATTCCAACTAAAAAGTCTACTAACGTTACTTTAGATCTTAATTATTATCAAGATATTGGCCCGACTCAATATTATTCAGAAATAACAATTCAAGTTTATACGGGAGAACAAGGAGAAGCACGAAAAAACGTACATCTCACGAATTTAATTTTAAAATTGAATAGAAGATATATGAAAACTAAGCTACCAACTTTTGCGGTAACTATCGAAATTGATTCGAATATGCTTCTTAGCGCTTCTGTGAAAGAGTTAGGAACAAATAATATTACTTCAGCTATTATTCGAGCTCCTTTTGGATTAAATCAAACACAGATCTCTTTAATGAAAAAAAAGATAATAGATAGGAAAATTCCATTAAATATAAAAAGAAAATTTTTGAAATATTTCAATTTTGTCAAATAAGAAAATAACAATTAAAAATGTCATGAGAGAAAAGAAAAATCCTCTGTTAGGATGTAATAAAATAAATTACATTGATTATTAAACTTATGGACTGATCTAAGAGTTGTTCTGAATAATTTTTTATCAATTAATCAATTCAAATTTTCTTAGCCTTAATTCTTCCTGCAATTATTATGACCTTATTACTACAATTCTAATTGTATAAGAGCTCTTATTAAAGTTAAATCCTTCTTATTTTTTAGTAAATAATTATTAAGTGAATACAATGAATCCATTTTCATAAATACCTCAATTCATCCTTTGTTACTCCCTTTTTACAATAATGTTCTTGCCAGATTCTTTTCAGATTCTTCTTTTCTTCACTCCAAGGATTCTTCATTCCCTTAAGTAGCATCTCTCCACAGCCACATGCTACTGATACTGGTTCATAAACTCTTCTCTCTTCTTTTGATAGCACTTTTTTCTTTTCTCTAAATCGTTCCTTTCTCAAAGAATTTTATCAAAAAAGACATCTTTCATTTGATAATTCCTTAATTCAATCGAATAACATCTTTTTTTTAGGAGTTGAGCACGGTTGTCAATATTGTATGGAAAATATCAGAAATCTTATGAAAAAGGAAAATTTTACAGCAATTGGACTTGAAATCGATTTTATTAGATTGTTTTCTTACCATGAATTAGAAAAATCTAAGAACTTAGGGGATAATTCATTGATTGCTAAATTTCAAAAAATTAATTTTTCAAAAAGTTCTCTGTGGGATGATGACTTTCATGAATTAAGCTTGTTAGCATGGTATGCTTTTCATACTTTTCCTGGACAAGAGATGTGGGAATCAGTTCAAATTGCAGAAAATACAGGTATTCCATATTTTCTATTAGACCAAAATATCCATACTATGCAAAGGGAAGTTCAAAATTTAAGCACAGATCGAAATCACATAGTAATAGATAAGCGGGATTTAAAAATGGTCACAAAACTACTGAAAATCCTGTGTCAATTAGATGAGGATGCAAAATTTTTGTGTATCGTTGGAAGGGCTCATCTAAATGGATTGTTTTCAAGGTATGAAACGATCCAACAACTGGGCAGCAAAAAACTTTACCCAATTTTATTATGGGAAGGATAGCGCAGATGAAAATTATTCCCAATAAATTAATCTTTTAGAGTATCGACATCATTTAGCGATACATGATTTCTTGATATTTTTAAAATTTTAACGCAATCGAGTTAAACATTGTTTGATAATTTCAATCTTTTTACAAAAAAAATATTTATCATTTTGTTGGAAAGGGAATATTGCCTTGAACGAAAAATATAATGAAAAACTTGTGAGAATTAAAGAACAAGGCTATGTTACATTAAATGATTGGTATGAATTATATACAATTTCAATAATAGATGTAGATTTTATTAAGACATTTGACGATTTTGAGAAGAATACTGGATCTAAATTTAATGTAGTTCTTAAGGAGAGGACAAAACGATTTCAGGAAATTAATAACAAATTGACTACTTATTTCACAAGAGAAGAACTATTTTCTCCCGATCCTATTTCTATTTTCACTAATGATAGAGTAATTGAATTATCGTCTGATTCTGGATATGATATAGATGATATAACTAATTTCTTCATTATTCCACTAAAGAAATACATAGATTTTATTATTAATAGATACACATGAAACAAATTTTTCACTGTTAGGTTTATTCCATCGGTGAAAGAATTATTGTCTCTTTTCAACTAGTTTATTTCCACCCCATCTTTTCTTTTGGTCATTAAATACCATTCTGTTTATTTCGAACAGTTTACTTCTTGCTGCAATTTATCTAATTTCCTCTTTTCTATTAGTATTTCAATAAAAATAATCAATTCATTCACTTATTCATTAATTTAGGTGCTTATATACTAATATCTAGTTAATATTATATTACAATTAGGTGTTTTTATGAGTAGTCAACAACTTTTAATAAATTTTATGATTGGTTTTTATTTTGTCTCTATTCTTCTTGCATTAATTTATGGTATTAAGTGGAATAAAGTCTTTAAACGTGTTAAAAAGTTTAGAAAGAATCATTTTTCTAATCCTTCTTATAAATCTCAAGTTACTAATATGTTTTCTTATCATTATGCTAAATCCATGAGAGTAACCCGACCTAAGAAGCGATTCTATATTCCAGCTACTAAATTATATCCTCAGCTTCAATTAGTTAAAGATTACGGTATCAAACGTAAATATCGCGACTCAACGGGAGAGAAATAATTATTAAATTTCAAGATTTTCTAGTTGGTTATGTTTTCAAAAGATTACAGACCGCTTGTAGCTTTGAGGAGTTAATCAATCCTCTCTTAGCTAAGAATATAATTTCACATGATATTTTCAAGTCTTTATTTGATGTTCTCTTAGAGAAACAGATCATTGAAGAAAAATTCGTCATGAATAATGTTTTCTTCTATTCCATTAGAGATAATGAGATCGAGACCTTTGAATCTTTGGAGAATACTATTAATGAGTAAATCCTTGTTATCTTATGTCAAGAAAGTTGATTATCTTGATATGTTTGAATCCCAACTCAAAGAAATAAGACAATCAAAGGTTAATATCTCTGAAATTTATGATAAAATCATTCAACTTGAAGAAAGTTTGCTTAAGAAATATGGAGTTATCCCCTCTTTTGCTCAAGAACTATCAGAATTAAAAACAACTATTGGACAAGAGTTAGATAATAAAAAAGATTTAGCTACCTTAACTATTTCGCTTGACAATTTTAAGATCCTTGCTAAATTTATTAAATCTTTATCCTTATTAGATGAATATAAAATATTACTTGAAATAAACCCCGATCAAGTGAACTTCACTATTTTAGATTCTTCCGAAAGATATTTTTTCCAGACATCTATAGACAAGTCTTTTTTCAACTGTTATAACACACCCCACTCATATTATTATATAGTGACCCTCTCAGAATTTAAGACAATCCTTGAAAGAATCCCTCAGAATAACAAAAATTTCTATTCATTTTCTTTTATTGGTTCAGATCAAGGTCTTTTTATTCACTACGAATTAATTTATAATCATGGACCACAGCCAGACTTACTAAAAATCAAAGTTAATACAAATTGCCTTGTAATTAAAAAAGACAGCGAAGAAATCCAGAAAATCTTAAAAATGGAAAATAGATTCAAGCCAGGTAGTAAAGACTTTATTCAAAAAATTGGATTTTCAAAAACAGAGATTCTTTATAACTTTCTTTCATACTGTAATTCTTTCAAAAACGATTATTATGATTTTATATCTATTAATGTTTCTTTTCCTAAAACTTTGACCTTATCCGACATGAAAGATCCAACTGATGTAAGCACTACTCAAGAATATTCTATTGAAACACTAACTGATAAAGAAATCACAGCAGAATATTACCAATCTTACTTCAAATTTATGGGGAATATCGGATTAATCTTCCTTACTAAGTCAGGGAAGAAAATTACTAATAGGCTTGAAAATTATAATATTTATTTTGACAAAGATAATAATTTGAAATTAGATTTCATCACGAATTACTTTTCTGGGGAATTTATTATTGCTCCTAATATCATAGACAACGAAGATGATTTAGAAGACAATTCACAAGAAGAAGCAGTACAAATATTAAATTCAGACATTAAGGAAGAGGGAGATTCTAACTAATGGCTTATACAAGAGAAAGATTTAATCAAAATATCCACCAGCTAAAAGCATTAAATCAAGAATTGGATACTTTGAAATCAGATCCTATTATTAGAAAACAAAATCCTTCTAAAATAGCTAATCTTACTTATGAAATAACTGAATTAACTAAAGAAAATGAAATTATTGAAAATCTTATATCTACTCAATTAAGTAAAGACAAACAACAAGATGAAAACAAATTACAATTCAATATTCCAGACATTACTTTTACTTTTTCCCAAGAATTTTCTAAATCACTTATCAGACTTTTTACTATTCTTAATAAATTCCACTCACTTAATAGATTATATTTTTCCAAAAACGAATTGACCATTATTAACAACGAAGATAATGAAAATACTGATTTAGCTTTAAAAATAACTTTTCCAAATGAATTATTTGCTCAATACCACGTTAAAGATTCTTTAGGTATCATAGTAGATACTCCCAATCATTCGAGTATTCACTAACAGAAATTTCAATAAGACAAAGTGAATTTATGTTTATCAAAACGACCTTCAAAGAATTTGACCTTGAAATAAGTTTAACATCAGTAGATGAAGATTTGTTTTAAAAAAATTATTCATCACTTAGAAGTACTATTTCCTCTTCGGATTCATTACATGAATAGCTTTACCTAATGCTTGTTCACACGCCTCCATTATCATTTCTGGTAATGTTGGATGAGGATGAATAGTATGTCCAACATCTTCCAAAGTAGCACCTAATTCTAAAGCTAATGCAGCTTCAGAGATCAAATCAGTTGCATTTGGTCCAACAATTTCGACACCTAAAATCGATTTTGTTGTAGCATCAGCAATGACTCTCACAAAACCTAACTCTTTTCCAGAACTCAATGCTCTTCCAGATGCTCCAAAGGCTGCTCTTCCAATTATTACTTCAAATCCTGCTTCTTTTGCTTGAGATTCACTTAATCCTGTCCAAGCAATTTCTGGATCTGTAAATATTGCTCCAGGCATTGATGCAAAATCAATTTCTGAAGCGGTCATTCCAGAAATAACCTCTGCGGCAATTATTCCTTGTTTACTTGCTCGATGTGCTAAAAATGGCATTCCAGTGCAATCGCCAATACTGTAAATATGTGGAACATTTGTTCTGCATTGTTTATCGATTGTTATAAATCCTCTCTTATCAGTATTAACTCCAGCTTTGTCTAATTGAAGTAAAGATGTATTGGCACGTTTTCCTACTGATAAAAGTACTTTGTTAACTGTAATTTTGATTTTTTCTTTAGGAGTCTCAATTTCAACATCCATTGTCCCATCGGAGTTATGAACTAGGCTTGTAGCTTTAGATTTTTTATAACTTGTTACTCCGAGCTTTCGAAGATTGGTATTCAATAGACGAACTAAAGTTGGTTCAACACCCGGTAGAAATTCCTCCATCAATTCAACCACTGTCAACTTTGAACCTAGTTTAGCATAGACACTCCCTAATTCCATACCTATTATACCACCTCCTATTACAAGGAGGTGTTCTGGAATATGATCTAATGCTAATGCTCCCTTAGCACCAAGAATATTTTTTTCATCAATTTGAAATCCCGGTAAAGAGATGAATTCAGTTCCAATCGCGATTATAATATTATCTGCTTCTATTAGCTCCTTTTCACCAGAACTTTTTTTAGCAACCTCAACAGTGTGATCATTAACAAAATTGCATATTCCTTCAATATATTCAGCTTTATTAGCTTTCAATAATTGGGCAATTCCTCCAATCAATTTATCTTGAACGCTCTGTTTCCATTCCTGCAATTTTTTCATATCAATTCTAGGATTCTCAACAGTTATTCCCATGGTATCTAAATGATTGAGATCATGATAATGATTAGCTGCAGAGATAAGAGCTTTAGATGGGATGCATCCCCAATTAAGGCATTCTCCACCAAGGTTATTTCCCACAACTAAGACTTTTTTACCGAGCTGTCCAGCTCGTATACCAGCAACATAGCCTCCAGGACCATCACCAATTATTAAAATTTCGTATTTACTAGTCATAATATAACATTCCTATAAAAAACCGTGATATTAGTGAAATAAGCATAGTTATCTAGTATGAAAATTAATTAATAGCATTTTTGACTTATAATGCTCAGACTGAAAAAAAAAGCTATACGTACAAATTCTTGAAAATAACACTGAAAATTAATTAATATGGGCTTGGAACCCAGCAATTATTCTTTCTTATACCTTTTCAAATGAATAGGCATAGTCCTAATATTGCAAATACCATTTGAAACCTATTCCAATATTGAAAATTAATATTTCAAACCTAAATATTAAATTGTCTTTTCAGGAAATTGATTTGTCCTATATGAACAGATTCATGTTGATTCAGATGATATAGAATCCATTCAATACTGATTTGTCTTCCATCAGATTCAACAAGTGTGTCAAGGTCTGAATCAGACATAATTTTAAATCTTTCAAGTACATTTTCCCGAACTTCATTAAGTTTTTGAGTGTAGAAATCCATTGGTTTTTCAGTCAATTGAATTGGGTCAAGATTCTCACGTAATGCAAAGGCATATTTCCATTCGTCGTAGCTCATCTCTTTTTTATCGATATCTTCAAAGATATAAGACCATTCTACAACAGTAATATGCAATAAAAGAGTTCCTATAGTTTCTATTTTGTTAATATCAGGAGAATAATCTAAAGTTTCCTGTGATATACCTTTTAGTTGAGTGAATAACCTTTTTCGAGTTTCTTTTAACATTAAAATGAGTTTCTCTACGCGAGGTTTAGTACTATCTCTAATTGAAAAAGAAAAGTTGGAGTCCATTATAATACACTTTAAAACAACGTAAATTAAATTCTCAAATTTAATTAAGAAAATTTTCTACCTCTTTATTGAATTGATCAGCATTTTCCATTTGTGGATAATGATTTGTTCCTTTTATGATAGCTTTTTTAGCATTTGGAATATTTTTTACCATAATATAAACAATATTATAATAATCTTTAGGATTTAATTCACCAAGGGTGATTAATGTTGAAATGTTGATTTCAGATAATCTTTCAATAGCTTGTTTTTCTGAAACGCGATGTGGATCTTCATTAAACCAATCCCAACCTGAATAATCGTTGATCATTTTTTTTACATACTCCCCACTTCGTGTGTTATTTATCAATGGTTTTACTGAAGGAAAATTTCGCCAAGCTTCTTTTACTTCTTGTAAATCCGAATTTTTGCCCATTGTCCATACTTTATTCATCCAATCAACAATTTCAGGAGACCATTCATATCCTCCAAGTGCAGGATCTACCCCAATTAACGATCGAGTATATTCTGGAAAGTTTAAGGCAAAATTAATTGCAACAAATCCTCCAAGTGAATGACCAATCACATGAGTCTTAGATATATCTAAAGAATCTAGAATTAACTTGAGGTCTTCATCGTGACTATATTCCTTTTTATCGGGAGGAGAAGATTTACCAAAACCCCTCATGTCGTATCGAAGAACTTGATAATTTTTAACAAAATGATGAAACTGATCATCCCAGCTTCGTGTATCAAAACTAAAACCATGTATAAAAGTTATTGTCTCTCCTGATCCAGAAAGTTCATAATAAAAGCGTGTTCTATTTACTTCTAAATATTCCTTCTTTTCTCCCAAAAATCTCACCTAAATAGCTAAATTATTTTGTTAAAATTGATATAAAAGAAATAATTATTTAATTTATTCTGTTAATAAATTTTTACAATTTTCCTTACATAATGTCAAGAAACATACTAGCAGGATTCTCAAGATATCCAATTACTTGATTCATGAATCGCGCAGCATTAGCTCCATCAGTCACTCTGTGATCAACGCTAATACTTAGATACATCATTCTTCTAATAACAATCTCAGGTTTTCCACTATCTTCGACTACTACTGGCCTTAGTTTTCCTTTATGAATACCAATAATCCCCACTTCTGGATGATTGATAATTGGAGTACTCATTAGTCCACCAATAGGGCCAACATTGGTCAAAGTAAAAGTTCCACCAGTTATTTCATCAAGTTTTAGTTTACCTATACGTGCACGGTCAGCTAAATCTTTTATTTCTGTGGATAATTGCCAGATGGATTTCTGATCAGCATCCTTTATTACAGGAACCATTAAACCATTAGGCGTATCAACAGCAATTCCGATATTATAAAATCCTTTCAGGATTAGCTCTTCCTTTTCGTCATCCATGCTTGCATTTAGAGTGGGATGCTCTATCAAACTTCGTGTGACAGCTTTAATAATGAAAGGTAGATAGGTAACTTTTATAGGAATACCCTGTTTCTCAGCGTAAGCTCTTGCATCTTTTCTGAGCTTGTCTAAAGATGCCATATCAAATTCATCAAAGTATGAGAAATGTGCTGCTGTTTGCTTTGACCTAGCCATGGATTTTGATATTGCTCTTCTAATTCCTTTAATAGGAATCCTTTTTTCGCTACCTCTTGGAACCTGTAGTTGTCTTGGAATTACAGGAATAAAGCCAGCACTTGGTTGACCAACAGGTCCTTGTTGAAGATGATATTCAAAATCTTCTCGGGTTATTCTTCCCCCTGATCCTGACCCTTTTACATGACGTAGATCAATATTTTTTTCCCGTGCTTCTCTTCTAATACCAGGTGATGTTAAAGGTCGTTCACTAACAATCTCTTGTTGGAATACCTGATCTACAGCCACTTTAGTAGGTGTTTGAGGTTTATTTAATTCAACATCTGATTTTCTTCTTCTTGTCACCTTGTCTGAAGCAACAAATAAACTATCATCTTTTTCTTTTGGTTTTTCCTTTATTTTAGGAGTTTTCTTTCCCTTAACTGGTGCAGTACCTGATTCTTCAATCGTAAACATAACCTCTCCGACTTTAATTATGTCTCCTACTTTGTATCGTGTTTCTTTAATTATTCCAGCCACAGGTGCTGCAATCTCAATATTAACTTTTTCAGTCATAACTTCAACGACAAGACCATCTTTTTCTATAGAATCACCAGGTTTAACATGCCATTCGAGCAACTCTCCTTCAGTAATTCCCTCTCCTATATCTGCAAACTTGAATTCAAACATCATTTTCTCATTTTCTCCTAAAATTTATAAGATTTAATCACAGCTTCTGTTACTTTGTATGGATCGGGTAAATAATCCATCTCTAATGTAAATGGGAAAGGAGTATCCATTCCTGCTACTCGTAGAATCGGAGATTCTAGATATTCAATAAATTTTTCTGCAATAGTTGCTGATATTTCTGCTCCATATCCCAATGTTTTCGGAGCTTCATATACTACAACAACTCTTCCAGTTTTCTTTACTGATTTTTCAATAGCTTCTAAATCATATGGCATTAAAGTCCGCAAATCAACTATTTCACAACTTATGTTGTGTTCTTCTTGGCAAATATTAGCAGCTTCAAGACACACTGGAATCATAGCTCCGTAGGCAATTATTGTAACATCAGTTCCTTCTCTTGGTATAGCAGCTTTACCTATAGGTACGGTATAATCTCCTTCAGGTACTTCTTGCTTGAAAGCTCTATAAATGGATTTAGGTTCTAAAAATAAAACAGGATCGGGCTCTCGTAGTGCTGAAGTTAATAATCCTTTAGTATCATAAGGATTACTTGGTATTACTACTTTTATTCCAGCATTATGGACAAAAAATGCTTCAATACTCTGAGAATGATAGTGACTTCCTTTAATGCCTCCTCCATAGGGTGCTCTTACAACAACAGGACAAGAATACTCTCCCCCTGTTCTATATCGGAATTTTGCTAACTCTGACACCATTTGATCAGCTGCTGGCCATATAAAATCTGCGAACTGAATTTCTGCGACTGGTTTTAATCCGTATAATCCTAATCCTATTGCAAATCCAATGATTCCTGATTCATTTAGTGGTGTGTCAATAATTCGATTCATTCCGAATTCATCTATTAATCCTTCAGTTGCTCTAAATACTCCTCCATTCCTTCCAATATCTTCTCCTAAGACCAATATATCTTTATTTCTTCTCATTTCTTCAAATAATGTTAAGTTTACAGCTTGAACGATTGTTAATTCTGTCATCACATTTACCTCCAATATTTTTATTCATATCTCCTTTTGAATTGTTTAAGGTCCTCTAACTGCTCTTTCAAATGCCATGGCATTTCCTTATACACATCAGTAAATATAGTATCTATTTCAGGTGGTCCCGTTGCTTCAGCTTTATCTACTGCTTCATCTATTTCTTTTAATACTTCTTCTCTCCACGTTTTTTCTTTTTTATCATCCCACAACCCTTTGTTTTCAAGAAATTTCCTAAATCTAAGTATAGGATCTTTTGCACGCCATTGTTCAACTTCAGAATCTTCTCTATATTTTTTAGGATCGTCTGAAGTGGTATGAGGGCCTAATCTATAAGTGATTGCCTCTATAAAATATGGTCCTTCTCCTTTTCTTGCTTTATCTGCTGCTTCTTTAACTGCTGCAAAAACACCGATTATATCATTTCCATCTATTTGTTCTCCGGGCATTCCATATCCTTTTGCTTTATCTGCTATTTTTTCTGATGCAGTTTGTCTGGATAATGGAACAGATATGGCCCATTGATTGTTTTGACAGAAAAATATTGTTGGTGTTTTTAATACTGAAGCAAAATTCATTCCAGAATGAAAATCATTTGATGATGTTGCGCCGTCTCCAAAAAATACAGCCGTTATTTTCTTCTCTTTTTTATGAGCCATTCCGTATGCAACTCCTGCTGCTTGAACTATTTGAGTTCCAATGGGTGCTGAAGGATTAACAAAATTTGCTTCTCTTACTCCTACTAAACAGGATAATCTTCTTCCTTTATGAGTATCATTTGCATTTCCGAACCATTGATCAATAATATGCTGTAACGGGATTCCACGATAAAAAACAATTCCAATTTCTCGATAGGAGGGAAAAATCCAATCACTATCTTTTAAAGCAGCAACAAGTCCAATTTGCGTAGCTTCTTGACCAGTGCTAGGTACATAAAATCCAATTCTCCCTTGTCTTTGCAATCGTATTCCCTTTTCATCTAATAATCGAACTTGAACCATCATTTCATACATTTTGACTAAATCTTTATTCGGTATTTTCGGTTCCTTTGAAGTATTACCATCCGGAGTTAGTACTTGTCTCATATCATATCTACCTTAGTAGCTTCAGAAAAAGGATAATCTTTTCTTAATAATTGCTAACTAATGTTTAATATTTGAATTTGAATTTTAAATGAGATTTCTATTTTAATTTGTTAAATAAAATATAATTATTATATAATTATTATAAGGCAAAATTCCTCATTTTCTTAAAATAGTTGATGAAGGTATTCCTATCAATTATCTTGTACTTAAAAATAACATACTAAAAATAAATTTTTATCTTCTTATCGAGATGAAACAAATAAAATTTCTTTTAATTGATCACAATTTTTCAAAAAAGTAGGTAAGCATAACACTACGTTAAAAAAAAAACACGAGTACTGTTATAACTACCTTTGAAGACTAGTTCCTTAAATAATTGATATACTCAAATAGTATAATAAATTGAGAAATCATTATAATGGTAAGTGATTTGAATGCAAGAAGAAATTGAGCACTGCATAAATAGCGAATGTGAAGTTTGTGGTGGAACGAATAAATGCCCATTAGATACAAAAATATTTAATTTTTTAACAGAAAATAACTTTGATCCGTATGTTATGACACAGTATCATAAGATAAAAACAAAATATCAAGATTACAAAAACGACAATGATTATTCGTCTTGTATATTTCTATCTGAAGTTAAAAGAAATTGATTTGTTAAATGAAAAATTTACCGTAAATCTTTTACAAATCCTTGTGTTGTAACCCATTCTTGAGCGGTGGCTGCCTGAAATCCAATTCTTTCAAATAATTTCATGGCAGGTTCATTTTTTTCATCTACCCAACAAAAAACTGTCCTTATTGCTTTACGAGTAAAAAGAAAGTTTAGTATTGATCTAACTGAACCAGTAGCATAACCGTTTCCTCTTAAATCTTCTTTAGTCCATACTCCCTCCATGAAAGCGTAAGATAATTGTTGCATTTCAATTATAAATGGAATCGGAGCAATAGACACTAACTCATTATTTTCTATTGAACCATAAACAATCCCATCCTTTGAAAGTTCAGCTAAATCAGGATTTAATTCTCTTAATTGATCCAATTTTATTCTTTTTCCTGGTTTTGTCTGTCTTTTTGGAACAAATAGTGATTTATCTAGGTATAAACAGATAAGATTCGAAAAATCATCTAAATCTTCAAATCGTGCTTCTATTGCTGGTGAATGATGAGAAGGAAAGTATAACTTCACTCGATCTCCTATTTTTAAGGTGGGATGTTTAGTTAACAATGATTGAACGGTAGCAAGATGTCCATATGTAGTTATATGATCATTATAAACAAAAAGAAAAGTTTCTTCCTTACTAACCATGCTCACTTCATCAGGTTTTTTTATAACTAGGTAAAGATGAAAGGAGAACTGCGCAAGTAAACTTTTTCTCATCGCTAGATTCAAGATAATAGATTTATCCTCATTTTTTAGTGTCATTTTATCACTTGACGAAGTGTAGGATCCTTATTTGAGGAATCAAATTTAATAATTCAAAAATTTTTTTTATTGGAAATTTGTCGATAATCGTTGCTGGAAAACAAAAAAATTATTTCATGTCAAAAAGGTTTCGTTCAAAGGAATCAACTTATATCAATTATTATCTAAATAAAATAGAATCGAATTCACATTATTTTTTCCTTTTATTTCTTGGAAGCCCTCCTTCTATCATTTGCCATGTATAAATTCGGTTGAATTCTTGATTAATAGATGATTTTTCTATTTCTCTAGGTAAGCTCTTTAGAAACCATAAATTACTGTACCTATGGATTAAACGTTCACCAGAATAGAAATTGAATCTTTTATAATAGGAATCAATGCTAAAGCTTTCTTCTAGTATCATTTTTGTTAATTTAGACGTGAAAATTGTTGGTTTATTTGAAAAAGAAAAGTATATAGGTTTGAAGTTTATTTCTGTTTGATTATAATTTATATTTTGGTGTAATAAGCTATAAGCCTTACGTAAAAAGAGTCTTGCTCCAACAATGGTATATGGGGGATCAGTCATAATCACATCATAAATGTTTAGCCATGATTTTGGTATTTTCCCTCTCAGATCCATTTTCAACATAGAAATTTCTTTTTCCAAATCATATTTTCTGACATAGTTAAGTACTAATTCATCAATGTCAATAACTGATATCGTATAGTTAAAAGAAGGATTAAATCTTTTGAATATTGCTAAAGCGATAGACATGCCATCATCATCACCTAAAAAACATAATCTTCTGCCTTCTAAATCCCCATGGCTCAATAATGCTTTTATTCTTTTTATAATTGTTTCAAAATTTATTCTTGATTGATCATAATCCGGGTTAGGATGAGGACGCTTTTTCGAGATGTTTTTTATCTCTTTTAGACATAATTCTGAAAAAAATTTCGCTATAAGACTTTCTCTCATTGGATCATAAAATAGAGGTATTTCTGGAATATTAATTAATTTTAAGTTATTTTCAACCCATTCGATACCTTGAGAACTGAATTCTTTTAAATTTTTAAATAATCCCTGTCTAAAAAGTTCTTTTCTTAAGGCTGAAATTCCTGGAACTGGTAAACCAGAAACTTCAGCAATCTTTCTTGTATTTTCCTCACGAAATCTCCATAATGCTAAGATACCATTTCGTGCTGCTTCAGCACCATCAGAAAATTTAGCAATTTTCGCAATAGAATCCAAAGTTAAATATAATTTCTTATAGATTCCATTGTCTATTGAATTTAAAGGACACATAAAAGCTCATATCAATATTTAAAAGGGTTGTTTCTTAAATGGATAATAATTTTGTTCTTAATTTTTGTTAGTAACCTATTTTGATTCTATTCCTTAGTTGGTGACTTATTTTGGTTCTATTCAATAATGATAAATTGTTTGAAAGAATTGAAGTTTATTTAAACTTAATATAATTCTCTTAATATGTCATAAAGAAATTATAATTTTTATTCTTTCTGATTTTTTGAAAAGGATCTGCTACCTTATGAGTAATATTCTCGATTCAACAGAATCAATATTAATTCATCCTACTAGGAGAAAAATATACGAACTTTGTGTCATGTCTCCAGGTACTAACTTTACAAAAATAGCAGAATTCTTAAAAATAGCAAATTCAACAATTTCATGGCATTTGAAAAGATTAGAAGAGTCGGGACTTGTTAAGTCAATAAAAATTAGTGGTAAAAGAATTTATGTTCCAGTTGAACTTCGAAACGAATTAGCTGAAGAAATTTATGTTATTTTAGAAAATGAGATCGCACGTAAAATATTCATTTATGTATTAAACAATCCTGAGACATATCCTTTAGATATTGCAAGAAATATTGACCCCCCAATCCATCATGAAACAGTACGGTATCATTTAGATCGTTTAAAAAAAATAAAACTGATAGAAATTGAAAAAAAATCAAAGATGGTTAGAGTTAAAGAGGGTACACTAGCAATTCAGCTAAGGCAGACTTCTCTTAATGTTCTCACAGATAATTATATCAACTTTTTAACAGAATTTCTGAAATCTGATTGTCTATATCCCGAAATAATAGAAAAAACGGATCATACATTAATTTTACGTATCGATTGTCCAGATGGTGACGAAATCATCATGAATTTACGTCTGAGTGATTGGGGTCTTCTGGATGTTATAGAACAGAAATCAAAAACTGATGAATAAGAAAAGAAAAAATATTTTTTAATCTTCTAATCCATTATCTAAGTCTTCGTCCTCAGGGCCAAGGTCGATTTTGAATTCAAGCGAAGAAGGAAAATAATAATCATCCTTTTCTGGTAAATCATCTTCTTCTTCTTCATCATCTTCTTCGTAATCATCATCAGATTCTAGTTCAGAATCAAAATTAGAGTAAAATTCATCTTCATTATTAGGATTATCTTCAAATGACTCTTCTCTTTCAGCATCAGACTCTTTTAACGATATTCCTAAAATATTTGCTAAACTTTCTCCTGCATCTTGTGTTTTCTTCGCTTCATCATAATTTCCAATTTCTTCTAGAAGTTGAGCCAGATTAAGGGTAGCTATTAATTCCGTTCTTGATTCTCCAGCTTGACGTGCATTAAAGGCAATTTCCTGTATAGTACTTATAGCACTGGTTAAATCCTTCTTAGATTGATAAGCTGCAGCTAAATTCCACATTGGTCCATCTTTGAGCCAATGTCCTTCACCTTTGTTTGAATAAAGAACTGCTCGTTGAAAATATTCAGTTCCATCGTCTAAATTATTTAATCTCCATGCAGAAGCCATACCCAAGCGATTATAAATGATAGAAATAAGGTTATTTGCATGAATTTTCTTAGCAAGCTTCAATGCTTTTAGGTATAATCTTGTAGATTCTTTTATCTGTCCGACAAGATCTAAAGCATGTCCTAAACCTAATAAAGAAAAGCTTCTAAAAAATTTATCTTTGATTTTGTTAGCTTCATTTAAAGCTCCTTGATTTAAATAAAGACATTCACGTACATTTCCAGTTTTCAATAAACTCTTTGCACCAGCAATTCTTACCCACTGAAAATAAGGAGAGAGTTTTTCTTTCTCTCCCTCACTTTTAAATGAATTATAATGTTCTAAGGCTTTGTCATAAATCTTAATCCCCTTATAATAAGAATATCTCGCGTTTTCGAGATAAATCATAATCCCCCAAGTTTCAAAAAGAACTTCATCATCTTTTTCATTAAAAGCTTTATTTTCAGCTTCTTTTAGCAATTTGCTTGCTTCTACAAACTTATTCATAAAAATCAAAGCTAATCCTTGATACATCAAAATACTAGGGGCCTTGTTTGTCCAACTAATTTTTTGAACTTTAGTTAAATTTCCTGTAATTACACCTAATTTCACTGCAACATAAGCAATTTCTGCATCAACAGGTAAATCATTTTCTAACAATTGAAAATAAAAATCAGTTAAATCAGGATAAGATATGAGAGGTATTTCATTGTTAGAATTTGTTTTTCCTGCTAAATAAATGTTGAATTGTTCTTCGAGCCATGATAACGAATAATCTGAGAATCTTTGCCTATGATATTTAATTTCAGATGGAAATAGTTCTTTGATCATATAATACTTCACATTATCAATTCTTATTTTTATAGCTAAAATAATTTTTCAATGAGACATTAATCTAGTAAAAAAATCCTTGTCATTATTTATAAATTTATGAATTTTGCTAAATTAAATATAAATCATCTTAGTAATTAAAATTATTAAAAATCTATTAACTGATTTTATATAAAAAGTTTTTCAAATTTCTAATTCAATTTCTCTTTTTTAATAAATATTAATTTAAAAAGAAAATTCACACTTAAAATTGACTTAAAACAAAAAATAATAATTGGAAAAGATAATAAATTGCGTGGTAAATTTTTTCTCATTGGTTACGGATTATCTGGACCAGATGGTCTAACTTTACATGCTCTTAATGTTTTGAAGTCAGTTGATATAATTTTTTTTGAGATTTATACTAATTTTCCATTTGAAGACAGTTTAAAAGATCTTGAAAATGTTTTACAGAAAAAAATCATCCCAATTTCAAGAACAAGAGTAGAAGATGAATCAACTGAATTTTTAAAAGCTATTAAAAACAATAACGTAGCATTACTAATTTCAGGTGATCCTTTTATTGCAACAACTCATCACAGTCTATGGTTAGAGGCATCCAATCTAGAAATTGATGTTGAAGTAATAAACAATATAAGTATCTATAATTTAGTTCCATCATTGACAGGGTTGTCAGCATACAAATTTGGGAAAATCAGCTCTATAACGTTTCCTGATAACTTTTCTGTTGCCCCCTATGATACATTGCAAAAAAATTTGGATATAAATGCTCATACCTTATTCCTTTTAGATATTGAGATTAATTCTAATAAATTCCTTGAAATAAATAAAGCATTAGATTTATTATTAAAAATGGAACAAAGGCAATCTAATAAACTCATTACAGAAGATACATTACTCATAGGTTTAGCTCATATTGGAACAAACAAATCAAAAATCGTATTTGATTCATTAAAAAATCAACAAAAGATTGATTGGAAAAGTATCGGGCCACCTCAAGCAATAGTAATACCAGGAAATCTACATTTCGCAGAAGAAGAAATTTTAAATAAATTTTGGGGAAAAGAAGGAAGCAACCCAGTTTATTATAAAAAATCAGCTGAAAAAATTGTTGTGACGGGTTCGTTTGACATTATTCATCCTGGACACATACAATTTTTCCATGAAGCTAAAAAACAGAATCCAAATGCTGAATTAATAGTTGTAATAGCTAGAGATTCTTCTATACGTGAGTTTAAAGACCGTGATCCAATCTTACCAGAAGATCACAGATTGCAGGTGCTGAGATCTTTACAAATTGTGGATAAAGCTGTGTTAGGAAATGAAGGTAAAGACAAAATAAAAATCATTGAAGAAATTGATCCAGATTTAATTGTACTAGGATATGATCAATGGATTTCTGAGGAAAAACTTATTTCAGAACTAAACAAAAGAGAATTAAAAACTAAAGTGGTTCGATTGAAAAAATATGGAAATTCTTTAGCAAGCTCGACAGAAATAAGGAAAAAGATCGGTAGGGAATTTAGTAATAAAACAAATAATCAAAAAAAAACACAGTAATTGAGAAATAAAATGCTTTCAATCGTAACCTTAGAACCAAAGTTATTGAATATTATTATGGTTTTAGTGAAAAATGGAGTAAGAAAAGATTTCATTTTGATTAATGAAGAAAAGATAAAAGAAATGTTTAATTCCTCATTAGAAGACTTTTTTCAAGATACAGAAAAATTAATACCAAAATATTTAGAAAAAAAAGAGAACTCAGAAGGCATAAGTTTACGAATAACCTCAGAAACTGAAAAAAGTTTACGATCTCTGTTAATTGAATTACAAACAATATTTTTTGGTTTTCCCCCTCAAATCAGAGGATTATTAATGACTGGATTGGGTGAAGGAAACTACTATATAGCTTTACCGGAATACTCCAAACAATTTAATGAGTTACTTGGATGGACACCATATCCTGGTACTTTAAACTTAAGATTAACAACCCACAATGATGTAGAAGGTTTTCAAAGATTAATTAATTCTCCTTCACACTTAATCAACGGTTTTAAACACGAAGGACGAACATTTGGAGAAGTTTTATTATGGAAATGTGAGATTCAGCATTTCACAGATGAAATAATTGAAGGGGCGGTAATTCGACCTGTGAGGACTCACCATTCACATCAAACGATCGAGTTAATCGCTCCCTATAATATACGTGACAAATTAAATTTAAAGGATGAAGACACACTAATTGTTAACCCAAATTTAATGTAAAAACGAAAAAACGAGTGTGTTGGGATTTAAACCCCCGATCGTCAAGTTTTGTTTAGTGATTACGAGCACAGAGGGATTTGAACCCCCGATCGTCAAGTTTTGTTTAGTGATTACGAGCACAGAGGGATTTGAACCCCCGACTAACCGGTTAAGAGCCGGTTACGCTACCTGGCTGCGTTATGTGCCCTTAAAATGTTCTAATGTGTATTTAGATAACATATTACTAATAGTTTTCAAGAATTTTAAATTTTCACTAAGTTAATTATCTGAATATTAAAAAAGAAGAATAGAATTGTAGGTTTTCAACCATCATTGTATTCTGAAAGAGTTTGCGAAAATGAATAATAAAGTAAATGAAATAAGCATCATTAACCAGTAGCTCATTGGATGAATTTTCTTTACTAATTTCCCAAACATATTTCCAAAGGGTAACAAATTTATATTTAAAGCTATTAATGCCATCAAAAATCCTAAATTAATTGTTTCTAATAATTCTGGTCCAAAATTTGAAAAGAAATTTGCATAAAGCATCACTAAAGAACTTCCCAGAAGTAACAGAAAACTTAATACTAACCCCTTATATATAGCATTTCCCATTTCAAGTCTAGATGGAAGGATTTTCATTTTCATTTCACCTGGAAACATAACAAGAGGAAAAGGAAAATCAAATTGAAACAGAAAAAATGTAAAAGCAAAAATTAGAATTAAAAATGAAGGTTCTATCTTAAATACCATATCACTTTGTAATCTAGCAACTATATAGCCAGTAAAAATCACGGGTAAGATAAATATTAGAGTAATAATTGCACTCCAAAATAATACCATTTCGAATATCCCAAAAGTATTTATAAGAAAATCGATATTTTTTCCGCCTTCTACTAATTTTCCTATCGTCCACAAAAGAAATATTGAAACAATGAAAAAATATGTTATTAAATAAGATGTGACGTTTTTTCTTGTTAAACCAGCACCACTAAAACTGCCAATAAACGTTTGTTTTGGTTTAGGAGCTAAAACACTAAAAAAATCTGAAGTGTTAATTAAAATAGCATTTTTTGGTGATTTTGGTGATGGATTTAAAAATGAAGTTGAAGATCTAAGTAATTCGAGTGGTAAATTTGAATACAATCCATCTATAGATATTTCAAATCCAGAAAATTGAGATAATATATTTTTTCTATTCCTAGTTTGGACAGGTGGCTTTTTCTTAATATATTGACTCTTTTCATCTAAGAGTGAACCGGTTTCAGAAATTTTATTTATATTTTCTAGAGGATTTCCATCGTATAGGCAAAATTTTACTGTATTTGGAAAGGTTTTGTTGCATACAGGACATATTTTTGTGTTACTGTCTTTTTTAGAACTTAGTATAGCATTCAGCTTCGATCCGCAAGCCATGCAGTAACTTGATTCTGATGGATTTACGGTTTGACATTTAGAACACTTTTTTTTAATTCCGTCAATCTCACTATTATCGTTTTGTTCCATTTTAGGTCATTTTTCCATACTAGGTTGTGAATCAAACTGAATCAATGAATCAACTCATGTTATTCAGTCCTAAATAACTAAATGATATATATTTTACTCGTATTTTTATATTTTTAATTGACATAATTTATTTTAAAATTATAAAAATTCCAATCAATTACTACCTAAATAATTTCTTTACAATAAGGATTATAATAATGAAATCTATAAATTCAAGATCCGAGAAAGTACATTTATTTAGAGCATATGATATTCGTGGAACTTATCCAGAGGATATAGATGCTCAATTTTATTTAGAAATAGGAATATCTGTGGCTTTATTCGCAAAGAAAAAATTAAAGAAGACTCCTCATTTCTATATAGGTTTTGATATTCGTACTACTTCTTCGATGTTTGCTTATTCTTTGGCTGTTGGTATGACTTCTCTAGGTGCCTTAGTATCATTTTCAGGTGAACCGTTTCCTTTTGGTGTTAATTTGTTTAGTGGTTTACACCATAATGCTGATGTTACAGCTTTTGTTACAGCAAGCCACTTACCCCCTGAGTGGAATGGAGTAAAATTTTATTATTCTGATGGTGTCGGGTTTTCAGAGGAAGATAATGTTGATATTAGTAGTATTTATCTTAATGAGTCCTATATGGAAGAAAAAAAGAAAATTACATGGCAAGAATTTAGTCAAATAAATATTATTCAACATTTTAATGAATATAAAAGCTTTTTGAAAGAAAAATTTTCCTTAAATAAGCAATTAAAGGTTGTTGTAGATTGTGGTAATGGGAGTGCAAGTTTATCTGCTCCAGAGATATTGAGAAGCTGTGGGTATCAAGTCATTGAACTTTGGTGCGATCCTGATCCTGAATTTCCAAATCGATCTCCAGAACCTAATGAAACCAGTCTAACAATACTATCTAAAACTGTAATAGATACTAGTGCAGATTTTGGTATTGGGTTTGATGCAGATGGAGATCGAGGTGTAATTGTTGATAATTCAGGTCAGATACTCCCACCCGAACATACTGGAATAATGCTTACAAATTATTTGATTGAAAAAGAAAAAAATAATGCAAAATCTAAAGAAAAACGTATAATATTAGCTAATGTAGAATGTTCTTCCATTATCGAAAAAGTTTTGGGTTTAAATGTTGATGTAAGAAGAGTAAAAGTTGGACATACGTATTTAACGTTAGAAGCAAAAAATTTAGATGCGCTAATGGGTATGGAGAGCTCTGGACACTTCGTATTTCCTGAATTTTTCTTATTCGATGATGCTTTGCTTTTACCTTTAATCACAGGTAAAACAATAGAGTTTTTTGATACAAGATTAAGTGATCTTGTAAGAGATTTGCCAAATTTACATAAGGCAAAATTAACAATAGAAGTCCCTGATAAAATGAAATTCAAGCTTATTGAGTCCTTTACAGTTATTTTGAAATCAAAAATCTCAAATAAAATTGACACAATTGATGGTATCGGAATTCGATTGGAAAAAGGTTGGATTCTTATTCGAGCATCGAATACTTCACCATTAATTCGAATAACAACTGAAGCAGAAACAACAAAAGAAGCAAAAGAACTTCTGGAACGGTATTCTTTGTTGCTTAAAGAGGAATTAAGCAAAACTTACCCAATTTAATAAAATTATTTTTTTAATATTATAAAACTAATGCTGATGCAAAGTAACCAATTACAGCAAACCAAAACCCTATTTTAGTTAATTTTCTTCCTTTTATTCCATTTTCCTTAGATGGTTCTTTGATTAAATTCATACTTGCATATAAATTAATTAAAATCATCAAAGAAACAAAACCAACATAGAAAATTGAACTCAATAAATACCCATTGAAACCTAAAACTAATGGTACAGGCGCAAAAAGGATTGAAATTAAATATAAGACGAATGTAAAAAATGCTGCATTTTTTTCTCCATACCTTATTGCTATAGTTTTAACGCCCTGCATTTTATCTCCTTCAACATCCATAATTCCTTTCAATACTTCTCTTCCTAATGCTGAAAAAAATATCAATAATCCAAATGAAATAATGGTGTATAAAACAGTATCATTTGTAATTCCAACTACGAACCCACCTAATAGTATTGCAGCAGGGTAGCTAAGAGAAACACCTATATTTCCTAAGAAGCCGAATTTTTTTAACCAAGTCGAATAGGATATTGCAATGAATATGAAAATGATGGTGAATACAACAACCATATAATTTACTGCTAATAAGCCAATATTGATCAATACAAGAGATAAGAAAGCTCCAAGAATAAACATTATTATTGAAGAATATAATGCTACGTTTGGTGAAAAAACATTTCTTACTAACGGTCTATCCAAGCGATTATTTGCTTTATCACTTTCTAGATCGTAATAATCATTGATTGCCATAGAACCCCAAACTATAAGAGCAGGAATAGGCATACCGACAAGGATATGCAAAAAATAATCTGATAGTATTTTTAATATAGAGGTATTATTTGGATCCTCAAGTCTAATAACAACAAAGCCAGCAGCTAATCCTGATATAGCAGCCATAATACCTAGAGGAAAACGTATAAGTCTGAAATATTCCATTATTATATTATTTGACATCAATTTTAATTTTCTCAAAAATATCTTAAGAATAACTTTCTAAAATAATAATTCAAAATAAGTTTATGTTATTTTGATTAATAATTTTTCATTATAAAGAATCAATTAAAAGATGAAGAAAACTTTTTCAATTACGTCAAAGGAGAATCAAAAATGAATGTTGGATTAATTTCTGGAACAGGTCCTCAAGGAATGGGTATTGCTCTAAGATGGGCCTTAGCTGGTAGAGACATCTATATTGGATCGAGGACCAAAGAAAAAGCAGAAAATGCTTGTAAAGAATTAAACGAAATTATAGGAAAAGAAAAAATTTTTCCCCTGATTAACGAAGAAATGTTAAAAGAATGTGAAATAGTTTTATTAACTGTCCCTTATGAATATGCTATTAGAACAGTACAAACGTATCTAGATTTAATAAAAGAAAATACAAAAATATTTGTTGATGTAACAGTTCCTATGGAATGGGTTAAAGGTAAAGGTATGCTCCCCGTACGTCCAGAAGAGGGATCAGGAGCTCAAGCAATTAAAAAAGTTATTGGTGAAGTTCCAGTAGTTGGAGCATTCAAAACTCAATCTGCTGAAGAATTAATGAACTATACTCGACCAATAGATGAAGATAATTTTGTTTGTGGACCTTTAGAACATAGAGAAACTATTATGAAGCTCTCTGAAGAAATTCCAGGATTGAGATCAATAAAATGTGGTCCCCTTCGAGAAGCAGGTATTATTGAACCGTTAGTCCCCTTTCTTATTAATATAAATAGGCGACACAAACTTCCTAAAGGATCTGGGGCAGGAATCAAGTTAACATTTTAAATTTTGGATAAAAAAATTCAGGTGAATTACATTCATTGTTGATAATGAATTAATATCTTTCCATATTGGATTTGATGATACCGATTCTGATAATGGATTTTGTACTACGTATATAGGTGCAAAAATTACTAAATTTCTTCTTGAAAAAAAAATTGTTTTTCTTGATTATCCATTATTAATCCGTTTAAACCCTAATGTACCATTTAAAACACGAGGGAACGGTGCAGTTTGTATTAGAGTCAAAATTGAAATAAATTCACTCGAAACACTAATATCTGAAATCATGGATATTTTTCGTGAATTCACCGATTTTAGTTCTCCCACTACTAATCCAGGAATCGTATTTTGGGTTGGAGAACTCGATAAAGAGTTGAAAATTCTTTCAGAACAAGCTCTCTACACGGTAATTCCTCTACAATCTATCAAAAAATTAATCAATAATCCTAAAGCTAAAGTTTTCGGTTTTAATAACAAGCAAGGGTTAATAGGATCATTTTCAGCTATTGGAACCACATTATTAGATTCAGATTATACTTTTGAACTACTGACTTACAGAAATCCTTCTATCAAAAATTCCAAGAGAAGAGAAAATGCAAAAAGAATATGGGAAGTAATTTTGAAATCTAAATCATTTTTAGATACGTTTAGTAATGCAGATATAAGAAATAAAGTTTTAAAAATAATTCCTCACGGTCCAGATCCAGTTTTTTGCGGAATAAGAGGAAAAACTCCTGAGGGAATTATATCATTTTGGAAAGAAATTCAACCTCAACCAATACCTGAATTATCTGTAATTTTCAGAACTAATCAGGGAACAGATGTTCATTTAGCTACAGCATGGAAAAATAGAATTCATATTTTGGAAAGAGATTTCTCTCCTTATGAAACTATTTCTCTTGAAGGAACTGTGAATTCTCAACCAACGTGGGATATTGGGGGACATTTATTCTTTGATATCAAATTTGAACAAAAAATTTATCCCTGTTTTGCTTATGAACCAACAAAGAAATTTAGAAAAAAAGTCAATGAATTAATTAAGGGTGATAAAATCATTGTTGGGGGTAGTATTCGCCCTCCGACAGATAATTATTCATTGTGCATTAATTTAGAAAAAATAGAAATTTGTGTTTTGTCAGAAAATACAAAAAAACTCAATCCTTATTGTCCAACTTGTAAAAAAAGAGTGAAATCGATGGGAAAACACCAGGGATATAGGTGCAATAAATGTAGGAAAAAATATACAATTCCTCCATTATCTTTTGATAAGAAAACATATGAAAGAGATTTACATCATCGACAGATCTTATTACCTGATGTATTAGCTCAAAGACATCTAACCAAGCCTTTTGAAAGATATGGAAATGAAAATACAAATTTTGAATTTAATCATTCTGATTTTATTAAAGAAATGACATACATTAATATTGAAAATATATAATAAGAAAATTTTAACTTTAATTTTAGAACATATTAATATAGTTGAAAGTGATTATAATTGCCGTTTATTAATCTAGATCATATATTAGCAACGGAAATAATTGAAGAGGAGCAACCTAAATTACTACAAACCCTTCTTTATGATGGAAAAATAAATCCAAGAGAATTTGAGCTTCTAAAAGTTCTCTCGACAATTTCTAAGACATTATCATTAGACAATGATATAACAGAACAAGCCAAAGGTCAATTAAAAGAATTCTGTGATAGATACTTCGAGGACGAATCTGAAAGAAGCTTCAACAGACTTATTAATTTTGCTAAAACCAAAGAGAATGTTTCGTGGGTCTTATTTTCACGAACCTGTCAATTTATTCCTTGGGAGGAACGAAATCCACTAGAAGGTTATATTCCAAGACAAAACCCAATAAAAAAAGTATACATTAATGAGACTGTTCAATTTAATAAATTAAAGGAAATAGTTTAGAATTTTGGTGGTTTTGATTTGAATGATGAAAAAATATGTAAAGAAAAGGAAAAAATAGCTCAGTCTATGGCTGAGATCGACAATCCTACCATCAAAGAAATGATTGAGACTGCTGAAGCATTCTTTGATGTTGCAGCAAATTGCTATGATAGAATCGGTGACCGAAAAAATTCAGCTAAAAATTTCACATTAGCGGGAGAATTTTTCATGGTAATTGATGAAAAAGATCGTGCAGCAGAATGTTATGGCAAAGCCGTATTAAGAAATTTAATGGCAGATGAACTTGAAGCTGCCAGAGTCTTGTTAGACAAAGGTAAAGATTATGGCGACCATTTTGATACCTTTCACTTTCGATTAGCTTCTGATTCATTTTCTAGACGAATAACTGACGAATTCGATTTATTAAATGATGAATCTTATTATCAATTTTCAGATGAAGCAGATAAGTCTGACCAAGATTTGCAACTTTTTGATGATGTGCCAACTTCTTATTTACTTGAACAGGCCGAATTAGAAGAAATTTTAATTGAACAAAACAAAGAAGTTTTAGTTTCTGATTCAAAATACTCATCCACTCCTGCAATTGGAATCACTAAAGGATATAAAATTAGTTCTAAAATCGATTCAGAAAAACGAGGTAGAGTTGTTGACACTCTTATTTCTTCTGCAAAAAAAGAAGTAGAGAAAAGAATCATCTCTAATGTAACAGCCAAATCACCTATTGGAATGCCTGTTAAATTATTAAAAAGAAATCTAATATTTTCGGCAGATAAATCATTATTAGAAATGAATTCACTCGATAATGACATTTTGCATATTGAAGAAAATCTAGAAGATATTGAATTAACTGATTTTCCTGTTTCTTTTCTAAAAACCCCTGAACAAGAATTCGAAGAAACAATAGAGTTATCAGAAGGAATTTCTAAAAATAAGGATTCTTCAATTGAGGATTCTGATTTACAGAAAAATAAACAAGTAATTTCAAATGATTTTTTAGATTATAGTTTGCTCCCTGATCAAATGCAAGATGATACAAGCGAAGGAATTGAAATTGATGATTTATTAACTCAAGTTTCTGATTTTACTTCTTTCAGTGAGATTATAAATCAGGAGTCAAATGATCTTGAAAATATAGTGATCAAAGATGTTATTCCACTAAATTGGCAGATAAAAGGTATAAAAACTTCAAAAGACATGGTGTTATTGAGTCAAGAAATTGATTCAGAAACTGGTTCTTTAATTTTTAAATGGAAAAGAAATAGTTTACGAGCTGGTGAAAAAGCTCGGATCAAATATATTTTATCGAAAAGAGTACAAAGAACTATTATCACGGTTATTACTGATCAAATACTTATTCAAACGTTATATTACAATATAGAAAAAAGTGAAAAAATAGGATTAATCGCAGAAATACCCTTTCAACCTTTTTCCGATTCAGAAATAGACTTTCTTTTGATTGAAGATGTTATCCCCCCTGAACTTAAAGTTACGAATATAATTCCCCATGATTTAGCATATTTACAGTATCACACACGGGATGGATTACTCTTTAGATGGGTCATGACTAATATTAAATCAGACATTCCATTAGATATTCAATATCATTTGATCGAAAGACCTTTAACAATTTGTTTAAATCATGTTTTCAATATAAAAGAATCTCCGGACTCTTTACTAACTCTAACAAAAATTATTGAACCTCTAATTGATGTATTAGCTCACGAATATTTGTTGTATTATCAATTAGAAGCAAAAAATCTTCCAGAAGTTTCTATAGATATATTAGATTCATTATATCCTAAAAATGTCAGTGTGGAACTTTTAGCAAGTAATCCTTCTTGGATGCGACCTACAATCAGAACAGAAGGTAAGAATCAAAAACGATATGAGTGGAGAAATATTGAAATTGATGGTAATAAGATAAGAAAGTTTATAATACGTGTTAGAGCAAATCAACCATTAAAATCAGTTGATCCAGACATTACAATAAAAAGATCAGGTGACGTAGCTAATTCAATAAAATCTGAGATTCAAGAAGAAATAACTGTAAGTGAAAATGTGGATCTTAGAAAAAAAATGGGAATGTCTTTAGTACAAGAATGAATTCCTTAGACTAAATATATTCAAAAATAATTCATGTCTGTTTTTATAAATTTTTTAGATGTAATCTACAGAATTTCTTTGCTAAAAGTCATTAAATAATCCTTAAAACAATCTTAACATAGATTTTACATCATCCCGCTAAAATCCTCTTTTTAAACGATTTCATTTTTGATTTTGAATAAAAATGTTTTTTAGCCTTAGAAATATCATAATCAGTACAATAACATTCCCAAAGTTTCAAAAGGGTATAATTTATTCCTTTTTTTCGTAATTGTTCTTGATATAACCGGAATAAATAATACAAAAAATAGCTTAATTCCCAATAACATAAATTAAAGTCCTGCTTCCCAGAATAGCAATCTTCAAACCCAAAGAACTTCTTTATTTTCGCATGAAGGTTTTCTACCTCCCAATGATCACTCCAACGTTTACTAAACGTCTGAATAGTCATCTTCACCAGATTCGTTAAATAATATTTGATATTAGAACTATTGCCTTGACGAATAGCAAAAGCCTTACAACGGCCATATATTAGTGTATTAATCTCTTTCTCTTGATAATAAATCTTTGTTTTTGTAACAGGGTTTGTAATGAATCGCCATTTAGCATTAGAAACAAATCCCTTTTCAAGAGTTTGTAGTTTTCCAAAAAGAAAATATTGGGTGTTTTTTTTTGTTCCCATCACAAAATTTACCTTGAATTTTCCAAAAAGTTTGTAAAGCTCCTCACAAAGATACCAGGAATCTGTTGTACAGCATAGTTGTTTTGGGCGTGCTCCTTTTAGTAATAATTGGGTTAGTTGTTTCGTAAAGAGTTGTTTTGCTAGGTTTATTTTTGTTTTAAAGCCTTCAAGGTGTCCTTGGTTGCGTTGTAAAAATTTTTTAGGTAAATATTGAATAAAATCATAATTAAAATATGATAGAGAAGTAATCCAGCAGTCTACTATGATATTCTCAAACTGGGTGCCCCCTCCAACATGGTTATGTTGATAGGCAGCACCATGTACATCTTTTCCATATCTCCTCGTTGAAGTGTCGTCAAGAGAAACTACTATTCGTTCTCGACCATTAATGTTACTAAATCGTCCAGAAAGGTCTTCTTTCAGAATTTGAAGGTAAGGACGACTTCGAAGAAGCGAATAACGTATCTTTCGTGCAGAAATATTATCTGTTCCTGTTCGTTCTAAGCTTTGAATACTTTTTCTACGACCAGCAATTAAATGGTCGCATAATGCTGCCATGTTTATATTTTGGCTGCCATAGCTCGAAGGGAATGTTTTTAAACTCTGATGAATGAATTCTCGTATGGGAGGGAAGAACATGGTTGTAATCACTAATTCTTCTATGTTTTTCTCTCCCTTCTAAATTTTATGAATTTTGTCGGAATACAGAGTTTTATGTAAAAAGTATGTTAATATAATAGTGATAAAAATTTCAAACTAACAAACTAAAATTAGTTTTTTATCGGTTATCTCAATAATGTCCCCTGACCAAATTTTTGAAGGAATTTTTGCACTAGCTGTAATATGGGATGAACGTGCAGGTCCTACGATTATTTCACTTTACCCAGAAGATTCCCTTAGTGATCCCATAGGAGTGGCTCTTCAAATTTATCTTTCAAGCGTTGCTGTTTTTGGTCAACACCAACAGGCTCAACGTATTGATTTTTCTCTGCCTCTGCTTTCAATATCACCTAATCATCTGGTACGGGTTGCGTTCGATTCTTGGCCGGATCTTGAGGTGAGAGGTGAGGTACGCCCCTTCTATATTGGCTTTATCATGGATAAAGAAACTGACCGAATTGTTATAGATGATCTGACAAAAAACATCTGGAATTATATAGATCAATTTAAAAGAGAGAAACGTGATTATAAGGTTAAATCTGCTTGGGTAGAGATAAATGCCAATTATATGGCCTCTAAACAAGGTTTAAATAAACAATCAATAATTGATTTAAAATCGGAAAATGAGGATATTGACTATACAGTTTTACAGGCTATTAGGGATATAGAAATTGCTAGCGACTATTGGCTTCGAGATAATGATAGACGTGCTCTCCCCTTGGCATTAAAAACAGCGTATAAACTGGATAATGTCGAAAATGGCCCTGCAGGGCATGCATATTTTTTAGCAGGAACAATTTTTACTCAAACAGGAGATTTTGAAAATGCACTTGAACATTTTTCAAAATCAGTTGATTCTTTTAAAAAAGCTAATGATTTAGAAAATGCTGCGGAAGCAATGTTTAATGTAGCAGTTGTTGCGTTTAGATTAGAAAAATATGATCTTGCTAAATCAAATATTTTGTTAAGTTCCGATATTCAGCAAGATAACATCCGAAAAGCTAAACTCTATCTACAACTCGCTAAAATTCATATTAAACTCAAAGAATATGATTCTGCATCTAATTCATTTGAATTCGCATTAGAAAATTCTTTGAAAACTAATGATTATAAGTTAGCGGCAGAGATATTATCTTATTATTCATTTAGGCTCGCTGAAAGAGCTCAAGCGACAACAGATGAAAATTTTCAGTTCTCATTGTATGAACATTCAGCTAGCCAACGAGAAAGAGCAGCAGAATACCTTATCTTAGCAGCAGAATCATTAGAAGCAGCTTCAAGTCTATTAATAGCTTCTAAAATATTTTTACAAATAAAAAATGAAACAAAAGTTATAGAACTTCTTTTAAAAGCAAAGACTTTATTTTTAAAAGATTCTGATTTTATTTCGGCATCTAGAATACTTGTAGACTTAATTAATATGCAAAAAGGAGATCTTGAGACAAAAGAGAGCTACGCAAAGGAAGCTCTTCAATATTCGGAAAAAATTGCTGATTTAGATGTAAGATCATTAATTAAAAGTCGTGTATTAAATGAAATGGCAAAAATATGTCGTTTAAAGAATTCTGGATGGGAAGCAAAGGAATATTATAATGAAGCATTATCAATTATACAAGATAGATCAGAAAATGATTTTATTAAGATTAGTTTAAACTATGCAAATTTTCTATATCAAATAGAAGATTATGGTGGATCTGGAGATATTTTCTATCAAATAAGTGGTAAATTAGGACTAACTAATTCCAAAGGACAGAAAAGCCTAAAAAATGCACATCTGAGTTATAAGAAAGCAGTAGGTGCTTATTTACAAACAGCTAATACACTTTTGCATAATAAGAATTTTAAGGAAGCCATTTCATATTACGAAAAGGTGATAGGAGAACTTGATATGGCTTATAAAACTACAAATATTAATGATCAGGGTCAAATAAAAGAATGGATAAATCAAATAAGAAAATCTATACGTTCTAAATCTCTTTTGTTTAATAATGATCAAAATAAACATTTAGAAAAAATTGATTCAGAATTTATTTTTGAAAATTAAATTTTATTTTAATAGAAGGAACAATTAGTTTTTTTCTGACAATACGGACAAATATTACCTGGCAGGCACTGATGTTGAGCAAACTTTAGATTACAAACTGGACAAGTAAAATGAGATTCGTAATTTTGTGTCATTTCTTCTAAATAGTTTAGAAAAGATCCGGAATATAGTAGTGATTTTTCTTCAATATCATTATATTTATCATTGTCAATAATTATTTTTATTTCAGAAAGTAAAATCTTTTCTTTTTCACTTTTCAATTCCTTTTTCATTTTTAGTTGTGGATTCGTTGAATTATTAATCTCTAATTTGCTCCCTTCCATTGAATTAACAATTTTTTCTTTTGATTTCTTCTGTATAATTTTTGGTTTTTTTGTGACAAAAAACTCAGAAATATTTTTAGAACTAGGTTTGTTTAAATTAATTAAATTTTGGCGGGAAGCTACTATTTCTATCATTCGGGAAACTATTTTTCCCTGCCCTGTCAATTCAATTATATATTTCTGATAGTTTATTTTAATCAGGTTTTTCCTTATGTCATCCATTGTTTTAATATCAGTATAATAGCCTATTCCGTGGGATTTGAGAAATTTTTTAGCTTCCTTAATATCAACTTCGAAGAATATTTTAGGTATCACAACAAGGTTTGTTCCAGTTTTTTTATCTTTAACTGGATTTATATGATAAAATTCTACTTGTGATCCAGGTTCAATACTATATCCAAAATCATCTCTTAACATAAAGCCTGTTGCGACGTCAGGACCAATTGCCTTATAATTTTCTAATGGATTATTAATCGATCTCGGAACTACAAAATAAGAGTCATCAAATTTGCCATCTTTGATATCCTCTACATATTGGTCTACTTTTTTCAATGCGTTTAGATATAATTTTTTTAATGTTGTGTTATTTTCGTAATTTTCTAAAAAACTTTGAATAATTAATTCCTGAACTTCTTTATGAAGTTTGGAGAAATCCCTTCGTTTTGTTTCCAAACCTATTAATTCTTTGAGATCCCATTTTCCTTCTTTATTCCGGTTATAAACGATGTATTTCTTTTTCCCCTGAACATATTGAAAACTATAAGGTCCATCTTGTTCAAACTTAAACAAATTTCTTGGTTTTGCTTTCTGAATTCCATTTTTATGATTATTTGTCCAATAATTTTTATGTTCGAATGCTTTTTCCACTTTATTATTTAAAATTGCTTCAAGTAAATTCACTGTTTCATCTTTATATTCAAATTCTTTTCCATTATTATTTCCAACAGTTTTTCCTATTTTTATTTGATAGTGTGTTGGAACCTCCTCTGGAATAAAAATCCAAATGCCATCAGTATCCATCTCTGTGATGGGTCCTAATTGGCCTAAATAATCTGCAGCCCATCGTATTAATTTCACACTTAAACTTGTGGTAACTCCTGCAGAAGGAGGAGAGGCATTATGAACCCCACCTTTCATACCAAGTAGACCATAGACAGAGTTTAGCGGAACCTTTAATCCTAGTTGCATAGAATCATGAAATTTAACTTTACTTGCAATTTCTTCTGGAATAGATTCTTTTCTTTTTATTTTTTCTTTGATTATTCTGTTTAATCTCGTTTTTTCCTGTTTATGATGAATACGAAGCTGGAAAAAATCATCCATAATTGCAGCAACATGATCGTAGGCTTTCTGACAAAATCTATTTTTCAATGAAATTAGGAAAGATGAATTTTTTTGACTTACATCAAGGATTAAAAAACCATCCCATTCGATATTATTCCCTGACTTTTCTTCTATTATGAAAGGATTATCACCTTTATAGTTTATTTCAGCTCCAGGAATAGCTTTACTAATCCATGAGGTTAGTCTGTCTAATAATTGTTCTGATAGGTTACCATTTTTTCCCTTTTTGAAACCCTTAGAAAGATAAGTTGATTCTAGAGGTACTTCGATAAATTGTGAATTATTTAATTTATATGCCATTAATGCATTGTTATCTGACTTTTTGAAAAACTCATAGCTCTTAATATCTTTGAGTTTTCCCATCGAAAAGTAAAGACAGGTTGATTCAGATTCAGGGGCGTAATCACAACCAATGTTATTTTTTGATTTATTATCTAACTGTATTCTATTTTCTTTTTTTAATCTACATATACCTTTAGGAAATTTTTCAGGATTAGTTTGAATTTTATGTTCGCATGGCTTTCTTAGGTTAGCTTTTGCAGTCCAAGGGCTTTCAAAAGCACAAATAGGAACTCCTTCATTATTTTCCGTTGGTTCCCTTTCTGAACATCCCTCACAAAATTTTTTTGTTACAATTCCTGAAGGTTGAATTTTATACTGTCGAATTTGAGAAGGATACATTGAGGTTACGTCTAAATGAATAACATTCCCTTTATATTCCTCTTTTGGTTCTTCTAAAAGACCAATTTTTTGTAGTAAATTTTCTCTATTCTTATCTTTCTCAATTATCTTTAATGCTCTTGATTCTTCAAAAACGAAATTAACTTGGTCAATATTGTTTATAAGAGATTCTTTAGCTCCTCTATATAATTTTTCTAAATTTTCTTTCAAATATTTGTTTTCAAACTCGAAGTATTGATCTTGATCTGTAAATAAATTTTGTACATTTTCTAAAAAGTAACTTCGCTTAGCCTTATTTAGCCTTTTATTTTCAATATCTGTTAATAGTTCAGGAAGTTCATTTTTTAGCTCTTTAATAAACTCCTTATCTATCTTGATTTTATATGGGATATCTTTTCTCCAAATACCTGGATTCGGGGAATCTACAAATCCACCAGTGTATGTTATACTTTCGACATTTAAATTACTTGATAAGGTGCCAACTCCTTCTTGTATATACCTTTTCAGTGTAACAATTTCATTATCATGACTTATTGCATCAATTAGTAAGTCATCAAGTGTACCAGCATTTACTGAAAGGAGCTCATTGCTAGTTACAGGAAAAATATTTCCCATGGAAATTACAAAATCTAAAATAATATTTTTTGTGTATAACCACGTTACATAAGCATCAGAGCCTGCATATGCAACAGCTTCAGCACTATTACCCTGAGTTTGGGAATCTTCATCATTATTAAGTTGCCAAAGAGCATCACGTCCTATAGGGATTATTTTTAGCTTATTTTCTACTGCAGGCTTTAATCCTTGCATTCCTTTAGGTAGATAACTATATTTTAAAGTCCAAAGATAAGCATCAAGATGAAAGCATCCATAACTCTCTACTCCATCTATATCTCTTAACCAGTTTTTGATATCTTGTTCTTTCAATCCAATTTTGGGTTTTAACTTGAATCCTATTCTTTCTTTGAATTTTATGTTAAGATTTTCAGATCGACCTTGAATGAATGGCACATCAAATTTGTTTCCGTTAAAATCAGTAATGATATCTGGCTTTTCACTTTCAAGAATTTCAATAAATAATTCTATCATATTTGTTTCTGAAGGACAGATAATTGATTGTATTGGTTCAAATTCGAGAATATTAGTGTTTTCTTCTAGATTTTTTTGTGTATCAATGAAATTGTGCAATTTTTTTAGAAATTCAAATAATCCAGGATTATTTCTTAGCATTTGAGGTATAAATCTTAGTAAACAATCCATTTTTTTTACTGGTTTACTTTCTTTTAGTTTTAGAAGAATTAGATCAGTATTCTCGTTTGGGGGTTTACGATTTGTTTTCAGTTCTTTATACAAATCGTTTATTAGTTTTAGTTTAAAAATATCCTTATTTTCATCAAGTTTACCAATAATTGGGGAGTAATCTATCCACGGTTTATTTTTATCCTCTTCGGGTTTTCGTGTTGTAACAAAAAAATCATTTATATCAGAACAATCTATTACTTCTGAATTGATTAGAACAACATTAGTAAACAAATTAAAAACTGATATCATGCTTATTTTGTGTTTATTAGGATCCGGTTGTTGATTTTTCGGATTGTTTGTTTCAATATCATAAGCTACGATATTCATTGGTGGGGTAGTAACTTTTTTTTCATTTATTATTAATTTCGTACATTTGCTATTTTGAAAGAAAGCCTTATACCATCGTCCAATTCGTAAATTTAAATCAATGGCTACTCTTCGATGATAAAGAATATCCGCTTCTCGCCATTCAATAACATTTGATATCTTTTCTAATTTTTCTCTTAAAAAAGGAACTGAATTTGGCACAAAAGTTTCAACACAAAGAAAATTCTTTCTCTTTGGAAAAACCAAACTTTTAGCGTCAAACAATTTTTTTACACTTGTATTTTTAATATGGTGTTGACCAATATCTTTAACGGCCCAAATTACTTTGGTAATTTGATCTTGGTCTAATCCATCTTCAAGCAAAAGGTAAAAATATGGATTGAACTGAATAAATGATCGAAATTTTTGAAACCCTAATGGAGTTTCAACCAAATAAAAGATTGTAATACCGCTTATTTGCTGTTTTTTATATTTCTCTGATTTTTGTGAGGAATTCTGGTACTCATCATCATATTCATTGTCATCATTAAAATATTCATCTTCTGATTCTGATCCATACTCATCTAGGACATTCTTCTTATTAGAATTATCCTTTTCATCATAAAAGTGCGGTTTAAAATCAACTAATAAAATATCTTGCTCTTTAATAGTTTTTGGTATTAATTGAAACCAATTTTCAAATCCTATAACAGAAAAAGAATTAATTTCTTTAGATTTTTTGACCTGAAGATGATTACTTAATGAAAAACTCAATAATACCCCTATAATTCACTTTTGTCGGTAGCTTTTTTGGGTTAAGTACTTCACCAGACATTCAAAATATTTTTTGAAAAAATAAAATGTATAACAAAAATAAGTTTTGTTAATATTCTTACAAAATTCAAAAATTTGAATTTTTCTTGCTAAAAAGATAAACACTGATTATTTATTAACCATTTAGAAGTTAAGTTAATTTTCAGTAACAGCAATCCTTATAACATCAAAGAATTTGTGAAATCATGATTTGAGTCTATTTGTCTAGATTGACCCTTAACCTTAATCAGGTTATTCAGTTGAAAAAAGTTTTATTAATAAAACAGAAGACGAATAAATTTAAGACGAAACGGTGAAAAAGTCTTTTGATTTGTTTTCTAACGTACTTATCTACCTTTAGCGATTGGAATGCAAGCACAATATCTGGTTTTTTCTCGTTTTTAAGTATTGAAAACAAAAAAAGTCTAAATTTTTTAGGTGAGAATTAAATGAAAGTAAATAAGAAAGTACTATTTGGTTTACTCATATTAGCTGCTTTCTCTACATTTTTTTGGAGTACATCCTCCACTGTTGTAGCAGAAACTGCTGGTACGAATCAAGCTAAGAGTGATCAGTTTTGGATCGATAATCGAGGTTATGTAGACCAGATTGTCTATAAAGTTATAACTCAGGATGAGTTATTAGTTGAAGCCACCAGAACTGGTGAGATTGATATCGTAGGACAATTCGTAGATGTAGCTCTATTGAAACCCTCCGATTTAGCTGATCCTGATCTAGGTCTAACCCAAACCAGAAGACGAGGTTTTGGTCATATCACATTTAACAACCAAGAATTTCCATCCAGTGTTCGTGCTATGAGACAAGGATTCGCTTATGCTTTAGATAAGGTGGAATTACAACAAAGAGCTTTAGGTGGGGCTTCTTTTACTGCTGACTCTGTTATTGTTGGTTCACTAGGTATATGGTCTTGTGAATATGAATTTACCTTATCTCCCTGTTCCCCCTCTTCAGAAACCTATTATGATCCTCAAGTTGGATTAGGAAATACAACCATTCTAAATGCAGGGTTCTATGATTTTAATGGTGATGGTTTCCGTGAATATTTCACCGGAAATGTAACCGATTCTACCCTTGGTTTAATCTGGAGTGGATCATCAGTTGCTCAAGGTAACGTTCTTGGTACAGCGAGTGGATATCCAGATCCTAACTGGAACGGATATACCTATTTGGGTGGAGATGGAACCCGAAGAACTTTTGCTGAAGTAAATGTGGTTATGAATGGTGACCCTCTTGGTCCAGGTTCATCAGGAGCTTCTGCCTTGGCTACCGGTATGGCTGATAGTGCTAATTGGGAAGATGTTGAATTCATTATTACTGGTTCTGCTGGAAGCAATATCGTAACTATTGTTGTCACCATGGTTTCAGAAGGATTTTATGCGATGGGTATTAAAGGTAACACTGAATTTATCACATTTGCTGCATTACTACAAAAAATGGACGCTGGTGATTTTGTTGGTCTCTTTTTTGCCTATAGTGGTATGGCTCCTAATCCAACATTTTTGCAAATATTCGATGGTGAAAGTGTTACCAACACCCAAAGAGCACGTTGGTATAACGATACTTTCGATGCGCTCTGGGACATAATTGACCAAAGCAGTGATTTTGATGAAGTTATTCAAGCTGGTTTCGATGCTCAACAAATATATTGGCAGGAACAACCAATGGTTGTTATGTATAATAACGAATTAACTTCACTTTACAGAACAGACAAATTTGATGGATTCGTAACAGTACCTGGTGAAGGTGCATTTGGTTATGATAGCAGTATCAAGGTTCACTTGAAGAATACCTTAGAGAACTGGGATAAATATCCCAACTACCCTCTTGGAGGAACATATGTATTTGGATTAGCACAACCAATGGATTCCCATAACAGTATGAACTCTAACAATGCATATACACGTGATGTGCTTGGTACTATTGAAGAATATTTGTTTGGCCTTAATCCAGAAGATTTAACCCGCATACCTTCAGGACTAGCTAGTGATTTTACAATTGAAGCACCATATACAGATGATGCTGCAACTAAAGCAGCTAATCCAGATGCTATGATTATCAATGGTTCTAAATTTACATTTAACCTATTAAATAATGTAACCTGGCATAATGGTGAAAACTTCACATCTGCTGATGTTGCATTCTCATTTGAAGTATTAAAAACCAACGTTTCTCCAGTATACTTCGATAATCTTGAACACATTCCATTTGAAAGAATTGAAACACCCAATGATTATCAAGTAATCATCTATTCCAATTCATCTGGTTTGTTTGAATTCGCAAATACAGGTGTACCAATTTACCAGAAATCCTACTGGAGTCAATTCAATGATGTCGTAAATCATGACAATCCAGTTCCACAAGGAACAGGGCCATATAAATGGGTAGCTTCAACTCCCGGAGAATTCTATCTCCAGGAAAGAAATGACGACTATTATCGTAAACCTACAGTAGACAGTTTCTTGAAATACTTCACTAAACCAACTGGCGTAACTACAACACCAACTACAACTACAACAACATCTGGTACAACAACAACTGACGAACCTTCTCCAGCACCCGGGTTTGAAATCTTGGTTACTTTAGCTGGTATGATGGTTGTTTCCGTTATATTCTTGAAGCTTCGAAGACGCTAATCTTAGTAATATAATCGATATCTTTTCCCAAGTAATTTTCTTGGGATAACAATTTTTTTCTTTTTTTTTAATTCTTTTTTTTTACAATAGACAAGAATTCTTCTTCCTAATCTAAAAATTCTTTTTTATACTAGAACAATTTTTTCTCAGATAATAAGTATTTTTGACAAAAAGTATAGTTTGGAAATAAACAAATACGATGAGATTCTAACATCTATTTAAAGATCAAAATTAAAATACAGAGTAATTTCTGTTCTAAAGATTGATTTACTATGATGGCACCAACGAATAAAACTGTAATTTTAAAGTCTGAATTACCTTGGTCAACAAGGGAGATGTGGCTTCGCTTAATTATTTATTATATTCTAATTTCTACATTATTATTTATTTTACAATTTGGAATAGGGAGTTTTTTAATATATTATCCAGAAATTGAAAATATTTCAGAAACTATTTTATTTTCATTAACTGGCATTTTAGGAATTGGATTGACTTGGATATTTTTAAAATTTGATGATCGTCAAATAAAACAAATTGGTGTGTTTATTCCTGATCGCATTATTCTATTGTTTTTGTTAGCTTTAATTTTTACTCCAATAGCTTTAATTTTTGGTTTTATTATCGAAAATGCTTTCGAAATCATTAATTTCACAGAAATGATTGAAGGATTAATTTCAGATCCTCTCATTTTAGTCTTAACAGCATTAGTTACTTTTTTAGGGATCGCTGTTGGAGAAGAAATTATGTTTAGGGGATATATATTACGTCTTTTAGAGTCAAATTTGACGTTTTGGAAGGCTGCCTTAATTAGTTCTATTCTGTTTGGATTGTTACATTCATTTTTGCTTGTGAGTAGTGAAAATGCATTAAACTCCATGATTGCAGTTGGTGTATCAGCTACTATATTTGGATTAATGTTTTCGTATGCATATTATAAAACGGGTAGGAGTTTGGGTTTACCAATTCTGATTCATGGAATATGGAATTTAGGGATTTTTATTTTTAATACTGAATTTCATTATGAAAAACTGGTCCAGGTATTTTTTGAAATTTTCTCTCAGACTCTCGCAGCTCTTATTTTAATAATTGTAATATATTATTATGCAGAAAGATTCCCAGCGAAGAGAAAACTTCAAGTTTGGAAAAATACTTAGCTTTCTTAATTCTTTATTGAAATTTCAAATTTCTTTTTAATTAAAAATTTCTTAATTTTTATCATCATTTTTGATATTTTGTCTGAATTCTTTTTTAAAATCTTATATAATTTAAATATTAATGAAAATTTTACTAAATTTAGTCCAGTTTGATATTAAAACAAATGATCCGATTCATAATATTGATCGTATTAATAAATTACTTGAGAATGTGTCCTTTGAAAAGAATGATCAAAAATATAAACAGATAATAATAGTTCCTGAACTTTTTACTACGGGGTTTGGAAATTTCGTTGAAATTAAAAATTGTGCAATTGATTTCTCTAATTTGAATAATCTAGCCCTAGAACAAACTGAACATTTAAAGAATTTAGCAAATAAGTACAATGCATTAATTCTAGGGTCAATTCCTGAATTAAAGAATAAATCTCTTTATAATTCATGCATAAGAATATCAACAGATTCCATTGAAGTTGTTTATAGAAAAATGCATTTATTTGGACCTATGGATGAACCTGAATTTTTCACTAACGGAAATACCTTATTGAACTTTGAATATTCATCCCTTAATATTGGAACACAAATTTGTTATGATTTACGGTTTCCAGAAGCAGCAAGAAAATTATCAGCTGATGGAGCTTCAATTATTTTTTATACGGCTGATTGGCCATCTAAAAGAGGCAATCATTGGAATCACTTATTAAAAGCTAGGGCAATTGAAAATCAATGTTTTGTCATAGGAGTTAATAGAGTAGGATCTGATAAATGGGGAGAATACTTTGGACGTAGCCAAATAATTTCTCCAATGGGTGAAATACTCGGATCGCTAAAACAAGAAGAGTCATGTTTAACGAAAATGATTGATGTTACTAAAGAAATTGAGTCTTCGCGTTTAAAATTTAATGTACATAAAGATAGAAGAATAACTTTAGAAACATAAGGACGTTAAGTATTGTTAACATAAAAAACCAGTAAAATACAAAATAATTTTTATAAAAAATAAAATTTTTCCTTCTAAATTAAAATGGTGCTATAAATGGTTGTAGTTCTTCTAGGATGTGGAGGAACCATATCAATGAATAGAAACAAGGGTACTGGATTTCAACCCGAATTCTTCATTGATGATTTATTAAAACAAATTCCAGAACTCAAGGGTTTTTCAGATCTCGAAACGGAACAAATTTTGCATGAAGATTCCTCAAATTTGCAACCCGAAGATTGGTTATTAATTACTCGAGCAATATATGATCATATTAATAGATCTGAAGTTGAAGGAATTGTAGTCGTCCATGGAACGGATACATTAACTTATTCCGCGTCGATTTCTGCACTAATGGTTCAAAATCTTCCCAAACCTGTAATTTTTACAGGTTCTCAAATTCCTCTCTCCCGTGTTGGGTCTGATGGAAGAAAAAATTTAATAGATTCTATTCGTGTAGCTAAAGAAGTAGATATAGCTGAATCAGTAATAGTTTTCAATAACAAAATTTTTCGTTCTGTTAGAACATTAAAGCTGCGAGAATATGAAATTGCTGCCTTTGATACAGTAGATTCTCCACCAATTGGAGACATTTCTTTAAATATTAATATATTGGATAGAAATCATCGGAAAAGAAATATAAACTCAAAAGCTAAATATTTTCCTTATTTAGATCCCCATGTTGCACTTATTACACTCTTTCCAGGATTAGATCCAAAAAGTTTAGAACAAATGGTTTTTAACGGTGGATATCGAGGAATAATACTCGAATCATATGGTGCAGGAAATATTCCTATAAAAAATCGATCTTTATTACCATTAATTAATACTTTACATGAACAAAATATCCCAGTTACTGTTACAACACAATGTATCTGGGGGAGAACAGAAATGATGTTATATGAAAGTGGTCGAAAGGCATATCAGGCAGGTGCAATACCAGGCTACGATATGACATCGCCAACAGCTCTTTTAAAGAAAATGTGGGCGTTGGGAAAAAACAAAGGGGCGGTTTCAATCGAGAAAATTGAAAAGGATATGCACACAAATTATGTTGGTGAGATTAATCCTGAAATCATTCCACGTGAAGATTTAGTAGATTAATAATTTTTTTTAAAATCGCTTTTTGACAAAAATTAGAAAGAAGATCCCTTCCTCCAGGGTGTGGAGATTCACGCTCCACCAAGTCTTGTGAGATTTTCATCTAAATTATCCCAATCTTCTGCTGAATCAGGAGCAAAAATAAAATACCCGACATCTTCAGGGAAAATAGAAACAAAAATGGATTCAAAATTTTCCATGTAGAATTGAATCCGTTCATCAACGGGCATTGTTTTTAATAACGTTAATAGTGATTGTTGAGAAGGTCTAATTAATTTAACATCAATAGTTTCTCCCCTTACAAGAACAAATTGTTTATTTGTTTGTTTGAAGTCTTTTAATCTTTGAATGGACTTATTTTTATCTTGGGACATTATAAAAACCTAAGATTTTTTTAAAAAATAATTTCTGATAATTATCTATAATAATCGCTAATTCTTTAAGAATTTTCCATATTTAAAAGACCTTTGCTTTCTGGAAAATACTAAACGTTATTTAATAAATTTTTCAGTAGATTCACTCATTATCAATCGAAATTTGTAACTAATGAAATAGTAAATAGTTGTTCTTATATCAGATTTCTAATTAAAAAATATAAAGATGATTTTATTAGCGACAATAGAAATTTTTTTTAGGAATATTAAAATTATAATTATTTTTAGGGTATATGTTGCATTTATCAAAAAAATTGTATCTGAAAGAGTTTTTCAATGCTTATTCTAAATTTAATATAAAATCCGTTATAAAAACAATCAAATCACATTATTAGAAAATCAAATTGTTGTTTGGAATTCTCATAGATATAATATTATATAAAAAATATATTGAGCATTCTCGTTTGATAGTTAAATTTCGGAGAAAATTTTTCTTTGGAAATACTATCATATATTTAAAATTTAAAATAAAGTAAAAAACAAGCTCAAAATTCAATTTTTCAATCATTTTAATTTGAATTAGACCAAAGGTTTACTTTCATCAAAAGTTAGTCTTATAAACAACCTTTAACTAATGAAATTATATACTGGAAGGACCTATTAATATGGCAATTGAATGGATAAAAAAGCAAAACGACAAACCTCTTTCAGGATCAGCACTAAAAATACTCGAAATACTTGATAAAACACAGGAAGTAAGCGCATCAGACTTAAAAGATCAACTTAACTTTTCCACTCGAACCATTCATTATGCATTAAAAACACTACAAGATCGTAGTTTAATTGAAAAAAAGCCGTATTTATTGGATATGCGTCAAACTCGATATGTCATCGCTCAACAAATATTGAAGAAGGCAAAATCTGAAGCTAGCTTCATGATTAAAGAACAGTCAATGTTCTTCACTAACAGATAAACTGAATATAAACCTTTTTTTGACGAAATATGTTAGTCTATTTACTATTTCTTAGTTAAAAATGAATTTATACTAGGACTACCATTTTCGTTTCTTTATTGGGTAAAATATCAAATGACTATTTTATATCATATTTAAAATCTGATAAATTTTATCATAAGAAGATGAAAACTGAAGATCTGAAATGTTTTTTGTGTAAAGTTCCAATAGAAAAACAAATTCAACTACTTTCCTTAAAAGAATATCAGCTAGCTATTAGAGGAGGGTACCGATTTAATAAATCATATCCAAATTTGAAACAACCAAATATTAAAGGAGAAAATGGGATTATAAATCTAAAACAAGAGGATAAAAACAAACTTAAAGAACTTATTCAATTAGAGAAAGAATTAACAAAAAATAGGGTTCAAATTTGTACAACTTGTCGTAAAAAAATAGATAAGCACATCAACCAGATTGTTTAACCTGAATCAGGTTTTTATGGATAAAGCCTAATTATCAAAATTTTTTGTCAATCTGGCATTTTTTAGACAGTAAATCTGGTTGCAGTTAGGGATAAATCTAATAAACTAGAAGTATCTGTTAAAGATTTAACACGATATGGGCTATTCATTAAGAATCAAGATTCTTTGTGAGTTATCTCGAGTAGATAACTTGCTATTTGTATCGTGTGTTAATTTTTTCTAAGATGAAAGCTCATATCGCAAGTAAAAGAAAAGAATCGGTGAATAAAAAACATGATAAATGTTGCGAAAAAACAAATGTCAAGTACTGGTTGGCTTATTATCGCAGTGTTTCTGGTATCCGCTTTTGCGGCTGTCACCTTTGTTGCAGTACAAAATACTACAACAACTATAAATATACGTGACAATCCACTTGCACCTGTGAATAATGCCCCAGTTAGTATTGATGAAACTGGATCATCAACTCCAGTAGTTACACCAACTCAACTAGCTCTAGAAGCTAGATTAGATCCAGCAACTTATAGTTGGGTGGAAACTGGTGTACTATCAGAGAATGTAAAAAGATCAGCATTTGGTGATGCAGTGATTACAGTATTCGTTTCAGATCCTATCAACACAAAAGCCATTAATGATAATATGATCGTTGAATCTTACATTGATATTGGTGGTTTTTATATTATTTTTGGTAGTGTTGCGGATACTGCAAGTTTACAAAGGCTTGCCTTAAGCAGTAAATATGTAAGAATTGAAGCTAGCACATTTGCTGAACCAGAAGTTCAAAATACTGATAAATTTTATGACGATTTTGCATCTCCTGAACTTTTCGTTGTAAACGATGAGATGTGGACTAATTCTGGTAGTGCAATAGGTATAGACGGATCTGGTGTTACAATTGCCATTGTTGATGGTGGTGTTGACTTTGGTAACTCAGATTTAGAACCTGCACTTGCCCTAAATGGAACTGGATTTCCACTTTCTTTTGATACAGAAGGTTGGAGTTTAGTCTCTACACCTCTTTATGTTGGTCACAAAGGAGATAATGCGTCGTTGGCTGATGTTCCTATTACTTCAGACAACACAACCATTTTATTCAGTGAAGTCAATATCTTAGACAAAATAACTGTTAATGATGAATTTGGTATTCAAGATTTCGAATTCTGGCGTGATAGTTTCTATTTCTGGGCTCCACAAGATTGGACAATTGATCCAGCTTGGATTAGTGGAAACAATCAAGCCCCACCAAAATTCGGAGTTCTCTGGCAAAATATACCCTTTGGTGAAGCTGGTTTATCATGGCAATTTGGTTATGCCTTAACCTTAGATATTGATGGTGATGGTGTTTATGACTCCGCAGTCATTGATAATGCCACATCAGCTTTCGCTACTTACCAGTTCTATACTGGTAACTACTTTGGTGAAGAACAGCCTAAAACACCTTTCTATGCAGACTTTGATTTTACAAATGATAAAGTAGTTACATGGACCTCTGGTATTCCGTCCGATTTTACTTTCGCTGCCGATTGGGATGGTGATGGTTGGAATGACTGGTCGTGGGGTCACATGGGTTCCGCTTATAATAGATATGGATACTTATCACAAAATACAACCCTTTATGGAAATATTATTGAAGGAGTTGACCCAGAAGGTTCTGGTTTCGTAGCTATCCACCCAGTTGAGTCTGGTTTCGCATCTCACGGAACGTGGGCTGGTTCAATGGCAGTTTCAAGAGGAGTTGTTGACTCATTTGTTTATAATAATCAACCAGGTTCTTGGGATTATCCAAACGGTAACAATACAGCGTACAAATTAACTGGTTCTGCTCCTGGTGCACAATTAATGTCCATTGCATGGGGTGATTCATCCCAAGATGCTTTCCTCGCTTGGATGTGGGCAGCAGGTTTTGCTCTTGATACTAAAGATCAAGATAAAATTGCCTTAGAAGGTGCCCAATGGAGTTGGAGTGGCCAATTAAGAGCTAACCTCACCACTAACAGTTGGGGTAGTAACGCATTCGCCCAAGGTCATGATGTCCTTGATTGGATGATTGATCTTATGTCTTCTCCTGACATGGGTGGTGATGCTACATTCACACGTGATCCATATGCCTTTGCCACTTTCAATACTACCCACTTTATTGATACCCCAACTTCTGGTTCATCTTATCAACCATTCACAGCCAACCCAACAAACAATACTATATTCTTTATTGGTCACAACAAACCATTTAGCGGAATAGATACTTATGTTTACAATGGATCTTCAGCTTATACTGGAAATCTCGATTATCTATACTGGAGTGGTTCTGCTTGGGTTGCTTTATCTGGTGTTACTGGTGCCGTTGATTGGACAGATGATACAGATCCAGATACGTCTCAATCAACTACATGGACAGTACCTGGAGGCTGGGCTCCTTACAATATGACACCCTCTATTGATGAATTGTACTGGATTGGTATCAATATAACAGATACCGTATTTGATTTTACTCAAGTTAACCTTTCTTGGGTCGAAGTCCAAGTTGATAATCCTTTCCTAGGTTATCCAGGTATGTTAATGGTTACCTCGGCCGGTAACGGTGGATATTACCAATCAAATAGTGATGCTTATGGAACATTATCACTAAAAGTCGGTTCATCCCGATCTTCACACCTATACTCAAACGTCTATGCTAACAATTACCAAAATGGTTTAGTTGCTGAACACAGCAGCGCTGGACCAAACGGTATTGGTCGTCCATCAGTCGATGTTTTAGCACCAGGTTGGAATGTTTATTCCCCTGCTCCTCTATACTCTAGAGGAGATTCCCCATTCATTATGGGTGACAGTGGTTATTCATTCGTTAGCTGGTCTGGAACTTCTGCTTCTAGTCCTTCAGCAGCTGGTGTAGCTGCCATAGTTTTAGACGCTATGGCCTTACTATCTGGTATTTGGGCTAGTCCAGTTGAACTAAAGAGAATCTTAAAAGCTTCAGCTTCTGATTTAGGCTATTCAGCTGAATTACAAGGTGCTGGTTTGCTTAATGCCTCCGCTGCTATTGATTTACTTTCTGGTGGTTTCATGGCTCAATCGAATGTAACCTATGAGAACACATTCTGGGCTAACACCCGTCAGCAGAAATTCTTTGGATATCCATACAACTTCTATGAAGATGGTATTTTTGGATGGGCTGATGAGATAGATGTTATTGACTTTCCACATGAAAATGATGTTTTATTAAATCAAGATCATGGTGGATACGAATTCTATACTGGTCCTATTACAGCTGGAACCACCTTCACTGGTCAAGTTGAGATAAGCAATAATGGATCCATTTTATCACCAAGTGCACTTGAAATGACTCTCATTAACGAAACTTCTGTAACATATAACAGCACTTCAACAAATGTTGAGTTTATTGAAGTCCGTGAAATTTTCAGTACCGCTAACACAACCAGAATGGCAATTCACTTAGACAATAATTTCAACCTAGCTGGTAGTGTTTTCACTGAAATTTGGGTTGAATTCTTAACTGCTGACCTTCGATATGCTGATCTTTTCATCTGGAATGATGCTGATGGACAAAATGATATTGAATGGGGTGCTGGAGTTAATAACGAACTTGGCCAAATCCAAAGAGCTTTTCCACCCTATGGTGCTTTAAAGATCCCATCAGCACAGTATGCTGGAACTGATCTAGTATTAGCTGTTCGTGGAGCTAACTTCCAGAACTCAACTGATTTTGATGGCTTAGAAGTTGTTAAAGTAACGGTTAAAGAATATTCCAGAACAATAATGACTGGTGTTACCTTTACTGATCATACAACTGATGTGTTCAATGTTACCATTGATACAGCTGGAATGGCGCCTGGTTACCATGCTGGTTGGATTGATTTTGGTAATGGTGCTTTGATGCCTATGAGTATTAAAGTAGGATATGGAGAAATTGATACCTTTGTTTCATTAGACGGATCAACAGTTATGGAAGATCTTGGTGATTTCATTGTAGATCAAGCTGGTTATTCCTACCGCGGTGGAGTTGGTGATGGTAACCTTGTATGGGTACCATTCTCAATAAATGAAACCAAAGTTGCTGAACAAACTAATTTAGTAACTGATCCTGACACAACTGAGGTTGTATCTGGTGGAGCTTACTTTGTTGTTAAGGCAACATTAAACAATGGTGGATCCTCTGATGATTTAGGTTTGGTTTTAACCTATGATGATGTTGGTAAATACCGAACAGGTCAAGTTATTTATGATCTCCCATCATCTACCGGTGTTGATTCAAGTGGTAATCCAGTTATCTGGTACTATTTGAATTGGCACGAACCCGGAAATCCAGGTTGGTATCTAGGTACAGTAGGTATTGGTAGAGACATAAACAACTTCCAATTTGGACTTTACAGCTTTGGAAACAGTGCTCCATTCGCTAATGTTACTTTAGAAGCATACTTCATTGATGGAATGCCTAACTTCAACTCCTACTGGACTGATGCTAATGGTGATGCAGTCACTACTGGCTCAGTTCACCGTGGCGATCTTAACATGAGAGTAGAATGTACTCCATGTGATCCAAATATTGCTGGTAACTACGAAGTACTATTTGGTGCATTAGAAGCTGAAACCATATTCACCGAAGGTGAATACGAAAATGGTGTTATAGATGAAACTAGTGTTGATTGGTGGGAAACCCGTGATTTCCAAGCAGGTGATCTAGTTGAGTGGGAAGCAGGAGATCCTGCTGATTCACAAGATCATGATTTCTATTGGTTTGATCCATCCACAGCAGCAGCCCTTGGATTACCAACCCCAGTTCCAGGACCTCTCCCATCTGGTTATTTCGCAACTGGACAAGGTAATGCACAAGCAATTGAAAATGGTGGTTTCATTGCTTCAGAGACAGGTACTTATTTCCTTGCATTAGACAACTGGGGTGGTGGTGCCTCTACTTGGTTCGTAGAAACCAAAGCTTCCCGCGGTTCATTAGATCCACAAGGTGCTTTAACCTATAGTATTGATACTGCAACAGATCTTGACGTCGCTAAGACTGAAGCTATCTGGCAATGGAATTATGATGCTCTAGGTAATATTGTAACTGGATATGATAAAACTGCAGCAGTAAGTCTCGGAACATTCACTCCAACAAATCTAGGTACAAACCTTTCAACGATTGCTTTAAACATCGATAACGAACAAGCTCCAGTAGTTAACTTCACCTTAGCAACTTATACACTACTGGATGCCAACTTAACTAACGACCTCCAAGACTTGATAAGCTTCTCAAGACCAGAAACAGCTACGCTAGATATTGGTTGGGAAGGAACGGATGCTAATGGTGATACGATCTTCTATGAACTTCGTGCTTGGAAAGGAGCTACTCCATGGCAACCAACCGATGAATTCTTCTTTCCTGTTGGGGTTGCAACCTCCTACAGCTGGAGAGTTGATTCACTTGATATCTACGAAGACGACATCTGGACTGTAGAAGTCCGTGCTAGGGACAACACGCAGTATGGTGGTGAAGGTACACCCATTCAATTGACTCTATTCTTGAACTCAGCACCCGACCAAGTAACTGTAACTGTTACTGGACCTGAAACCACTATTACTACAGTAACTACATCAACTACTACTACAGCTACGCCAGGATTCACTCTAATAGTTTTGGCTATCGGTTTAGTTATTGCCTTACCTCTTATTGTAAGACGTAAGAAAAACTGAATTCGAGACTTTAGATTCGGATAAGTGGTAAAAAAACCACTTACTTTTTTCCTTTTTTTATCTCCCTTTTTTTAAATTTTATCTATTTTGGATTTAAATTTCTGTAAATGTTAAAAAACCCTCAGTGAGTATGAGTACTCCCCATACCTTCAATTAAATTAAAATCGTTGTATATTTTTAATTAAGATATTATATACAAAATAGCAAAATAAGATTTTTAACATACTTTTTTTGGTAGTTTTAATATCGATATCTACAAGTGAGATTACAGTATGAATTCTTTCACTCCAAACAAACCTCTGTGGTTGATAAAACTTGGTGGTTCAATTATTACAGATGATCAAGAATTTATGACCTCCCGGGATGATATTATTACCAATGTATTGTTTTTATTAGCAGAATATTCAGAGCAATATCAATTTGTAATAGTTCATGGTGCAGGGTCATTCGGTCATCCTTTGGCTAAATCTTACAAACTTTCCAAGGGTTTTCAATTTGATCGACAAAATTTTGGAGTTGTATTAACCCATAACGCAATGCTAGATTTGAATCACCTATTAGTTGAAATCGGCCAAAAACTTGGATTGCACCTAGTTAGTTTCCCTCCAATTTCTTCAGTAATAACTAATAATGGGCGCATCAAAAATTGGAATCTTAAATCCCTTACCCTCGCTCTTTCTCAAGGTTTTATACCAGTTATTTTTGGGGATGTGGTTTTTGATGAATCTATACAGTTCACTATTTTGAGTGGTGATCAGATTGTTCCTTATCTTGCGAATCAATTAAATGCTTCTAAAATTGTTATGTTAACAGATGTGGACGGGGTTTACTCAAAAAACCCTAAATTCAATCCTTCAGCATATTTGATTAATGAAATAAATGTCTTGGATGAGGATTTATTAAAACAAATCTTTTCAACAGAAAACAATAGTGGAAAAATTCGCGTTACAGGGGAAATGGGTAAAAAACTGGATGAATTAATTCCGATTCTGCGTAAAGGGATTGAAACATTTGTTATATCAGGTTTAAAGTCTGAATTCTTAAGGTCTCATTTAGAAGGAAAAAAGCCATATTTAGGGACTAAATTACTAGCAAAAGAGTAAGACGTTTCTAAATCTCATACAAAACTATAAGAATCGAATTGAAATATTTTACAAGAGGTTAGTTCTACGCAGTTGGATCACTGGCGTTGGTTGATGAAATTTCTTATCAACTGATGAGGAAACTCCGGACAGCAAAGAAAATCTGGACATTGAAAAATGTCTGTTGAAAGACAGGGCCCTAAAGCAGAAACGATCAGGGTTTTACATATTAAACGAGGATGAAGAGCAGTGCTCTTTTGAGTAGTGTTAAACTCATGTTGAAACGGTTATCCCCAGAGCTGCAAGGTATTCCTACGGGAAAATTTACCGCATTAGACTGATGTGATCAGTGATAGTCTAGGTAACAGGATTATCATGAACAGAATCCGGGTTACAGCTGGAGAGAACTCCTCAATAATTTTTATATTGATATTGTTTTTTTTTATGTATTTAAGAACAATTTTTAGAATAAAATTACTTTTTTTTGAAATAATTATTATGAATGAAATGTTTAAATATATCCTTCCTCTAAAGAAATGATTGGATTAATTGCAAGATCAAAAAAATTTAGCAGACGTAGCTATCAGTTATGAGTTGGTTTAGTGATTGACATAGTATCAGAAATTCTTTTACCTTTTCTTCTTGTAATAATTTTTGTACTTTTTTGGTTAATATTAAGTGAATTTTTGAGTCGTACTAACAAATTAAGCAAACCTGATGCTCGAAAAGTACTTCATATCATGGTAGGTAACGTTGTTATTTTTATTCCCTTTTTTGGAGATAAGTTGATAGTTACCTTAATTCCACTTGGATTTATTGTATTTAACTTTTTTCTAACTCCATATGGACCAATTAAGAAATTACGAATGGATACTTTTGAGAGTGGTCATGGGTTAGGAACTGTCTGGTATGCAATCTCTTTAACGCTATTAGTCTTTTTTTCATACGATAATTCATGGATGATATTAGTTTCATTCTTTCCATTAGCTTATGGTGATGGATTAGCAGCAGTGATTGGATCACGGGCCAAAAAAGGATTTTTCTGGTCTTTCGGAGGTAAAAAGTCATTAATTGGAACATGGACATTCATTTGGGCATCTTTCATAGCTGTTAGCTTTGGATTGATGTTATTTAATTTTCTTAGCATAACTAATTTTTCAATGGAATTAATTATATTAATTGGAATAACCGTAGCAGTAATTGCTTCACTAATTGAATTTTTATCCCCTAAAGGAATGGACAATCTTTTCATCCCTGTAGGAGTATTGATATTTCTACAAATTATGGAAACTCCTCTTATTACATATTCAGTTAATATTTCTTTAACTGTTTTTGTTATAGGTACTATTTTTGCACTTTCTTTCGGAATTATTGGATATAAAGTAAAATTTTTATCATTTGATGGTGCATTAGCAGGTTTTTTTATGGGAATGATAATAATGGGAATGGGAGGATATACGTTAGGGATTGGTTTACTTATATTCTTTCTAATAGGTTCGTTAGTAACTAAAATTAATAAAAAGCCACAAATAGGTGACATTTTTGAAAAAGGGTCTGTAAAAAGAGATTCATCACAAGCAATAGCTAAAGCAGGCTTTGCTACATTTATGGCTCCATTATTAGTGTTTTTTGATTATCATCCGTTGATTTTAATGATGTTTATTGCTTCATTGGGAACTTCATTAACAGATACTGTGGCTACAGAAGTTGGTATTTATACGCAAAGCCAGCCTCGTCATGTATTAAGACCTTGGAAAATTGTGCAACCGGGAGAATCGGGCGGTGTGTCTCTGAAAGGGACATTAGCAGGATCTGTCACAGCAATCCTTTTTTCAGTTATTTTATTTCTTGGACTAGCCATTGATCCAAGCATACCAATGCAACTTCCTGAAATTGCACTCATTCTGATTCCTATCGCTTCTATAGTTGGGATGTTTGTTGATTCAATACTTGGAATAACCATTCAAGAACAACGAAAGTGTTCAGTTTGTAAAAGAAAAGTTGAAATTCTTAATCATTGCAATCAAGAAACAGAAAAGTTTTTCGGTTTAAGTTTTATAAAAAATGATACTGTGAACTTTCTAGCAGTTTCTATCGGTGGATTAAGTATGATATTACTTTCTATCCCATTTTTACCTTTTTAAAGTTCAAATACTCCGCCTGGATTATCCATTACCCATAAAATGAAGCTAATCAATAAATATAGAGTAATTAAAGGGAGGAGTAAGAAAACAGCATTCGTGGAGGTTTGGTATATTCTTCCTACGAGAGTGAGAGAATTTTGAGATTCTGAAATTTGGGATTGAATTTTAGTTTTTAACGAAGGATCAGATTGAAAAGAACTTACTTTTTCAATAAAATCCATTGTCAATTGCTCACTAGATGCAAACCAAGGATTTCGACGTAATTTGTACCATTTTGTGGGGAACCATAAACTAATCTTCTGATCATTCTCAAAATTCATTTGGATATACGGATTTCCTAGGAAAAACTTTACTTTTACGTCATTTAAAGAAGTCCATTCAAATTTTTTCGACTCAAATAATAATCCAATCTCATCTAACTGGACATTTCTTCTTTGGGTTGTAAATGGTTTTTCTGCGATTGTGCCTATAGCAGTTTCTACATCAGGAATAATAATTTTATCCATTTTATGATCAATTTTTTGGTCTTTCTAAACATCAAAAGATTTTTTGTCAGGACTTTATAATTGTCTAATATTCATTTTAAAATCGAAATTTTTTGTTTAATTAATTAATAGTTAAAAAATCTTCTTTTACCGTACTTAAGACTACATGGGAAATTGTTCTCTCTACATATTCCATACTCAGTAATTTTTTTGTAAAATCAGATAATTCTTCTCTTTTTTTAAACCTCGCAATAACTATAATGTCTGTTGTTCCAGTAGAATCATATACAGCTAGACATTCGGGAAGGATTGCTATTTCTTGTTCAGTGGTTATTAATTGTCCTTTGGAAACTTGGATTTCAATTACAACTTTCCATTCTGATAATCCTAGCTTGTTAAAATTAACTTTTGCACAATATCCTGTAATAATATTTGCTTCTGATAATTTTTTCACCCTGTTTGATATAGTAGTGGGACTACTTACTCCTATTTTATCAGCAATTTCTTCGCGTGTTAATTCTGAGTTTTGACTCAATAATCTCAGTATTTTCCAATCAATATCATCAATTTTATAGTTTTTGTTTGTTTTTGAGGGTGAATTTTCATGTAAATTTTTTTCATTTACAGGGATATCTCTATTCATTGTATTTCAGTTCTGTAAGGAATCCAAAATTCTTATGGAAATTGGTTTTATATTATCTTTTTCTACATTCTTTATAAACTTTATTATTTTTTTCTGCAATTTTAATGATAATTCCTGCACAATATAGATAGTTTATTAAAAAAGATGCATGTATATCCAATTGAATATAAATATTAATTTATGAAATTTTTTTCTTGTTAAAATACATTTAATCGAATATTTCATTAATTTCATGGATTTTTTAAGTAAACCTCTAAACAATAATTGGACTAAACTTGAATCAATTAGGTACATAGTATGACTGAGTTATTCAAACAACAATTACATACAGATAAAATTAAAGATAATCATTCAAAGGAAAATTTAAATTTTCAAAATGATTACATTTCTATTAAGAAAAAATCTAATTATAAGCGATTCCAAATCAAGATCTCTCCTGCACCAGCAAAAAAAGGTCTTCCACATCCTTTTTATCCAAAAATCCAAAAAATTGGTCTTTTTAAACTTTTAATTAAAGAATTATTAGAAATTAACTTCAAATTAGTCAGAAAAAAGTATCGAAATCGTTTATTAGCTCGTCCATGTATCTATGGAGTTTTTAGTGGAAAATTAGGTGGATTTCATCCCATTAGAAGCAAATGTGTTGGATGTTTAAGATGTGTTCAAGAATACCCAGATTTCTGTACGGTGGAGAGGAATCCGAAATTTCTAAATTTTGCAGATTCGTATTGGGCACCAGATTCAAATTCTAAATTAGCTTCGCTTTCTACAGCATTTTCTACTGTTTGGTATGAAGCTGAATCAGGAAAAATACTTATTAAAGGAATGGGATATAAAGGATCATTTTCAGACATTGGATGGGATACTATATGGACGGATATGTCAGAAATTGTTAGACCAACCCGCGATGGAGTATATGGAAGAGAATTTATATCAACAATTGTCAATATTGGGAGAAAAAATATTCTTGTTAATATTCTAGAAAAAATTGAAATTCCAAGTAATAAACAAATCAGTCTCCCCATTATATTTGATTATTTACCAGATAATATAAATAACGAAAATATTGCTCAGAGTATTTTCAAAACCACCACCGAAATTCAAACGGCTTGTTTTTTTACTCCAGAACAAATCAAAAAATATTCAATAAATTATTTGAATAACACTAGTCTGGGGATCTATATCAACAAAAAATTGGATAGTAAATCTATAAAAATATTAGAACATGCAAGTATTATTGAATTAGATTATAATATCAAAATGGATATTTCTGAAATTAAAAAAATTAATCACAAAGCTCCTATTATTCTGAAAATACCTGTTAAAAAAGATATAGAAGATTTGATTTGCTCCTTAGCTAAGGATGGTGTCGATGGATTTCATCTATATGCTGATTATCATGGTCAATCATTTGATAAAGAAAAACCAAAATTTATTATTGAATATATCAGGCTTATTCATACAAAATTAGTTGAAATCGGTGTTCGAAATCAACTTACTATAATCGTAAGCGGAGGGATTATTTCAGCAGAACATGTTCCCAAAGCTATTATTTGTGGTGCAGATCTTGTGGCTATTGATACAACAATCTTAGTGGCACTTCAAACAAAATTTTTTGCGGACTTTTCTAATTCTCAATCGGGTAATCTTATCCAGAATAAATTTGATTCTAAATGGGGTTCACAGCGGTTAACAAATTTATTAGCATCGTGGTATAATCAATTAATTGAGGTTCTTTCAGCAATGGGAATTCGTGACATTAGAAGACTACGCGGAGAGGTAGGGAGAGCGATATTCAAAATTGATGTAGAAAAGGAAGCCTTTGATGGAATCGAAGGTTTTTTGGAGAGTCAACAATGATTGTAGAAGAGTTAATACTTACACAGGAAAAACAAGTATCAAATATACACAAGGGATTAGAATTATTACCTTCTAAAATTCATAAATCTGGAGCTCTTGGTAATAAGCGTTGGACAGATGAATTAATATTATCTACTTGGCAACAAGCGTCATCAGGAAAACCCCCAACTTCAGGATTAGAATATAAAATTGGTAAATCTAACGGAGGTTTTGATCGTTTACATTTTAAATCTAATTCTGTAAGTCAACTTAAACCTGATGAAGACATAGATTTAGTATTACCATTGAATGGAAGATCAGAGGGACCAAAAATAAATATCTCACTTCCTATTTATGGCGGAGGAATGTCATACGGCTCTATAAGTTTGAATTTTATGTTAGCTAGAGCAATTGCTTTTCAAAAAATTAATTCATTTTTTAGTACGGGAGAAGGTGGTTATCCCCCCGCTTTGTTTCCGTACAAAGAAAATATTATTACCCAAATAGCAACGGGTTTATTTGGAGTTAATGAAGAAACAATAAAAATGAGTCGTATTCTAGAATTTAAATATGCTCAAGGAGCAAAACCTGGTTTAGGAGGGCATTTATTAGCTGATAAGGTAACAACAGAAGTTGCGAAAATGAGAGAATCAGTAGATTTTTCCTCTTTATATTCTCCTTTTCCATTTCATTCTGTTTATTCTGTTGAAGATCATAAAAAGCATGTTGATTGGGTGAAATCAATAAATCCTGATGCTTTAATTTCAGTAAAAGTATCTACACCTCGGGATGTAGATATGGTTGCTATTGGAAGTTATTATGCAGGAGCCAATATTATTAATTTGGATGGCGGATTTGGTGGAACTGGAGCAGCCCCTGAAATTGCGAAAAAGAATATTGCAATGCCTATTGAATATGCAATTCCTAAAGTTCACAAATTTTTGGAATCAGAAGGAGTTAGAGATGAAATTGTTCTCATTGCAAGCGGTGGAATACGTACCGCCTATGATGTTACTAAAGCAATTGCATTAGGAGCAGATGGATGTGTAACTGGAACATCTGAAACCATAGCAGTTGGATGCACTCATTGTGGTAATTGTGAAAAAGGCCGTGGTTGCCAAGTCGGAATAACTACGACAGATCCATATTTATCGACTTTTATCGATCCAGAATGGGGCGCTCAAAGAATCATTAATCTATTTTCTTCTTGGAAAATGCAATGGGAAGATTTACTACGAAATTTAGGGTTGAAATCTATCCGTGACTTAAGAGGAAGAACAGATTTGCTTTTGTATAAATAATCGTAAATGAGGAAAAAAAATGTCTATAGAATCGATCATTTCTTCACGAAAAGAATTAATTAAAGATATTAGAACTAATCTAAATCAAAAACAAGAAGCAGAAGGTGGTTGTGGAGTATTGGGATTAGCTTCTTCCATACCAGTCAAGGGAGAGTTATTAATTTCTGCATTAATGCAAATGAGGAATCGTGGCAATGGAAAAGGTGGAGGAATTGCAGTTTTAGGATTATCTGCACCTGAACTTGGAGTTTCTCAAGAAATACTTGATAAATCCTACATTCTTCAAGTAGCTTTTCTTAATACTAACATTATTGATGATTTAGAAAAAGAATTTATTTACTCACAATTTATCGTTCTTCATAAAGCAACAATCGGAACGGTTGACGATTTTTCATCAATCGGATTAGATGTCAAGCCCCCTGAAGTAATAAGATATTTTATTTCCTGTAAAGATAATGTTATTGCTGAATTTATTGAAAAAAATAATTTTTCTGATAGACCAACAGCAGAAGATGAATTTGTTTATCAGAACACCTACAAATTGCATAAAAAATATTATTCATCATTGGGTGAAAAACATGCCTTTGTATTATCCCACGGAAAAAACATGCTTGTTTTCAAAATTGTTGGTTATGCTGAGCAAGTAATTCAATATTATAAGCTTGAATCTTTATCAGCCTATGTTTGGATAGGTCATCATCGTTACCCAACAAAAGGAATAGTTTGGCATCCAGGTGGAGCACATCCTTTTATCGGTTTAAATGATGCCTTAGTTCACAATGGAGATTTCTCAAATTATCATGGAGTAGCTGAATATCTAGCTCAATTCAATATCTATCCATTATTTTTAACAGATACTGAAGTCGCTGCTTATCTTTTCGATTTGTACAGTAGAGTTTTCAATTATCCAACCGAGAATATTATCGAAGCTCTAGCTCCCACAACTGAACGTGACTTTCACATGTTGGATCAAGAAAAAAAAGAATTATATAAAAACATCCAGTTATCTCATATTAATGGTTCCCCAGATGGTCCATGGTTTTTCATTATTGGAAGATCACAGCCAAATATTAAACACATCCAGCTATTAGGAATAACAGATACATCTATGTTAAGGCCACAAGTTTTTGCAATGGTAGAAGGAGATAATGGAGAAAATATTGGACTTGTTGCTTCTGAACGTCAAGCGATTGATGCAGTTTTAAAGAGCATTTCCCAATCTAATCAAAACATTTCTTCAAAAGCAGATATTTATTGGAATGCAAGAGGTGGAAGCCATACTGATGGTGGAGCATTTATTTTTAATGTGGATTTATCAGGAAGCGATCCTAAATTTACTTGTTTTGACAAATTTAATAATGAGATCAAAATTCCATCTAAAAAAGAAACTTGGGACTATTTCAGCAACTTTTTAACAAAAACTTATAGCAATGGGAATGTTATTCATCCATTTACTCAATTTGAAACAATGATACAAAGATCAAATTCGTTATCTGATTTACTAGATAATTTAAAAAAAGAACATCTATCAAACAATCTAAGCAATATCAGTATTATAGAATTTTTAACATATACATTAAACCGTATTCACTTAACAACATATAATATAAACGGCAAAGCAAAAGAAAAGATTGAACTTATCTTATATTCAGTATTTAGATCTTATTCAAAAATCAATGAAACCAATGGGAAGAGAGAAGGAGTCTATTTAGATTTCAGGATCTCTAAGGAGATCAGAGGACCCTTTGGGAAAGAAAAATATCTTATTCTTGATATAAAAGATTTTCCTTCAGAAGGAAAAGACTCTGCGTCATTAATAATAGTCAATGCATACAAAAAAGGTTGGAAGCAAATTTATTCTTTTGATTGGAAGGGACAAAGATTTGGAGGATGTGGACTGGGTCCAAATTCCACTGGTTTTCGATTAGATGTGTATGGAAATCCTGGAGATTATCTAGCTTCAGGAATTGATGGTGCTGAAATATTTGTACACACCTCAGCACAAGACCAAGTGGGCCAAATATTCAAAAGCGGTAAATTAATTATATATGGAGATGTTGGCCAAACATTCATGTATGGTGCAAAGGGAGGTGAAGTATATGTTCTTGGAAATGCAGCAGGAAGGGCACTTATTAATGCTGTAGGAAAACCACGTGTAGTTATAAATGGTACCTGTTTAGATTATTTAGCAGAGAGTTTTATGGCGGGAGATCCATTGAAAAAAGGTGGTTTTGTGATTTTAGGGGGTATTTCATTTTCAAGTTCAGGAATACCTAAAGTACTTGATACACCATATTCCGGAGGAAATTTATTTTCTTTGGCATCAGGCGGGGCAATTTATCTGCATGATCCAAATCATCGGGTAGAAATAGATCAGTTACATGGTGGAATGTTTAGCACATTTACTACTGAAGATGAAAAGGCAATAACTCCCTATTTATGGCAAAATGAAATTTTATTTGGATTAAATCTTGCTAAGATATCAAATGGTGGCCAAGAATTAGAAAAGGAAAATTTTCCAGAAATTTTTAGGAAAATAAGTCCAGGGATTTCTAAAATCATATAATTTCTTAGGGTTTTGAAATTAGGATCGCTCTATGAGATTTCTCAAATTCACTGATATCTAAAATTTCTAAGATTGTTAAACCATTTTTCTCTAAATAGTCAATTTGATTGGATTCTACTTCTTCCTCAGGAGCAATTGTGTCAATTGATTTAATTTTAACAATTAATATACCTTTCCCTCCTGATTTCAGAAACGAAAATACATTATCAACAAAAATTTCTGCTTGATTAACTTGAGAAATATCTTGAAAAACAAAATCTATGTCCCAAATCATTGAATGATATCTATCTGGGTATCTGGCATCAGTTACTAATGGTATTATATTTTTTCGTTGTTGACTCAGTTGAATTAGCCGTCGTGCTGGTCTAATAGAAAATTCTACTGCATAAACTTTCCCTCCATTATCCGCTACTATATCTGAAACGTGAGAAACGGTGGTTCCAGTAGAGGCACCCAAATATAGTATATTCATTTTATTTAGATCAGGAGGAATTCCTTTCATACCCTTAAAAATACATGAAGCCAATTTTGAACGATAAGGATCCCATGTCCTATACTCTGTCTTTGTTTCTTTATCTGTATACAATTTTTCACCATAGACGTCCGTACCAGGGATAAAATTTTTAGTAGCAGGCCAAATCCTTGATTCACTAGCGACATTTAACAAAGCTACATTAGGCAAATAATGGTTTTTTACTCTCATAGAACTACCCTACTTACTTATTTCTCATTCCTAAGGGGTTTTTTACTCCTTGTTCTTTTTTTCTGGCGAAAATCTTTATTCCTACCCTTTTCGTCTCTTTTTCTTCTATCTCCCTTTCTACCATCCCTTCTTTGTCTCTTATCCTTATCTTTATAGGCAGGTTTTCTTTCTTTCTTACTTCTCACAGGTGCTCTGGGGTACTTTTTGGCAATATCTTCAAGCCTTTTCTTTAAATCCATTTCAAGCATAGCTGTTTTATCCTCTCCTGTGAAATAGTCAATTCTTGAAGCAATTGACAGTTTTCCAGCTAAAGCTCTAGCGATTTTGCCTCTTTGGTGGTAAGGAGCACTATGTATAGCAGCAGCTTGAAAAATGATCCCGTGTTTTGGTGGTCTTTCACCAGACTTTAAATGTCGAAATAAAGCTTTCTCAGCACCTAATAATTGAACAGTACTCGCTGGTAATTTTGCTAATTGGAATAAACTACCTGCATATGCTAATAATCTTGATGCAATCAAAGGACCAACTAATGCACAGGTGTTAGGCATTATATTTCCTGCAGAAATTTCGATGTACCTTTCTAAATCTGCACGTGTCTTAATAAGATCTAATCCTTGTCGAGAAAGCGTTTGCATAGGTGCTAAATCCTCTTCCTCAAGCTCAACTCCTAGTGAATTTTGTGATAATTCAATAATTCTATTCCTTTTTCTTTCTGTCAGGTCTGAAAGAGACTTCTCATTGAAATTTTGACGTAATCCTATTTTTTCTATAAATTTAAATAACTGCCCGATATCTGTAGTGTTCTGAATTAGCTCAGGAAAGTGCGGACCATACCACTCTGATGCTCTATTGGCGAATAAATTGATTGTTTTTGTTAGATCATCAACAGCATGTATTGCTTGTCCTATAAAAACGTCTCTTGCTTCTGAATGTCTTTGGACAACAAAACTTGCATATATTTTAGAAACTTCATCAATTTTCTTCTTTTCTTCATCAGATAAAAATGAATAAATTTTATTTCTTACATTAAATGTGCTTTTTTCATCTGTTATTTCTAAATTTGATATCCATTCTTTTTCAAATAATTCATCAAATAAAAATTTTTGGTCTGTTGTTATAGACATCATTTTCGATATAAATTCTTTGTAACTTTCTAATTCGGTATTTTCAATGATACTATAATATTTTTCGGCGATCTCTGATTCGCTTCCCTCAAATTTAACCCATTCAACAGTTTCTGGATTATTGTAATCAGTTGTACAAATACCGATAGGTGTTATAATTAGATATTTAGTCATATAAGCCACATGCTGAAGATGGTATTTAAAATACCTTAATACAGTTAATTATAATCGTTATTTCAATTGTGACATAAGAAATTCTATTTTATAAACCAGAAAGAAACAAGATTAAGAATATAATAGTACAGTTAATTTAAGGTATTGATGTTTTTCATTATTGCAATGAACTATAAATAGTTGGTATTACTTGTTTTACTATTATTATTCTTAAAAAAATTGGAAAAATTAAATTATTTGTCAGTTAATTTAAATTTTATAATCGATTGGTGATTCCATGTCTGAAACAGGATTTGTATTTTTATTAGGAACAGCAGGAAGTGGAAAAACTGTACTAAGTGCAGTTTTACGACGATATTTATCAGATCAAGATATTCATGTTATCAATGTTAATTTAGATCCTGCTGTTCAAAAGATACCTTATACATGTGAAGTAGATGTAAGAGAATATTTTGATATTCAGGAAATAATAGATAAATATGAGTTAGGGCCAAATGCAGCTATGATAACATCAGCGGATCTCATTGCTACTGAAATAAAGCTAATTAAGGAAGATATTGATGATTACCAAGCTGATGCTGTCATAATTGATACACCAGGACAACTTGAAGTATTTGTTTACAGAAACTCAGGTCCAATTATAGTCAAAGAATTTGATAGAGATTTCACAGCTTCATTGTTTTTGATGGATGGAAATTTAGTACGAACTCCATCTTCATGGATCTCTTTAAACTTGTTAGCAGTTAGTACACAATTTAGATTAGGAACTCCCATGATTTATGCCCTTTCTAAGATGGATTTATTGAAAGAAAATGAAATTGAGAACTTAGAAAGATGGAATGATGATGTTGATTTAGTAATATCTGATTTTCCAAAATATGAAGAAGGGGCTTCTTATTCATTATCAATGAGTCTTGTCGAAGCAATTCGAGAAATTCAAGCTAATGTTCCATTGATACCAGTTAGTGCGTTAAAAGAAACAGGACTTGAGGATATTACTGGAAATCTGAGTAGAATATGGAAAAAAGGTGATGATTGGATTATTTGATGCATTTTTTTGACCTCATTTTAGTAAAACTTCTTTTAATTTCTTAATTTGGGCGTTTGTTTTAATTCCAGTACCAGAAAAATGAGTAATAGATGCATTGAATCCAGCTTCTTTTAACAAGGATACTACAAATGTTGTGCTTGGTAAAGAACATTTAAATTGCTTTGATAACCAATGTAGATCGTAATACCAAGGAGAATCAATGGTATTCTCATCTATTTTAGCAGTTATATATTTTTGAAGTCTTTTAATTACTGAAAAATCCTCTTTGGTACTTTTTTTAAGATTTTCGTTTATTTTTTTCAAGAATTCGTCTTGATGTAATACTCCTAACCATAATGGTCCAATTATTTCAGTAACCATCGATCCACATGTACATACAAGGGATATTTCTTTAGATTTCTTTGATATTAGAGGAATGGTGGTTCTCAGATAGCATTTTTGACATTCGACTATAAAACCAGTTTGCTGGATAATATTTTGTGTACTGCCTCGTTTCTTGTAAAACGCTACTCTCAGATAATGATCAATTGACGTAGAAACAGCAGGAATAACCATTTGATCCTGTTTCATAAATTCTCTTTGAATATAACTAATAAATGCTCGTAATGCAATTTCATGACAATAAGATTTATTTCTAAAAGAAAAATGCGTTAATCCATATCTTTTATACGCTTTAAAGGGATATTTTCCCACCCACACTGGCATGTCTGTAGCAGTGACAAATAATAAGCCAGGATTGGATAATAATCTGATTGCATCATGAATAAATGGTTGAGGAGATCCAAAAGGATCAATATCAATGACTCTAAACCATGTATTCTCTTTATAGAGCCTAGCACATAATTTTCTAATATCCTCATTATAAAAAACAATATTTGATGTAATTTTCTCGTTATATTCATTGATATTATATTTCGTTAATTCTACTGCATCTGAATTTAGATCATTACATATTATTGTCCCGATATGTGGTCCCTGCATTAAATATCGTAATATTCGAATTCCTGTTGCGCAAAATGGTTCAAATAATGTTTCCACAGGTAATATTAATTCTTCCCAACTTTTCAAGACTAGAATTGACATTTCACGATTAAATGCTTGTTTTTTATTATAAAAAACTTCATCGGATTTTCTAGGAACAACTGTTTTTCTTGAGTTGATTAATAAAGATCTTTTTTTTGGTTTAGGTATCCAAAAATTAATTGGGCCCTCGGATATACTTTCATATTTTTCTTTAGAAATCTTCTGGAGGGACATAATCTTTAATTATACCTCTTGTTATAATATATAATTCACTTGATTCAGATCTACTAGCTGGTGGTTTGTATATTTTAAAGTTTTCGTATCCCTCTTTGAGTAATTCTTTTAAGTCAGGAAAATCTTTTCCATCAAACACTTTTGCGACTAAAACATCCGCTTTCAAAGTTACAGCTATTCGGAATGCATGCATTACTAAATATATTTGTCGAGCGTGATCAGTAGCATAATTTCCACCCATTTTTGGAGAACAATCAGAAACAACTAGGTCAACTTTTTCTTTGGGTGGTGAAAAACTATTCATTATGGACTTTATTTGTTGAATAGCTTCGTTAGTTGTAATATCACACTGTAGACAATCAAGATTAAATATATCAGGTAGATTAACTTTAGCCAAATCAGCCAATATAATGTGAGAAGATTTAGGCAGTTTTTTTGCTAAGTATTGAGACCAACCTCCTGGTGCTCCACATAAATCGATTACTAATTCTTGTTTCTTTAATAACCTAAATTTTTTATCCAACTGTTCAATTTTAAAAGCTGATCTGCTTCTGTAACCTTCAGCTTTTGCTCGATAATAATAGTAATCTGGTTTGCGTCTTTTTGAAGAGGGAATTTCAAAACCCCATTTATAATTAATTTACAAAAGAAATGTAATAGAAAAGGAAATTTACTGTATTATTAGTCTCTCTCTTCGACATACTCATATTCTTCTTGATATTTAGTAATAGCGGCTGCTAAATAATCTCGCATCCAAATACAGGTCACTGGATTATATTCTTGACCGGATCCACATTGATCTAAATAAGGACAAGTAAAACAAACTACATTGAGTAAGAAGTCGTCAACCTCTTCTTCGTTAGGATTCTCTACCTCATTTTCATCCATTAATCGGGCATCCTGCGCGCTTTTAGCCATTTTAGACACTAATAAGACCTCGAGATAAATAACTCATTTCGCTTTTGTTTTTCATCTTCTTCGTGGTTTGGGGCCTTTTCTTTGTTTATCACTTGATTTTGTAATACGTGAGGTTCCTTGATATCGTTTGTCTTTTTTCTTGTCAGCTTGCTTTTTATTTTCGATTTCTTTTCTTCTTTTTTCCTGTAATAATGGTCTGGAAAAACTTGTAGTTAACTCTGAAATTCTTTTTATGACTCCTGATTTTTTTATTTCCATTTCTCTAGGCAGTGTTATTACTAACATACCTTTCTTGTCAGTCGGAGAACTGGGATGTGAACTTTCTGGAAATAAGTCGGTTTCCAATCCCATTTTTTGAGCTGCAAGTTTAAGCTCAAGTAAATTTGGATCTTTTATAGAATTATTTCGTGGTAATCTTCTACCAACTCTTCTTGAGACATTCCTATCAAAGTATTCAGGAAATAACCGAATTCTATTTTTTTCAATACGCATTTAAAACACTTGAATAGCATTCTTTTGTCGAAATCTTACTACTAGTAACAAATTTAATAAAACAAGATGAACAATTCTAGCTAATATATAAGAAAGAAGGGGAATAGATATATATTACAATGGAATAACAAAGGTAAAAAGTTTTTTATTTGTTAAGTTTTTTCATTAATTATTTTACTTTTTCTTTTATCCAAGTTTTCGATGAAATTCTCTAGCGAATCATCTCTTTAAGACATGAATGTGGCTTGAAAGAAAAAATCAGGGAAAAAAACAATTTCTGTCTTTTAAGGGAAACCAAAAATAATATTTTCTTATGTTATAAAATAGGAAGGTTTTACTTAGAATATTTGATAAAATTGAGTCAATACTGATTTTTATTCTATTCTTTGCAAAAAATATTTACTATTTTGAAAAATCGTAAAATTAAAGGCATTTTTGGATGGAATTATATTTTTGAGTGAGTTAGGTTGGAAAAAATATTTTACAAAGACTAGAATACTATTTACGTTCATAGTTTTAGTTATAATACTTTTATATACTTTAACTCTTGATTTTGCAATTCTTTTTTCCAAACTTTCCGATATTAAATGGGAAATTTTTGCTTTTTCTACTATAATAGGTATAATAGCTATATATTTTGATGGTTATGTCTGGAAATGGTTGATAGATAGAATATGGCCACAGCACAATATCCCTATAAATTCTGCATTACAAATTCATTTTGCCGCTGTTGGTGTTGGTCTGGGTATTCCCATGGGTGGGGCTTCAGAAGTAGGAACAAGAGCTTGGTTGTTGAAAAAAAAATTTAATGTGACTCCTGAAGAAACAATAAGTTCAATGTTATTGTTTCGATTATTCTTTTATACAACAACGTTTGTTTCTACTTTATTGTTCTGTTCATCTTTATATTTGTTAGATGTTGTCTCTTTAGATAATGCAATAATTCTTCTAATTATTTTATACGTAATTGAAGCAATTGGTTTTATTTTGCTTGCGTTAATTTCATACAGACTAGATATTATCTATCGGATTATGTCATTTTTTCATAAAATTATACCCTTAAAAATCATAGAAAGATTAAACAATTATTTATTAACCAAAGTTACTGTAATTAGTAATAATTTTAGTGAAGGAGGGAAAAAAATATTAAAAAAACGGTCTATTATCGTTTTTTTATTTATAATTTATCTTCAATATTTCATGCGTCAGATTAGTATTTGGAGCGCATTTCTCCTTTTAATACCTGGAATCACTCTACCCATGATAATAATTGCAACAACATTTACTACTTTTTTGTTGTCTATACCAATAACAATCCCTAGCATGCAAGGTATTCGTGAACTAAGTATTGTAGCAATCTTATCACTTTTCATGAAATCTGCTTTAGATGAAGAGCTTTTTCTTATTGGAACTCTTCAAACTCTTCAAATATGGATCTATTTCATCATAGCTTTGATTATAATACTTATATATGTGAATTTAACAAACTCGGATAGATTAAAACCTTCCGAGGTCTCATTAGAGATCGATGTTCATTCAAACCAATTAAAAACACAAGATTTCAATAATGAATCAGTAAATATTGATAAGAGATCAATGGATCATACCAAAAAAATATAAATCCTAATGAAAAAAAAACTTGTCTATATTACGGATCACAACCAAATACATCTGATCTTTTTTGATTAAATTTTCTTAAAATTTCTGGTTAATTTAAGTTTAATTGCTAAAAAAAGAAAATTTCATTTGATTTATTCACATTGGTTATTTTTCTAAGTTATTTTCAAAATCATCGATTACTGGTTGTTTCCTAATTTTTTTCCTTATTAAAAGGAAAATTCCTAATGAAAGTATGAATAAGGCAAATGTTTGTACTTGATTCATTAAAGAGGTGAACAAACTTATTTCAATTTGAGATTCTACTAATTTAAGAATTTCTGTTTGCACTATATCTCTTACTCCTGCCATACCAGGAATAAAGGCAGGTATCATAGTTGTAAAACTTCCCAGTGTGGATGCAAGTACTATTATGTGAAATGGGAAATCTTGTAACACTAAAAAAATGTAATACATTGCTAAAAATCGTGCAATCCAAAATAAACCTATGAAGAGTAATAGCAAATGTGTATACTTTTTCGATCCTTTTAGTAATTGAAATGACTGTGAAAACGAGTATGATGAGTTTTTGATTCTTATTTTGAGGTTTTGAGTCCTCTCAAATCTATTTATAGGAAAAAAAATAAGTGGAATAAATTTGTTGTTAAAAAAATCAACTTTCCAAGTCATCATTATTATTAATCCTAAAATTATACTTAAAATAAAAAATGAAATAAATATAACACCGAATGCAATTTCAAGGGTTACTAGCTCGAAAGCTACGAGAACATAAACAAATAGTGCCATAGTAGGATAAAGTGCGATAATAAAAATTGTTCTTACTGCTAAAATAGTCGCGAAAATTTTTTCATAGGATAAAGAAGTATTGTTTTTAACATATTTTAATTTGATTGCAATATCCACTGCCCCTGCTGAAGGAATAATGACTCCTGCCATAGTGGAAAAATAATTTAATCCAAGAATATCTTTAAAATTGATTTCTGACGGAGCAAGTGGTTTTAAAAAGTAGTACCATATTATTCCATCAGTTGTAAAGGCAAACAATGCGAAAAATGACGATAGGTAGAAAAATTCCATCCGTAATTCTGATACATAAGAAAAAAATATCGTCCAGTTAATTTGATAAAAATAGATGACTACTAATATTAATAAAATAGCTGTAAGTAATAGTTTGTATTTATTCTCCCGGATAATCATCTTAACAGATTTATTTTCGAAATTTATCATTAATTTATTTCAATAAAATAAAGTAATAATATTTTTTCTAGTTTCTGTAAAGTTTTCTAGGTAAAAGTATTTAGTGGGAATTTAGAATTACAATTGTTAATCGACTAATTATTAATTAAGATTTTTAATATCCTAATTACTTATCTAATGTAAAATTAAGGATTAATTGAGGAATGAATTCAGAATTACAAGAAAAATTAGAGGTTGCTTGCCAAGCAGTTAGAACTGCAGGAGAATTTTTGCTTCAAAATAGGTTTACCCCGTTAAAAAAATACATGAAAAACTTTGAAGAAAATGATTTTGCTACTCAACTTGACATAAGCACTGAAAAGGTGATCAAAGATATTTTACTTGTTAAATATCCTGATATTCCTATTATCGGTGAAGAAACGGGTTTAACTGGGAAGGAGAACGCAAAAGAAACTTGGTTTGTTGATCCATTAGACGGAACAAAAGCATTTTTTCAAGGAAATGTTGGATTCACTTCTGTTTCAGTAGCATTAACAACAACCCAAGAAGTTCTTGTCGGTGCAGTTTACAATCCATTTACAGATACCCTTTATTCTGCAACGAAAGATTCTTCTTCAACAATTAACAATCATCTAATTAATAAAAATATCTTTCCCGAAAAACTATCTGATTCAAGATTTATACTAGATTTTTCTAGCAAATTGCCACTTGCATTAAAAAAGAGGTTGCTTGAACTTGAGTTAGAAAACCTTTTTTCACGGATTTTTCGATATGAAGGATCAATTGCACAGCATTTGTGTTTTATAGGATCGGGTGTCCATCATGCTGGTCTCTTCTGGGGACAAAATAAAGGACATTTTTGGGATATTGGAGCAGGCTTACTAATATGTAGACAAGCTGGGTTAAAAATTACTGACTTTCAAGGAAATGATATAACTCCTAAATCAAACAACTTCTCACAAATTATTCTGGGATCAAAAACGGCTCATAGTGAATTATTAAAAGTTGTAGAAGATCTATTACCTTTAAGTGTGAATAAGTAGAATACCTAAACATATTAATGCAAAAATGTTAATGTATTGATTGTTATAAGTATCAAAATTTATTCTTTTTTAAATAAATTTTTCAATAATAAATAAGTCAAATAAAATTATTGTTTTGGTTTAAATGACAATTTTAGATATTCATCACCATTTTTTCAGTAAAAATACAGTTGTAGCATTCAGTAAGATATTTGGTCCGGAGTTTACAGAAAATTTCAAAAATTTTCAACCAGAAAGGTATAAGAAATTTACAGAGATTGCAGAACCAGAAAAAAGAGCAATACAATTAATGGATAACATGAAAGAAAATGATATTGAGAAAATTATTCCAATGGCATTTGTTTTCGATGAAGAAGGATCATTTGAAATTCATAAAAAATACCCGAATAAATTTCCAGGTGTAATTCCTTTTTTAAGCCCTGAACATCATAAAAATCCAGATATATTAGAAGAATGGAAAAAAAAAGGAGCAATAACAGTTAAATTATATCCCGGATCCTGGACCAAACTATCACTTTCTTCAGAAGAATTATTACCATATTTTAAGAAAATGGATGAAATCGGATTCCATCCAATAATACATACAGGGGTTATGAAAGGAGGTGATACTTCAAGTATGTGGCCAGTAAGTCCCATGGAATTGAAACCCTGGCTAACTAATAAAAATTTAAAGAGTTTGAATTTTATCATAGCCCATTTTGGTGCTGGATACCTTAGAGAAATTTTTATGATGGCATATTCTCATAGTAAACGGATTTTCGTTGATACTTCAGGCAGTAATGACTGGATTGATTGGTCTTCTTGGCTAAGTTTAACTCAAGTTTTTGAAAAATCTATAAAAGCACTAACTACTTCAAATATATTATTCGGTACCGACTCAAATATCGAAATGCTTCGATCTGACGTAATTATTAGACAAAAAGGAATTTTACAAGATTTAATTGCAAGAAAAATAATTTCTCAGGAAGAAAGAGAAAAAATACTTTATGAAAACGCAAAAGAGCTTTATAATATTTCCAAGTAATCTTTTTCCAGTAAAACAAGATATTAGTTACAATTATATTGCTACAATTTATTAAATTCATATTAGTAGAATATAATCATGCAATTTAAAGTTATACTTGAAGTTCCAGACGAATTATTTCAAAAATTAATCATTTCAAGAGAAGAAATTAGTGAAGAAACTATAGAAGGTCAGAATAATTTCGAGGACCTAGAATTCCAAAAAATATATATCAAAGACCTTATTGAAAACCTTACGAATTGTTCAGTTTTATCGATAAATCTTGCAGAGAATCACAGTATTTATAAAAAAAGAAATTCAAAGGGATAGAGACTTTAAATGTATAATTATTCAGATAAAAGACTTCTTCAATACATTTTATTTGTTGGAGCAATTCAAGCTGGATTTTTTGGAGTAGTGTTGATTTTTAGAGAGTTTTATTATACGTGGGATTGGATTAATTTAAAAATCCCTTCTCCTTCTCTTTACGCTGATGTTTCAGCTGTATTTCTTTTAGTTATGTCCTTTTGGACATTTTATATCGCTAAAAAGATGCAACCTGAATTCTGGATAATTATTGCAGGATCTTCTGCAGGTAGAATTATTTACTTTAATATAGCATTAGTAGGCTTTTTGACAAGCTCAAATGAATTTATGTATGTGCTAATTGGATTATCTGATTTATTAATTGGCATTTCCCTTATATATGTTGCATATAGACTTAAAAAAGCAATAAATTAGTATAAATTCTAATTATCTTGCCAAAAAATCTCTATAAAGGTTCTAGCAACAAATGGTATAAATTGCCATCGAATGTTTGTTTGCTTAAATGGAAATTTTCGCATTGTTTGGGGATATTTCCTAAACATCCAAAGGCCGGCAAATCCTAAGTAAGGTGCAAAAAGAAATCCATAGACTATACTTGTAAGAAAATTCCATCCATATGCGAAGGGAGAACCATGAAATGTTAAACTCCTCGAATAATCATTAAATCCTTCAGTTGTTTTATACGTGTATCCTGATAAAATGTTTGATTTTTTAAATCCTCTAAATTTGGCTGAAAAAAAGCTAGTAGCAAACACGACTCTATTTTTTATTACAGTGAAATCGACAGGTGTGGCATGGATTGCTCCCATTTCTGTTATGGTTGCGACGATTAAATACTGACTGGAGTTTATTATCTTCCATTCTTCTAATGATACTTTTTTTCCATTTTTCCAATGCGGTAAGAAAGATTTTCTTCTAAATCCTTTGAATAAGTTTTTGGGAATCCTTTTGAAGCTATGACTTCCAAAATTTATTCCAGACCAATAATTTACTTTAAAAATTTCAATTTTAACAAGTAACAACTTACTATTTTGTTTCCAAACTGAAGAATTGCTAAACGAGGTATTAAATTCGGTTTTTGAATCATTCCAATTGACGATATTACCTATAAATAAAATTCCTTTGTTTTCAGTTGGGTCTGATTTCGAACTTCTGTGAGTGGTAATACTTATCGTTTTATAAACAATTTTACTTTTTTCAAGGGATTTCAGGGTATTTTTATTATTAATGGTAAGAAAATAAAGAAAATTAATTTCTAGTTTCTTCATCCAAATTGGGGAAAAGCTTATTTTATCATCAAGAAATCTTTGACATAGTAATGCCTCGGGATTGTTATTAATCCAACTTTTGATAATTTTAGAAACTTTTTCGGGTTTTGAATTAGGAATTACTACAAATCTCCATAAATATATGTAAATAAGTCTGTTTAACGAAATATTTAGCAAATTTTTGTAATTTCTGGAGCAAAAAATTGTTCAAATTATCATAATATTGTTCATGTATAAAGGATTTATTCAGACTGAAAACTATGAATTTACATTAATTCAAACATATCGTTTAAGTTTCATTGCTAAATCTTATTGGTAAAATTGATACGATACTCTGACATTCAAAACAAGAAAAACTAAATCTCTATGTTAAATTAACTCTGAAACTTAAGAATTAACAATAAATACTAAATTAAATATTGATAAAAATGAAAAATATTTCTAGTTATTCTTTCTGTCAAGAAGGGCATATAAAAAAAAATAGTAGTGATTTACAATTCGTTCCTGAATCAGCTCCAAGGCATTATTCACCAGATCTTACAATATTATGCAGAGATCTAGATGTTAATATACATTTTAAAGATTTGACTTCAAAAAAAGCAGATGTCACAGCTAAAATAACAGTTTCTGGTATGGGATCTGGTAGTAATGAAATTAGATTTAATGCAAAAGCTGATTCAATCAAAATTTCTCAACTAAAAATTAATAATACAATATTTAACGATTATTCCATAAAAAACGATAAACTAATTATTCACCGTTCAGTCAAAGCTGACGAAACGATAGAAATTACAGTTGATTATTTATTAGATTATCCAAAATCTGGAATTTATTGGATTATTCCAGACCCCAAAAGACCTCAACGTCCTAGTCAGATTTGGACACAAGGTGAATCTGAAGAAGCACGGTATTGGCTGCCCTGTATCGATTCTCCTATGCAAGTATATCCCACAAAATTTACTGTGAAAGTACCTAATGGATTTGATGTATTATCAAACGGGAAATTACTTGAAAAGATAGAAGAAGGAGATGAAACAGTATTTGTTTGGTACCAGGATCAACCACATCCTGCCTATCTCATTACTTTATGTATTGGTAAGTTTGTCTTTTATGAAGATGCTCCCATTAGAGAAGAAGTTCCGTTAAGATATTTTGCAGATAAAGATCAATTCTCTTCTGATGATCTCTATAGGTCGTTTAAAGAAACTCCTCAAATGATAAAATTTTTATCAGAGAAACTTAATGTTGATTATGCTTGGGCAAAGTATCACCAAGTTGTTTTAGAAGATTTTACTGGAGCTATGGAGAATACATCAGCTACTTCATGGTTTTGGGATAGCTTGTTATCAAAAGATGAATCTGAAATTTATCCTAACCCTCATATTACTGAAGAGGTGAATATACATGAATTAGCTCATCAATGGTTTGGTGATTTAGTAGTTATCAAACATTGGGCTTCAGCTTATTTAAAAGAAGGAATGGTCACTTATCTTACAAGTTGCTATTTAGAAGAATTCTATGGGAAAGATGTTCATTTTCTTGATATGTATAATAATCAAGAGTATTATCTTAAAGAACTGAAAACTCGATATGCTCGTCCTATTGTACACAATAAATATAATTATTCTTTCGATTTATTTGATGACCATACCTATCCTGGTGGAGCATGGCGATTTCATATGATCAGGAGAATCATTGGAGATAAGTTATGGTGGAAAACATTAACTCAATATTTAACAGTTAATAGACATAAATCAGTTGAATCTATGAATTTTATTAAAGCATTAGACGAAATTTCGGGGATAAATTTTCGTGAATTCTTTGATGATTGGGTTTTCAGCCCTGGTGTCCCAGATTTAAAAATTCAATATAGCTTTAACAACAAAACAAAAACAAAATTAGTAGTTTTGAACGTAGAACAAAGTCAAGCAATAATGAAAACTAACAAGGATGATTCCGTTCAATTTGATTATGATAAACTTTTTAAATTAGATTTTCAGATAGGATGGCTTGATAAAGATCACGTATGGCATTATGAAAGGATTCACATTCCTAAACAACTTTCAACAGCAGTATCTTTCCCTGTAGCGGAAGAACCCTTGGCTATATACATTAATTCAAATTTAGATGTCTTGATGGAATATAAAGTCAAAGAATTTTCTACTAAAATGCATAAAAATTTAGCAGAATATGGTCCAGATACATTAAGCAGATTTCTAGCAATAAAAGAACTAATCAAAAAAGAATTTGTTAAAGAAAGTAAATTTATTACTAAAATCATTAAGAAAGAAGCAGATTCTTGTATTCAATCATTTAGAAAAATGATTCATGAAGTTGGAGAAATTAGATCTCCTCTATCATTTAATATTTTGAAATCATTAATTGATGAAAAACGAGATAAACTTCCGGTAGTAGCATCTGTAATTCCATTGTTGGGAAAATTTCAAACAGAAAAAGCATTAGAACTCTTGTTATCTTTTACAAATCATCATAATACTGCACTTCAAAATTTAGCAATAAGACAACTTGGTTCTACCCAATTTTCTGAAAAAGTTTTTGATTTGCTTAAAGAAAACGTTGATAAACCATCTTGGAATAGTAAAATGGCAATCAATGCTATTAATAGTTTAGGAGACCTTTACGAACCAATATCTGAGATTGTTTGGTTTTTATTAGACATAGCTGAACAAACGAAATATCATTTTAATGTTCGTACAAATGCTTTGCAGGGTATTATTTCTCATGCTTCAATGATCGATACAGGGTTAAAAGTAAAAATCATTCCTAGATTAGAAGTGTTATTAAGTGATCCTGAGGATAGAATAAGTAGAAAGAGCGCTTCTGTTCTTAGTAATCTTAAATCATTTAGTAGTAAACCATTAATTGAAACTATGATTAATACTTTATCTGATGGTCTTCAAAATCAAATGAGAACAGTAATGGAAAATTTTGGTAAAGACGACCAACCAACAAAAGAATTAACACAATTACGAAAAGAAATATTTAATGTTTCAAAAACTAACAAAGAATTAAAAGAAAAATTACTGAAATTAGAAACTATTGTTTTTTCAGACAAGAAAGGTTCAGATAATCAGAAATAGATATAAGAATCATCTTTTACCTCTTTCATCTCAATTTCTTCAATTAATGTCGTTATAAGCATTCTCTCTTGTTGGTTAAAATAATGAATTTTTCCCTTTCTTGCTAACAGATTGATTAATTTTAATTGTAAGATACCTAAAAATTCAGGAACTTTACGTGCATCGCTATCTAAAATATGCAAAAACAGCAACTGGTTTTTTTCTGGTAAAATACCAAATGAACTATGTCTTCCGTCTATATAATTTTGAAGAACCATTGCTTGTAGTGTTCTGAAATTATTTATTAAATCCTTATCAATTTTCCAATCAGCTGTTGATGATGGATGAGTCCTTAATTGCTTTCTTAATGGATAAAGTGATGTGATTATTTTTGATTTACTTTGATAAGAAGATAGATCGGCTCTATATGCATCATCAATTAACGGAGAAAGGTTTTCAATAAAATCCGAGATACTTTCAAGTATATCAGTAGTGGAAGTATGTCTACTTCTTAGAATTTGACTAGAGTAATTAGTTACTACTCCACCATAAATTGACAATGTTTTCGTTAAATTATCTGATATTAATAATGGTTCAGGATTAGGTTTTATCAAAATGTTCATAATTATAGGTACTTAAAACACTTCATTCTATTTAAAGAGTTCTATTGGGGATTACGTAATTATAAGGAATGAATTGAAAGAAGGAAAAAATGAAAAAATATGGACTTAAGCATATTTAATTTAAAATTCCATTCTATACTAGTATTATGGAGACTTTTTTCATTTTCGTAGGTAATTTCACATGCGGATAGGAATATTCTCAGACACTTGGCTTCCAAACATTAATGGAGTTTCTTTTTCTGTCTTAAACCAACTGAAAGCACTTCATAAAGAACATGAGTTATTTCTATTCGTTCCTAAAACGTTTGAAGACAAATTTGAAAAAATTCCTGATTCAGTAAAAGTTTTTGAATTTTCTGGGGTAATTTTCCCACCATATCCAGGCTATGTAATGTCCTTTCCTCCGGTTAGATCTTTAAAAAAAATAATGAAATCCCAACGACTTGATTTAATACATACTCACACTCCATTTCTCCAAGGTTGGAATGGATTGTTTTACCGGAAAATGCAAAACACTCCGATTGTGAGTACTTTTCACACTCATATAGTGGAATATTTAGGGCATCTCTTAGCAGGTATTGCTGAGGATAAGGTTAAACGATTACTTGGAGAACCAGCTTGGTATTTAATTCGAGGTTATTATAATAAACATCATGCTGTTATCACACCAAGTGCCATCATGAAGCAGGAACTAGAAGAACATGGATTAAAGAATGTTCGATCAGTTCCAAACCCAATATCACCTTTATTTTTTGAAAAACATGACAAAATGAAAATACAAGCGAAGAAATTCCGAAAAAAATTCTCTATTCCGTCTAATGCAAAGATAATAATGTATGTTGGAAGAATTGCTTTTGAAAAACGTTTAGAAGTACTGTTAAAGGCATATAAAAATCTTAAAAAAGAGTATCCTGACTTTTTTTTGGCAATTGTTGGTGATGGACCACAGTTCAGTATGTATAAGGAGAAAGCAGCAAAAATGAAACTAATTGATTATGTATTTACAGGATACATACATCATTCCCAATTACCAGCTGTTTATCATGCAGGTGATATATTCGTCAGTCCAAGTAATACAGAAACACAAGGGTTAACTTTTATAGAAGCTATGTCACAGGGATTACCTGTATTAGGAGTTCGATCTAGAGGAGTTTCCGATTCGGTGATTCATAAGAAAAATGGATATTTAACAGAAAAATTAATTTCTCTTGAATTTGAAACTTTAATAAAATATATCTTTGATCATCCAGAAGAAGTAAGTACTATAAACAAAGAGGCTAAACAAACAGCTTCATTATTTAGCTATGATGGTTATAGAAAAAGATTAACATCAGCATATTCGCTAGCAATAATGAATTGGAAAAAAAAGAATATTTGAGATTTATTTCTTAAGTTCTTCTTGTCTCAACTCTCTTCTAAGAACTTTTCCAATCATAGAGAGGGGTAAATCTTTTCGAATCTCTAATTCCTTAGGTTTTCGATATGAAGCAAGATTTTCTTCACAAAATTTCAGTAATTCTGTTTCAGTAGCATCTTTACCTTCTTTTAGAACTACAAAAGCTTTAACTCGTTCTGTTGTTCGTTCATCAGGTACTCCTATAACAGCAGCGTTCTCAACAGCAGGATGTTTAAATAAAACTTCTTCAACATCACGGGGGAAAACTTTATACCCAGAAACAATTATCATATCTTTGATACGGTCAGTAATGTAGAAAAAACCTTCTTCATCCATTTTTCCTACATCACCAGAGTGAAAATACCCATCAGAGTCTATTACTTTAGCTGTTTCTACAGGTTTTTTCCAATATCCCTTCATAATATGAGGACCTTTCATACAAATTTCTCCCTCCTCACCTATTGGAACTTCTTCTCCTGTTTCTAAATTTACTATTTTCGAGTGGGTATTTGAAATTGGTATTCCCACTGAACCAATTTTTCTTTTAGAATCATCTTTAGCAGGATTAGCATGGCTTATAGGAGACGTTTCAGTTAATCCATATCCCTCTAGAAGAACTGCACCAGTTAGTTTTTCGAATTGTTTTTGTACCTCAGCAGGTAGTGGAGCTGCCCCTGATAAACAGAATTTTATTGAAGAGAGATCATATTTCTTAATATCGGGATGATTTAACATTGCGATGTATAATGTTGGGACTCCAGGTAGGTAAGTTGCCTTTGTTTTTACGATTTGTTTTAATAAATTATCGATATCTCTTGGATTAGGTATTAAAACAAATCGAGTTCCATGGTACGTCGCACTTAACAAACCTACAGTTAATCCATAAGAATGAAATAAAGGTAATGCTCCAACAAAAGCATCTTCTTCTGGGTTTACTGGTTGTGGCGTCCAATGTCCTAGGAAATCCGCCTGATGGGAGAAATTCCTATGAGTGGACATTGCACCTTTTGATGGACCTGTTGTGCCTCCTGTATAGATCAATACTGCAACGTCTTCAGGATCCTTTCTTACCTTATTGGGCGAATCAAAGCTTCTTCCTTCAGAAATAGCTTTATTCCATAGAATTGCTGTTGGGTCTTTTTTCTTAGGAGTTGGAATTTTTCCAAGTTTTTTGCCTAAGAAGGAAGTAGCACCTGATAAAACATCTCCAATTGATGTAATAATTACTAATTGCAATGAAGTTTCTTCTTTGATTGGTATTATTTCATCATACATGAAATCTGCCGCAATAATAGCTGTTGCACCAGAATCATTCAGTGTATGCTTAAATTCTGATGAAACATAAAGAGTATTTAATAAAGATCCCACTGCTCCCAAGTATTGGACTGCGAAGAAGGTTACTACAAATTGAGGGATATTAGGCATTAATATAGCTACTTTATCTTCAGAAGTAATTCCATTCTTATGTAAAAATGCTGCCAGAGCTTTTACATCAGAATAAATTTCTCCATACGTCCAGGATTTCTTCATGAATTGCAAATAAGTACTGTTCTCATTTTCTGGAATATGTTTTGCTAACATATCAATTAAATTTATATCTAATAGTTCTAAATCTTTTGGAACACTTTCAGGCCAAATTTTATGCCATACATAAGACATTTTAATCACTTTAATAATATTAGGAAGATTTAAACTAATCTTAAGATAAATTTGTATTTTTCAGTCATTATTATTTCAGATTAAGTAAATTTAGGGAAACAAATTTTTATAAAAAAACTGTATATGGAAAATAATGACCAAAATCTTAGTGAAATCTATCAATTAAAGAAGATTAGGAATATATCCTAAAACCAGAGCTAATATAAAACCAATGGTACCTGCAAAGATTGGAATAGGTAAAGCGGGTAATATTTCATATTTTTCTAACATTCGAAATGTGAGATAGGATCCTATTAAGATGCCAAGGAACGGTAATATTAACAACCATATATTATTATTTACCAATCCTTCATAAAAGGATTTAGAAATTAGTACCGAAAAAAATACAAAATCCCCAAGGCCAATTGAAATTTCTGGTGTGTGATAAACTGGAAGTGAGATGGGAATAGGTTGGTAGTCTAAATATTCCTCATTATTTCCTAAATTTTTTTGAGGGAAATGTATTTCTTTTGAAGGTTTTTCTTCTTCATAATCTGCGGTCGAATTATTTTCAGCAAAATTTTCTTCATCAGATAACGATTCTATCATATCAGGATTTTCAACATATTGTTTGTTATCTGATGAATTTTTTTCGGGAAGAGGTGCAAACATTTTTTTAATAGGACCCCAAAACACTGCGTAAATATCATAAATCGCTAATGCAAGTAATACAAAAAAAAGTGAGACAGTACCAAAATTTATACCGAAAACTACACCCATTAATGATCCGAATAATATCATTAATACATTGTGTATTTTCTGAGATCTAAATCGATTCAAACCTAAGACTAAGAAACTTATTATTCCAAATATTAAGCTTATAATTATCATAAACTCATTAAGTATGAACACGGCTACTTGAAAAGAGATAAAATCTACGGTTGAGGGGAAAAAAATGAAAATCCAGAACGGTATCGTCCAAAAAACATAAACCCCAAACGTAAATGTTGCAAATCCCATCATGGAAGCAAATAACAATTCTAATATCTTGATTTTACCCGTTCGAATTAAAAATACTAGGAAAAATCCTCCTATTAGTGCAATAAATACATAAATCAGAGCATTTGACAAACCTGCTGCAATTGTACCACCAACATCATCAGGATTTTCAACAGTAATTGGTGCTATATCTTGTACCTCTTGATCAGTGTAAATAAGTGCATTATTAACAAATATTGTAAAAAATGCTGTCAAAGAAATGGTGATTAATATTGGTATTATGAATTTCCTTGATTCTCGTAATTGTTGTAAAAAATCCCTAGTGAAGGACATTGTTATCAAATAAGATAAAAATGATTTATTGAAAAATCTTTTAGAAGGGGCAAAAGGACAAATCAGATTTTATTGTGAACAAAATGGTAAATAAAGAAATTGAGTTTCTTTCAAAAATTAAGAAAATCTTGCATAATAATTCAAATTTATTAAACGGTAATGAAGATGCTGTAGCAATTAAGACGTCGAATATAAAAGGTTCAAAAACGATTATTAATTTAGATTCAATTTCATGGTCTTCTGATGTTATAAAGACAGTACCATTTACTTATGAGTTGTTTGGACGAAAATTGGTTTCTATAACTTTATCCGACATCTGTGCAAAGGGAGGAAATGGTAAATATTTTCTGAGTTCAATATCCGTTCCTGATAATTTCCTTGAAGAAAACTTAGAATCTATAATTCAGGGAATGGTTAAAGCATGCCAGAAATATTCCTTAGAATATTTAGGAGGGGATTTGGGAACAAGTCTTGAACCTGTTTTATCAGGGATAATTATTGGTGAATCTGATACCGTTCTTCGTAGAAATGCTTGTGAAATAGATGATGATGTATGGGTAACGGGAAGATTTGGTTTAACTGGTTTAGGATTTTTAGAAGCATTTGAAGATTATGAAATACCCAATGACTTACGTAGTCTTGTAGAACAAAAAATTCTTTATCCTACAGCTAAGGTGAGAGAAAGTCAAATAATAAAAAAACATGCAAATGCATGCATTGATAGTTCCGATGGACTGGCAATCTCTTTGTATCATTTATCGAATGAATCTCAAAAAAAGATCATTATAAATGAATTACCAATCCATGCGGATATTGTTTCTTTAATTAAAAATAATTCAGAAATAAAAAAAAATAAAATTATTTTTTACGCTGGAGAGGAGTTTGAACTAATTTTCACTGCGCCTTCTGAAAAAGAAATAAAAATTCTTAAAGAATTTCAAGAACAAGGATTAGAAACTCCTTGTAAAATTGGAAAGGTTGTTGCTGGCGACTCTCAAATAATAGATAATACAATTACTCCTCCAAAAAATTTAGAAATTAAAGGATGGGATACTTTACAACAATCAACATTATAATCAATAAATCTTAATAATTCTATAAAAATAATCCAATTTTTAATATAATTACAATATATTCTAAATAATCATCCGAAAAGAATTCCTAGCAATCTTCTTATAATTTTGTTTTCTTGTAAATTGTTAATAAATAAAATCATTTTTTTAGCTTGATGAGAATATGGATTTATTAAAAAAGAAAGAATTGCTTGTAAAAAAATTTAGAGAAAGCAATACTGCTAAGAATGAAGCCATCATTCAAGCTTTTTTAAAAGTTCCTCGAGAAGAATTTGTTTTAAAAAATTATATCCAAAATACATATGATGATCATGCTCTTCCAATAATGGCATCTCAAACTATAAGTGCCCCTCACATGTGTATATACATACTAAGTTTTGGACGTTTTGAGTTAGGAATTCAAAAAGTGTTAGAAATCGGAGCCGGATCAGGTTATCAAGCTGCCTTAATGGCTGAATTATTAGGAAAAAATGCACATATCTACTCTATTGAAAGATTAGATTTATTAGCTGAATTTGCACAAAAAAATCTAGAACGGACTGGTTATGGTGATAGAGTTACTGTCATTTGTGCAGACGGAACACGTGGGTATCCTGATCTAGAAATTCCCCCTTTTGATAGAATAATCATTACAGCAGCTGGACCTCAAGTGCCTCCTCCACTTATTGATCAGCTAATAATTAACGGATATCTTTATATGCCATTGGGGCACCCAGGATTATTTCAAGAATGGATTGAAGCTAAAAAAATAGCTGACCACAAATTTATTAAGAAAAGTTTGTTATCTGTAGGTTTTGTTCCTTTAGTTGGAGAATATGGAGTTAGTGAATACTAAAATCTAGAAGAAAATTATTATTATATCTTTTTTTTTCAGAAAAAAGAGTTAAGTGATTTTTGTTTTTGTTTTTTGGTTATACCCATTAATCGATGAGACACCCTTTCTTCACTAAAGTTTCTTTCGTCAACAAGGAATTTAGTTATACCTTTGATATCAGCGCGTTGATTGAAATTAATTGTTAAATCATCAATAGATGGAGGATTATTAAAATAATCTTGAATAATTTCAGGTGCTGCAGCAGGAAAATATGTTTCCATTGTATCCCCTTCCTTAAAGAAGGTTTTAGAAACATGATCAATCAAATCATTCCATTCAGGAAACTGTTTAACCAATTTTAATCCAGTTTTTATACCAACTTTAGGAATTTTATCATTAAAATCGGTTCCCACCAATAACCCTAGATTAATTAATTGTGTTCGTGAAATTCTCAATTCATTAAGAGCTTTTTCTAAATAAATTTTCTCAGGAATCACTGTTTTCAATTGACCTCTTATCATTCGGGTTCGGCTAACAGTTACATTTCGTAAAACTAAGGGTGCTCCAAAAAGAAAAGTATCATAATCTTGACTAGCAACAGCATCAATAAGACCCTGTTGTGCCATTACTGCCAATTGTGCTTCGGCATCATGAATAGCTGTAACGTAGGGAATTCCAAGTAAATCTAATAGTTTTTTAGAATCATCAACAATTTGTTCATCTATAGAAATCATTTGTTGAGCGAATTTTTTTGCTTTATCAAAATCTTCTTTTTCCATAGCAATCTTGTATTCCTCCTCAGCCCTTCTTTTCTTTTCAGCTCGCTTTGCTAATTCCCTTTTTTTGAATTCAGGAGGTTTACCATCAAAGCAATAAACTAAATTTATGCCTTCATCAACTAAAGACAAAGTTCTATTAAGTAATCCTTGCAAATGTGAAGTAGTTCTTCCTTGAGCATCAGTCAATGCATTTGCACTATCGTCATCAGATCGAATACGTGCTAACATCTGATAAATAACAACATAAGCGTCAATACCAATTTTTTTACCTTTTAATTCGCGTAATTTGAGTGGTTCACGAATCTCATTAAGTAATTCTCCAAATTTGATTCCCATATACTTATTCATTCCTCTGGATTTTGAGCTAACCACCAAATATATTCAAGCAACCAATGTAATGATGCTGGTAGTCCTTCTCCAGTAATTCCGCTTGCTGGAAAAACTGAAATTCTGTATGAACTTGAAGATATTTCATTAATTGATGAAACAATTGAACTTAACTCTTTACTTGTAAGAAGATCTTGCTTATTAACAATAATAGAAAAAGGTAATCTCATAAAATTTGGATTTTTGAGTAGTTTTTCTAATTCCTGAATAGATTCCTGTATCCTTTCTCGATCATCTGAGTCAATCACGTAAATTATACCTGTCAAATCTTCATATTCCAACCATAAAGGACGAAAATCCTCTCTCCCGCTTAATTCTAGAAAAACAGGTTCCCATTCAGCACCTAAAACACCGGGCATTGTAAAACGATTGAGACCAAAAGTAGGTGAATATTCCTCAATAACTTCACCAGTAGTAAGATAGGACAAAATTGCAGTTTTTCCAGCTTTATCTAAGCCAAATACTCCAATTGGTGTTTTATCATTCCATTTGATTGATTTTAATTTAAATTCACTAGAAAATCTTAAGTGAGTTAACGTCCCACATTGAATTATCAGATTTTCAACACGATCCTTCAAAAATTCATTTGTGATCATCTTCTTTGCATTAGAATTGGAAAATCTATAGCGTAAATTTTTTAATTCGTCACAAATTTGTTTAGCAAGAACTGAATAACTTGGTTTAGGGAATTCGTAATCAAGTGCAATGATTACTTTTATGGCATCAAAGCCTTTGTATAACTCTTTTATCTTTAAATATTGAAATTGAGGATCATCTTCTAATCCCGGGTCGTACCCTAAAATAACATTGGTATTTGAATATTCATATATGCCAATATCAGGGATAATCATCCAGATTTTCTGTATAATGACTAGACACCAGAAGAAAAGCTATTAAAGATAATTAAATAAAGGAAAAGAATTCTTTATTTCTAAACGACATATTGTAATTTGAATTTATAAAAGATGTTGAATAAAAATTGATTATTATCTTTGCTAACAAAGCAATTAATGAAAAAAGATGGTGAGCCGCAGCAGATTTGAACTGCCGACCCTCTCGGTGTAAGCGAGATGTCATATTCCCGTTTACAGTCCCTAATCGGAATCTACAAAAACCGGGCTAGACCAGCGGCTCTCTTTTAAACAGATATTGAATTGTTATAAATAACAACTCTATTTAAGATGATATAAGGATAAATATAAATTTCTTTTAATATGTTTACTTGGAATTTAAGAAAATAAGTTATTGATTAGTGCTGAAGAATTTAATTCAATTATTTAAGCAATAGCATTTATTTTGTGAAAATTAGTAATATTCAATTTATAAATTACTATCATTGGCGAAAATTTGATGAAGATTTATAATACTCTAACTAGGTCGATCGAAGAATTATCTACAATTAAAAAAGATAAAGTAAATATCTATTGCTGTGGTCCTACAGTTTATGGAATGCCACATGTAGGTAATTTTCGCACATTCTTTTTTGGTGATCAATTTCGTCGTTATTTGATATACCGTGGTTACAATGTTCTCTATGTTATGAATATAACCGATATTGATGATAAAACGATTCGAGATTCAAAAAAGGAAAAGCTTTCGTTAAAAGAGTTTACAGAGAAATATACTTTAGAATTCTTTCGAGGATGTTCTTGGCTCAACATAGAACCAGCTAATGTACACCCTAAAGCAACCGATCATATAGATGATATGATTGAACTAATCAAAACTTTAGAGAAAAAGGGATTAGCATACGAAAAAGATGGATCAGTTTATTATTCTATCGAAAATTTTTCAACCTATGGAGATTTAGCCCAGCTTAAAATGGAAAATCTTGCAATTGGTAAGTCTGTAGATGTAGACGAATACGATAAAGATAATCCAGCGGACTTTGTTTTATGGAAAGCGGCTAAAGAAGATGAAATAAAACGTAAAATCTATTGGGATTCCCCTTGGGGTAAAGGGCGTCCTGGTTGGCATTTAGAATGTTCAATCCTTTCAACGAAATATCTTGGTGATTCTTTTGATGTCCATATTGGTGGAGTTGACTTAATTTTTCCTCATCATACTAATGAAATTGCTCAATCTGAGGGTGCTAGAGATTCTAAAGATCCCTTTGTTAAATATTGGGTACATGGTGAATTCTTAATTGTCGATGGGAAAAAAATGTCTAAATCATTAGGTAATTACTTCACTATGGATGATTTAGTCAAAGAACACGATCCTAATACTATTAGAATGTATTTCTTAAACAGTCATTATCGTGATGTACTCAATTTTACTATTGATTCTTTAAAACAGGTAGATTCGCAACGAGAACGTGTTAAAGTAACACTTGATGATTTACACTCAGAATTAAGCAAAAAGAATTACCTCACAACTGAAAAATACGGTAAAGAAGATATTAAGCTACACGAAGAACTTCTGAAATTTAAACATGACATCATTGAAGCCATGGATAACGATTTTTCTACACCTACAGCCATGAAAAGTTTAAATAACATGATAAGATCAATTAATAGTTGTTTACAAAACGAAAAATCTAGCTTAAATCATAGTTCGATTCATTTTGCTCATTCAATGCTTCGCGAGATATTTGACCTATTTGGTTTATTTCCAGAAACAAGTAGTGGAGGATATGAACAGGAATTTGTTGAAAAACTAATTCAGGATATAATTGATTTAAGAAATGAATTTCGAAAAGAAAAACAATGGAAAATTTCTGATCAGATTCGTGATTTGATGAAAGAAAATGGTATTGAACTAAAAGATCTTCAAGAAGGTTCTCGTTGGAGAAAAATTGATAAATAGGATCTCTCTATTCTAAAAGCTAATTTATTATTGGATACTGAATTTATTTCATCATTCAAAAAAAACATTAATGAAATTGCATTAAAAGTTATAACTAGACTTTAAATTTATGTTCTAAGAGGATTTTTGGTTTTAATGAGAATTACTGCTGTTGCTGATGGACAAACATGTACTTGGTTGAAAATGAGTGGTATTGGACAAGTTCATCCCATAAATGACCCTTCAGAAGCTGGAGATATATTAAAACAATTAGCAAAAGATATAGACCTTGCTATTGTTTTAATCACACCTGAGGTGGCTAAAGCAAATTCAAGAATAGTACAAGCAAATCTTGCTAAAAAAGATGTTTTTCCTATCATGCTAGAATTACCAATTGGTGAAACAAGTTCTGGGTTACAGGATCTCATTTCATCAGCACTTGGTATAGAATTTCAATTTTAAATTCGCTTATACAATATATATCAAATTGTTTTGCGGGGGTATCCGAGCCAGGTCAAAGGAGCAGGATTTAGGTTCCTGTCGCGTAGGTGTACGGGCGTTCAAATCGCCCCTCCCGCATTAAAAATATTTTTTTTAAACAATAAATTAGGGTTGTATCATGGAAGATCAATTGCAAGAAATTTTTGCCTTTATTCATAATCGTTTATCTGTTTTAGACACAAAAAGAGAACAAATTCTAATAGCTAGTAGAGAAATTATTCGGAATTGTTCTGTTACAATCAAACATATACACAGAAAAGACATAAAACTAGCTGAAGAACTAGCTTCAAAGGTTAGAGAATCTTTAAAAGAATTAGAAAAAATTAGAGATCCTTCTCTTAATGTAGATAATAATGTTTTAACAGCGTATCAAGAATATGTAGAAGCTATTCAATTTCTCCACTTTTCTTTATCTAAACCTTTTATGAAGCCGCAAGAAGATGAACAAATCCCAATATTGGCATATTTGCATGGCATGGCTGATTTGGTTGGAGAATTAAGAAGATATTGTCTTGATAAACTTAAAGATTCCTCTACGTTTTCAGATGCCGAACGATCAATGAATTGCATGGAGGATGTTTATGACAGCTTACTTTCACTTGATTTTCCCTCAGGATTGATAGTGGGTGTAAGAAAAAAAACTGATATTGCAAGGAATATTGTTGAAAAAACTCGTGGGGATCTGGTTTTGGCTTATAATCGAGGAAAAATTGAAGAAAAAATCGATAGTCTTCTTAAAACTATTAAAGAAGATGAAGGCAAATAATTTTTTGTTCAATATTTAAAGAAAATGTAGTTCTTTATTTTTTCATCCTTTGACTTAACTTTGGATTTCGTGCGGCTAAAACATCATCAATCCTACCAACAGACATGTTATGAGGAGCATTTTTAATAATTTCTGGATTTTCAAATGCTTCTTTCGAGATATTTTCTAGAGCGTTTATGAAGCGATCCAAATTCTCTTTAGGTTCAGTTTCAGTTGGTTCAACCATCAAAGCTTCTGGAACTATCATTGGAAAATATATAGTTGGTGGATGTACGTTAAAGTCTATTAGTCTTTTAGAAACATCAAGAGTAGAAATTCCTGTTTCTTTTTTTAATTTCTCAGCTGATGCAACAAATTCATGCTTAATTAAACCTGTTTTTACATCTTTGTATGGAATGGTGATTCCTTTTATTTTTTCTACAAAATGTGCCATGTAATTTGCATTTAAAACAGCATGACTTGCTGCAGCTTGTAATCCCTCCCATCCCATCATGAAAATGTAGACATATGCTCTTACCAGTACACCAAAATTTCCTAAATATGCTTTGACTTTACCAATGGAGTCTTTACGATCATAATCTAATAAATATTGACCATCTCTTTTAATAATAGCGGGTTTTGGTAAGAAAGGAATCAAATCTTCTCGGACTGCCACTACTCCTGCTCCTGGACCTCCACCTCCATGGGGAGTAGAAAATGTTTTATGTAAATTTGAGTGAGCAACATCAAATAACATATCTCCTGGTCGAGAAATAGCAACAATTGCATTTAAATTAGCTCCATCGTAATAACAGAGTCCACCAGCCTCATGTATAATAGTTGTAATTTCCTTAATGTGATATTCGAAAATTCCTAATGTTGATGGATTTGTTAACATGAATCCTGCAGTTTTGGGGCCAACAGCTGCTCGTAATGCATCGAGATTCACCAATCCCTCTTTAGTTGAGGGTATTATTACTACTTTGTAACCAGCCATCGCTGCTGATGCAAAATTTGTTCCATGAGCTGAATCTGGAATAATTATTTCTCTTCGTTCTTTATTTTCTCCATTCTTCTTGTGGTAAGCTCTTATTACTAAAAGCCCAGTATATTCACCTGCTGCACCTGCTGCTGGTTGTACTGTAACCCCAGGTAATCCAAAAATTTCAGCAATGTACTGTTGTAGCTCATAGATTATTTGTAAACTACCTTGGATAGTTTCTACAGGTTGATCGGGATGAGTTAAACCTATTTTATGTGAACTAGCAATTTTGTCATTTATAATTGGGTTATATTTCATTGTACAAGATCCTAACGGATAGAAACCACTAGTAACACCAAAAGTCATTTGTGATAATCGAGTATAATGCCTTAATACCTCTAATTCACCAATTTCAGGTAAATTTAATTTGGTTAATCTTTTTATTCTTCCAATTCTCTCTAATTGCTTATTAACATGATTTATTAGTTCTTCAGGAAGATTGGGAATCTGATTATTTCGAAGTCCTTTTTGTCCTTTTTCAAAAATGACGGGCTCATTCCAGATAGCTTGTTGTTCAAAATCCATTTTACCCTACTCTCCCTTTTAAAAAAGACTTAATGGCATCTGTCAGTTTATCAAGATCTTCTAGTGAATGTTTTTCACTGACACTGATTACTACTACATCATTCTCTCCATTATTAAATATGGATCCAAAATTTTTACCTATGAGTACTTTAATGCTTAATAAGTAATTTTTAAAATCTTCATAGCTTCCTTTAGGCAATTTCAAGAGAATTTCTTTAAAAAGTGGTTGCGAATGGTAAGGAACCGCGGAGTCACCTAATTTATCTAAAATATATCCCACTCTTCCCATTAAGTGATGAGCTAATTCTTCTAAACCTTTAGGACCTAATAATGCTAAATAAGCAGTTGCACTTACTGAAAATAATGCTTCATTTGAACAAATATTGGATGTGGCTTTTTCTCGACGAATATGTTGTTCACGTGTTTGTAGCGTCATTACATATGCATCTTTAGAACCATCTTTAGTTTTAGTATAGCCAATCACTCTTCCTGGAAGATTTCTGATAAAATTCTTTTCAGCTTTGGAAGTAAAAATACCCAGTAGCGGACCACCAAAATTAGGCGCATTTCCTAAAGCTTGTCCTTCTCCAACACAAATATCAGCATTAAGATTTCCAGGAGCTTCGAGAACTGCTAAAGATATAGGATCAATTCCTATTACGGCTAATGCATCTAAAGAATGTGTGATATCAATAATTTCTTTTATTTTCTCCTCAATAACACCAAATAAGTTCGGAGTTTCAATGTAAACACCTACAACATTGTCATTTAATAAAGATTTGAAATTTTTTATATTTATTTGTCCAGTAGAAGGATCAAAGGGGATAACTTCAACTGAAATACCTAAGGGTTCAGTATATGTTAACACTGTCTCATAACGTTCTGGCAATATTGTTTGAGCTACTAAAAATAGTGGATTTGATTTATAATTTTTAATCCGAGCACACATTAATGCAGCTTCCCCTATTGCGGTTGCCCAATCGTATGTAGAGTTATTTGCAGCTTCTAATCCCGTTAATTCACAAATCATTGATTGATATTCATATAGTGCAGTTAATAGACCCTGACTCATTTCAGGTGCGTAGGGGGTGTAAGAGGTTTTAAACTCAGAACGATTTTGGATCTCTTCCACAACAGCAGGAACATAATGATCATATAATCCACTTCCCAAAAAACTAAGAAATTCAGCACCTGATTTATTTTTGCTTAAAATCGAAAACAAATATCGAAATGCTTCCATTTCTGAATGAGGTTTGGGGAATTCTTCAGGTCTTTCCTGAATTTTTAATTCTGGAGGAATATCGTTAAATAAATCTTTTAATGATTGCAAACCTAGCTCTTTAAGCATAGATTGAACAACTTCATCACTGTTTGCACGAAAGGCAAAATGGTTATTTGTTTGACTGGTCATGAGAGATCACAGAAATAAAAAACTGCTTTTGAATACAATTTCTAGGAGTAAAAAGAACTTAAGTCAATTTTTACTTAGGGCCTTAGTTGTTGAAGTTTTTTCTTAAACGCAAAATTGTACTGCTTTGATTAGTTTTCTTTAAAATCTCACTAATTATTTCTATAAAATATATTTTAAAAGACCTTGGCTAGTAGAAAAGTAAATTAAGGTCCGAAACAGATTGAAATGAGTTGAATGTGTAAAAAAATGGCAAAAAGAATAATATGATTAATTTAGATTCTTTTCATCTTATTACGTCTATTTTTCTTTGACCAGAAAAAACTCATCCCAATTGCAATTACAACAGGTACAAGGATAAATATTATTGGTGATAGGAAATTTATATCAAAGGTAGCTCCCCCAAAATCGTCAATCAATATTGGTTCTGCGCTAGCATTTGTAATTTCAAATGTAAGTATTGATGGATCACCAGTAGGTCTAATATCTGAGTTCTTCCAAGCAGGAAGGCGATATTCTCCATAATCATATGTCACATTCAGACTGGGTAATGCAATTGAGCTAAATGTTTTATTCCCGATACCCATTACAGTAACATTAAAGGTTTCACGCTCTCCTGGGAGTATAAAATCAAATGTATGACTTGCCCATGTATCATTAAAAGTACCAGGGTTGACATTTGTAATATTCAAAGTATTTTTATCAGTCTCTTCTGGGATAGTTTGATTAATCATAACATCGGAAACAATAGTGTCTACAATATTATCAATTAAGATAACAATTACAAATTCAGTTCCCACTTCTAATTGTTTTGATGCAATCTGTGGAATTCTGTTAACACTAATATGATCATTAACGGCTTGGTTAGAATCTGCATCAACAGTAGTTATTAATGGGAGTTGACTAACAGATCCAAATAATAAACCGATAACAAGTAAACTTAAGACAAGAATAGATACAAATGTTAAAAATTTTTGATTCATCAAATCGGTCCTCTGAAGAATTTAGAGTTTCTAAATAAAGATCATTTTAAGTGTTTTCATAAATATTTTTGATGTTATGGTTGTAAAGTCATATTTAGAAATCTAGCAATGTAATCATTCAATAATTTTTTTTTTGTTGTTTTACAGGATAAAAATTGAAATAAAGTGTATTTCACCGGTATTAAAGATTATTTTCAAATTTATTTTTCAATAACTCATTTAGTTAATTAGTAGTCAGGGAGATTTTTCATCTTTTTGAATTTCTTTTGAAAATAGAGTATTTTTTACAATTTCATGTCTTTTTTCAAAAGATTCTTGGTTTTTAACAAAGGCTACTTTATCTGCTTTGTGTTCTTGAAGGGCCAAGCTGATAGCAGGAATTAATGATAATATAAAAAAAATAAACCCTCCAAACATTGCTCCTAAGCTGGAATTTTCAGAATTATTACCACCAAATAAATAATAACCAGCGACTACACCAACAATAACAAAAATTGGTATATCAGCTAAAACGATAAAAGATTTGTATTGCTGAGAGCGATTAGGTTCTGGCATAGCGATCTAAATAAATTAAACAACAAAATAAAAATTATTATGCTAATTTTGTTGTATAGAGAAAATTTGAAATTTGAATTGTAGGATTAAAAAGAAAACTATTTTTCTTTTAATTTTCAATTATAGAATTTAAGCTATTAATCCGAATAATTGGAACGCGATAACGAACCCAAAAATTGCAATACCTTCGATAAATGCTACGAAAATAATAGATCTACCGAAAGTTTCTGGTTTTTCAGTTATAGCTGCAATGGCTGCTGCTGAAGCTGTTCCAGCACCGATACCAGCACCTAATCCTGCTAATCCAATAGCTAACCCTGCGCCAATAGCTACAAAACCCATTCCTTCATTAGTAATTGCACTAACACTTGCAGTTGAAGATACGGCATTTCCAACAGCATTACCTAACTGGTAAGTTAATATACCGAGAATTGTAGCTCCAATAACTACAATGAACTGTATTTTAAGCATTTTTTTTGTTTTAGAATCCAAAAATTTCACCATAATTCTATTTTAAGTCAATTTGGCTGTATTTTATATTTTTCTTTATAATTGAGGTTTTATTCTAAATTTTTAATGTTTTTTTATAAATATTCAAATTAAGTTAGGTTAATCCATATCTATAATTTTTTGTTTGTTACCAGATTTGTATCATATCTTTTATTGCATCCTGGCTTAAGTTTGATATTTTACCAATTATTATTGCTCGAACATTTTCAAATTCTACACGTTTGAGAATGAAATAGGCATAAAAAGTTCCAAGGTTAAATGTTATCCCTCTAAAAGCTTTAATTGCTTGATGAATAACATATTGTTTCATAGCTTGTTCATACAAGCTTAAATTTAGTTCATCACCGGATTCAATTATTTCTTGAACTCGATTAGCAAAATCTCTGTAATTAGAGTTATATAAAATATTGATTATATCTAAAGGTTTGGCAGATAGATATAGATCAAAGCTTCCTATTCTATATTTGATTGGGATTAACCATCTTTGAATGGACTCCCGTTCCATTCCCATCAGCTTACTACGTAAAATGGTTTCAATATTAATTAAATCAATTTCAGTCCCAATTAAACGCAAAGCAGGTAAGGCTTGTACACCTAAAGAGGCTGCTTCTTTCCAAATTTCTGAGTAATATCCAATATTTATTGCCTGTTCAAGAACGGTACTGGTGTTGGTTTGTTCGTAGATGGGAATCGCTTCTAACAAAATCTTTCGAATTTTCCATTCTGGAATGACATCAATAATTTGTGTTAAATTATTGTAATCCATTAGACGATTTAATGTATCCATTTCCTCAATGTTAGGGGATCGAACATAGGATTTAAATTCTTTTTTTTCTAAATTCAAGTGTTTAGATCTAATTATTACTTTTAATGAATCATAATAAAATTTTTTACAAAATTTATAAGCAAATTTCTGGGCAATACGAGGAAGATGTTTAGTTAAATCAATGATGTGTTTTTGGAAGTCATCAGTCATTAAACCATCAATTTCTTGACTTGTAATTGGTTCTTTTTGCTCTATCAATTTTTGAGTTAATCCAATCTCACCATAAGTAGTATTACTTAAGTTTCTAGCAATTTCTTCAACATTTGATGTTTTAATTAACCGGTCATAATCACCAAATTGAAGTAATTTTGCTTTTTTTGCAACGACTTTCACGTTAAAATAAGCATAATTTATTGGATCTTTAATAAATGACATTCAATTTTTCCTCTAAATTGTAAGAATTAAATGATTTAATGATTGATTAATTAAGAAGTGATATTTACTAATACTTTGGTTAATTCATCAATACTAGAAGGTTCGGTGAACTTTCTTATTGCTCTAAATGCATTAAATTGATGTCCACCGCCTTGGTAATGCATTTTTGAGAACCATTCTACCCAATGAAGACGTATAGATTGAATCGTTGTTATAAGAAATTCTAAACTCATAACTATAGTTGCTCCTAATAGTAGAGTGAAGAACAATGGGAAATATTGTGTGATTAAAGTAATAAGATTAGGAATAGAATTTACAACTAAATCTTGAATTGCTTCAAACATTGAAGGGAATTCTCCGTGAACTCCATGTTCGAATATTCCTTCATCGTGGCTAGGTAATACTCCAAACAAAGAGGAAAATAATCTAGCTAAAATTCCATGTACAATAAATACTGCAAATAGACGAGCATAACTTACTGAATTACTTAACAATGTTAGTAAGAAGTCAATAGCTTCGGATACACCATTCATCTTTTCAGAAAAAGACATGTATGCGAAAAACACTATAAAAATAAGTATCATAGGTCCTGAAACTAATAAAGCACTCGGAAGTTTAATTAAAGCATTTTCATTATAGCCTAATATTGGGACAATAGAAATATCAAAAGACCCAGATTGTGTCGAAAACCATGCGCTAAAATCTAGACCATAAGTAAAAACTAATAGTATGGCTAACGTGTATCCTACAAATAAAGCAACTGGGAAAAAGAGCATTTTGACCTTCTCGTTGTGTTTCCACATCCCGATAGACATTAAAGCTAATCCTGAAAGGATATGAATATTTCCTACTAAGAAAGATAACTGTAATAATGCAAATTGACCTGAAGCACCTCCGAATTGATGGATAGAAGGTAATTCTGGACTGAACCATAATGCTGGTATTGGACTAAGTTCTCCTTCTAGGCCAAGAAACGAACCAAACATTAATCCAAAAAACATTGCAGATATTGCAAATGCTAATAAAATTCCTTTTGCTTGAGCTAATAATCCTTTTAATCCACCTTGATTTGGATCGAATCTAAAACCTAAAATAGCTAAAGTAAGTACCAATAGACTATGTCCAACATCTCCAAACATTATTCCGAAAAATAATGGAAATGTGAACATCATTAGGAGTGTAGGATCCCAATCATGTTTGTAAGTAGGAGCGCCGAAAGCATATACTAAGGATTCAAATGGTTTTGCCAATTTGTTATTTTCTAATAATGTAGGATATTCTTCATGGGCGAAATGTGGATCCTCAAATGTTACTAACGAATCAGGATCAATAGCTAGTACTATATTCTCAATAATTTGTTTCTGTTTTGTTGGTACGAACGCCCATAACTCGACAGTATAATCTGTTCGTCTAAATTTTTTACGAGCATCTAATCGTTCCTTTTCAATATTAAGTTGTTCATAAATTGAAACTAAGATATTTTGGTGTTTTTTTGCTAATCCTATTCTGTGGTTTTCCCATTCCTCAAGTTCTGCTTCCTTTTCACCAATTTTCTTTTCTGTAGATGCCAAGACTTGGTTTGGATCACCAGTAATATTTTTTGGTATTTCAAATTCTGAAAAACCAAAGGATGTTAAAATTCTTGTGAGATCAGACTCGAATTTTTTTATAACACCCACAACGACAACATTTTCTGTTTTACTAAATGATGCAGCTGATAAGAAATATTGATCCTCTGTTAATTCTTTTACATTCCAGTCTAATCTGGATATCCTATCACTTTTTACGAGTCCACTTACTAGATAGAAATGCGAACCTTCGTGTAATAGATCAAATGTTAATCCTAAGGGTTTTAAACGCTCTGCAATGTCTTTTATTGTTTTTAAATCTGCCATTTCACTTGCGATCTTGCTATTATTGTTACGGAATTTTTCAATATCAGGAAAAATATTTTCAAGAAATCCTGATAATTCTCCGACAAGATCCTGTAAACTATCTTCAGAAAACTGTTTTCTTTCAGATAATAAGGTTTTTTCAGGAGTTATACTTAAAGTATCTAACGCTGAAGATACATTTGATAATAACGCTAATATTTCGCTTTCATGCTTTGAATCAGAAGAAACAAATCCTGCGGATCCTTTTTGTTCAACATCTATGAGTTCGATAGTTGAGTAGTCATTGAGAGCTCTGACCATTTTACGTTCTAAACGTGTTTTGGTTGTAATTTTGACTACTTCGATATTTGCTGGAGCTAGCATATCATCCACGTCGAAAAATAAATTTTTAATAAACAAATAGTAAGATTATGACTTTATTTTTGAAATAAAGAAGTTATTTGCCTTAATTTTCTTCTTTAATACTAAATTAACTATTTTATTATATTATTTAATTGTTTTAGATGAAAAAAACCTTTAAAGAAATTACAATAATCAGAAAACCACCACTTATCCAAAATGGTAAAGGTGTTAATATTATTAAATCACATATCTTTAATTTTGTTAACAATTTATTTTATAGTAAAATTCCTAATAATTTGTTTAACTGATTAGTTTTACTCATTAAAAGGAATACTATTTAACAAAATTTAATTCTTATAAAATTACTGGGTCTGGACTAATGGAATCAAATCCATACAAAGATACTGCTTACAGGGGTTTACTATATACTGCAGTTACTGATACAGGACCTAAAGTTATATATAATCTTACACAGCTCGATGAGGATCATACATTCCCACTTTCCGTTCAAGCTTTTACTCTATTAGGACTTGGTAGCGGTTCAAGGACAGCGGGAAGTTGGATGGAGTATTGCTATGGACCATTACCGTTTCCCACAGGCAGACCATTAAACACCATGATATTTTCATTCCTTGTAGAAGGATCTGATTCAATGGATGAGCGTGTTAAGAAAGCAGGTCGTTCAGCTGCTTTAGTTATACTAGTTACTAAACAATTTAAAGAATATGATAAATTAAGAGATTATCTTAATGAATATCTCCCTAAATGGATTAAGGATCATAAATCTCTAAAAGAAAAGCATTTTAAACAGCTTAATAATGTGATTGAAGGAAAGGCATTTTTTAAGCTAAATTTGCAAGATTCTGGTATTGAAGTAGCTGAATCTATGAAAATTACTACCCATGATGAATCAACCACAGAAGTTTCTGACACCAAAGATAATGGTTTAAAAAAAGTAAAGAATAAATTTCTCTTTATGGAAAAGCTTCTTGAGTTAGATAATCTTTCGAAATCTCTTTTGATTCTTTATCAAACTACTCAGAACCCTACAATAACTGAGTTAACCAAAATCTCTGGCTCGTCAAGGATTATGACTTCGTTTTCTTTAAGAAAATATGTTAAAAATGGAATTGTTGAACTTAATGGAGATAACATTCGATTTCTGTAAACCATTTCAGGGTAAATTCTTTTTTTAGTCATGTAGACCTAAAGTTGCTAGATCCATTTGAAAGCCAAAGCGCAATTCTGAATTAAAATCAAAAAAGACCTTAATTCTTTGGGCAAACTTTTCACTCAAATTACTTTCAAACCAACCCGTTTTTCGTCCCAATTCTAATTGGAAGAACGCTTGCTGCATCCCAGCTTTAACACGTTCACTATTTGCAAGATTAATCATTTTTGTAACTTTAGGATGACGAGTAATGTCCCAACCAGGTCGATTATCGCCTTGAAAACTTGCATATCGACTTGAGATCCAATCGTCGAGTCTGCCTGAGTAGTTTCCAGGTTTAATCCATAACGGATCAAATAATCCAAAATCTATCTCCTGAATGCTTCTGGATCCATCATCAAGGTTGTGAATTAAATAGTTACCTAGATGTCTATCCCAACTACCACTACATACATCAAACACAAGCATTTTCCCTAACATTTCAGGATTTTCTTCAGCTACTTTCTTAATGTCATATTCAGAAGCATTACTTAGAGGTTTACTTTCTGGAGTTAAATCTTCAATAAAAACAGGACATTTTTCTCCAAATTGATCAATTATTTTATCTTCTCCTCCTTTTAGAATTATTGCATTTTGAGGGACGTCAGCTTTTAAGAAATTTCCTAAAAGGATAACTTCTATTTCTCTATCTACAGCTCCTCCATATTCTGGATCTGCAAGGGATTTAATTAACATTCCTGTTCCTTTATTAATAGCCTCTTCCTCATCTTCACCAGTATCTAAGAAAGAGAAGAATAAATAAGTAAAATTTGCTGCAGAATCAGTTGGAATTTGATAGAGCAAGTAAGGTGTTTGGGTACCTGCATCCTCAGGTAAAACCAAGTGTTTAAAACGAAAAAAGAATTCTAATGCTTGCTTGTAATATTCCCAATTCTTCTCACCTCGTGTAAGAATAAGGAAGGGACCTAATCTAGCTCTTGTTAATTTGCTTTTTTTTATTGTTTCTAGTTCTTTTTTGGTTAAATATTCTGATTTGAGAAATATTCCAAAACTTTCATTTGGTGATTCTGGTAACCATTTTAGCGTTCTGTTAAGAATATGCTTTATAATTGATGTTTTATCTTTGAAGCTATTAATGAGTTCATCTATATTTTTGCCTACTTTATTAACGGTAATTCTTCTTTTTTTGGGAAAAATTTCATAATCATCATTTTGTAGGTCTTTCCAATTAGTTTTCCCTGCAGGTTGAATCATATCCCAAACAGAAATTACATGGGATTGACTGTATTCATCAAATTTCCAACTAAATTTAGAATCAGGTATGTGAGATGAATCTATATTGTTATTAATTGTCATTTATAAATCCTGTATCTATATTAGTTATGGAAAGAATTCAATAAGCACAAATAAAAATTAATAATTTTTGTAATTTATTATTGTTCTAATATATTTGTTTAATGATTTTTTGACAATAGAACAACTACTTTTATAGGATATAGGTTCTGCCGTCACATTGGATCTTAATCAACTTATAATATCTTGAATATTTCAGTAATTTTCGTTGAGCAGAGGAAAATAAATCATGGTCGAATTAACAATAGATCAAGCAATTATTACGATTACTAATCCGAATAATCTGATTGCTGTTATATATATGCTAACAATGCTAGCGGTTTGGTGGTCAGCAAGGTTTTGGCAAACTCCTGAATTTGTTGGAAGACGTGCCAGATTTTTTAGTCCCAAATGGACAATTTTGTTTCAAAAAAAATTTCGATCCAAACTTTTAGATGATATTACTTCTGCTGTTTGGTTTTGGGGCTTTACGATTACCATATTTCTTATGTGGGGCATCTCCTTGTTCCAAGGAGGTGTTGCATGGCGAATTGGTGTTTTTGTCCTAGCAACCGTAACAACATCATTGTTGATTCAAATCCTTTTTCCAGTTATCGTTCCTATGCGATATCCTGATTTCAATAAACCTACCAAAAACTTTGAGCCTATTAGATTGATTACCCATAAAAACACTGATATAGTTAATGGATTGCTATACAATGGACTACCATCGAATCACTTTGGTATGATGCTTACGGGAGCATTCATATGCTTTTACGTATATAACTATGATCCCTGGTATGTGTGGATCGTTATTGCTATAATATTTTTATTCATTGCATTTATTTTTGCATTTAGTGTTATTTATTTAGGAGAACACTATCCACACGATTTGTTAGCATCTTTAATTGTTTATCCAATCGGGTTGGTTGTATATAATGAAATTTCAATTATTATTTTTCCATTTTAACTTAATGGGTAAGGAGTCTTCTTCGTTCACTGATCCTAAATTAATTCTAAGAGAAAAATGGTTTAAGCTTACTTTCTTCTTCTGAATTTTTCTTTATTTGTTTTTTTGATTCTTCCAGTGACGTTATTGAATTTTCGATAATACTGGATATCTTATGAACGAAATTAGCTGTTTCTGTAACAATTATCTAAATATTTTTTCAGCAGCTTCTTTACTAAGGCGTGTCTCGGTAAAACCCAGTTCAAAAAATTTAATGTTTACAGGTTTGCTAACACCTAAAATTTTAACAAAAAGTTTGATTCCATTAACGAAATTTTGTTCATCCAATTGGAATTCAAAAGATTCTATGTTCATTTCAAGTTTTATTTGGCTCAGATAACTTTGTAAATCTTTTACAATAGCAGATTTTGGCTTTTCTAGGATATCTTCAGGATCTTCTGACATTATTATATTACTCCTATTTTATTTAATAATAAAATGATAATGATTTATATAATTAACATACTTTTGTGAAGCGATTATTTTTTTCTTTAGCTGTATTTAATATTTTTACTCATTTTATAAATAGTTGTTTGAATTACTGATAATGAAAAGTTCTGATTAAACCGCTACATTTAAAAGATATTTACAGAGATTTTATGGGCTTTACTATTTTTATTATGACAACAAAACCTTTAAAAAAATATCTTTTAAGAGGAGTCTAAATTTATTTTATTTTTATAATTTAATATTACACTAAACATTATTTTTTGAGTTGCAATTCATTTTGGTTAATAATAATCAAGTTTTTTTAATAGATTGCAAAAAATATGACCCAATTGAGATAAAAAATAAAATTTTAGGAGGTATCAAAGCTTTAGATATAAAATTTAAAGGCAGAATCACAATAAAGCCAAATGTTGTGATAGCTCACAAAAAAGCTGCACAAAACTCCTATACGAGACCAGAATTTTTAGAAGGACTTATTTCAGCAATAAATGAAATTAATCCAGTTGAAAATCCAATAAGAATAGTAGAACGTTCAGGTGCAACACTTTCTACTAAAGCACAGTTTAAACGAGCTGGATACTATAAATTAAAAAAGAAATCTAAGATACCAATTAAATTAGAACCAATGGAAAAAACAAAGACCATACAGGTTGAATTAAAAAAAGGGGTCCTTCATGATAAAATAACAGTAGCTGAAAGTATCGTAGATACTGAGAATTTAATTTATGCAACCAAATTTAAATTCAACATTTTAGTAAACGGAATAACTGGTGCATTAAAATTAAACATTGGCCTTCTAGATGATGAGGAAAGAATGATGTTTCACGATATGCGTTTAGATGATAAAATTGTTGATTTACATGAAGTTGGAAAACCTAATTTTATAGCTGTTGATGCTATTATTGCCGGTCATGGTGGATCTCAACTTACAGCTCAACCCTACCCGCTTGGTTTAATAATTCTAGGGACGAACTCTCTAGCTGTTGATGTAGTGTCTAATTGGATTATTAATCATGATCCCAAACAAATTGGTCACTTAATTAAAGCACATCAAAGGGGAATTGGACCAATAGATATTGAAGATATAGATATTTCAGGAGAAGATATTAAAATCTTTCAAGAAAGAGCAATAGGATTTGATAAGGGATATGTTCCCGTAAATGAGTTTCCAACAAACATTGATATATTAGTCGGTGATGGGGTTGTTGAAGATGACACTGGAAAACACCAGAGTTATTGTCAAGGAGGGTGCCATGGCATTGTATTGGATGAATTGCTTATGGCTAAGGATCGTAACCCTAATAAACCTAAAAAGTTCAGAAAAGATATTAAACTAGTAATTGGAAACTATAAAGGTAATGTTGAAAGTAAAATAGTACTTCTAGTTGGAGATTGCTCGAAAGTAGATGGGGAAATTAAATCTAAAAAACTTATCAGAGTCAAAGGCTGCCCACCTACACATAAAGAATTGATGGTCGCTTTGGCTTTAGATGCTGGATTGTATCCAGATTTATTGAGATTTTCTTTAGTTTTACCGGAATTGCTTTTTATTACTCCTAAATTTTTAAAACGGATCCATAAACTCCAAGCATGGAAATCAGTTCCTGAAATACTAAAACATTGGTGAATTATTTTATTAGAAAAATAAAGAGAAGAAGAGTTTAAAATTAAAATTTTCTTAGGTTGAAGGAGGAGCTATTACATTGATATCTAAAAACATAATAGCATGACTAGCTCCACAGAAGAAAGTACATCGAATTTCGAATGAACTATCTTGTTCTGGTGCAGTCCAATATAACTCAAGGATTTCATGTTGAGGTAGTGTTCGAATCAAAGATTTTCCAAAATAATCTAATTCTGGTTCGCCTTCAGCTCCCAATACAAAACCGTGTTCTGTATCTAAGGCCTTCAAAACAAATCTTACAGTTTGTCCATAAAATACAGTAAAACCTGTTGTTTTTAATCCACCATAATCTTCATCTAATATATAATCAACCCCTAGCATTTCCCTAAGTGCTGGATCAATTAGTTGGTTTAAGTGATAAGCTTGTTTCGAGTAAACGCTCACAGGATCAACAAACTCAGTTAATTCAGGATCTAATAATTTATTCTGATATACAGTTGCATTAAATGTCCAAGGTTTAATCTGTGCTTCGATAACAATCTGTACGTCGACTTCACTATCTTCTAGATGAGTTTCTGCTATTCTAGGTAATGGAAAAACAAAAATAGATATCACAAAGACTCCAACTATTGATAAAGGAATTAATGTTGAAGTTAAATTCCAGTTTCTTCGTTTAGCATTAACAATGAGATAAACAAATCCTATTCCAATAAATGCCAAAAAGAAGAACATAGCAGTTATTGGAATCACAGCGTTTTCTAATCCTCCATCGGATAAGAGATTGCCGAAAATTGGATCAAGAAATTCGAAAATATCAAACACCTCAGCTTTTGGTTTTAGTAATTCAGGATAAACATCTTCAGGATTTTCTTGTAAATAGACTGCCTGACTTATCAAATAACGATTATCATCATGATAATTCATCATTATCTCAACTCCAGGGGTTAAAGGATCAGGAGCTAATGAAGAGCTAACAATAAAATAAGCGCCATTTTCATCACCTACAGGTAGATCAATATCTATTGGTATTCCATTATCTGTTGTAACTTCATCAACTGTTTCTAAAGGATAAACAAATTCTAATATTGCGTTTTCTCCGTCATTTGTTACTTTAGCAAAAAGAGTATCATTTGTTCCCCCAATAAGGGTGTCTGGAACATGATTTCCGGTTATTCCATAGTCATCTCTTACGACTTCATTGCCATTGGATAGTTTTTCTCCAATAATGATATTTGTGTCTTCCATTATAGAAGCACCTGCTGTCGTAGGCTTATCTAATCGCCAACCTATAGCAACATAGCCTTGAGATGTTGTAGAAACTAGAATGTGTAAATGAGTTCCATTATGCTCCCAAAAAATTTGAAAAATTTGTCCTGCTGGTGTTTCGATTTCAAATTTATTATTTTGATTAACAAAATCTGCTGAATCTCCGTCTATATTACTTGATTCAAAATTTCCTTCCACAATCTCGATCATAGGATCGAATGCTGAAATTTCTTTCCCCTGAGTAACGGAGGCAGTTCCCACTAATGTACTTAATAAAGTAAACATAAACAGGCTCAATGATATAAATGCAAATAATTTTTGCCTTTGTCTCATGAAATCACTTTTTTTTATTGTAAAAATTGATTGATTAATTAGGTATGCCTTATTTTTTCAGCTTTTTAAAAAATAAGGTAAGAAAAAACTACGAATCCTGTAGTAGAGTAATTTCAGGAATCAATAATTGGGTTCCAATTTTAAATAATTATTTTATTTCAAAATCATTTCTGATATCGGATGGGATTCAATTAATTGTGTCCCTAAAACACTCAATATATCGCACAATTTCTTATTTTCACCAGATTGTGAACGATTAAGCAAATAAACTCCAGCAAAAAAGTCTACAGGAATCATATTTGATGAATATAGCTCTTTTAACTTGGGATAAAGCAAAGTGTATGAATTTAATATTTTTGGTGCTGACTTAACCAGTAACTGGTCTAATGCTTGAGATAATATTTGTCTTGTAGAAATATTTTGTGGATCAGCCTTTCGAAGAGCATTTTCAACATATTTTTCAGCAATAGTAGACAGTAGAAAACCAAGATCATCTGTACGATCAGATCCAGCATTTAATATTGGATCTATTAATGTTAGCGAGTCTAATCTTCCTTTACCTGGGACTAAAGCATTATATTGAACAGAATTAAGAGAATATTCTCCGAAACCAAATTCCAACCCTCCTTTGCTAGATTCTAGTACATGCTTCCAATTATTTATCTCTTCTTTTTCAATATCAAGGGAATGGAGAAAAGGAAACCATTCAGAGTAATCACGAGTTAGTGGTTGAGGTTCTTGAAATCCGTGCATTCGAGATAATGCATATCCTGCTAATGAATAACGTGATTCGGGTGAAACTCCACTTTTGGGTCTAGAAATAAATCTCGGTAGAATTTCAAATTGAATTATATATGTTTCATCATCTTTTGTTTGAAGTCGTGGAGCAAATATTGAGTCTGGAAAATTATATTTTTTAATTTCATTTTGATTTATACTTCTTTTAATGCTTTCCCATTGGCTTTGTCGTGATTCTAGTAGATTTAAAAAATTCTCTGAAGTATTAATGACATGTTTATAATAACTCTTATCATTATAAATTTGTTTAGCAATAAATCCTATGGAATACCCTTGTTGTGATCCTTCAGACATTAACTGAACTTCAAGGATTCCTGTGATTCCAAATTGGTTAGTCACAATCGTTCTAGACAATTCTTGAAGATTAGAAAAATCCAATCCAATCTGGAGACTAGTTAGTTCAAGTATACTTTGTGCTGCATTTTCTAAAGTAATATCTAACCAGTTTTGAGTCATTGTTTGTAACCAACTGCAATAAATAGCGTTTAATAATCCAACTACGAAAAATACAAAAAGGTTATCATACATATCTATTCATCAAAGAAAAATAATTATTATCCTATGATTACGGGTAATAATTTTAAATTTAATAAAAAACATAATAACAGACATATAATAATATATTAATAGCTATTTCAAGAGAATTTTCTATTTATCTCTGAGAATTCTTCACTTAGGTCATATGAATAATGTCACAAAGCATTAATACTACAACAAATTTGTTCACAACTGGCTATTTGATGGAAAAAACACCATTCTCTATTCCTTCGGTAGACCTAATTAGAAGTATCTTACGTACAAGAGAACTTGCTGAACAACATAGAAAAGCAGATCGCTGGCAACTATACGCCTTATTAATGTTTTCTTTGTTTGATGTAACAAGTAAATTTGCAGATTTAAGTCATTGTTTAGATATTGCTCAAGATTTTGCAAAAAAAAGTAAAGATAAGTTTCCCAAAGAGACTTTGGACTTCATAGGAAATTCATTGAATGTCTTCAAATCTACATCTAAAGAAGGTAGACATACAATTGCTACCCGGCTTGCATACTCAAGATTAAAGATGCAAGCTGCAACTCTCCAGTTAGAACATAAGAAGGAATACAGCTTAGCAAATGTTCGTGCAGAACTGTTTCATTCAATACCTTTAATTCAAGAATTGAATTTTATCATTGTGTTAATTAAAACAGAAAACTATCTTAAAGCAACTCTATTTCTGGTTGATCTTGAACCCTTATTTGTAGGTAATAAATTAGATTCAAGATTAGCTCTTCCTTATTTTGAATTAGCTTGTTTGGGTTATTTGGGTCAAAAACAATTTTCTAAATCACTAGAATCTTTGGAAAAAGGTTATGCACTTTGCCAAAAAATGTCTAAATCTTCTTTTCAAGCTATCCGTTATATTACTTTCTTCGAAAAAGTAATTAAATTATTCGAATCAACAGAGGATAACGAAAATATCATAATTCCTCCTTTTTCCGAATTGATTGTTCCAGGATACATTTTTGATAAAATCTTCCTTGATAAAGAATTTTCTCCCGATTCAGACTCAATTTTAGTCGAGCTTTAAATATTTAACAAAAAAATTTATTCTCAATTTAGTTTTTGATTGATTATTTTCCTTTTCAAGAGAATTCATACTTAAGTTACTCATTAACCAACGGGTCAATTCTCAATCAGCGTTTGAATTAAGTTATCTAATTTCCTTTGAGGTTGAATAGCTTAAGGTGTATACCTACTAAACAAAAATAATACCTAATTGAGCATGATTATTTTTAAAAGGAAAGTTCGATTTTGTTCATGCTTAAGATTTTAATTTAATTTTCATTTTAAACCAATTTTAAAAGATAGGGATTAAAAAAAATGTCAAATCAAACTGCAAAACTAATATTAAATGGAAAAGAATATGATTTTCCAGTTATTGTAGGTTCTGAAGGCGAAATCGGTATTGATACTGCCAAGCTTCGAGGAACAACTGGAGCTATTACATTAGATCCAGCATATGGTAATACAGGATCCTGTACTAGCAAAATAACATTCGTAGATGGTGAAAAAGGAATTTTAAAGTACAGAGGTTACCCCATTGAGCAATTAGCTGAGAAAAGTAACTTTCTTGAAACTGCATACCTTTCAATTTATGGTGACTTACCTAATAAAGAGCAATACAACAAGTGGAATGACGCAATAATCAATCATAGCTTAATTCATGAAGATATGAAGAAGTTCCTTGAAGGTTATCAAATTACTGCTCATCCGATGTCGATTTTATCTGCATTGTTAGTATCTTTATCACAATATTATGATACGAAAGATGTAGATCTAAATATCATCCGATTAATGGCAAAAATGAAAACACTTGTAGCGTGGTCATTTAAGGCTCATTTAGGTCAACGGTATATATATCCTCGTAACGATCTTTCCTATGAAGCTGATTTTCTGCATATGATGTTTGCTATACCCTCAGAAGAATATAAAATATCACCAGTAGTTGAAAAAGCACTACGATTACTTTTAATACTTCATGTCGATCATGAACAGAACTGTAGTACATCAACGGTAAGAATGGTTGGAAGCAGTCAAGCTAATCTTTTTGCATGCATGGCAGCAGGTGTTTGTGCCTTATGGGGTCCTTTACACGGAGGGGCCAATCAGCGTGTGTTGGAGATGCTTAATAATATTGTGCGAGACGGAGGTGACTATGAAAAATACATGAAAATGGCAAAGGATAAAGAAAGCGGCTTTAAATTAATGGGATTCGGGCACAGAGTTTATAAGAACAGAGATCCAAGAGCTGAAATACTTAAAAATGCCGCTGATGATGTATTATCAGAAATAGGAGTAAAAGATCCCTTATTAGAAGTAGCAAAAGGATTAGAAAAAATAGCATTAGAAGATTCTTATTTTGTTGATCGTAAGCTTTATCCAAATGTTGATTTCTATTCTGGTATTATCTATAAAGCATTAGGAATTCCTGTTGATTTCTTCACACCAATGTTTGCTTTGGGAAGACTTCCTGGATGGATAGCCCAATGGAAAGAAGAAGTTGAGAGACCAGGTGCTAGGATTCACCGTCCTAGACAAATCTTTACTGGTGAGACTGATCGGAAATACGTTGAATTAAATCAGCGCTAGTAAACAAATTTTGGATAATAACCAACATTTATTATTTCTTTTTTCTTTTATTAATCAATATTATAGTTGTTAGTGTGCCCACAGTAAGTAAAGCAAAACTACCTGTAAATCCATTTGTAGTAGTTGTGGTTATTGAGGATTTAATCTCGGTTGTAATTGTTTCTGAACTTGTTGTAGAAGAGGGAACCTGAGATATATCTGTTGGTACTAATCCAGTAAAGTCAAATAGATAAAAACGATAATGAATAGAGTTAGATTTATTAGGTGTAGCAGGATGATCGACTAACCAATCTTCAGCTTGATAAGCATTAATTGAATAACCAGATTGGGTGGTAAATATTCGATTTCTAGGATATTTATCCCATGCATCTGAGGGAACTAAATCAGGATCATAAAGACTAGTAACATCAGAAGTCAATAACGATTGCCAATACGATTTCATGGATGACTGATAACTATTATTAGTTGAATGAATTTGAGTCGTCAATTGATAATTAGGCTTTGGTAAAAACGTGTTTGATGCAATTAAAACTTCTGAAGATTGAGTAAAAGTTTGATTCAACATGTTTACAATTATTTCTCTATCAAGAAATCCTTCTCCAACAATAAAATCAATGTGCATGTTTAGAGGAGGAGATTTCTCACCAAAACCTGACTGTTTTCTTAATTGGCCAAGTTCATTTTCTAGATCTATTAATTCACCCTCTAAGGATTTAAACAATAATTGGATTCCTGTATAGTTTCCTTGATATAAAAGATTATTGATTTCGAACAGTTGATTCTCTAAATAAAACATCGTGTTATTTTGAGTTGAATTAAGTGTTAATGATTTATAATATTCGATTTCATCTTCATATTTGCCAATTAATTGTAAACTAAGACCATTAAGAACTAAATCAGTATTTAAACTATCAAATTTAGCTGAACGTGAGTAATATGTCATGGTTGATTCTGTTATAGAATCCAAATACCAAGCACCTATATCATGTGGGTGAGGTATCCCTATAGAATGTCCTAACTCATGAAGAACTGTTGAATCTAAATTATCACGCGGTTTTTCAGGATCGCCTCCATAAAAATAACTTAACTCATTTCTTCCTTGAATTGTCCATGATCCAATATCTGAATATGCTGAATTTATTTGTCCTAATCCACCAATTTTACCAAATCCTGGATAATACAAAGTAACACCAGATTGGAGCAATAACATTGACGGAAATATTAAATCATACTCAGATGAGTTAAATGTCGTTAATATATTATGAATTATAGTATCTGTTTCAGATAAAAACTGAGTTGTGGTTTGTAAAAGAAATACATCTTCAGGTTCACTCCAGACAGAATTATTATAAATCAGATCATTAAAAGAAGATAAATTGACAGGATCAAACCATAACAAGTCTGTGGTAAAGTTCAACAAAGGAAATTGAGTATTTAATGTATTTTGAACTAAATGAGGATTAACTATCCATTCTGACAAGCTTGAATTTTCATAACCTTTACTAGTCATATTATCATATACTATTAGGGGAGCCCAAATATTAAAAGACTTCAGATTCTTAGCATAATCTAGTGATAAATCACCCGTGGTCAGTCGTTCAGTTAATGTCTCAAAAAAATACTGAATACAGTTACTTTGGTCTTGAATGCTTGTTAACTTATGAAAATTATTTTCGCAATTGCTTGCCAGAGCATTTCCCCATACATTTTGAACCCAATCAGAAAACCATTCAAATGCTCCGAGATCAAAAAAAGCAGAGCGGGAATCGGAAAGGAAACCACGAAGAGGTAGGGAATAAGGTACATCTGTTAAAGAAAAAAAAGGAACCCATTCGGAGTTTCCAGCTGGATTCTGATATTGATCTAATGTATACCAGTATTTATCTTCATCAAACGACTGGAACTTAATATTATCGCTTGATGTGCTAATAACATGACTAATAGGAGTAAAAGAGAAAATTCCAATTAATAAGAAAACTGAAAATCCTAAAAAATAAGTTTTTTTCATAGTTAACTAGCTAATTTTCATATTATTTTAACAAAACTATTTATGAAATTTAATACAACACTAAATTCATCTGTCGTTTTAGAATTTCATTTTTGATTGTATAAATTATATCAAAATCAATTCTTGGGGGAAACCGGATTCAAGCTTGAATCATAAATCAAGCCTTCGGATATCAGCTTAAGAATCTGGTTAAGTTGGGTTCTAAAATAAAAGAATGGATACCAATAGAGGTAATTTGGTTATATAGTAAAATAAATTCTGAATTGGTAACAAGAAATAATCTTAAAATATTGAACCAAATCATCAATAAAGGTAGAATTAACCTTTTCCTGTGGGTATAATCCCATCCCCCCCATTCTGGCCGAATCAGAGTACGCTCAGGGTGAGATTTGAACTCACGAGTCGTGAGACACCACATTTCTTGATTCAGTGATGGAAATCACTTTTTTCCAGTGTGGCGCGTTACCAAGCTGCGCTACCTGAGCTTAATTAGTTATTCTGTATTTTTTGATTGAACACGTACGAAAATGTCTCTTACCTTTAATTCCAATACATAACCGGGCTTGGCTACCTCAACATCATTAAATTAATTTGTATTTCAACTATTTATAATTAATTTTATCTTTTACATAAGTCAATTTATCGATTATTATTTGAATATTGTTATAGTATAGATTTCTTTCAATTTTCACTTTTTTTTTACTACTGATCAATGAATTTTTCGATTTCATTAATAGTATAATTAATGTATTCATCATTTTCGAAAGGAAAAAAATGGTTTCCTCCCTCTATTACTTTCAGAGATACATTTTCAAGTTTTTTCAGAGATATAATAGATTCTGGAGGGAAAATTGGATCGTTACTTCCAACCATTGCTAATATTGAAATACCCTTTAATTTCTTATGATTTATTTGTTTTTCGAATTTTTTATCTCCAACTGATCGAAACATTTCTGTAAGGACATTAGCATCCGAAATAATTGGTTTTTCTAAAATTTCATTAATATAAGTTGATTGTTGATTTGTGAATAACATTTCTTTGGCTTTCTCTTTAGCTTGGTCTTTGAGAGGTAACCATACTTCTGGAGTGGGTATTCTTCTACAAATTTTTGCAAATTCTTTAGAAATGTGATCACTTGCACTTAGTAATACGACTTTTTTCAGACTTTTTGGGACTTTTTTTTCTAAGTAATGTGTTAATATCATTCCTGTCGAAGAAAATGCAATAATAGTAAGGTCAACAGAATCTGAATCTAATTTATTTTCTTTTATAAATTCATCTAAATCATCTTGAATATCTTTATATCTACATTGTTTAAGTTTTTCTGGTCTTTGCGTTTTTCCGTGTCCTCTTAAATCATAAGATAATATTCTAAAATTATCCAAGTAAAATTTTGAGATATATTTTCTCCATAATTTGTAATCAAAACCTATTCCATGTAGTAACAATAATATCTTTTTGGATTTTTCATCTGAGCTTTGATCTTTCTCTTTTATAGACTCAAAATTTTTGTTCTGAACTGAATTGGTATCGATATAGCAAGTAAGAACCTTATTTATTGAGATGTATTCCTCTTTGAATTTTATTATTTCGATTTTTTCCTCATTTTCTTCTTTCTGTTGCAAAAGTGGTAATCCGAATTTATTCAATGATCGAATACCTTTTTTTAAAGTTTTTTGAATGTTAGAAACTCCAACTTTCACTAAGGATAAACCAATTTGAATGCTTTGACGCACAGGATCCACAAATACTAATTCAAATGAATTTAAGAAATATATAAGGGGATCATCCTCTAACTCTTCACTATTAACATCAATAATTTCCTCATTCTTATTAAATAACAGATCAAGTTTCTCAAATAATACAGAAACAGGTATTTCTACGGATTTCAATTCTATTTTAGATTCAATAAGTTCTCCCATGCGTTCAAGAATTTGTGCATATAAAATGATATGATATGAACCATTTCTTTTTTCAATAAATTCTGTCTTATGAATCTGATCGGGCCTTAAAGTCAAAATTAGTAACGTATCAAGTGGATCTTCAGAATTTGATTTACGAAAAGAAATTCCCTTCTTTCTTATAATTAATTGATATTCACCCTTATTCAATCGACTTGAATTTGATTGAACTATCTCTATAATTGGCAACCGATGAGACCTGTTTCACTTGTTAATTTGTTTCTCTCCAATATTATGTTTTAATAATATTGGTTGATGGTTATTGTAATTAAAAACGTGATTAAAATCCTATTATTCTAGTATTAATAGGAGTACAGATTCTCAATGGGTATTTTAAAAAATTTGAGTTAAGAATGGAGCCTAGAAAGCTTTAATTGTAAAAAAGAATAAATTTATGATTTGTTATAAGATTTTTATCCGAAAAGGGAGTCTAATCCTAAATCTTCATCATCTTTTTTCTCTTCTTTAGGTTCTTTCTTTGGAGCAGCTCCACTATCAGCGGATGCGGCTGGAGCAGCTGCGCTTGGAACAGCGGCCATCATAGGAGAGGAAGCAATTGCTTCTTCTATATTAACTCCATCCAAGGTTGCCACTAAGGCGTTAATTTGTGAATCATCAGCTACTACACCTGCTGCTTTAGCTATTTTTTTCAAACTATCTGCTGTGATGCTTTTTCCTGCTGAATGTAACATTAGTGCGGCATGTAAATAAATCATTATCATTTTTCTCCTGTAAGAAATTTTTCCTTATAAATTTAATTAGTACGTAATAATTGATAGTTATAATTATCCCTTAAAAGACAATTTTAAAATCTTGATAACAAACTTTCTTTTTTAAAATCAATTCTGATATCAAAATTAAAAATGAATATTTATTTGCACCAGAAAAACCTGATAATAAAGGAAAATCTCTTAATTTAAATCATTTTCAAATTTTTCAAATTCTTATCTAAATATTCGAATACATCTTGAAAAAATCTTTGATTAGGTTGTATTTCGACCCCATCTTCATATTTTTGTACCAAATTATCTAGTTTCTCTATCATTATTGGGTTTACTACAACTTTTTTGGCGAATAATTCATCAATTTTCTCAAAATAATCAATTACTTTGTAATTTTCCAGAGTGTTCATTACTAGAATAAAAACACAATCAATTGCAGCCAAAAGGCTTGTTCTTATTTGTCTGTAGTATGCCTCCAATATTCCTGCATCCATTGATTGTCTCGCATCATTATATGAATCTACTGAGGTTTTAAATAAGGTGAATGAAATTTTTTGGATCTCAGTATCATCAGGAGATCCACCCTCTTTCCAAGAAACGATAAGGTCAGAAATACTTGCTTGTTTTGATTTTTTATCAATTTCATCTTTTATTCGATCAATTTCTCGTTTCAGTTCAATAATTTTTTCTTTTTTCGATTGGGTTACTTTTTCAAGCTGTTTTTCTCGATCCTGTAATTGAATTGTTCTACTTTCCAAAAAGAGATTAGAATCAAAGGATCCGAGTTGTTTTTCTTCCTTATTTTTTTGGATCGTGTTTGAGAGATTGTTTATTCGTTTATCATATTCTTGAATTGACGATTGATTTCCCTTTACTTGTTCTTCTAATTGATAAGTTAATTTTGATTCTAAATCAATTGTTTCCTGAATATTAAATATTTCCTGCCTTTTTTGGGGATCTTCAAACGATTTGTTTCCAGTTTTTTCTATTCTTTTGTACTCCTTTAGTTCTTTCAACAATTGAGTGTGTTTTTCCCGATTTTGAGCTATTCTAGAAGCGAGATCTAACTTGTTTTTATTATATGTTTGATCTGCAAATGAATGATCAAAAGATTGGCTCAAATTTCTCTCCTCCTATTTTGTTGAAGTAATTCTTTAAGAGATTCTTCCAAATCTGCTATGTCCTTATTCATTTGTTTGTCAAACTCTTCTAATTTTGTCACACGACTTTCGGATTCCGTAATTTCGGGATCTTTAGTTTCCGATAACTCATTCATCAATTCCTGTAAAGCATTTTCCATATCCTTCACAATATTTTCTTTTATAGACAATTGTGATTGTAGAGTTCTTAGTTGAAGCTGATTTTCGTTATTTTTTTTCCTAATCTCTTGTAATTCTCTTTCCAACTTTGCTTTTTCAAATTCTGGAGAAGAACTAAGATCAATTGATCCAAATTTTGATCTATAATCTATTAAAAGATTGTTAAGTCCTTCTATCTCGGCTTCTTGTTGAGCAATGTGATTTGAATATATATCTAAAACTTTTCGAGGGATTCCAACTCTTGACAAGAAAATACAACATCCATGATTTGTTATAATTAATATCTGAAAGATTTAGGTGTTTGTTTTGAATTAGAGCAAATGTTTTGCTATAATCAGCAGAATAACTGACTAGAAAATTCCAATTATTGATTCTCTAAAAAGGTTAATTTATTTAATTTGTTATTTTAATGCTTAATTTAATAAATTTATTATTAAATTATATCTATTTTTTTTGTTGTTTGTGATTTTAATGAGTTTAAATGATAATCCTGATATAAATAATGCAATTGAGAACAAAGAATTTGATAAAGCTGTAAATTTATGCCTAAAGATTAAAGATGAAGATAATTCTAGTCGCTTAATAGCAATATCCGCAGCTATTAATCTGTCAAATAATGATTTATCTGAAAAATCACATAAAAAAATAATTGCAGCAATAAATGATGCTTTAACTTTAAATCCTGATGAGGAATGGTCAACAAAAGCATATAATTACATGTTAAATGCTGTGCAAAACGTAAATATTTCTGAAATAGACAAGGCGAAAAATTTTCTTATAATATCTGATTTTATTGAGCAAAAATCTACCGGATTAGGTAAAGATGGTTATATTAAAGCTGGAAATGAATACCATAAAATTCTTCAATTTGAATTAGCTAAAGAATCTTATGACAAAGCCAAACAATATGACAGATCCTTTTTTATGTTTCAGGAAGATATAAAATATAATTTTCAGGAATATAATATCAGTAAAGCAATAAACATTCTAGATAAGTTTATTCAATGGAATAAAAACATTGATTATAAAAATCGTGATGTAATATTCGAATTTTGGTATGAAGAAACCAACAAAATACTCGAAACACTAGTAAACACGGAATTATTTCTTAATTTAAAGAAGAAAATAAAAAGAGAAGATTCTATTACAGTATTACATGAAAGTATTTGGGAACAGGCTCTAGCTGTTAACAAAATAAGTTTAGAAGTTTGGGATTGGTATTTTCAACAAGCATTATCCATGGAACTAGTTTCTTTACTGGATTATTGGATAGACAAAGCTATAAAAAGCTCTTTATATAATATTCAAGAATTAGGATCCTATGTAAATAGTAAGATAGAAAAATTAACATTAGAAAATTTAATCCAATTTGCTCCTTTATTTATACGGAAGTTTCAATCTGAAAAAGTTGTTTTATCTCCCTTTGCAGTGTATTTAGAAAATTCTTTCTCTACATCTATACCACCACAAATTCAATTAAATGTTATTAATCAAATAATTTTTCTTTTTCAGCACTTAGAAGAGACTTTTAAAACACTTTGGTGGAAATTACAAAGAGCTTCAGTTTATTATCGACTTATAAATATAGAAAATGTACTTAAAGATCTTGAAGAAATAGGATCTCTTTCTAAAAACAATAATGAGTATGTGAACAAACTCGGAGAATCATTTTTGAACTTATCTATGAAAATGACGAGATCTAAAGATTATGAACTAGCAGAACAATCTTTTGACATCCTCATTGGAATGTATCAATCAATTAATGATGTTTCTAAAGCAGGTAGAATCCTAGGTGATCAATCCGCATTATTTTATGAACATAAAAGAAAAAACGCATCGGATATTATGAATAAAGCAATAACAATTTTATCAGGAAGCGAACATATTAATCTTAGGGGACAAATTCACCAAAAAATAGGTGAATCGCTTTTTAACATAGATCAAGAATCAGAAGCATTAGAACTTTTTAAACAGGCAAATAAATTGTATCTAAATGACAAAACTAATTCAGTAAATAATGCTAAAACTCTTGGTAGTGGATTAGAGGTTTATTCCAGACAACTTCTTCAGGATAAGAAAAAACGAAAACTTTACGAGAAATATTATTCCTTCATGGAATCAGTTTTTCAAGATTGGGGCCTTGGAGAAGAGTTAAGTAAAACACTGGTTTTTGAGCTTAAACGGTTAATTGATTCAAGCATTGATCCAGAAGACATTGCAACGATGGCTGAAAAAACAGGTTCAAGATTACGAGCTGACCAAGAAATTAATTTATTTGCAAAAATGCTCCAAAGTTATATTGATTATCTCATTGGCAATAATGATATGAATAATGCTTCTAATATATCAGCTATTCTTTTAAAAGCTCTTGAAAGTCTCAAAAAGATTGATCTTGTTAAAAAATATAGTGTAGCATTAGCTATGAACTATTTCAAAATAAAAGAGACTATTATTGCTGAAGATGTATTAGAAAAAGCAATTCAAGCCTATGATCGTGACGAAGAGTTTCAACCTATTGGCGATGCATTACTAAAGGCAGGAATAATCCTTGCAAGGGCAGGAAACCATGAACAAGGTGTAGCTTCAATTGGACGGTCAATTCCTTATTACGAGGATGCTAATAATCCTAAAAAAATTGAAGACGCAATTGCAAAGTGTTTAGAAATTGCAAAAAAATTAGGAGACCGAGGAAAAGAAGAAGCTCAATTGTATATTACGAAAGCAAATAAGATTATGAACCAATCAGGTGTTAAACTATCAGAAACCATAACTGATACGGTATATACCTCTTATTCTGAGCATTTATTAACAAAAACAGAAGAATTAATTAGAGAAAGATCTTCGCATAGGAAATATAGGAAAAAAAGACAATTTTTTAAGAAAAAAACTGAAGAATTTTAAATAATGTTACAAAAAACTTTTTATTCAGAGGAATGTTAATAATGATTTCGACTTTGGCTTATTAATATCACTTTCATCAATATTTTCGATATTCTCGATATTTTTTTTGTTAAATACTCTTCTGCTTTTTACTCTTTCTTCGTATTTTTTCGCGATTTCATTATGTTTACTACTAATTTTGACTAAATGCTTTGATTTACTAACAAATGCACAAATACCATTAATTTTACAATCAATTTTCGCTGTAAATTTCTCTGTCGATAGTGTGTCAAAATGTAACTCTCCTCGTGAACATTCGCATATTAATTGAAAAGCATCATCGCTTTCTTCCTGTACTGGTGTTGATAATTGGTTTAAAAAATCGATGTAAAGTGATCCCATATGAATTTCCTGCCTGTATGAATTTTTTCAACTATTTTTTCCATTAGCTAGATTAAATGTATTTGGAAAAATAATTCGACAAATTTCTTTAATTGTCAATCAATCCCGACAAAATGATTAATAATCCTTGTATTACTGGGTTATCATATTACCTAGATAGTGCTAAAAAAAAAGGAAAAATTCTATTGAAAAGAAAGGATTAATTAATCGTCGGTAACTTCAGGTGAACTGGTTAGTACCAATTCTGTAAATGCTTCTCCTGCTTGATATTTAGCATGAAGTTTGATCGGATACTCTTTTCCTAGAATTCCTGC
>MDVS01000002.1 GCA_001940645.1 Candidatus Heimdallarchaeota archaeon LC_3
GCTGCCAAGCTTGCTTTGACCTATCTCCCTAAGGGATATAACAACATATTTGCTCCCGACTCTATTATTTCCATCGGTGGTGGATTAAAAGGTGCTCAACTTCCCCCTAATCATAAGGAAGCCATCTGTCAGTTCTTTGGTGTGAGACTGGAAAATCTTCTTGATGGTTATGGTATGACTGAGAAAAATCCTATGCCTGTCAATCACAAAGGTAAATGGATTTTATCTCCTTGGGAAATACCTATTCTTCTAGATGAAGATACAGGAGAATTTATCGAAATGGATCCCACAAGTGATAAGAAATATACTGGTCAATACGCTTTCTTTGATACTACTGCTCTAAGTTATTGGGGTGGCATTATCACTGGTGATCGTGTGACCATTGATTGGAGTAATTGGGAAGGTAAAGAATATGCTGGCCCAACTATCTCTGTTGAAGGTCGTATCACTGATCTTGAAGGTATTGATGCAGACAAATTATCGTGTTCTGCTACATTTGAGGATTACTTTGAAGAAGAAAGTGGATTAGAAGAGTACTAATTTGGAAAAAAAAATCTTTCTTTATCGTGATTGAATTGAATTTGTCTCTCACCGATTCTTTTCCTTTCCACTCAATTCAATCACGCTATAATAAATTTTCTGAGACTTATTTGGTTAAATTAGATAATATTTTATCAATTGAATTAAATCCCTTTCTCACAACTTCTCTTTATACTTATCATATTCATAATGATATTGATGAGACAATCATTACACTAAAATCCTTAGATTCATCTTGGGATAGTCCAGAGGATGATTATTCGTATAAATCATGGATTACAAGATTATATTTAGATGTTGAACAAGAAAAAGTTACTCCAATCTGGGAAGATACTCCTGGACGAATCATGAAAATCATGGATTTTTCAAGATTTGATAAAGTCTTAAAATTATTTGTTCCTTTCCGTCATTTGATTTTAATAGGATCTTTAGTTTTTCTTATCGGTTTCTGGACTAGTTCTGGGCAATCAATAATCACTGTGTTATTGACCAATAGGAGTGTTCTATATACTGATATAATATTGATCCTCCCAATATTCTATTTTTCAAGGTTTTTCTTTACCCCCATTCATGAATTTGGTCATAATTTCTGGTATTATATGTATAGGAAGCAATCTGGAATATTTTTTATTAACATTCGTGGACTGATTCGTTTTCAAGGAATCACTGATCTTCCTGACTTACTATTTTTACCCAAATTATATCAGCGAATGGTAGTATCTCTTGGAGGATTATGGGCAGAATTAATTTCTTTGACCATGATTTTAGTTATGTTCCCAGACATTCAACTATCATTTTTTGTTCTTGTAATTAGTTTAAGAGTGTTTTTTAGTCTTATCTGGAATATGAACTTATTATCTACTGGTTCTGATGGACACAGACTAATAACTGATATAATAGGATTTCCCACATTGGGAGAAGCATTAAATGAATATCTTGCTAGAAAATTAGCTAATATTCCCTTGAAAGATACACTTTACAACCGACGGGTATTAATAACTGTAAGATTATTTATGATTTTTTCTTTCATGTTTGTTGGTGTATTAATTATCCTTCAAATTAATTACTTTGGTAAGCTATTCTTTTCATTACTTTCTACATCTTTGAATATAGTTGCTAATAATATTTTTATAATAATAATGTTATTAATATCTTATTTATATTTTCTTGATTTTGTAGTATTTGCTTATAGGAGGATTCGTTTTTTTTCTCAATTTTTTTCAATTAGAAGAAGAAAGAAATCATATTTAGAGATTACTTGACGACTTCATTTTTCATATAGCTTCATTTCATATTTATACTCGAACATCAAAATTTGATGACTGTTATTTTTATTGAATTAATAAATATCGCAATAAACATATTCGCATTTAATGTTATTTTAAGATTTAGACCTAACATATTTAATGGGATCTATTAAAGTTTTTTATTCATTTTATTCATTTTGCTCATTCAATGCTTCGTGAGATATTGGATCTATTTGGTTTATTTCCAGAAACAAGTGGTGGAGGATATGAACAAGAATTTGTGGAAAAACTAATTCAGGACATAATTGATTTGAGGAATGAGTTTCGAAAAGAAAAACAATGGAAAATTTCTGATCAGATTCGCGATTTGATGAAAGAAAATGGTATTGAACTAAAAGATATTCAAGAAGGTTCTCGTTGGAGAAAAATTGATAATTAATTTCTCCTTATTCTAAAAGATGATTTAATAATGAATACCGAAATTAAAATTCATATTATCATTTAAAAAAAACATTAATGAAATTGCATTAAAAGTAACAAATAGACTTTAAATTTATATTCTAAAAGGATTATTTGGTAAAGGTCGATTTCAATGAGAATCACTGCAGTAGCTGACGAACAAACATGTACATGGTTGAAAATGAGTGGTATTGGACAGGTTTATCCCATAAATGACCCTTTAGAAGCTGGAGATGTTCTAAAAAAATTAGCAAAAGATATAGACCGTGCAATTGTTTTAATAACACCAGAGATAGCTAAAGCGAATTCAAGAATAGTACAAGCAAATCTTGCTAAAAAAGATGTTTTTCCTATCATGCTAGAATTACCAATTGGTGAAACAAGTTCTGGTTTACAGGATCTCATTTCATCAGCACTTGGTATAGAATTTGAACTCTAAATGTGTTTATTTTATATTAATTTCTTTATTTTGCGGGGGTATCCGAACCAGGTCAAAGGAGCAGGATTTAGGTTCCTGTCGTGTAGGCGTACTAAATCATACGATATGATTTTTTAACAGTTTATTGCAGCCTTTTGACTTAGAAAAAAGCATAAGACAACGACAAGATTAAATTAAAAAAAGAGTCTTAATTGTCATTTGGAGATAAAACTACATAATAGTTATCGTCTGATTCATAGATTAGAATTAATCCTCCACCCATATCATATTTATAGAAAATAGGAGTATTATAGTAGTCTGTAAGCCATTTAGCAAATGATCCCTGATATTTTTCTTGATTAATTGAGTCACTCCATGATATTTCATTTGGATAAAAGACTGTAAAAAATTTCATCCTTATCAAAAAAGATAGCTTGAAGCTTACCTTCCAGGTGAAAACCCTAAATAATTGGTTAAATTAGGTAAGAGAAGGAAAGTTGAATTCCCAACGCGATTGGTAACTTTTTCAGCTTTTTACTTTCTTCAGTGATGGACATTTATCAAAAGTTTTACTATTTGATTTATTAAATTTATGGATATTGAACGCATTAAAGATTTCGTTACATGAAATTATTTCTTTGATTAATTCGATGAATTTAGGATATTCTTGTTCAAAAAAGGCGAAAAATAAATAAAAAAAGGTTGAAAAACAAAGAAAATGAACTATTTAAATTGCACTTAACATAAAATGATTAATCGCTTTTTTTAATATAACGACCTACGACACTTTTACAAATGTAAAAGCTTTGAGCTTATTCTCAAATTTCATCCTGTTATTGAAAATCGAGAATCTGATCCGATTGGAGATTACCAATAATGCCTATTTTAGTACCTGTTATTTAAAGTTGGGCCATTGACAAGAGTGCTTTTTATATTAAAAAACATTTCAGAATTGTTTTATTAGGTGAACGACTTGATTTGGATTTTGATTCAGGAAATTTGTAGATAATTTGCTTAAAACAATTTTGTAAAGGATATTAGAATGTTTAATAATCCATATGGTGAAAAGAATTACAGGGAATTTCTCAGTTGTTTCATGGAACTATTTATTCTTATCAACCTTCTTGACTATTTGAAACTATTTTATTATTAGGGAATGATTTAGCAATTGGAGGTCAAAATAAAAAAGATCTTTCAAGATGAATTATTTTTATTTACCAAATTCATCAAAATTCTATTTCTATTCGTCAATCTAATATTAATAAAGGATCAAGACCTGAGAAACGATTCTATACCCCTGCCACCGATCTTTATCCAGATTTAGAATTAGTCAACGATTATGGTATCAAACGTAAATATCACGATTCAACGGGAGAGAAATAACAATTAAATTCCGTGATTTTTTAGTTGGCTACTTTTTAAAAAGATTACAAATAGCCTGTTTATTCGAGGAGTTATTATATCCTTGCTATCTTATGTCAAGAAAGTTGATTATCTTGATATTTTTTAATTTTCAACATCTATGTTTCGAGAGTTGTTTTTAAGAAAGAAATTTGGGTTATTTTAAAGGTCATGTCCATATTAAATTTATAATTATTAATTAACGAAAGTATTTATAGATAATAATCCAATATTGAATTAATAATTTTATAAATATAAACATCGAATGAAATTAAATTACATAAGGTCATAGTAAAATGAGCGAAATTAGAAGGATTTACCAGTTATACCCGATTAAACACTATTTCTGATCCTTTCTCATTAAGAAATGGGTTTTTATTTAACGATTCTGAAAAAATACAAGATTATTCCTCAATCGATGAAAATTTTGATGAATTAATGAAAAATCTGTTAGAAATTTTGGAAGATTATTAATAGAAATTTTAAAGCTCCTTTCAAAAAAGGTCTAAATCTTACATCTCATCTCAATTTAAAAAGTAAATTAGCTCTGCAAATGAGGTGTAAGGTGCGTTTTTTCGTTTCTTAAAAGGAGGCCATTTTTATGTGATACTGAAGATCTGATAATTAACCTAAAAATATCTTAAAAAAAAAATTATGCGAAAATTATTTTTTTAACTCCCCTTAATTGAATTGTTCAATATAATAGGATGGAGGATAACCATTATTTTCCAATTTTATATTTCCCGTACTGGTAATTGTAACCAAAAATTCTAAATATTCGCGGACCTGACTAACATCTATATCAATATTTTCCGCAATTCTTACACTGTTTAATGGCTTTTCTTCAGTCAATTCAGATAATACATTATATATATCTTTTAAATAGAAGAATCTTTTAGGTCTGAGAGGTTTTTCATCGTTCTCATAAATTCTAATCCAACCTTTTGTAGTTTCAGAGATTTTTCCAAAAGAAGTGAGATAAGAAAGCATTGTTAAAACTTCATTGGTATCTGGGATGCAAGAAAGTGAGGATTTTTGTATATCATATATGTTTAATGATTCGTTTGATGATGCTAAGGATGTGACGATTGAAATCATTGATTTAAATGGATATCTTTGTAGTACTGACAAATCTTCACCAAATTTTTATTCTTTTTAGCTAGTAAATACTTTTTAGCTACTTTTTCTCTTTTTCTTTTTAGCTAGTAATATTTTCTTATATTTACTTTATTATCAACATGGTAATTGAAGAGTGACTTTCATTTTAACTTGATATTCAAAAAGTAGGCTTGCCAATTATTAATTCTACTAGTTTTTGGATTAATTATCCATAAAGAATAAAAAAAGATTAGCTGAAATCCTCTTAATATTAGATGAAAGTAAGGTGATTTAAAAGTGCTGTATCATATATTACATGAAACATTATCTCAAATTAAAAGCGAGCTTAAAATTAGTTTGATTATACTTGATAGAGGTTTTATTTCATCTAAAATAGTCCAAACACTCTATTTATTTAATTATTCTTTTATAATAGCATTCAGAAGAAGTAAAAAAATTACAAAAGCCTGTAGATTGCTGGAAAATCCCAAAACTATGAATAAAAGTCAATTCTTCATTCCAAGCTTGAATAAAACGATATACCGAAAAAATACTAACTGTTGGGTAATAAAAGATTTTGAGTATGGAAATCCTTCAGTCAAGGTGAATCTAGTTATTTGGAAACTTAAAAGGAAAAAAGGTAAATCAAAAGGAGATTCCAATCTAAATTATGAATATTATTTGTATATAACCAGCCCAGATGTCTGTTCTAAAACAGTTTATGACTATTATGGAAAACGTTGGCGTATTGAAACAGCTTTCAGACAGATAAAGTCATTACAAGCCAAGACAAGAGTTATTGACCCATCACACAGAATATGGCTCTTTGCTGTTGCCTGCCTATTATACTCCTCGTGGATCTATCGTCACCTTCCTAAAGATCCAGAATCGATCATACCGGAAGAATTGATTACAAATGAGCTTGAATTAGTATATAAAAAATGGATCTATAATCATATCCCAATTCGTGAATTAATTGACCAGTATCTGAGGATTTTAGACAAAAATCGTCTATCTTTATTCTAAAAGGAGGGATTTATATGTAACATTAATCAACGTTTAGACTGAAATTACAATTTTAAAAAAATACTAATTTTTTTTAAGATTTTAAAGAATATAATCAGTATTTTTTAAACTTTTAAATAAAGATCTTTTTAATTATTGAATATTATTATTAAAAAAATATATAAATAAATACAATTTGATTTAAATGATCGAATTTAATTCTTCTAACAAAAAAATCTTTATTCTAAGCTTTACTATCTTAATAGTCTTTATTCTTTATTTGATATTTGCTTTTCTTATCCAGACTACCAATTTTGAGACAAACGGAGAATATGCTTATGGTGACTGGTTCGTTGTGTTATTAAATGTCATTTTATTTTCTTTGATTGGAATCGGCTTTTTTTTACCTTTGAAAAAAAGTGAATGGCGAACTTTAGGATTATATCAAGCCTTTATTGTAGCCTTATTTACAGAAATGTATGGATTTCCTCTTACCATTTTTTTATTGTCATCTTTCTTTGGATTTGATATGGGGTTCGGTCATGTCCAAGGTCATCTTCTTGCTGTACTTCTATCAGAGATGAATTTGGTCGATCTTGAGCTTGCTTGGTCATTTGTAATGATTTTAAGCTCGGTTTTAATTTTTGTTGGGATAATAATCATATATTGGGGTTGGAAACTTATTCATGCCTCACCTAATAAGTTGGTTACTATAGGAATTTATAGGAATGTCCGACATCCCCAATACTTTGGATTCATCCTAATTATAACGGGTTTTTTGATCCAATGGCCAACTTTTTTTTCCTTACTTACTGCGCCCTTGTTAATAGGATCTTATTATTTACTAGCAAAAAAAGAAGAAAAAGAAGCTATAAATATGTTTGGAGAGTTATATGAGAATTATATCTATTCGACCCCAATGATTATTCCTTTTCTGAAAAGAAGAGGAAAAAAGATGAATTTAAATTGAATTTTGAAAACCTTGGACGAGAAAAAAAATCTTACTCAATTAGAACGACTAATACTTGAAGCTATTGTAGAATTGTCTAAACCTGTTAAACAAAAGGATTTATCTAATTATATTGGAATAAGTATTCGGTCAACAAGACATGGTCTTTCAAACTTAATTAAATCTAATATAATCAGTTCAAGACCGGATTTATCCGATCTGAGAAGTTTCTATTATATGTTAAAGTCTGATATCAACATCAATAGAATTTTGAGTCCTTAAATGACAAATCTTATTGAATTTCTTCGAAATTTAACATTTTTCTAAATATAATTAAATAATCGCTAAAAAATTCCTTATTATTACTAGAGGTTACTGAAAAACTAAATTTTTACTTCTTCTTTAGCTAATTCGAGTCTTAATTAATGTTCTTTCATGGCATTTTCACACTTTTTCAGTGAACTCTACTATGTATAGGTAAATAAATAAATGTTAAATATGAATATTAATGCTCCTGAATCTACATTTATAAGAGGACTTTCCAATTGATAAATGTATTCAAGTTCTGAGGAATTTTAAATATGGCCACTGTTTCTGTATCAAAAAAATCAACAACAAGTCCGGAAGAATCAATTACTTATCTTCGTGAGAAAAAACCTCGTCCTTATAATCCTTGGTGGATCGTAACTAGTATATTAGTCGTAACAACAATCAGTATTGCATTGTATGTTCTACCTGATTGGTTATTTCTAGCTTATTGGACCCGTGATCTCGTAGTAGGAATATTACAATTTATGGGTTATCCAGCACACTATACTGGAGCTGCCGATGGATTTGCCACCTTTCCATGGTCTCCACAATGGGGAGCTTTTGGTGAGGCCTTTCCGAACACACCAGGTGTTAGTATTGACGGATCCGAATATCCAGCTTATTGGATTGTGAAAGCATGCACCGGATTTCAAGCAGGAGCAATATTAATAGCCCTAATAATTGTTACTCCCCTTAAAAGTAAGTCATTACCTGCTGATGTTGATCCTGCATTAGTTTCTTCCTACAGAAGATTTCAAGCTAATCATCAAACTTTGTACAATATGGGGAAAAAATTTACAGTTATTGGTATTTTCTGGTTTGTATTATTCGTAACAAATACAATCAGGATAGCATTCCACTTATGGCTGGTGTCTGGATTTGAACTGTTTGGTTTTACATTTGGGCCATATCCATTTGCAATTGCCCATGATGAATTAGCAAAACCAATTGGATTTTTTGGAACACTACTTTTTGCATGGGTTATTGAGAAAAGTGGAGTACCAATAATTGATACTTTTGCAGATTGGTTAGACGCATTCTTCTATGGAGTAAAAGGATCTTTATCCTGGGTTAAAAATATTTTGAGAATTTGAAAATCTCTGTGATCTGCAAAAGAAAAATCTAGTTTAAAGATAAAAATCATAATTATTAAGGATTTTTTTTCTTTTTTAAAAAACAATATCTTTAACTTTATTTTTTGATAATTGAGGAGTGATAAAATTTAGTTTATAAATTGAAAACATCTTAAAGGACCGATTTACTATTTAATTATCAAATCTGATGAAGGGATTGGTATGTTAAATAAAAAGATTAGTAAATTTTCAATTTTTGGTATGAATTGTGGTAATTGTGTAAGAAATATTAGAAGTTCTCTTACTAAAATCAAAGGAATAGATAGAGTATCTATTAATTTCTTCAAAAAAGAAGCAGAGATAATATTTGACCCAAAATTTATACAAATTAGTACCATTACAGAAGTAATTAATTCTCTTGGTTATAAGGGACAGGAAATAGCCACTTTTGAATTAAATCAGTAAATATGGATAGAAAATTGAATAATTTTATGAAGAACTTTAAATTTTTTTGATAATGCAGATAAGGGCTTTAAAATTATTCTGTATAATTCCATCATTAGTACAAATGCTTTTAATTATTTAATGACACTAAAATAGCAGTAATAAATTATAAAAGCATTAGCAAGAAAGCGTTATCTCAACTAGGATTAATTGAAAAAAAGTTAATAACAGTGCGAATATTCTACATAGTATAAATATGCGCGTTAGACAACTCGATGTTTCAGCAACTTTTAAAATTAATGAAAAAACGAAGTATGATTTTCTTCATTGAAGAATTGCCTAACATTGCATTTATTAGATGCTTATAGAATTATTATGAACCAAAAAGCATTTTCAGAATCGGTAAAAGTTTTTTCAATTTTTAAAAATTTATTCAGATTTTCTTTACTTTTTAAAAATAGAAACCAAAAATATTGCATTTATTAATCAGAATCTTTAAAGAATTAAAAAATTTCTGTTATTTAGGATTTACCTCCTAATAATAAATTTACTATAGAACAAATAAAAGAGATGATTAAATGCACCACAATATGATGAATGAATCTGATTCTAATTCCCCAACTCTGATATGTCAAGACTGTAACCATTCAATGGCAGTTCCAAAGCATTGCAACGCTCCAATGCAGCTAGATGGAGACTTTTTGATATGTCATATGGGTCCTGGATGCGGAAAAAAACACGTTCCCAACCACCATAAAAAACCAATGATTTTAGCATCAATGTGAAAGATTAAAGCTCACAGCATTATTGATTTCAGAAATAGACTAAATCACAAAGTAAGGAAAAAAATTATACTATTGAGAATAAATTAAACGAAAAAGAGGTAATAATATGGGTTGTGGTACATCTAAAAGAGCCAAGAAAAGAGGCCAGGAGACATATGCTGATTCTAATGACGATTCTTGCTCAAACTCTTATTCTGGAGGATTAATTTCAGCACAGGCTGAAAAACAACGGTTAAGAGAAATGTCGTTGGGAGGAGCTTCGTCAAGATCACAAAAACACTATTGTTACAATTGTGGAAATAAAATACTTCTTTCAGACATTTTTTGTGAGAATTGTGGGGTGAAAGTATGATGATACAAATCGACAAAAAGAACTTAGTGATTAATTTTCTCATCTTCGTATTTTCATGTTTTTTAACTATCGTTATACTAATTTATTCATTATCAATTGACATTCCGGTGTTGGAAACTGGAGTCGTTTTTCTTTTATTAATGAGTCCAGTATTTTTGTATTATGTATATTTGAATATTAAAACGACCAAAAAAGTCAACAAATTAATTGAAAAGACAATTGAAGATAACAAATACGCAAAAAGCATTGAAAATATACTGAATAATTGATTTGAAAAATGAATGTAGAAATTGTGGAAAAAAGTTATTAGTAAAAGCCTAATATAATCACTTAATCATTCAAACAAATTAAAAAATGAATTGTTCATTCAAAAAGGGGATCTAATTAACTAAATCCAATTAACGAATAAATTTTTTAACTCTGAACATTAGTAAGCTTGATTTTTGGAGTATGATTTGATTAGACAATTTTTATATTTATTGAAATGAACAAAAATATTTGAAAAATTAAAATATTACCAATTAAATGAGATAAAAATTTTTATATCTTAAATTGAAATGGAAATTAATAAAAAAATCTTATTTAAACAATTTAATTATACCTTTAAGAATGTAAACCCTATAAAGTGTTCCTAATTTGAATTGTTCTATTTGTATTTAAATTTATTAATTATAATTGTATTATCAAGTATTTTACGTAGTTTTAGTATACTATAACACTAAATTTTATTGAAATTACAATCTAACATTTTTTTCAATGACACTTACCTTTCGACTGAGATCTTTTCTTCTCTTTGTCTCCAGATTTCGCTTTTGATATTATTTTTTTTCTTTTAATTTCCGATTTGCTTTTGAATTTTGACGGCAAATTATCATCCGATTATAAAATAGAAAATTATTTTAATAATTTATCTTTTTAAAAAATAAAGATTGATATGAAAATTTATAATAATTTAAAATATTCAAACATGCTTTTTCATTTTCTTAACATTTTGTCTTACTGTCCTGTTCAATTTATAATTGAAATGGAAATGGAAACAACAGCAGTTCTTTAACATAATCGTTGGGATCAATTATGAATGAACTTAATTTAAACATAAACTTAAATCTGTAATTTTAGATGAAAAAACGTACTCTTTTCCATTAGGATTAACAAATTTATCAGTATCTTTTAATAGGGCTTATAATTTTCAATTCCTAATGACATTCAGTTTCACTTTAACGACATGGAAACTTATTTGATAAATAAATGAAAATCTAGTTTTCCATATATTAGAACTCCTCACATGACATTAAAAAGGGAACTGGATTTATGGTTAATTGATTATATTAATTGATTATATCACATATTCCGCACCCTAGTTTAAGAAAATGTGCTTTTTATCAAAATCCCCTTTTTCAACAATAATATCGAAAACAATGTATTCCATATCATAGAAATCGAATAATTTCAGTACTTTTGTAAGATATCTTTTTTTAATTATTAAAACTGCTCTTACTGGTTTAATGTAGGATCCTTCGGGAATTAATCCAGTAACTTGATAAACGTATTTGCCAAAATTTGATTTTTTACTTTTTCCAAGGAGTTTTTCAAGAACTTTTGTTCTTACTTTTGGTTCCAGGTTCTTCATACTGTAGAAGATAACCTTAGCATCCATATTTTACCATGGCAACCGATAGATTTATAAACTTTACTCTATTTAATTAGAGTAATGATCTCCACTTATACTCTTAACCACTTCGGAATAGTGGCTGGACTATGTAATGAATTACAAATAACTGATAAAATTGATTTATTGATACCACATGATAAACAACAAAAAGTAACAACTGGTCAAGTTGTTGTAGCGATGATCATTAATGGATTAGGATTTTCAAATAGAAGACTATATTTATTTCCACAATTTTTAGAAAACAAACCTATTAAATTGCTTATTGGGAAGAATTTATCTGCAGAAGATTTTAATGATGATACACTTGGTAGAGCACTGGATAAAATATATAATTATGGATGTACAGAGCTGTTTTGTCATATTGCTTATCTAGCAACTAGTATTTCTCAAGCAGAGAAAAAATTTGGGCACTTGGACACTACTACTTTTTCCTTCTCTGGTGACTATAAATCAATAATGTCGGAAGAAGAAGCTGTTGCTGTCCACATAACTCACGGTCATTCAAAACAAAAAAGATTTGATTTAAAACAGATATTCTTGAATCTTTTGGTCTGCTCTGATGGAGGTATTCCTATTTTTATGCAGGTTCTTGATGGAAATAGTAATGATACAGTTACATTCAGAAAGACTGTCACAGATTTCCGACGAGGATTGAAAGAAAATCTTCAAGAAATTACTTATTGGATAGCGGACAGTTCTTTCTATTGTAAAGACACCCTTGAAGAAACCAAAGATGAAATGTTATGGATTAGCCGTGTTCCTGAAAAAATATCAGAAGCAAAAGAACTAATTAGGTCTATCGCTTCTCAACTTGTAAATAAGATTGGGAAGGACAAACAATTAGAAAAATCTTTAAATCGACAGGGATATTCATACGACCAACATTTTTCTAACTATGCTGGGGTAAAACAAAGATGGTTGGTCATTTATTCGAAACCTGCTCAGTCAAGATCAGAGCATACTGTATTAAAAGCTGTCAAAAAAGAATATGATAAGCTTATCCAAGTGAGCAAGAAGCTTCAGAAAGAAGGTTTTAGTTCAGAAGAAGCTGCAAAGAAATCATTAGAGAAACTCCAAAAGAAAACAAAATACCATAAATACAGGCTTGAACAGGTTAGACAGACATCAAAATACATAAATCGGGGTAGACCATCTAAAAATAAGAATAGTGAAAAGATTATAGTGTATAATGTGGACTATACGATTATTAAAGAACAAAATTCCATTGATAGAGAAATCATTAAGCGTGCAGTATTTATTGTAGCTACAAATGAGTTATCAAGTGACGCATTGACGGATCAAGAGCTTTTTGATCGATATAAAGGACAACAACATGTGGAAAGAGGATTTCGTTTCTTAAAAGACCCTCTCTTTTTTGCTTCATCGATGTTTTTAAAAAAACCTGAAAGAATCATTGCTTTAACAATGATCATGTGCTTTTCTTTGTTAGTTTACACCATAGGAGAGAGAAAACTAAGAAAGGCACTCATTCTGTCTAATGAAACCATAAACAACCAGGTAAGAAAGCCTAGTCAACGTCCTACGCTGAGATGGATCTTTCAACTTTTTGAAGATGTTCATCTTGTAAAAATAGAAAAAAAAGGAAAAACTCACTTTGAAGTGAAAAATCTAAGATCCGGTGGGATTAAGGCTTTGGAGATGTTGGGACGAGAGTATTTAGATAAATATCTCATGAATTAGGTATTCTTACGAAAATGGTAAAATTATAATATTAGGGTGCGGAATATATGTTATATTAATAGAATCATAAGCATATGTTCTGCACCCTATCTTAAAATATTATCCATAATTATTTCTTAATAAAATCTTAAATTATTTTTTATTTTCTCAAATGATTGAATTCCTATAAATCTAGGAACAGATTTCCTATATTCTTGATATTCATCACCAAATTGTTGCAATAACCATGGTTCCTCAGCAAAGGGGGCAATCATAAACCAAAACATAGCAAGAAGACCTGTTATTAATACCATTGTTGAGTTTATTATAATAATAAGACCAATAATCAAGAATATATAACTTACATATTGCGGATTACGTGTATATTGGTATGGACCACTGATAATAAATTTGCCTTTAAGACCCAAACTTTGATTAATACTTAATGTTTTTATTGACCACAGGCTAAAGAAAAATGCTAAAATTACCATCAAACCTCCCAATAAAAATCTAAGAGAATAATTAATCCAAATTGAATCCCAGACTATTATTCCTAAAATCGGAATTCCACCAATTGCCATGGAACCAAGGATGTTTACAAACCAAAATTGCCAGGTATCTTCCCCTGGAGGAGGCCAAATATGAACTTTTGGATAAATTAAAGTTAATATAAGTCCCATGAGATATAATATTTCTGAAATCAAAACAATAAGAAAAACGCTGTCTTTTATTAATACATTTTCTAACATGATACGAAAACTCAACAACAAAAAATCTTAAATTTGCTTTGCAATTCCTTCTATAATTTTGTGATCTCTTCCCAATTTACAAATAGAATCACAGTGTTCACATAAATCTGAAAATAAAATATACCCCGGTAATTCATTTAAATTCTTGCTAAAAGAGGGTCTTTTGAGTTGTGCTATTATTTCTCTTTCTCTTTTATCTGGAGCCACTAAATATAAAGAAAATGGCATTATTTTTCCAAGAGATATTGCTAAGTCTGTTAAACGTAATATACCAGAATATATTGACGTGGATTTTTCGACTTCAAAAGCGCAAATGATTCTTTTTTTGTTTTTGTCAAACCAAAGTACATCAATTAATGCTATTGTTTTTTTAATATCAGGATCAATATTAAATTCGGGTAAATGTTCCATGGTTAAAAAAGAGAATTTCTTTCCATCAAAGGCTTTAGATCTATCATTCTGAGCTACGAAGACATGAAAACCTAATGCATTACCAATTTTTATTAATAAATATTGAATTTTTGTGTGCTCGTTTTCTTCAACAACCTCCTCTTCCAAAGTCTTGTGACGTTTTTTTAGATATTTTTGTCTTTTAATTGATTCCTTGTCCAAAATAAATAATGCATTGTTACTTATTATCACTTTTCCTGTTCCTATTTCAAACAATAGGCCTGAAATTGCACCCAAATCCTTTGAAAGTATATTTTGATAACGAATATTAAAACTGATTAGTTCACTTCGCATTCTTAAATAATCGTTCCATGAACCCAGTTTAATTTTTTTATCAAACAAAAAGTTGAATCCTTTTACTATTGCAGTATTGAACGGAGGAATAATCGTTGGATGTAAAAAATATAGAATATTTGCAACCGCTGGACCTAGACCTTTAATATTATATCCATCCAATCTTAGAATTTCTTTAATTATTTGCTCTTCTTTTGAATATTTGAGAATATTCTCCAAAAACTGTCCAAAATAAATCTTGTTTGATTCATTTTCATAGATATCAGGAATTCTCAATTTCGGTTTCCAATAAAATGGATGAGCTGCTCCTACAAATACTTCTTTTTGCTCAGTAATAACATTCAGAACAAATTCTAAAGAAGATCCTTTAAAATCGTTAGAAAAATACTTATTTTTTATATCTGAAATGACTTGTAAAACACCTCGTCGAATCGAATTAAAAGCTTTGAGTCTAGCTTCATTATTAATGAACCATGTATTATAAACGCTCTCGTTGTCCTCCTTATATTGAGAAATAATTTTTTCGATTTTTTGAGTTTGCAAAGATCTGTTACCTTTAAAATTTGATCGATTTTCCTTAATTTACTTTAAAACAATTAGTCTTTGATAGTTTATGTAGTTGTAACTGAACGGTTTTGCCTGAATATAATTAATACTAATTTTTTAACCGAATTATAAAACAAAGAAAGCCAATCAGCGAAAGTATCAATTATATGGACTCCCTGTTTTTCGATCAGCCATGCAAAAATTAAGGTTCCTACAAATCCGATAGGTTTTGCTAATTCACCCTCAGCAAACTCAAATGGTACATTTAGGGCGCCAACTAGATACAACTCGAACCAAATTCTCAAAACATTACCCAAGAAGAGAACGATTAAGAAAATAATTATTACTCTAACTTTAAGAAACATTTGTTGCTTTCCAATTACAGATTGTTTAAAAGAAGAAAATTGAATTGTCTTGTTCGGAATTGGTGTGACTAATATTATAGAAGCTAGTATTGCTCCTGCTTGCATACCTGTACAAGCTTTAATAATCCAATAATTTTCATATTGGGATCCTGGTATCCAAACACCAGGAGTAGCTAACGAAGCTTCCCCCAACAATTCATATTCAGGAATCATAGGAAAGAGAATAATGCTAGGGTTTGAAGAAACTCCAGATATATTCAGCATTAATACAACAAAGTCACGAGTTGTTGATTCAAGCCATAAATAATACCAATCAAAATATGGACCCCAATATATTAAAATTGAAAGCGTACTGGCGATAAAAAAGGAAAAGACCAGAAATTTTGGAGATGGAGCTGTTATTCTAACGTTGTCTAATTTAACTGTCTCGTTTGTTGTCATTCAAAGCCACAAGATAGGAGAAAAAGCACTACTTAAATTAACAAGTCTTGAAAATTTAAAAAAATAGAGAGAAAATTTTAAGATTCTAAATTTATTTTGCATAAAATTTGAGAATTGTTATAAACTCTCCAAAAAGGCAAGATCGCTACTCCGATCAATTTTTAGGTATTTATGGGATTTTCTGTCTTTTGAAATCCAAACAATAAGATGACCGGTATCGAAAGAAGAGAAAGAGTGGAGATCCATATTAAAACCTCCATTGGGAAGATCATTCCTAAATAACCGCCTAATATAGGTGCTAAAATCCCTGCAGATTGCGTACCTACTATTAACAGAGAAATTACAAAACTACGATACTTGACTTGAGCTATTTCAGTGAGGTACGATGTTATAGCAGGAACAAGTAAGGCCATTCCAATACCAGTCACAAAAGCCATAAAAAGTAAATCAGTGAAGGTAGATGCAAAACCTAAAATAACATAACCGAAGAAATGAAAAAGACCAGCAAGGAATATTATATTTTTCTTATTGAACTTATCACTTACATTTCCTAAAAAAAGCTGTCCAATTGCTATTATTGCTCCGTAAAGTCCTAAAAATATACCAAATTCAAGTGTGGTAACTTTTAAAATATTGAAAACATAGAATGGTAATCCTGGTCCCAGTAAAGCCCAAGCCCAGTAATCGATGAAGGAAATTAATAAAAGACTTAAAAAAATACTTGTTTTTCCTGGTAAAAGAATCGAACTAACACTGAAATTTTTCTTCCTAAAGTAATTTTTTTTTCTAAACTTTCCCTTAGCTTTTTCTTCCTTTGTTACATTGCTCCTATTACTAGTTTTGAGTAGAAAAAAAATAAATATAACACTTATGAGAGAAGATAAGGCAATTATGATAAATGGTAAACTGTAATCTCCCATTTCATAAAAAATACTCCCAATCATTGGTCCAATTACCCATCCCATACTACTCATTCCTAAAATTAAACCGAAATAACGCGTCCGATTTTTGATATCAGTTTGGTCACTGATAAGAGCTAGACTGATAGGTATTATTCCAGCGGTTGTAACTCCTTGAATGAACCGAATAAAAATGATTATCTCATAATTATAGATAAAAAAGGGAAAAAGAAAATTACTTAATGAATAGCCTAAAAGACTCAGTATTATTAACAATTTCTTTATATTTTTTGAATCCGCTAAATATCCAACTATTGGGGCAAAGGTTAGTTGCCCAATAGCATACGAAGCTAATGTTAACCCAAATACAAACTTTCTTTTATCAAGCGTTTGTGCCAAAAATTTAGGATATATTGGTAGTATCATTCCAAAGCCTATATTCACAATTGTTGTGGAACTAGCGAGAATTAAGACTACAGAAATTTCTTTTGTTAGTAAATTATTAAAAACGGCCGTTCTACGATTTGAACGGGTCAACAAAGTGTCTTCAAAAGTCAATTTCAATACCAGAATTGCTGAAAAATATGATTCCAATCACAATTTTTCTTATAATAAATCAAGTTAATTATTTTCTTATTTATAAGATAAAAAAACATGAAGAAAATTTTAAAATTATAAAACTAGATTAGTAGAGAATTTAGATTTAGTTTGTAATCCATTAAAAATAAATCGAATCAATTTTACTATTTTTAAGTAATTGGAAATAATTGTTCTATGGAGAAAAAAGAAAAGGAGAAAAAAAATGAAAGAAAATTAATAAGTATTACAACTAGATTAAAATTGGATATTTCTGAACAAACGTATTATTACTCCATTGTTTGCCAAATCCTAACCATCTTCCAGCGTTGATAACTGCAAATATCAAAAGAACTAATACATAAATAATATGTTCATCAATAATAGGATTATTTTCTAATGGAATAGCTGAAATCCAAATCGATGCCATGAAAATTATTCCAGCTAAAGAAGCTAATCTAACCCCAATTCCAAGAATTAGTGCAACTCCAACAAATAATAACATTCCCATAAGAGCAATATCAATGATTTGACTATTTGGAGCTAATATATCCGTAAAGAACCAGTAAAATGGTCCTTCAGGATTTGTAGCAAAGGATAAATATCCAGCTGAGGGAGATCCACCATTAATCCAAGCTTTTTCAGGGGTAGTGGCAAATCCTAATCCTAATAATTTATCAAGAAAAGCCCAAAGAAATATCCATCCCACTGTAAGCCTGAGTAGACCCATAATTTTGTAACCAAAATTTTCTGAATTCGAAAACTTCTTAGTTTCAGTTAAATCATTTTGTTTCGAGTACATAATTTAATTTCACACCTATACATAATTTATTGTTTGATTTTTATATTGTTGATTTATTCAACATATAAAAGCATCATTTATGATTATATAAACTGCTAGACTGTACTATATGCTTATAACTAGGTTTGTTATAATGGAAAAACTGTTTAAAATTGGAAAATCAATTTGAACTTTAAAAATTAAAGATTTTAATCTTCTTCTCACATTAGATTTAATAGAATTGTTATATTTTAATGATTATTTTCTAAGGATTCAAATTTATCAGCATTAATTTATTAATTTTAATGATATAATTGAATCAAAAAATTAAACTAAGTATCTAGAAAATTTTAAAATTTTAAGAGTAATCTATTTAAAATTCTGTTATGGAAATATTGAACAAGGTAGATAAGTGATGATTTTTAACCATATTTCAAACTTTGTTAGTCACACTTCGTTTTATGGTCAGGGAAAATGTAATTGTAATTCTTTAAAGAAAAAAGCTCATTTAAGTAAGAAACTGAATTTTAAAAGAGTAATGTCATCCATCAGGTCACAGCAAAGAGAATTAGCTGAGATATCATTAAAAAATGGAAAATTACTAATATAATCACGAGTAGCATTGAAAGATGATTTAATTTGTGCATTTTTCTCAATATTCGTTACCGTCGATACCATGCTATGTTCCTGACCTAATTATTTGTTAATTTGTTTTTATCTAATTCAGGGACATTGTTAAAATTCAAGCAAGGATTCAAACTATTACCATTCACTTACTATTTGTTATCATGTTAGGATTCATCCGAAACCTAACTGATGAGTTCGGAAATTCATCTTCTACCAGAAGAAAGGAGCCTTATTTCTGTATTAAGTAATAAGATTGGAAAATGATGACTACTTGAAATAAAGAAAGAATTTAATAACCCCGAGGATTCAAATCTGGTTGAATGATATTATGGTCATTTCATATTTGAAATTTTTTAAGAAATTTCTGGTTTCCCTTTAATATTCAATTTTAAAATGGAGTAATCTTTTATAATTGCTCTGAGAATATAGATTGATACAAGGAAATTTATTAAAAGTCCAAATATGATGAAGATGTCATTATATTCACTAAGAAAGGTGGTCATTGTTATTAAAAATCCGAATGTCGGCAATAAATCTGTTATATGGTGCAGACAACATAAAATCATCGCTCCAGAGGAAGTAACGGATCCAGTAACTCCGATTTTTTCTGATTTGTCATAACGATATTTTTTCACTAAATTCCTATGATACCTGAACAAAAACATTTGTATTCCAACGGCTAACGGAACAAGCAAAACAAAAATGCCATTTTCTAAAATAATTTCAATTCCTTCTCTCAGTGAGCCTTCAGCAATAGAAACAATACTAATATTAATGAAAATTGTAAGTAGAGCAATTGACACTCCAAAGATTACAGGATTTTTCATCAGTTTATATTTCATAATATTACTTTCTCCTACCACGAAAAAGTTCTGGATGGAATTCTTCCAACATCTTCGATTATAAGATCAAATTCATCAGTGTAATTAAAACTAGGAAATTCAAGTAACCCAGCGATATGATGACCACCTAAAGGTCCATTCCATGATAACGGTAGTAGTTTTTGGTTATTCAATAATTTAATATAGGATAATTCTGTCAAGTTATAATCTAATGATCCTGAATGAGTATCCATCTTAATTTCAAACGTATAATTAGATAAATACCTTATCGTGATCGTAATATCACCTTCAGAATTAATTTTCAAATTTTCGGGACTAGAATCGCTAGAATTCTCAGTATTAAACTCTTGTACTAATAAGACCACGGTTGGAAGCACTAAGACTAAGACAAAACTTAATATTAATGTATTCTTCAATTTTTTGTTCATAAACTTCTCTTCTAAGAATAATATTTGAGTTTTTTTTCATTAATCAATAAATCTTTGTTAGCAAACAATTTCTTGCATTATTTAACCAATTGTAGGTTTTAAAAATTAAAATTTACAGATTACTTTTTCTTAGAATATAAAATTAGTCAAGTACTCTAAATTTGATTGATGATTTGGACAGAGTGTTCCGATCGAAAATTCAAAATATATAAAAAGGTGATCAAATCAAGTAGTAGAGAAAAATTGAGTAGTCTAATAGAAAGATAAAATTTTTTTGCTATTCTGATTTTTACTTTCAAGGTGTTGTTGGAGACCTTTAGGTAGATTTTCTAGCTGTTCCACCTATGTATCACTTGTCAGATCCATGTATTAGAGCTTATTTTATTCTCATGCATAATCGAGCTACTTCTTTTATCATTAATTCATTTTGAACTAGGCAGAAAATATCATACTTTAACTTATGAAAAATTGCTCGAGTAATTAAAAGAAATACAACTATCATGTATTTGTACCTCCACTATAGGGTCACCATTTTATAAATTGAATAGAATTTCTTCTGATGCAAAGAATATCTACCAGAAAATGCAATTAAAAAAATATCTCCCTAAATAAAAGGAATTCCTGTCTCCAAAAAGTACTTTTAAAAATCCTAATTTTGCTTTTAAATTCCAAATAGAGATTATTTTCGATTTTTCGAAAAATTAACTCGTAAACACTCGAATTATTATATACATTTATAAATACATATTCGTAAGATTTCTTACTCAGGTGATATATTTGTCTAATAATTCAAATAATTCAGTCATGAAAAATTTACGAATAGAAAATTCTCTTCTTTCAAGAATCGAAGAGTATTTAGGACTACATAATCAGAAATTTAGTAGTTTTGTAAGAGAAGCAGTAGTTGAGAAACTTAACCGTTCTTCTGTTGAAGAAAATTTGGAAATAACCGTTAATACTCAAGATATACAACAGATTTTAAACAAGAATAATGAGAATATTGATAAAAAACTCAGATATTTTCAAGATGAAATTAAATCTGTTAATGAGAGAATTAATCCCAAATTAGATTCAATTTTGGATGGATTAACTCATTTAACAGCTTCGCAACAGTTAGGAGAAACTCCTAAAATTATAATAGAAAAGCCCTCATTAGATAATCAAATACTTAGTTCGCTTCCTAAAGATATTAATGATCTTTATTTGGAATTCGATGATATTGATTCGGTTAATGAAGCAATCAACCGATTGCTAAAAGCCAATAAAATTTTTGAAATAAATGACGAATGGAGGGTTGTTGCATGAATATTAAATATGAATTTCAAGGTGAATACGTAAAATTTTGGAAAGATATCGAAAAACATCTCATAGGAAAAAAGGTTGCAAATGGGACTATTGAAAATAGGAGAAAAGCATTGACTAGCTTTATTAAACTTACCAACAGCACAAAAATTAGCGATCTTGAGAACGTAAAATTTGTGGAAACATTTATAGCTAAGTTCAAGGGAAAAGACTCTTCACTTATCATTTATTTGAGTAATTTATCATCAATTATCGAAAATTTCAAGAAAAGAGGAGAATTTGAAGAAATATATAAGTTCAAGAAAAATCCGTTTGCCTATAAAATGGAAGACAATAGCTTTGAAAATGATGGAGAGTCTCATAAAGCAAGGACTAAACTTGAAATCGAAATTTGGATTAAACTCATTACTGATAAACAATATAAACTACTATTTATGTTCTATGCCACAGCTCTTAGACTAAGCGAACCATTAGAGCTAAGAAAAACGCAATTTAATCTTGAAAAACGGGAAATGTTGAACGTTGTAAGAAAAGGCAAACGTAAAAATAACAAAAATAAAATACAGAAAAAACTCGGAATTCCTAAATGGATGATTCCGATTTTAGAAGATCATTTGAAAACGGTAGATGATAAACTCTTTAACATAAATACTGGAAAAGTAGATTACTTTACCAAAGCTCATTTCAAAAAATTAACGGAATTAAGAGAAAAACTGGAAAAAAAAGGTAATCTAAACAATTACTGGCAAAGAGTAAAAGACGGTTTAGATTTAATAGTCAGTGATGGGAAAATTATCCCTCATCAATTACGTAAATCATGGAATACTCTTGCAGTTGAAGGACGTATGTTTGAATCCTTTCGTAAATTCCACATGAATCATAGTTCTGGAATTCAAGATATTTATACTAAGATTTACGATATCCCCTCAACTTGGAGAGAGTATTTAGAAGAATTAGACAATCACTCCCCACAATTCGTTTTTTAGTTTCGATTATTCAATTGTAAATCCTTATTACTTTTTTAAAAATTAGAAACCAGTGATTGCTTCCGAATTTGACATTTTACGAATATTTGCAATTGTGAATCATTCTTTATTTACAATTAATAAATTAATTGAGCACTTCTCTTATTAGATAGGAAAAAAAGATTCATTTAAATTAGTATAGATTTGAAAACACCTTTAAGAAAGTTAAATAAAATATATTGAATCGTTAAAATATTAATGATAAAATCCTAATGACTGTGATAATCAAGAAAAACAAGCAGAATCTTCTTTAGAACTAAAAATAAAGAAATTAGAAAAAATTGAGAAATGTCAAATTAATCAATAAAATTCTCTAAATATGGGTCTTGCATTTTTATTTTCTCTAAATAAATCATTTTTAGTCCCTATTAAGACTGTCAGATTAAATTAAAAAAGACTTTAATTTCTACAAGTTTGAATTATTTATAAAGTAAAGAGCCAGTATCTTCTATCATGCGATTATATTGAGTTAAAATAAATGCAAAAACTTCGTTATTACTTCCTAATCCTAGTTTTTCTTTGATCTCTAGAAAAAAAGTCTTTTGTGAATCTTTTAGCCGAATCGTCATCTGTAAAGGGTCATTTGTCAATGGTCAAACCTGAGAAAATACTCAAATTTCACAAAGAAATATGTTTTGAGTATATTGAATCAATATGAGTAAATATACTTAAACGACTCTAATGAGTAATTTTTTAATCTAAAAATTAAAATAATTTTTTTGTATCCAGTTTCGGACACAAAAAAATGATCTGATTTAACTGGGTTTCTTAACACACCAGCAAAAAAAGGAGTAAAAAGTAATGAAAACTCATTTGATAATTATTTTAACAATTTTATTGATGCTTACAGGACAATCGTTTATACAAGTTGTTATTTCAAATAATGATTCCGACATCAATGAACAAAATAATAAATTGGTTAAACGTACCTATAAGCCTCAACAAGCAACTAAGGTTTTAGTGGTTGATTGGTTGGCTGATCCTTGGATTGAATTATACAGAACTGTGGATACAGATTTAATTCAACCTAATATCCAGACAGGACTGTATATTCACCCATTCAACGATACGAGAGAAAAAAACTTTTGGAATACCATTGATTCTGATGCAGACATTGAAATTCGACGCATTGCACCCACCACCACTCTATTGGGCTGGACAGATTCGAGTTTTATCAATGAATTATCTTCCTATCTACCAGATGTTAATGTTTTAGCCGATTTAAACTTTGAACTTTGGGATCGTTTTGGTTTAAATCAGCAAGAACGACTAGCCCTTTATAATTACATTGAACAAGGGCATGGATTAATCCTTACTGGTGGTTCATTGTTTGATATGCGGTATAAATCCAATGAAGACAGTGAAGGGCTTGTGATTGGTGCATATGGTCAGGACAATCGTCTTTTCCTTGATAGTTCACCAACACCCGATGAATTACGGGATTATTATAGATCAAGCATTGCACAAATGGTTGGGTTGGGGCTTATACCAATATATGAAGAAATTAGGGAATGGGTAGGCAAAATTTTATACCAAGATTCAATAACACGCTCTTTAGCGTCATTAGTGTGGAGTGTCCCACTTTTACCTATTGGTGTACCTTTTAGCGGGGATTTTGTGGTAAATGATACCTCTGATCCCTTATTACAGAACATTAATAATAATTTTTCAATTACATTAACTCATCCAACCAAAGATCCAAATGTCGGAGATCATAATACCACGATGATCGGGTGGCAATTGGAATATCCTTTTTACATGGCAAGTGCGGCAATTGATGAAACTAAACCATATATTGACGAATTAAGGACATATTTCAGCCAATCTTTACACACAGTAATCAATCATCTGGTAAGCAATGCGAATGAAATTACTGATCCACCATTACCTGATATTTTTCCAGCCTATGCCACTTATAATGCTACAGAGGAATTTATGTATGAACTGGCAGATAATTTAACGAATACATTAAATGAACTGTTGTTGAATATGTATCAAGCAAGATTGAATACTCCAACACAAATTGAAATCCCTATAAGCTTCACTATTGGTTCAGAGACTGTATCACACACATTAATCGTGCCTATCCCTGTAGAATTACAATCATTACTAAAACCAGCCACAATAATAGCCATTTCCAGTGACAAATTAGCGGCAGTATTACGGTATGAAGTTGGATCACACAGAGCAGTGACTTTTACCTTTAATCCAACATTAGGAGGATCAACGTCCCAAACCCTTGTTAAAAATGCTATAAACTGGGCTTCAAATCCTCCAACTCCCATTTCGACTATTACTATTGGGAATCTAAATTTATCTGCTAATTTAGTCACAGTTAGTCGAAATAATGTGACTTCAGGTAATACATTAGCTTTGACCAAGAATGAGGTAGTCAATTATGGTGAAGAAGAAGTTTTTGAATTTCAATTAAATAATAGTGAAGGTTCTATTATTATTTACTGGCGAGATGGTATAAGTAGTATAAGTATTTCTAAAGATGGAACAGAGGTAGAATCATATTCCTTTCAAGATGGAAGTCACTTTGCAAAAGTAGTGAATCTTCACGAAGCAGGAACTTGGAATGTGAAAATTACCACGTATCAGGCAGGCTTATTAAACCCAGTAGCATTTGAACTTTATCAAGGTGATGATACAAGTGGAACTACAACAACTAGTAGTGGAACTACAGCAACTAGTAGTGGAACTAAAACAACTAGTAATGGGATACCAACCTCGAATTTAAGTTTAGAAACCATCTTTTTGGGTGTATTAGTCCTTTCATTAAATATGATTATGATTAGACGGAAAAAATTCAAAGATATGAAATAAAGAAGTTGATTAATTCCATCACTAAGTCTATGAAGTAATTATTAGAGAACAAACAAATATATACTGATCATTATTACGATTATTAAGACGTTCTGCTCGTTTAAAGCGTTGTAAACAAGAATTAGAAAATAGTATTAAATCTTATTATAAGAATTGTTACGAATTTTCAAAAACAGTTGTAAATGAAGAAGAAAAAGATGGAAAAGAATGAAAATACTTTCAACTACTGAAATTCAAGATTTATTTAGGGAATTATCTGAACAATTAAAGCTAATTGAGATTACTTTAGATAAAAACAAGTTAAATAAAAAACCATTATCAATAATTTACAAGAATGCTTGGAAACTAAAAGAATACTCACAAACTGCCACTAAAAAATTAAATCAGGTTAAATCAATATTTACTGATACTTTCGATTAAAAAATGAACTACAAAACCTTAGAAATTGAAGAATAATAATTCAATGGGCAAAATTATCAAACTGGATATTTCTTTTATCATTTTTATCGGCCATGAAACGTCCAGCTATTTTGCATTCTTTTTTCAAGGGTTTATTGCTTCCCCATAAGCTTTTTTACATAATCTATAGGAGACATTGAATGTGCTTTCATCCATCCCAAAATTCTTCTAGTCTCTTCTGGATCAATATTTCTTGCAAAGATTAAATCTGTTACTTTTTTAATTTCTAAATCAGTCTCAGTTAATTTACACGCAACTAAAATTGCTGTTAATGCAATTATTCTTTCATCGTAACATGAACGAAATCGTTGATTGGAATAACGATCAACTAAAGCCAATGCTTTCTTCTTTGTTTGAATTGGCATGCCCTGTTTTCTTAATTTTTTAAATACAATATGAATAATGGATTTTGCACGTGCGTCAATCAATAATTTTTGTAGGTACCATTTCTTAGCTTTGAACTGTTCCTTAGGGCCTTTTATTTTGCTATAAGAATTTGGGATTTTTTTCATAAGATCTGAATTTGAAATTTCTTTCTCTAAATTCTCACCAGACATTTTCATAACAGTTTTCTCAGCAGCAAAACTGTCCAATCCAATGATCACTGCATTCTCAATAAATTCCATTTTTTTAAAATTATAATTATCTGAATGAAATATTCTCATATGTTCAAGAGAGTCTTCAGGTACTTCCTTTACGCAAATATCACATTTATATAACTTTTTACTAACCACTAGGATTCCTTCCCAATTTGAATATGTTGTTTACATATGAATATTAAATTTTATTCTTAAAGATTCTGGATAATAACGTGATTTTGATTATTAATATATAGTCGCAAAAAATACACTTTTATATTGGTAAATGGATCGAATTTTATAGTGTATTTTAAGAGAAATATAACTTAAATGTAAAATGCTTTGAAATATAAGTTGTTATAAGAAAAATTATTACTTTTTTGTTCTCCCTCTTTTTAAAACTATGAAAATTCGTCTTATAATATTATTTGGTGAGTAATTAATTGAGTACAAACTACTTTGAATGCGATGGCTGTGGATTATCAAGATTAAGAATTGATGAGGAATATCCTATTGATGGACAAAGTTTTTGTTCCCTATGTGCAACAGAAAAAGTTTGGTACACCACTGTTAAAGAAAATAAAAACAGTGAAAATGATTTAGATAAAAAAGATGCATTCGCGGTATTGACAGAACATAGTATATTTACAGATACATTTTCACATTTACGAGCTTATGAAACAGCTGTAAGAGCAATGAGTCAATTATTACAACTTAGTAGTGAAAATCGGATAAAAATTGAAGATATGCAGGAATTTACAAAAAAATATAAAGCAGATTTAGAGAATGATATTTTACCAGTTCTTAAAAGTTCAGGAATAATAGAATACTTTGATGATGATATTATTAAACCATCAGAACTCCTAAATGAAATTGTTGAGGACTTTGCTAGAGGTGAAACGGATATTGGTATCAAGAAAATGGATGGATTAGTTAGCATAGCTATTTTGGGCGAAACAAAATATCGTTCAAAAGTTAGAAGAATATTCTTAGAAGCTGTTAAGAAGGATTGCTTAGATTTATCATCTGGAGATCCTATATCAACTGAACTTACTGATAGAACATTAATAGATGTAGCTCATTTTTCAGGAGCCTCCGAAAAACAAATAATGAATCAAAAACTAAAAATGCTAAAATACAATTTCTTTTTTGAAAGCCAGAAATCATCAACAAGAGAAATTGTTGATCCTAGGACTAATGAACGAACTAAAGTTAGAATCTGGACAGTAAAAGAGCCATGGATAAGAACAATATCAAAAGTCCACATAAGAATGAGAGATTTAGACAGAGAAAGAGTTCTTAAACGACAATAATATCTACTATTACTTATTAAATTGGGATCAGTCATGGTGTTTCTTAGAGGAAATTTTTCTAACAGTGTAGTTGAAAAATGTGTGAAAATTATTAAACATCAACAAAATCATGGTATACAAAATGGATTGAGAGGTTTTTTATTTTATGGTGAACCAGGTACAGGAAAAACAACTTGCGCTACTGTTATTAGTGAAAAACTTGGTTTTATGCCAAACCAAATAGGAAGATTTGATAGTGGGGACATTGCTGATGAAAAATATGGAAGAAGCGAAAAAAGAATAAAAGAAATTTTCACACAAGATTTTAATCTTCTAATTTTTGATGATGTCGATGGTCTGTTCTTAACTAGAAGTTATGGAGTAAAATTAGAAACTTGGTACCTAACTCATCTTAATGTTTTATTTGGACAAATAGATAAAATGGATACTAGTAAACTTATGGTCATGATGACTACAAATAGAATCGATATGATTGATGATGCTTTGAAAGATAGGTTATTATTAATAGAATTTCCTCTTCCAGAAAAAGAAGTATTAAAAGAAGTAGCTCAAAAGAGATGTAGTGAATTAGACATTCCAAATGAACAATATAAATTTATCCTGGATGGGATTTTAAAAAATTCAGAAATTAAAACTTTTAGAGACGTTGAAAATTTTGTTATTTCTCAATATGTCGAGATGTTTTAATAGCTTTTTAAGTTATTATGGGAAAATTTATGTCTAAATCGCTATTAGAAGGATATTTAATTAAGATAATATTCTCAGAAGCAAATCCCAAAAAGGAAATAATATTTCTTCAAAAACTATGTGATAAGACTGAAAATTTTGAATATCTCAATAAAAACTATTTATTTGCTGATAACTCCGTTATAAGTTTATATATCATTTCAAAATTGATCAATCAATACAGCCCACTAATTTGGGTGTATGAATTGAAAGAATTTATGGAGTTTAAATTACCAAAAAATATTAGAAAACTAGCTCAAACTAATGAGGAATTTTATTCTAAATCTATTGTCAATCAATTAGATAAATTTAATTTAGAAGAATTAGGTGAAAAAGGTGCAGAATTTGAATGATGATGAAATGGAAGCGATAGAAGCTGAACTTATTAAAAATTTAAAAAAGAGAGCATCTCGAAGCGAAATTATTAAGGAGATCGATGAATTTGTCCGAAACAAAATGGAAATTTGAATTAAACAATATTGGCGGGTTGAATGAGAAGAATGAGTATGAAATTCTCTCAGGATTAAATATTATTGAAGCACCAAATGCTACGGGAAAGTCTAGTATTACTAATGCAATAAGATTGCTTTGTGCTGAAGGATTAAACAAAAATGAGCGTGATAATTTTCTACGAATTGCTTTAAATGAAAATTCCGCGAGAGGAGAAGTAAACCTTATCTCAAAGGGATTAAAATATCAGACTATTTTAACCAGAACTCCTAGTGGTAGTATTACCATTAAATCGTCAGATTTTCCTTGGGAATCCAATAAAGCATTTGAAGTTGCTTTCTGTGTTCCTGATTCAGAACTAGTCCAGATTATTAATAGTAATGGAAAAGGATTGAAAAATTGGTTTACGAAAATTAGCGATGTAGAATATTATTCGACTCTTCTAGACATTCTTGACTCAGTACGTTTCGAAAGACAACGAGAAAAAAATACATATCAAAAACAATTGAAAGAAGATCCAAAATCTTTAGAGGATTCCATTTTAAAACTTAAAAAGCATCTTAAGGAATTAAATAAAGAAGAAGAAGAGATTAATAAAAAATATGTTGAGCTTGGCTACCAAGAAGATGCAAAAAGACAGCAGGAACTAAGAGGGAAGAAAAAAGGGATTTCAAAGAAATTAGAAGAAGTAGAAACAAAGTTATTTAAATTGAGAACAAATCGTGAAATCTGGATTACAAAAAAAGAACCTGCAGAAAAAGATATTAAGCAATTAGAATCTGATTTAAAAGATGTAACACAAAATTATTCTAAATTAAAAATGAAGAAATCTCATTTAATGGAAAGATTAGAAGAGATTAAAGACGAGAGGGATTTGCACTTAAGAGTTAAATCTGATTTTGAACAAAAATCCAAAAAATTACAATTGACTCTCGACTCAGAATTGAACAAGTGTGAGTATTGTGGGGAGAAGGTAAAATCTTCTTCAATTACTACATTGATTGAAAATTATTCGCAAAATGTAAAAAATGAAAATGAGCTTGTTGATAACCTTAAAGCTGAACGGGAATCAATCAATAAAGAAATAGACGAAATAAGATATATGGAGAAACGTATTGGAAAAATACGTACCGAATTAGACCATCAGAATTCCATATTGGTTGAGCTAGAAGGAAAAATAAAAAAATCAAACAGTGGAATGATAGAACTTCAAACTAGTAGAGACGCATTAAGGAAGAATTTAGATGAAATTGAGGATGAGATCAGTAAAGCAATTAAACCGCGTACAGAGGAAGCTAAGAAACTTAAGATAAGAAGTCAAAAGATTTCTGGTAGTATGAGTGAGGTTGAAAGACAAATTAGAGAGAATATTGAAAAAATAGAAACTTTAAGAGCTTCTAATATAAAATTTAAAGAAACAGAGGAGTATTTATCAATTCTCAATACTTTTACAGATTATATAAAGAATCGTTATGAATATTTAATGCATGGAGTTCGTGTCGATTTAAATAGACATCTAGGGAAAGCAATAAATCTCATGGAGTATACTGCATTTGAGTCAATTCAAATTTTAGATGATTTCTCATTGCGATTGATACGAAATAATAGAACTGCTACTGATCTCAGTCGAATTAGTACGTCAGAAAAACTTACGATTGCCCTATTAATAATGTATATTACAAAGATTGCTTATGCACCTGCTTTTCCTCTTTTTGTTGTAGATGAAGTAATGGGAGCTTATGATAAAACACGTTTCAAAAGAATTTTGGATTTCATTAAAGATGGTGTCAATTATTTAATAGTTACATCCTTAGTACCTTTAGAAGAACATCGAGAAATACAAATAAAGCATTCAATAAATTAGTAATAGAGAAAGATAATGTTAAATAAACCAGAAATAACTATAAAGTTAAAACTTGGGTTAACTCAAAAAGATAAAGAAGGAATGAAATGGCGTATAGGTCATGTTCCTAACGATTTTTTTAAGCTTGTTCATGGAGAATTTATAATAGAACGTGATAAAGAAACTGGTCATTTTTACCTTTATTTAACTGGACAAGATTATAACAAAGGAGCTAAAAGCGTTGGTAATTTAACGAAATTTATTAAATAAAATTTATATATCTATTATGTTCTGGATTTGGTTAGATTAGCTTACAGTTACAACAAAAGGCAGCTTTTCAACTAATGTATGAAGAAAAATTAGTAGAAAAAACTAATTATTCAACCCAATGGAGAGTAAAATAATAATTTAGAAACCATTTAGAAGTTTTTCTAACATAGTTTGAACTTTATCAGGCAAATTAAGTAATGAAAGACGTTTTCTAATTGTAATATCACTTACTGGGAGTTTTTTTGCAAATCCATCAATTTTTTCTCCCATTTCTTTTTGCCGTAATTTAGAATTCTCACTAACTATTTTTGGAATCCATTGTAAATAGTTTTGAAAGGCTCTCGCTTCTTCCATTGGAGTTAGATCTGCTCTTTCTAAATTCTCTACTATTGAATATTTGATTGCTTCCTGATATATCACGATATAATTAAACGATCTCTTCTATTTGATTCTATTACTAAATAAGTTCATCTTCACTGGTAAAAACGTCTATCATTATTATATCATGATCATTAAGGCATTTTCCACACAGAATGTAAAAATCACCACATATCAGGAAGGCTTATTAAACCCAGTAGCATTTGAAATTTATCAAGGTAATGATACAAGTGCAACAACAATTTTTCTTGCTATTTACTTTATAAATAATTCAAAAAACTAGTAGAAATTAATAAGTCTTTTTTAATTTAATCTTACAACCCTTAATAGGGATTAAAAACGAGTTATTTAGAAGAAATAAGAATGTAAGACCATATTTAGAGAGTTTTAGAGAGTAATTTGAGATTTCTAAACTTTAATCGGTTCTTCTTTAGAATCGGATGCTGTTTCCAGTTTTTTTTCTGATTCAAAAAACGAATTTAGTCCTTTACCGAATTCAGATAGCTGAGATGAAAAAGAATCAAATAATTCTTTGAAACCAGATAATTTTTGATTGTTCGGTTCAATTATTTGCTTGATTTCCTTTTCAGACTCTTCAGGGAATTCATCTACAATGCAAACCTTAATTTTCTCACCTGTTGGGAATTCAGCAGGTAATAGAATCCTTCTACCTTTTGGAACTATCTTAAAACACGTAGTTGTTTCACATTTATCATTTTCGTTGTTTACCATTATTTTTTCGCCTGATTTAATTTATTTTTCTAATTTGAGAGCATTTTTAATATTTTTACTCCCATTTGGATAATCGTCCATTTGGCTTTTAAAGTTTCTCAATTAGACATTGAATTGATTAACATTATTAGAGTCAAGTCAAAGCACTCACCTCAAGAAAGAAAGGTAAAAACTTTGATGTTAATTTATACTTGACTGACAACAATTCCTTTGATTAATATAACGGTCTATTTGTTTAATATCTTCTCGATTTAACTAATTCCAATTCCTTTGATTAATACAAAAGAGATCAAACGATTGACCTTCTGGAATAACGTTAAAATAAATGACACTAATTTAGATTTGGCAGCTAATAAATTCTTTGATTAATACAAAAAAGTTCAATGCTTTGAACTCGAAAAAGGAATCAAAAAAAGTTCAGAAATCAATAATTACTCTATAAAGTTCGCTAAATAAGTGTCTAATAGTGTCTTATCTTATAAATAAGATCCCTTTTTGATATCTTTTATTAAAAAGCAAACCAAAATTAGCTATTTTTAATGATTATTTAGTCTCAAGCAATCCCTGTTGAAATTGAGTGTTAATTTGAACAATTTTAACTTAAAATTTAATTTAAAATTAGTAAGAAATTTTAGTTTTTTCAGAAATTATAGCGTAAATTTTGGATGCTTAATGTTTTTTATCAGATAATTTTCCCTTTTTGGAAGCTAAATTTTAGACCAATATATCCCTACGGGATATATATTATTTTTTCAAAGATTTTTTAGAGATGTAATTTAAAAAAATTTACTAATGAATTAATTTAAGAGAATTGTTCTTAAACTTGAAATATTTAAATCTAAGATGTTTTTTCTTTAGAGCTATCTATAATTTATTGTTATCTTCACTTCTTGTTTCTAGAGAGAATTAGGATACCTTTGTAGATCATCTTAAATATTTCTTTCAAATTATTACCACCAAATTTTAATTACTCCTGGATATTTTTTATTTTGTAAATTTCCCTATTCTAAAAGAACTTATTTAGTGCATTTGTTTATAATTCTTCTCTCATAGATTACTATATTTTCGACATATCTATCTTCGCCATACCATAATTCTATCTTTTCAGTCCCCGCTCTTATAACATACTCTTCTATTGCCTTTTTGATTCGTCTATTACCGTCATTTATAAATATAAAGGCATTTCTTCTAACACCAATTAATGGAGTATATTTATCATCTAATTTGACCCTTATTTTGGACTTTGTATAAGCCCGGTCTTTTTCCTTTTCTGTTAAATTTTTAAAGAACTCAATTGCGTCCTTTGCAAAGACGTGATTTTCAGGAGTTTTTTTTACTTTGTTTACCCAACCTAAGGGCGTTTCCATTAAACATTGATCTATATTTACGGTCTTCTTTTCCCATTTCATGCTTTTTCTAGTTACTATATGTGTTAAATTTTTACCAATGAAGTCGTTACAAATTAGATCGAATAATTCCCAAAATAAATATACCTTACTCTTATCTTTAACGGATGATGATCCAGCCAAAGCTCTAATGTTTTGATTTAGTTCTAAAATTATTTTTTTGTTATCAGAATTATCATTGGTTAGTTTATCAATATTTTTTTTAATTTTTTGAAATTCCCTTTCATAAAAAGCTACACTCAAATTTTTATTTCTGATTTCACCTATAAAGCAATCTAATATTCTTTGAAAGTTTTTTTTAATCATCTCATGTCTGATATAATCAACAGCTATATCTTTTCTTATCTTATCACTTAAATATTCCATTAAAAATCTTCCTTATTGTTTTCATTAACTTCCTAATATCAGTATTCGTTTTGCTTCTTATTTAGCTATGTAAATACGAAATAATCTCTATAATTAAAGTTCAAGATTTTTTCAATTGGAAATTGTTTTATGAAATGTTCTTCTAAAAATATATCAAATTTCACTTAACAAAAAGAAAAAATTCTTTATCTTTTGCATAATTCCTAATATTATTTAAGATAGTAGATATAATGCTATTTAATTCTTCAAAATCAGTAATTAAAATACAATATTCCCTGTAATTTTTAATATTAATAAGCCTATCATATAAATATTCTAATTTAATATTTAATAACATGAATTATTCTAAATTGCTATTATTAAGTTTAATATAGCTAAATAACATAAATCTTGTTAGATATGGTAGGGAAATTAGATCCGAAATTCAAAGAAACATCAAAAGAAGTTGAAGAAATAGAAGTTCCAAAACCTGAACTATAAAAACCAATTATTCATCCCAATGGAGAAAAAATAATATTTTATAAACCTTTTAGTTTATATTTACCTGACATTTCTCCTATATTCCTTACCTTATATCTAGAAAATATATCTCTCTCTCTCTATATCTTCCTTCTTTTATCCTTTTTTCAAAACTATTTAACAATACAGGAGAGAAATGTCAGAGTATAATTTAAATGCTAAAAATTCTGTTTAAATTATTAATCCAAACCAAATTATTGTTTTTCATTTCTGACATTTCTAAAAATGTCAAAAAAGAAATGTCAGAGTTTTTCGAAAGAGAAATGTCAAAAAAGAAATGTCAGAAATGTGTCCCGTAAATGTCAGAGTTTTTCGAAAAAATTGAAGATCAATTCTTCTTAGACATACTTTCCCAGCCCTTCTTTCTTCTTAGATTCTTTTTTTCCCTCTTGATATTTATCGAAATCTTTTCTAAACTCTTCTCTAATGGTCAAACCATAATAAATGTAATATTTTCTCTCTTTTTTCTCTCTCTCTCTCTTATTAAAAATCTCTTCCTCATTATTTTTTAAATAATTTGTAAGTTTTGAAGAGAAACTCTTTTTAGGTCTTAGTTGTATTCCATACTTATGTGTATAATATTCATCAACTTCTAACAAATCTTCTCCTGTAGTTTTAACACTCATATCCACTAAATTCAATTCTCTATCAATATGAACCTTAAGAACTTCATCAAAGAAAGCATCCATTGTTTCTCTCTCCAATATTTTTCTAACCGTTTCTGTATTTTGTGGATGAGTAAATCCGTTCTTTCTATATCTCTTTAATCCCTGAATTAACCAAAACAGAATGGCTGCTCTTGCTTTTGGATGAATCCACTCCTTTTCATATTCATCAATCATTTTGATAATGTGATATTTGAAAGAAATAAAATAAAGCCTATTAAGAATCTCTTCCTCCCATATTCCGTAAAATTTTGGATTTTTATTAATGGTAATGATATGTTTTGCTGTCAGTAATGTATCTCCCTGTATTTGTTGATATTTTTCTTGTGTATCCATCGGATCATAGCCTAAAAGATTCCTAAACATATCCATATCTTCTATTTTCTTATCTCCCAAATCTCCTCCAAAATTTACACATTTATTTCTTAATACTGCACTTAAAAACTTCCCTTCCCTTCTATCCATTAATCTTCTAAAA
>MDVS01000003.1 GCA_001940645.1 Candidatus Heimdallarchaeota archaeon LC_3
GGACTGTTCCGCGAACCTTAGTTATTACATTTGTTTTGATTGCATTATATTCTTCACTTGTTGGTTTTTTTCCATTTGATGTTTCAAACTTTTGTACTTCGAAATCAATGGCTGTATTGAAAAAGAATGCGAGTAAAATTGGTGCAGGTCCGTTAATTGTCATTGATACTGAAGTATTGGAATCTAATAGATCAAAATCACGATAAAGCTTTTTCATATCTTCTAATGTACAAATCGAGACTCCACTTTCGCCAATCTTTCCATAAATATCAGGTCGTTTATCTGGATCTTGACCATATAACGTCACTGAATCAAATGCAGTTGAAAGTCTTTTTGCTTGATCATTTCGCGTCAGAAGATGAAAACGTTTATTTGTTCTCTCAGGTGGGCCTTCCCCAGCAAATTGTCTTTTCGGATCCTCATCTGTACGTTTAAAAGGAAAAACTCCCGCAGTAAATGGAAATACTCCTGGAAGGTTTTCTAGCATAAGAAATTTTAAAATTTCTGCTTGATTTTCTAATTTAGGTAAAGAAATTTTTGGTATTAGGGAACCAGATAATGTTCTATATTTATTACTTACTTTCACCTCTTTATTCCTTACCTTATAGGTAACAAATTCATTTTGGTAATTACTCTTCGTTTTTGTCCAAGATTCGAGTTGTTGTAAGATTTCTAAAGGAATTTCTTTTTTTAATTTAGCTATTGACTTATCTAGTTTTTCTAAAATTTCTTTTTTTTCCTTCTCTTCTGCTAAGAATGATTTTGCTTCTGTTAAATTGCTTATTTTTTGAATTATTGTACTAAATTGATCTATTTCATTCTTGTATTCTCTTACAGTCTGAGTTATTTCACTAAGGTATCGAACTCTTTCTGGTGGTATAATTTGAGATATTTTTTGAGTCATTCTTGATTTTGAAATACTTTTAATTTGACTTTCTAAGTTTACGTCAATTTTCTCATTTATTTTTTCAATTAAATAAGAATATAAGGTGTTAATTCCACTATCATTAAAATTACTTGCTATTGTTCCAAAAACTGGTATTTCATCATCTTTAACATCATAACTGATATCATGCGACCTTCTAAATTGCTTTTTTACATCTCTGAATGCATCTTCTGCTCCACGACGATCAAACTTATTAATAATTACTACACTAGCAGAGTCTATCATCTCAATTTTCTCTAATTGGGTAGCTGCTCCAAATTCAGGCGTCATAACATACATAGCAAGGTCAGTTATATCAACTATAGCAGAATCTCCTTGCCCTATTCCTGAAGTCTCTACAATAATAACATCAAAACCAGCAGACTTTAGAATCTCTAAAGCATCTGGTATTGTTTTAGATAATTCTGTCTGACTTCCTCGTGTTGCAAAAGACCGCATATATACTCTAGGGTTTGAAATCGCATTCATTCGTATACGATCACCTAGAAGGGCACCTCCTGTTTTTTTCTTAGAAGGATCTACTGACAAAATACCTACTGTTATATCAGGAAAATCCTTGAGAAATCTCAATGTTATTTCATCTGTCAGGGAACTTTTTCCGGCGCCTCCAGTCCCGGTTATTCCTATAATAGGTAATTTAAGTCTTTTAGAATTTTTTCTTGTTTCTAATAATCTTCTTATTTCATTTTTTTGATTTTCAGTTCCATTTTCTAAGGCTGTGATATAATGTGCAATAAGAAGGGGGTTATTTGTATTTTCTAACATAGGCAAAGTTTTTCTTGTATCAAAGGCTGCAGGATCAAAATCAGCTAATTTGAGTATATGGTTTATCATTCCTTGCAGTCCCATGGTAGTTCCATCTTCTGGAGAGAAAATTTTTGCTATCCCATAGGATTCCAATTCTTTAATTTCTTCAGGAATAATTACTCCTCCGCCACCACCAAAAATTTTAATATGAGAAGCATTTTTCTCTTTCAGCATGTCAAACATGTATTTAAAATATTCGATATGTCCTCCCTGATAACTAGAAACAGCTATTCCTTGAGCATCTTCCTCTATTGAGGCATTTACTATTTCTGCAACCGATCTGTTGTGTCCTAGATGTATTACTTCACAACCATCCTTTTGTAACAATCTACGGATCATGTTGATACTAGCGTCGTGACCGTCAAATAACGAAGTAGCTGTTACAAATCTTATCTTATATTTTGGTATATAAGGTTTAATTTCGTTGTGAACAACTTTTTCTTGAGAATTGGAATCTTCTACACTCACTGAAATAGTCATAATCATCACTAACTTTTATAGATAAAATATAGCAATTATTCTTATAATTTTATTGTTTCATTTATTTTTTAAGGATATATATACTAATTATTATTGATTAATAAACATCCAGTGAATTATATGTCCTTAGATAAATTTCTTAAAAAAAGTAAATCATCCAAAAAAACAGAACCTCTGTTAGATAATAAACCTGAAACAGAGGAAACTAAAATTATCGATGAGAGCAATAAACAAATTAAAGAAGATGCAATTAGTCAGGAACCAAAAAATCAAAGTATTAATCAAGAAAATGTGACTATTTCCTATGACGATTTACTTACGGTAATTAAACAAATTCCATCATATAGTGATTATTTAACTGAAGCTATCTGGATCCTCGAAGATGGCACTCTTGAAAATATAGAAGAATATTTGAGTAAACACTACGAATTGTCTATGGTTTTTATTAAAGTTCTTCTAAAAGAGGCTAAGAAAATACTTTCTGAAAAAAATAGTCTCTAAATTTATTATTTAAGATAATGTGCAACAATCATTCCGTATTAATCTGGGATTTCACTACATATTACAGTTGATTTCATTTCAATCTGATCAAGTAATGATTGCAATATAACAAATCCTGTAAATCCACATGATAATGCTTCATTTACAATATTTGCAGCTTTATTTATAAGAAAATTTTTTTCTTGCATAAGAATCCATTTTTCTATAAATAAGTCAAATTCAATTCCTTTATCTGAAAATAAATATGGCCCATTTGTTTTGTGTGTATGAGATAAGTCTCCACTTACTAAAAAAAATATTTTTTTAAAACTATTAGTTAAATAATTAGATATTAATATTCCTACTTGTTGTAATTCAGGAATCATATTCATAGGATTATCAAATCGTCTAGTTGGAATTGTAAAAATAACATATTCAACATTCAATTCTTTAAGAAACCATAATGGAACCACTTCACCCCATTTTAATGAAATAGGTTTCTTTTCACTATATGCTATAATTGAATCAATTTTAACATCGTTGATATCTAAATATTTGTACAAATTATATGAAAATTCAGAAGAAATTTTGATCTGAGCAGTATACTTCTGATATTTATCATCCCATTCAGCAGATCCAATTCCAAATTCATTAAGATATATTCCATAACTTTTAGAGAGTTGTATTCCGTGAGGTGTTGTTAAAAAAATAATTTCAGGCTTTTATTTATCTATTATTTGAACAAGTGATTTCATTGCTTGATTCAGACTGCTAGAACCTGGAAATAAAGAAAATTCAGAACGATCTAATATTAATGATCCGTGTGGAACTATTCCTGCACCAACAATCATTTAATCATCGAAAATTGTTTTAGATACTTGTGCGAGTTATCTCGTTTAACTATTCAGAGGTTTGAAGAATAGCACTTTCTGAATCGGAGGAAGTCTTTTCACTTTTAATATCCTTCTCTTTTAATACTTCTTGAATAATATCAATAAATTCTGGTTTTTGTTTAACTATGACAATACTGGCATGTTTTAAGCGATAATTAATGGCAAAAGTCGGTATTTCTTCAAGCCATAGATAAGTTCGTTTTTCAGGAGTAGAATATTGACCCAACGTTTGAAGATCTTCTTCTGATACAGTATTTGCTAAATAAAGTATACTGTACGGTGATTCCTCCGACCAATTATATACGATACCTCCAATATCTGTTAAAGACCGCACAGGGATACAAAAAAAGTTCATTCCTAGAGCTTTATTGAAAATAATATCATACATTATACTATCTTCACAGTAGACAATCAAAAATCTTCGTTTTTTTGGAAGAGCTTTACTTAAATCATCAATACTTTTATTAAAGGATTCATTTATCTCTGATTCTAATATGGGATCTGTTATAAGTCGAGAAACCATAACATGTAATTTTTGAACTTTGTCTATTGTTTTTACTATCTCATTTTGAGGTGAATTAATGAACAAAGATGTAATTTTCCATTGAAGAATTTCAGGAGAAATTTGTTTCCTAATTACTTTGTCAAATAATTCTGTGATCAATCCTCGTTTTGCTTCTTCATATACCTCTTTATCTGCCCAAATAAATTCGATTTGTTTAGTAAAATTTTCTACGATGGTATCCCATTGAAAGTTAGGACGATCAAGATATTTCTGGTAATTATCAACGAATTTTTTTCCGATGAAAGTTAAGAGTTGATCAATGATTTTTTGCTCAGCTCCTGTGATAGACATGATCGCTACGATAATAATATCGGAAACTGAGACTAAATGTATTTGATCTTCGGACATTGCTAAATATTCAATCTGCACTTTAGCCATAGAGTCTGTAAAATTTTGTAAGGCAGCGATAAAGCCAGCAAACAATGTTTCATCAATATCGTAATCCGAAAAGGAGGCTTTATAATGAAAACGGCAGAGTCCAGCCTTTGAAATAACGTACAGCTCTTTTATAATCATTATAATGACCCAAAATCTATGATAATCAAAAATATCTTCTTTTAGATTTTTTTTTTTGTGCTAATTTATTATTTGTTGGATAGTTTAAAAAATTAATTTTAACTTACTTATTTTTTCGAAGTAAAAAATTTTATAAGAATGAGTAAAATCAAAGTATAAATCCAATTAAAAAGGTGAAAATTTATGAAAATAACTACTTCTGCGTTTAAACACATGGAACGAATTCCCGGAAAATATTGTTTCGGAGATTTAGATGAAAATAAGAATTTTAAAATGAGTGATAACATAAATCCAGATTTCTCTTGGAGTGAAGTTCCTGAAGGAACAAAATCATTTGTCTTATTGTGCGTAGATGATAAAGTTCCGAGTAAACCTGATAATGTTAACAAAGAAGGGCTTACAGTTTCTAAAGATTTAACTAGAGTTGATTTTTATCATTGGGTATTAGTAGACATTCCTGCGAGTTTGGAAGGGGTTATAGAGGGAGAATTTTCAAATGGAATTACTGCACGAGGAAAGCAGGATAAAAATTCAGCTCATGGAACTAGACAGGGTTTAAATAATTATACTGATTGGTTTAAGGGTGACAAGGATATGGAAGGTGAGTACTATGGCTTTGACGGTAGTTGTCCACCTTGGAATGACGAATTAATTCACGAATATCACTTTAATTTATATGCCCTTGATGTTGAAAAGTTAGATTTACCAGAAAAGTTTGGTGGCTCAGATGTTCTTGATGCTATGAAAGGACACATTCTTGATCAAGCAAAAGTTACTGGAACTTATACTTTAAACAAAGATTTGTATTAATTTTTTCTCTTTGAAATTTGGGTCCTTTTAAACACTCTAGCATTCTCATTTTCATGTTGGTCTCACTCAGGGACTAGGTTGAATATGAAAAGGATAAAAATTTGAATGAACCAACTATCTCTAAATGTAAAAAAATTTGATTTATTTCAAAAAATTTTAGTTTTGGATTCTTATTTAGATTATCCTTTAAGTAACGATTCTATTTTTTCTCTTATTGGCTGGTTAAAGAGTGAAACGAATGAAATCGTTCGATTAGAACTTATTCACACAATGACCGTACTACTCAAAAGTAGAAATAATAAAGTTATAGGAAAATAATTTTTTTTCCTTATTACCTGAATCTAAATATTTTTAAAATACTAAGGTCTTAAGTGCATGGAGTTGTGTCTTTGTATAAAAATGTAGAAAAATTCATTTCTTTTGAAAGTTCAGTAGCACTAGAATGGCTGATAACTGAAATTCTTAAGAATCCCGATCTTGTTCAAGATGAACGAGATATACTAGATTGTTTTGTTCCAATAATTAAGTTATTCCTTTCCGAAATCCACCAAAAATTAGAAGATAATGATTTTTCTAAAGAAGAATTATCAGAAATGTATTTTAAAGAGGCAACTTTAAAAACTAAGCTCAATCATCAATTAAAAGAAAAAATTAATCGTCAAATTAATGAAAGCGAAAAAATTCTTATCGATAAAATTATTGATTATTTTGAAAAGCTAATTGTAGAAACTTGGTTTATCTTCTAATATTAAAAACTTCAAATATTATTTTGAAAGCTCACCAGATTCACCTGCATTAAGTATAGCTCTTTTAACGAGAATGGGGCCAATTATTTGACTTATTCGAACAGCCCCAGTTACAATATTTAATAATAACAAAGCTTCATCATTTCTTCAAACAGAAATCAAGGCATTACTTGCTAATGCAATCAATCCAATTGTTACACCTGCTTGGGGAATCAGTGTTAGTGGAAGATTCTTAGATACTTCTTTTGGAAATTTTCCTATCTTAGCTGCAGACATAACTCCCAAATCCTTTCCTATGGCTCTGAAAATTAAATAGATCAAAATAATTATTAATTCACTTGAGAAAATTATATCTAATTTCATGGTTAGTCCAATGAAGATAAAAAATAATATAATTATTAGTGTCATTACATATTCTAAATACACTATATGTTCATGAAGTGCTTTATTATTCCCTTCTTGAGCTTTCGATATAATTCTAGAGAAGTTAATTGCAATGTTAACAAAAATTATTCCTAAAATGTCATCAAACGCAATCGCAAACAGTAATGTCTGACTAAGATCTCCTTTCGTTTTGTATTCACCAATAACCTGCGAAGTGGATGCTGGGTCGGTAGCTATTGCGATACTACCTAGAATCAAGGCTAAACCAAAATTATTTGGATTAGGAAAAAATATTGCAAGAACTAAAAAAGAACCAATGGTAAAAAGAAAAAATGCTCCAAAGGTTCTCCGAATAATATAAACCCTAAGAATTTACCTTTTTTTTTCAATAAATGTAAATCAAAATCCTAGAATATCTGTGTCTAAATTAAACTGAAAAATTTGAATACTAAGTGAATCCATTAATTGAAGAACAACTCCTCCTAATATTAATCCTATAAAAAAAGGTATATTAAGGTAATAGGAGATGATTAAATGAATTAAAAATATCCTGCATCATTGAATTAATAAATAGTGAGTATTTTATTCTAAATTAAGATATATAAATTGATAAAATTTCACCATTACTTTTCTAATTTTGCTTAAATGTGATAAAAAATGGCTGAAAATGTTTTCTTGAATGATATAGGATTACTAATTTTCGAAATTGCATTTTTAATTGCATTTAGCCTTATTATTGTTTACGTGATGAAAAAATTTGGTATACCTGCTGTTCTTGGATTGATAGTTGGAGGGTTACTTTTAGGTATTTTAACTGAATTTCAAGTTTTTTCTTTTTCCAATGACTTCACTCAAATGAAATTTCTCATTACTGAATTAGCATTAGCTTGGATTGGATTCGACATAGGAAATGAACTTAACCTTGGTCTTTTAAAAGAAAAAGGTAAAGATTATGGCTTGATTCTTATCGGAGAAGCATTTGGAGCATATATTATCGTATTTGTAAGTATAATTATTTTAACAGGAAATTTATTTGTTGCACTAATTTTAGCAAGTATTGGTATGGCAACAGCTCCAGCTAGTACCAGCCAAATTTTGGGAGAATATAAAGCTAAAGGAGAACTATCTCAGACAATTTTATTTGTTTTGGCGTTTGATGACTTATTAGCTATTTTATTTTTTAACATGGCATTATCTTTTATTTCGGTTCAAAATATAATCGGACTGGACCTAATAATATTTATGTTTTCCGGTTTCATAGAACAAATTCTTCTTTCCATAGTGTTAGGACTTGGAGGAGCTTTATTATTAGCTTGGTTACGCAGTTTGAAAATAGTTGAAGATGATAAAAGCTTTGAATGGCTAATTGCCATTGGCTTTGCTATTTTAGGTCTCACCCTCTGGATTGGAGGATCTGTTATCTTAACTATGTTCCTGTTTGGAGTAGCAACTAAATATGAAGTAGATCGAAAATTACTCAAAAAGGATCAAATTTTACAAGCTGAAGCGATGATGATACCAATAGTATTGCTTTTTTTCATCTTAGTTGGCTTAGAAATGGATCTTATATTCGTTTATGATGAAATAGTTAAACTTTTTAGCAACATTGACATCACTACCATTGGAACAAATTTAATAATAATTACCTTAGTTTATTTCATCGCAAGGGCTATTGGAAAAATAGGAGGAACTTTTATCATGGGAATTAAAACAAATTTATCACCTAATGTAAAAAATAACTTACCATTAAGTTTTATTACCCAAGCTGGTGTTGCAATAGGGTTAGCAGGACTAGCTTTTAACGAATTAAGTGTTGACTATCCATACGAGGCTAATTTAATCCTGATAGTTGTAACAATCTCTGTTATAATTGCTGAAATTATTGGTCCATTATTAGTAAAAAGAGCAATATTTCGTGCTGGTGAAGCAAATATTCAGAATAATGGCGAACTACAATCGTAATTATTAAAAAGTCTTATCTATTTAATGTATTAATATGGATATATAAGATTAGAAGCATGCTTGGAATAATCCATATTATAGGTTTGTAAAATTAATTCATTTAAATAAAGTTCTTGATTAATTAAAACTGATAAAACCTTAATTAGTGATTTCAGATTGTCTAAATAATGAGAATTTAAAATATTATTAATATCTTTTTGAAAATTTGACTCTTCCAATTCATTCAATGAAGGAATGAATATTCTTTTTGTTAAAATTTCTTCAATTAAATTTTTACGCAATTTTAAACTCTTAATCTTGTCTTTTAACAGAAAGTATAAGAAAATAGACTGAAAAACGCTCTGTGGATGAAAATCAATATAGGCTTCAAATTTGTTTTGATTTATAAATCCTAAACTTACAGAATTTTTATTAGTTATAGTAACTGACAGATTTTTTCCTAGATTTTTAGATTGAAAAGGTTCAAAGATAGATTTGTTTTCATTTTGAGAATTTGATGAATTTATAATATTTTTAAAAGATATTATCTGTTTATTAGCAAATTTATTTTTATAATGCAAACAAATCTGTTTAATCAAATAGTGCAAATTATAATTTTTTTGCAATTCTATTGCTAGACATTCAATTTTAGTAAATAACATTAAATTTCTTTTAGTATATTTTGGTATTGGAATCCGTAATAAATTAGATTGTATTAGATGAGGGAAAATCTTCCGATTAGGATCTGAAAATTTAGAATAATAATAAGTGTATATTACAGCGGAATTGAGAAATCCTAATAATAGCCATTCTGAATAATTATTATTCATGTTGCTTTTTACTTTGAAAATATAGACCACTTGTAAAGTATAAGTATCAGATTCATCATTATAAGCATTCAATCCATGGCCAGTTTTAGCGATTAATATTTTTGGTCCTAAATATAAATCTTCGTTTTTATAATTAATTCCTTGTTGATCAATAATAATATAATGAGGTTCTCTTGCATGAAACCTCTCAATATGTTCTCCAAAATATATTTTTCTGAATTGATATGATTTTTCAATCTCACTGAGATTTCTTCGAATAATATTTTCATTTTTACATTTATTTATTTTTAAAATTGATTCGCAGTAACTACATTTCTTTTCTAGTTTATTTTTTCCAAAAGGAGGATGAAATTTTCCACAGTTAGAACAAACAACAACCAAACCTTTTTTTCCGATTTCAACACCTCTACTATTATTAACAATTTCACCTAAAAGAATATTCTGTTTTTCAATATCATGAAGGAATTGTTTTCTTCTCCCTACAAAAATATCAAATTCAAAAAATTTATTATTCTTCCAAGAAGTTGTAAATTGCTCATGATAAAAACTCTGTTCGCTCCAAAATTCATTATTATGTTGATCAAGTAAGAAATTTTCATTTAACGAAATGTTTGGAATAATTTTAGAAGAGGAATTTCTAATACAATTTCTATTGTCCGTTTTTTGAATTATTAACATTAGCGCTGGTTGGTTTACCTTCGGAAAGAAAAATCTTCCCAAATTAACAATTTCAAGAATATTTGACTTTTTTAAAATCAACTTTCTAATTTCTGAATAATTAGGGTTAGTAAGAATGGTATTTGGTACAATAAATCCGAGTATCCCTTCCATATCTAAATTATTGATACCATATTCTAAAAATAATGCCCAACTGTCATATTGCTTATTAGAAACTGAAAATTTTTTCGAAATCTTTTCTTTTTTTGTTTCTAAAGAAAGACCCCATGGAGGGTTTCCTATTATAATAGAATACTTGTTACCATCATTTCTAGAAACATTTAATATATCGTTTTTAGTTATATTAGGGCTTTCGAGCAAATTCCATAAAATATTTTCATTGAATTTGTCAATAAAGGCTAATAAAAAATTTAAAATAGATAAAATGACACGTGATTTTGAAATAACTAAAGAAATGTAAGTTATATCATAACCGCTAATATTTTTATTTATGAAAAGTATGTATTGAAGAACAATATTCTCAATCGTTTTATTGTCAGAAGTTTTAACAATCATTTCTGATAAATAACTGTTATAAAATTCTAAGATTTGAATAATAAAATTTCCCGATCCTATTGATGGATCTTGAATCTTATAAGTAAACAACTCCCTTATTACTTCGCCAAGATCATTATTTTTATAATGAATTTTTTTTTGAAAATGTGAAAAAATCTCTTCAACCATATACATGGATAATAATTTTGGGGTAAAATATGCTCCCAATGCTTTTCTATTAATGGATTCCTCATTAATGAAATTTAATAATTCATCTACACAAATTACAAAATTTTTTACATCTAATGTCCATAGAATGGTTTGGATTTCAATATATTTAGTATTTGACTGAAAACTTGAAAGAATTACGTCATTGCATTTGTTAAAGACATTTTCTTTATCAATAGTAATTTTATCAAGAACAGTAAATTCTTGACGATTGAATTTTAACTTATATCTATTTTTTATAAAGGAATTAACTTCTATCAGTAAAAAATAAATAACTTCAAATATTTTCTTGTTGAAATTCTCCATTCGCTCTAGTTTCTGATTAATAAAAACGAAACTATATTCTGATTTTTTTTCTAAAATTAATTTAATGATTATTTGTTTAATTTTGTCTATTTTTAAATTCAATTCGTTGTTGTGACGATCATTGTTCATAGAAGATCAATTATATTTCTAGAATTAATTTTTCTATAAAAATTTAATATAAGCAATAAGTAGATAGAAAATATATATCGTAATCAATATTTTTTCTTTTAAGAATTTTCCTAGATTTTTTAGTAACATTTGAATTTTAAATAAAGTAAGAAGAATTGTAAACGACCCCTTATTTAGGTTCAAAATATGCAAGTACATTTTCCAAATCCCAATGAAATTTTTTCTGAATGGCTTCAAGGTGCAGAAGACAAACTGTTATCCAAACGTTATAAGAATTATGTATCTAAATCACTGTCAATATCAAGTTCTGAAACCATCAAACATTCTAGACCTATTTTATTTGCTTTAGTTCAAATTGAACAACGACCTGCTGATAATAAATCATTGGATCCAAAGGATATAATTGCAATTAAGGACTTAAGAAAAAAAGGTCCTTATTGGGAATTTACTACTCCTGTTGAAGAAAACAATTGGAAAGGTTCCCCATTTGTCGTTAAATGGGATTCTATAAGTCCAAAAGAATGTCCTCATTGCTCGGGTAAAGGGTATTCACCTTGTACATGCTCAAAAGGTTTTTTAACATGCAAACTATGCAAAGGGAAATTTTCTACTACTTGTCCTGATTGTAATGGAAAAAGTAAGTTTACGGATATGATTGAGATTAAAATTGGAGAAACAATTAGAACTCGAAATGAAAAAATTTCTTATAATTGTTCTACCTGCTATGGAGGATCGAAAATTATCTGTCGTTCGTGTGGTGGGGTTGGAAGAAGGGTTCATTCTCAGTGTTCAGGGTCTGCAAAAATAGTATGCAGCCATTGCAAAGGAACTGGAAAAACTGTTGAATTACTCGAGGAGCCTGTTCCAATTAAAAGAAAAGTAATTGATCTGTATTTTACACCATATGAAAGAAATAAAAAAGATAGGGAATACCTAATTGAAATTTTGAAAAAAAATAAACACCAAATTCCTAAACTCGAGATTGATGATGAAGGATATCTAGAATCTAAAAGAATAGACACTTTTCTTCCTGAAATATCTAAAGAAGTTGATAAATTTTTGAAATCTTTAAGAAAAGAGCTTGATGATGTAAAAAAGAAACCCCTTAAAGCTTTTTATCCCCCCTTATTCTTATTTCCAGGATTGGAATTAGTTTGTCAAACATCCAAAGGTCATAAATTTTCCATAATTTCAATTGGAGATGAAAATAAGTATAAAATTTCTGATGTAAACTGGAAAAAATAATTAATTCAATTCTCCTAATAGCCAGTCCTTATATCCGTCGTTAATTCTATTGATTGGGATCTGAATGATACAGGGAACTGAATATGGATGATTATCTTCTATATAAGCTTTAACTTCACTATATTTATCCTCTGTAGTTTTTCCAATTAAAACTATTTCAGGTTCATCAACAATTTTGTTTTTCCACCAATAAAGCGAATCAATAGAATATAAATTAGCACAGGCGATTAACCTATTTTCTAATAATTCTTTTGCAATTTTTTTAGCTATTTCTTTGTTTGGATTAGTTATATAGACAAAAATAAACTTCATCTTGCTCAACATGAGTTATTGTTTAATAATTTATCAATATTTCTGATGCAGACTAAGGTTTTTTAATAACAAAGTAATTATTCATTTGATGGTATCTTATTTTTTAAAAAAAGCCAGTGAAATACAACCTAGTCAACTTTATCTAAATGCAGCAAAAATATCTAAAGTTAAGGAGCTTTATAAACCCATTTCATTGGATTCCCTTCCTCCTATACCAATTAAGGAGTTAGACAATGAAATTATTTTCACTGATGGTCATCATCGTGCTTATGTTGCAGTTAGTATGGGACTCAAGGATTTGCCAGTTTATTGGGAAACAGAAAACAATTTGAGTTGGAATTTATATAAAGTGTGTGTTAACTGGTGTAAATCAGAAAATATATATGAAATTTTGGATCTTAGAAAAAAAATAGTTAAAAACACTGATTTTAAAAATTTATGGATTAAAAAATGTACTGATTTAAGAAAAGAAATGAATCTTTAAGACAAAACATAAATTAGTTTTATGTTTCACATTTTCATAAAATAAATTACAGAAAAGAATATTTATTCATATTACTCTCAAACCTTCTCTTTTAAAAACAATGAATTAAATATAAAAGAATTTGGTTTGGTATCTAAAAAAATGTCAGAAAATAATAATATTGGTGAATCACCTTACAATCATCTAGTTTTTATCTGTACAAATGAAAGATCACCAAACAATCCACGTGGATGTTGTTTACATCGTGGAGGAGAAGAAATTCTAAAAAAATTCAAAGATGAGATTAAAACCAAGAAACTATAAAAGTTAGGTATAAGAGCTACTAAAAGTGGGTGTCTGGATTTATGTGAAGACGGACCCATAGTTGTAGTTTATGGAAGAAGAAACAATTCTGATGGTATTTGGTATAAAAAGGTGGAACCAAGTGACATTTCAGAAATAATTAAATCTCACTTATTAAATGACAAACCTGTGGAAAGAATGTTGAATAAATTCGAGAATAAAGATCGATTTCATATATAATTTTTCATCGACAATTACTTATTTGAAAAGCATAAATCTATTTAAAACTTTTTTCGACAATTTCATTAGATTTTCAATTATATACTATGTTAATTGGATAGTAGATTTTTATATTTTTATTAAAAGGTGAAATAGCTATGGAAATGTCTCTAGAAGTTCAAGAAGCAATTAATAAACAAATAACTGTAGAACTTGAATCTGCATATTTATATTTATCAATGTCTCTCTGGTTTGGTAAAAAAGAGTTTAAAAACTTAGAAAAGTTATATTTTGCATTTTCTAAAGAAGAATTTGAACATGCAATGAAATTTACTAATCATATAACGGAGATGGGTGGTGAAGCTGAATTTTCTGCACTAAAAAAGCCTAAATCCGACTGGAATAGTGTTAAAGAGATTGTTGAAGCAACATATGAACACGAAAAATTCGTGACAGGACAAATTCACAAAATTGTAACATTAATCGATGAAAAAAATGAGTACGCATCACAATCATTACTAGGATGGTTCGTTGAAGAACAAGTAGAAGAGGAGGTTAAATCTCGACTTTTAATGAAAATGCAAGCAGGTTTTAAGAACGATTGGCTATTTGATCATCGAGCTAGACGGTAAAAAAAATGAATAAATAGAAAATATAAGAAATATCTTTTATTAATCAGAAAGTGCCTTCCATGGCTCAGTTGATAGAAAAATTAATAGTATTCCAATGAAATACATGAAAGGGCCCCAAGTATCTATTAAATTTTCTCTAAAGAAATCTACTACATTATCAAGACCAGCAAGCATGATAAACAGTGCCCCCAGTCCAATAAGCAAAATATGTGTTTTCTTTTCCTTTTTGAAATAAATATATAGTCCTACAACGGCAGTTAATAATCCTAATATGAAAATTAGCAATCCGAATATATCGGCCATTCCTATTTTTACAAGTGCTTCCATTTTTATTCCTCAAAATATTATAGATAATGATTTGATTAGTTATTTATTAAAATAACTCATCTTATTGTTTATAACTAATTAAATTTAAATTATTTTCTCTTATGATTAAATAGTGATAAAATTGAGTTTCATGATTAATGAAAGCAATAACTCATTTTTTAATGGAAATATTACAATAAACAAGAATTATCTTGTGTTTCCTGTAAATTCCAGCATTTTCACAATATCAATTCCTATGATTCTCTCCCTGATTGTTTATGGCATCTTGGTTATTTTTTCTGAAAGTGTTTTTTCCTCTCTATTAAATTCTATTTATACTTTAGAAGTTGCAGTAATATTAGGAACATTTTTAACACTTCTTGTCTGTTTATATTGGTATAGATATTGGAAACTGAATTTTACTCAAAATAACGTTATCAATATTACTATAAATAAATCTGATCAAATTGTAGAGTTTTCTAGAGATGTAGGTGAAAGGAAAAAGTTAGATAGTTATGAAATTCCTTTTGACTATTTAATTAACCTTGTGATAGGGCGTAGTGCGGATGGTAACGCTGATGGATGGAGCTTAAATTTATTTATACGAAATCAACAGAATAGGAAAAAACAGGATATTTTTTCAGTTTTTATTGTAAATGACGAAGGACTTGAAGATTTATATAAATTTGTGCAAGAAATGAGGATAATATTAGAAAAAATGGAATTATCAAGTTTTTTGCGTATTTCTGACCTGTTTTTAAGAAAAGTAAAAGAAAGACAGGAAAAAAAATTATTATGATAATTTAATTTCCCGATGCTAATTTTGAAGCCATTTCCATCAACTTAGTTATATCAGATATCATTTCTACTGGTTTTTCCATGATACCTTCTTGTAAAGCTGAGTTAGCGAATAATTGATTTATCAATAAATCAATAATTTCGTTTTTGTCATCGGTTAACACTAAAGATTCCAAATTTTGAATTATTTCATGGTTTTTGTTAATTTCTAGTATTCTTTTTGACATGGGCATTGGGTTTTGTTCATTTGCCTGACTCATATATTGAAAAACTCGTTCCATGTCAGAACTAGCACCTGAAGTAACTAATCTACAAGGAGCATTAACTAATCTAGTGGACGTTTTAACATCAGCTATTTTATCTCCTAAAACAGTTTTAAACCTTGTGATAAGATCCTGTAAGGAAACAGGAACTTCATCTTGAACATCTTTCTTATCTTTGTCAGCTTTTTTGGGTTCTTCTACTGCTTGGTCAATATTATGGAATTTTTTGTCTTTATAGTCTCGAAGATTCATCATTAAGAAAGAATCAACGGGTTCAGTCATAAAAATAACTTCAAGATCATTAGTGATGAAATAATCAAGATGAGGAGAAGTTTTAGCAGTTTTAACACTATCTGAGACTAAATAATAGATGTTTTCTTCTTTTTCTTTCATTCCATCCATATATTTTTTTAAAGAAATAAATTCTTCTTCACTTTTAGAAGAATAAAATCTTAATAGCGGAAGTAATTTGTCTTTATTTTGTGGATCAGAAGATATTCCTTCCTTTAAAAATATTCCAAACTCATTCCAGAAATCTTTATATTTTCCTTCATCATCTTTAGCGAGACGTTCTAATTCACCAACAATTTTTGATGTTAACGCTTTTTTAACACGATTTAAAACTTTAGTTGCTTGAATCGTCTCTCGAGAGACATTCAAAGGAATATCTTCACTTTCTATTACACCTTTGATGAACCTAAAATATTCTGGTAAAACATCCCGATTTTTATCTTGAATCAAAACATTTCTTGAATAAACTTTTACTCCCCAATCAGGTTCAGCAGTGAATAGATTTCTATTTCTCTTTTTAGGAAAGTAAATAAGTGCTCTAAATTGGGTAGCACCTTCAACTGAGAAATGTAAATAGTGAAATGGATCTTCAAATTCACCACTAATATGTTTGAAAAATTCTTTGTATTGTTCTTCATTAATATCTGAGGAGCTCCTCTTCCAAAGAGCTTGCTGTCTATTAATGGCGTCCCAAATATACTCTTTTTCTACTGGAATTTCACTTTTCTTCTCTGCTTCTTTTCCCTCTTTTTCCTCTTTCTTTACTTCTTTTTCTTTCAACATTTGAATTGGGAAAGTAACAAAATCTGAGTATTTCTTAATTATTTCTTTAATTTTGTATTCATCACTGAATTCTTTTACTTCATCTTTAAAATATATAGTAATTTCTGTTCCACGTTGTTGAGAATCAATAGTTTTTAATTTATAGGATTCTACTCCATTAGAAATCCACTCAATGGCTGGTTCATCTTTGATATATGATTTTGTTTTTATTCTAACTTCTTTAGCCACCATAAAAACAGAATAAAAACCAACACCGAATTTTCCAATAATATCAAGATCTTTGTTTTCATCATCAGAAGAAATCTCCTTCATTTTTTCTAGAAAAGCAAGAGAACCCGAGTTAGCGATTGTTCCAATGTTATTTATTAATTCTTCTTTGCCCATTCCAACTCCTGTATCTCTAATAGTTAATGTGTTGGCTTCCTTATTTACCTCTAATTGTATAAATAATTCTAAATCCGGATCCGAAACCTCTCTATTGGTAAGTGTTTCAAACCGTATTTTATTGAGTGCATCTGATGCATTTGAGATTAATTCTCTTAGGAAAATTTCTCTATGTTGATAAAGCGAGTGAATAAGGATATTCAATACTCGTTGTATTTCAGCTTTAAATGGAATTTCTTCAAAATTTTGATCGTTTGTTTGAGACATTGTTTAACCTCTAATAAATCATATTGAAAATTACTATATTTATTTTCAAGAGTCATTTTTTCATTATAAAGGGATAAAATTAACTAAAAATATGTGTATAATGTGTTTTTCTTCAAGATTCAAAAATTTTTTTCGATATTTAAAGATTATAAATAATCATAAATTGAATTATTTAATATAAAGAAACAAAGACATGTTAAAATATTGTGTTAGGAATCTTTTTCTTTAATATCAAACAAATGGAAATTAATTCCTGCAAAAATATTTCCTGGACACAAATTTTCACCAATTGGTTGAGTTTTCAAAATTCTAGTACAATCAGTGCAGATAATTGCACCACATTGATCACATTCCTTCCATTCAGCTTCATTACCGATTACCTGTCTGCATCCAAAGCACAAGTTTTTCGTGACCATTAGATGCTTAGTAGAGGGTAGATCAATAATTTTGCTTTGATTTAACACTTCATAATGTTTAGAGTCAAGTAATTTCAAAAACTGTTTATTTTGGATATCAATATTTCCTTGAAATTGGTTTAACCATTTTAAATCCCGAATAATAACTGGCCATAGTGCATTGCTACTTTCTATAAATTTTGGAAATAAAAGAATATTTGGAAATTTATTATTGAAAGATTTAACTATATTATTTATGAAACTTAATTTTTGAAGGACTTTGTAATGTGAAATAGTTGGCATTTGAAGAATTAGAAAATAACTTATAATGGGATGCTTAAATTTGTTATAATACTTATCAAAGATGCTTTCAATACCTAGTATCAGTTCTTCTAGCTTTTTATTACTTAATTCCGGTCTTATTATTGATGTCAATCCCATTACAGAATTTTTATTTATTAAAGGCAGGAAATCAGGTAATAACAAATAATATTTTTCGCTATTAGCCCATGAATTTAAATTTAAGAATGAATTTGGCAATTGAATTATTTTTCTTAAATCAATTTTATTTAATTTTTGATTTGAACTTTGGTTTGGATATCTGATTAATAAAGGATCTAAATTATTAATTAGAAAATATAATTTCTTAATATTGAATCTCAAATTAAACCCAAAGTAGTTAAAAGAATTATCAACTGATCTTATAATTAAAAAATTTGTCTCTTTTATAATTTGGGTAAAAATTTTTTAAATATTTGCAAATAAAGATTAGAAAATTATAAATTCAAGGAAAATGGTATAATGAGTTTTGAAGAGACAAAATCAGAGATAATAGATCTCGAACCGAATTTAAAATCTTTACTGCGTATTTGGTTACCAGAAAACGAGCCTGAAATAATTTTTTTAGCTGTACATGGATTATTAGCTCATTCTGGTGATTGGGTTACACTAGCATCATATTTTAAAAACAAAGGAATCGCTACTTATGCTGCTGATTTACGATTCCATGGAACACATTATCAACATAACAAGAGTAAAAATATTGGGCATGTAGATTCCTATGATGATTACGTAAAGGATGTTAATGTTGTTTTAGATATTATTAAAAGTAAACACCCTTCCACTCCAGTTTTCCTAGTTGGTCATTCAATGGGTGGTATGATTTCTCTAATTTTTGGTCTAAAAATTCCTAAAAGTGATTCAAATATTAAGGGAATAATTATTTCATCACCTTGGTTAGAGAATAAGGTAAAAGTTAACAGAATTTTATTATCTTTATCAAAAATATTAGCTAAAATCTTACCTAAGCTAGCAATAAAAGCAGAACCATTAAACAATGTACTTACTCGTGATAAAGAAATTACAAAACGTCATTTTGAAGATGAAGAAAAAGGACTAAGAATTTCCAAAGTAACACCTAAATTTGGGGTAAATACATTTAAAACACAAGAATGGGTTTTGAATAATATAAAAGAATGGAGTGATTATCCTCTTTTTTCTGTGATTTCCGGAAATGATCATATAGCTGTATCAGAGGTATCTATCAACGCAATTAAAACTGTTAATCCTGATTTATCTACTCTAATTATTTATAAAGATAATTATCATGAAAATTTTAATGAAATAAATCGGGAAGAGATTTATGAAAAAATTGATTCTTGGATTCGGAATTATCTTTGAGCAATAATTTCTGTTACTAAAATAATAAATTTTATCTCTGGCATTGTATTTTCTTAATCTATAACATTAACTAAATATTGTATCAAAAATAATGCTAAATTAATTCAGTAACATCCTTCTAGAATTATTGGTATTCTTTTGAAAGGATTCTTATTGTTTTAAGCAATATGAAAATGTATAAAGATAATGAAAATTAGAAATCTAAATTGTATTTAAAAGACTTAATATTGTTCATACGGTGTTTTTTTTGTCACTCTTAGATGATTTCTCAGATTTTTCCGAATTATGTATTAAATGTAAAAATTTTGATTTAATGTTAACAAATGTATGCAATTTAGGTCTAACACCGGTTGATAAAACAAGAAAAGAATGTAATAGTTTTGAAGAGATGTAAATAACTACCTACATATTAAAATACAACAATTTTACTGTTTTTCTTTATTTCAAGTAAAAAAATCAACTAGTATTTTAATTACTTCTGTATTTGCATATATAGGTTTTAAGGAAAAATATCCAATAAAAGGAATTTTTTGCTCTATTTCTGTTTTCACTCTTTTTAAATCACTTTTATTAAATAAATCAGATAATTCACGCCATTCAAAAGGATTTTTCATATGTAATGATTCAAATTCCAGTTGTTGGAAATTATTATGATAATTTATTTCTTCCGGATAAAATATCGCACTTTCACGATTTACAACGATATCTCTTGATGCAATAATATTATATATTGGCACACATTAAGCCACAAGTTGAGATATTCTTATTCAATCTTTTGATTATTTCCGAACCTGAAAACAATTCTAAAATGGTATTACTCTTCATTTGGTTTTCAATAAAGGAATTTAAATCCAAGATTTCAAAAATACTCTTTTTAATTCGTCTAGAAAATGAATCATAAGATTTTGTTGGGTTTTCGATGTTATCATTGAATTTTTTTCTAAAACTTTTAAAGCAGGATTCAGAAATAGCTATTCCATGATTAGGACTTGCAAGAAGGGCGATTCCAGAAATTCTATTTTTAATATCACGTGATGTCAGAGTATTGGAATAAATATTTTTATTGGTATCAAAAAAATGTCTTAATATAATTCCTCCAAGCGAATGAACTATCATAACTATCTTTTGGGAAGATGGTGATCTTGAAAATATAATTTCTATCGCCTTAGCTAATTCTTTTTCAGCTAAACTCACAATTGAGGAAAAAATTGTATTTGAAAACTTGATAAGATATCAATTATAACTCCTATTATAGAAATTATGAACAAAAGAATCATATTCACCCACATTTCCCCATATTTTGTGTGAAGAATTGAATCCATGAATAAATAGTATTACCCCTTTGTTATTTTGCTGTTCACATGCATAAAGTTTCATTCTTCCAAATTTTCTTTATTTTCAGCAATTAATATCATTAGAGGACACTAGTTGAATTCTATTAGTTCTAGTCACTATGGAAATAAATTTACTTTGAATAATTTTTGCATAATAAATTATAATAACATTAATTGTAAGAATGTATTGATACCAAATGATTTTTGAAACTAAACAGGATTGGAGTTATAAGCACGTTGAAGTCACTATTCTTCATTCTATTGCTGGTCTGGCTACTCAAATTTTAATAAAAAACAGTGATAACAATTCTTCATTCCTCATCGATTGTGGTGATGGAACTACTAGAGACATCTTACAACAAGGAGTCGATGTACATAAGTTACGTGGTATTGCTATTACTCATGGACATTATGATCATTGTTCAGGATTACATAGTTTGCTTGGATTTTTACGGATGCTAGGCCGCACTGAAGAATTTTATATTTATTATCCTCATGGTTGTAAAGAAGTCGAAGGAATTTTAGATAATTTTAAAAAATGTTATCCCGATTCAATACCTTATAATTTAGTAAAAAAAAATCTTAATGATTTTAATAATAATATTATAAATCTCAACGGATTCTCTTTAAAATTTGTTAAAGTTTTACATTATGGTTCAACTATAAAATATGGCATTGGAAATCGAATACCAGCTTTAGGATATGAGATAACCATTGATGACATTAAAATTGCTTATTCTGGAGATACCGGACCTATAAACTCATTAAATATTCTTTTTACAAAGGAAACTGACCTCGGTATAATAGAAGCAACACATCCAGATGATTCTTGGGTAAAAAATGAAAAGAATAGATATCATTTAACGGAAAAAGAAGCAATCAATTATACTAATATCTGTAAGAATAGGATAATCATCCATAGATTGCCTGAATCGATAATTAATCAAAGAAGCTAAAACAATAGGTTTTAAATGATTTTTAGGTGAAGTAATATCTTATATATATATGCCAGAAAAAATTATAATCATTTAGAAATCCTATTAAAGAGTGAAATTAGAAGACTGGTTATCTTAAAAAATACTTATATTTCTATTTATTATTTCTTTTAGACAAAATTTTTAAAAAAACTTAATATAAAAAATATCAGAAACATATTTATTAGTCGATTAATGAAAAGAGGATTATAATGACTTTCCTTATGAAAATTGTACTCGCAGGTGACGGTGGCGTCGGTAAAACAGCTTTACGTGAAAGATATCTAGGTCGTGGATTTCAGAGCAAATATATGATGACTATAGGAGCAGACTTTGCCCTTAAAGAAACCACAATAGATGGAAAATCAATTAAATTCCAAATTTGGGATCTTGCTGGGCAACAACGCTTTAATGCAGTACGAAGTGTTTATTATTTAGGTTGTTTAGGAGGATTATTACTTTTTGATGTTACTCGTAAGGAATCATTCGAAGCTTGTGCTGCTTGGGTAAAAGAAATCTGGACAAATAACGGTAAAGGTACTATCCCATTAGTTTTATTAGGTAATAAATCTGATTTACGAGATGCTCATCCGGACTCTATTTCGCCAGAGGTTGCACAGCGTTATGCTGATAAATTATCTGAACAAGCAAAACAATATGGTTTTGGTATTCATTATATGGACACTAGTGCAAAAACAGGTCTAAATGTTGGAGAAGCTTTTGAAGAATTAGGAAAAGTCTATTTCCAATATCTTGAAAAGCAAAGGAAAAAGGACTAAATTATTTTCTTATTAGAATTTAACCTTTTTTTGCAAATCCCTCTTTATTAAATGTTCAATTTCTCTTATGATTTTATAAGGAGGAATTTCAAGAAATATTTCTGTAGATCTTCCTTTAGTACCATAATTTACAACTTTAGATTGAATTAAAGATAATTCATCAAGTTTTTGGATATAAGACCAAAAACTAGTATGTCCCTGACCAATGGATAAGTTATACTTATTACACTCAATATGATATTGTCGTTTAACCATAATTAAAGTAACTTTTTGAGATTCTATCTTATTTTTAAACACTTTTCCAACACTTAGCAATGTTATTTTTTGAGTCATTGGTAAATCTCGTAAGATTTCCCTGTTAATAGGATAAAAATTATTTTTAGCGAGTTCAACCATATTTCTTGAGACAAAAAGTTTATTGGATTGGTCAGCAATTTTAAATGTGTTATGTAAAATTTCTAGTATAACTCTCAAATTTCCATTTATTTTGGTAGAAAATTTAACTATTATTTCAATTAAGTGATCATCCAAGATATCATAAGTAATAGCAAGTTTAAGACGTAATTTAACAATATTTTTCAATTCTTCACTAGAATAAGAATTAAAAACAATAATATTTTTTGCTAAACTAGACTTAGTTGATGAATCAAGACTGTACAAAAAGTCGTTATTTTCTGTTATTACAATTACAGAAATTCTTTGTTTATCTAATATATTACTTTCATCATTTATTCTAGTAAAAGTATACAATAAATTATTAATTTCTGTGTCTCGAATAAGAAATTCAACTTCATCTAGAGCCAGAATCAAATAAAGGTTGTTCTTCTCAAGAGTTTCTAATAATTCTCTAATTAATTCACTAACTGATAGTCCACGTTGAGGAAAATTTGGGATTAATGATCTAAGTAAATCAACTAAAAGCAAATACACTGTTCTACTTTGACGACAATTTAAATGGCGATAAATAAGATTGAAATTAGTAATTTTTTTTTTACTAATTTCTTCAATATCAAAACCAAATCGTTTTGATGTTGCAGTTTTTCCAGAACCATGAGGCCCTACTAAAATAACAGATTGTCTAAATAAACTGTTAGTATTTGCATGAGTAAAAATACTGCTAAAAAATTTTGTAAGTTCAAGAATTTGCTCTTGGCGATGAGGTAATTCATAGGGTAAGTAATCAGGACTGAACACTAAATCGTCATAAATGAGACTACTGTTTAAAGAATCCTTACCTAGCTCATCTTTTATCAATGTATGAATATTTTTAGACATTTAAACTCAATTTATCTCGTAAAAGTATTTTATTAAGACCCAAAAACACTCTATATTCTGATGAAGATTTCTTTAAAAGAGGATAATCAAAAGAAATATTTTGTGTTTTCTTCCCTAAATAAAAATACTAATTATTGATAAGGAAATAAGTATAAAATCTATTCCGATTGGAATAATGAATATTTTTTGACTCCTCATCTTTGCTACTGCATAGAAAGCATCGTTCCACGTTTTTATTGAATCTTCACGATTAATTTTTATCATACCCACCCAACCAAAATCAATAATAACTTGCACAATTCCCATAATAAGCATGAATAAACCTAAAAGAATAGATATTGGGGTGATATTAACTATTACTAATAATACTCCTATAATTATTAAAACAAGTGCAGTAATTATTGATAATATGAATATAGTAGCAATCTCGGGTTTTCCCGTAATTTCTGCTAATTTTGGTGCTTTTTGTTCACGAAGAGCTTTAATACCAGATGTTTGAAAAGTTGAAATATTTTGTTTTCTTTGTTTCATCCTCTTCTTTTTTTTAATTTGCTTTGGTTGTTGATCCAAGGTTTTCACAAGAGGCCGTTAATCTTTCTTGATTCTTAAATAATCCTTGACAAGTTCAGTAAAAGCCTCATCAACATTTTTGTTCTCTAAAGCTGAAGTTTCAATATAACTGATTAATTTAATTTGCGGATATTTTGTTTTAATTCTTCTTTTAAGATTATTAACTTCATTCTGATTAACACTATTGTGACTGGCTTTTAAATCGATTTTATTACCCACCAAAATGACTGGAAATGTTTGAGATTTAGAAGTAAATTGTTCTAAAATGGTTTGTTCTATTTCAGATAACCAGTTTGTTTCCAAATCTTTTAAGGATACCTGACTTGTGATATCAAAGACTAAAAATCCTAAATCAGCTCTGCGTAAATAAATTTGTCTGAATTTACTGAATCTTTCTTGTCCTGCTAAATCGTGAATATTCAGGACACACCGTATGTCATGAAATTTTATTTCTTTTGAGTACAATTCTTGACCTAACGTCATTTGATATGTCTTGGTAAAACTGTCATCTATATACCGTTTAACTAGACTAGTTTTTCCTACTCCTCCCTGTCCTACTAAAATGAGTTTTAGTACAACTTTACTCATAATTTTATAATTGATTGTTTAATCTAAAAAATATTCTTAACAATAATCTCGCTTAAATATTGTAAAACTAGTTTTTTTAATTTGGTAATCAAGTAAAAAGAAGGAATAATTAAAAGAAATCAATTATGGTCTTAAAATTTACTAAAGTCAGGAATTTGAAAAACCTAATACAAGGAATAAGTTTTTCTATAGAAAAAAAGTTTATAATGAAATCACTCTGTCATAACTCATTGCAATATCTGCAAAAAAAGCTATTCCTGCAATATCATCAATAAAATCTACTAAATCTTCTTGTTTCAGACCAAAGATATCTGTCATAAGCCCACAAGCAATAATTTTGATTTCTCCTAAATCCTTTAGATCAGGAAGCAAGTTAAACCAAGTTTGTAATTTACCAGATTTGTCAGCATCTTCTATTTGCTTATTAACTCCTGGAAAAATGCTGCTCATTTGTCGGTTGTTTTCAACAATATCTTTTTTTAAAGCCCAGACAGAATCGTTCATGAAAAACATTAAAACTTCATTATCATTTGCAATTGCACCACTAGCTATTAATCCAGCAGTGTTTAATGTCTCAAATTTACCAGATGTAACTAAGATAGCTAATTTTCCCATAATCTCACCTAATTACATGTATAATGTGATATCTGCTTCTTGAGCAAATTCCAAAAAGCTTGCTGCTCCAGCTATCTCAATGCCATCTATTAAATCTTCTTTCTTGTATCCAAAGACATCCATTGTCATTTGGCAACCGATTAACTTTACATCCGCATCAATACAAGCTTCTAGCAATTCAGCATAAGTAGCTACATGAGCTTTTTTCATCCACGACCTCATCATTTTCGTCGCAAACCACGTCATTCCTGGTATGATTGCCATTATTTGAGCAACTGGCATAGTCCATCCTAAAATAGGAATTTTTGGACCAGGCATTGCAGCATTACCAACTGGCGATACTTTCAAACTGTCTTTTCCTTTTTTGATATTTACTTTCTTTTTGCTTATCAAATTAAGACCATAAAAAGTAAAAAAAATTGCTACTTCCATATCCAATGCTGCTGCTGTGGATGCTAAAATCATGGGAGGAAAAGCTTCATCTAATTGTCCTTTACCGGCAATAATTGCCATTCTTTTTGGTTTTTCTGACATCTACATAACCTCACTATTTGTTTTTCTTTATTAAAAACCGATAAGTTTTATCTGATTTTTCTTCTGAACTGATCAGTTCCTGACCAGTAGTTCTGCAGAAAGAAGCCATATCTTTCATTGAACCTGGGTCAGTAGCGATTATTTCTAATACATGACCAATTTCCATTCCTTTCATTGCTTTCTTGGTTTTGAGAACTGGCATTGGACAACTCATATTTCTTGCATCTAAAGTTTGATTAGGGGTTACAGACAAATTGTATACTACCTACTCTTTTTTTTTTATTTCATTAACAAAATTTTGGGATTTTGAAGTTAAACTCTTCCAGATAGAATTAATCTGAAATACATTGGTTTAAATAATTTTTTAGATATAAACCAGCCCCTCCCAAAAATGTCTTTTAGGAAAAATGAGCGGGGAGGTCTTTTATAGTTGAAGTCAAGAAATACACTCGAATTAAGAGAAGTCATTAAGAAACATTGAACCTCTCCCTCATATTTTTTCTTAACTTCTTTGCCTTTTAATATACTAGCAATATTGGCACCAATAATTTTAGTTTGGTGGTGAGCAGCTGCTCCAGCCTTAGAAACAGGAAGGTTAGTCGTATCTCCTACAGCCCATATATTATCGAAATTTTCATGAGTTAATAATTCTCTATCTGTAGGAATCCAGCCTTCGTCATCACTTAGACCAGAATCAATAAGAAATTGTTGTCCTTGATGAGGAGGAACCATGACCAAGAGATCGTATTGAAGTTCATCACCTTCCATAGAAATGACTATATTCTTCTTGGGATCAATTTCTTCTGTGTTGAAAAAAGTATGTATTTCTACATCCATTTTTTCATATTTCTTTGTAACTTGATCTGATACGTTTTGTATACTGAAAACTCTTGGTAAAGGAGAGGTAATGTGAAATTTAACTTTTTCAAGCATTTTACGTTTCTTAAAATAAGCTTTTGCCATGAAGATAAATTCAAGTGGACTTACAGGACATTTAAAGGGGATATCAGCAATTCCCATCACTATATTTCCACCTTCAAAGTTTTGTAATGCTTCTCGTAATTTTAATGTCGCTTTTCCATCATGAAAATTATGGGCAGTTTCTTTATAACCTGGAACACGATCATAATCATAAGCAGCACCAGTAGCTATGACCAAATAGTCATAAGGATAAGTTTTATTTGACTCAGTACTAACTTCTTTTTTTTCTGGGTCGATTTTGTTAACACGTTCCATTTCAATATCTACTTTTTTAGAAACAGCCTTTCTAACGAGTTTATATTGAGATTTCATATCTTTCTTATCAAATAATCTGAAAAGATTATCGGGTTCGTAAAAAACTTTATCGCTGGCAGTTAACAGTGTGATATTAGCTTCATTGGCAGCTTTACGGCTGAGAACATTTGCAACAATTATTCCACCGGTTCCGCCACCAATAATTACAACTTTTTTCTTGTTGTTTGAGGAATTCAATTGGTTCACCTTAAAGTCTTTTTATCTCATCTTTCGAATCTGAAAGCGCGTATAATCCTTTTCTGTAATAACGGCAACAATTTTTTGTTTAGCTTTTTCAGCCCACATAGGGATATCTTTTTTGCTACCTTCATCTTCACTAATTACCTCATAAACATTCCCTACAGTTCCTTTTTTAATGGCTTTAATAAGTGCCATTAACGGCCCAGGACAAAATGATCCACGCATGTCAAGAATTTTTTCTGGTTTTACTTCACTCAAACTTGTGCACCAATATTAATTTTTTGAACATAAATTCATATCAATTTTCTTTTAAGAATAAATTATTACTTCTTTAGGGGTTTTTTTCTATAATTAATAGGTCACCCTTATTTATAACATAAAGTTATTATAATATAAATATAAATGAGTAAAGCTTATACTCAAAATCAGAAAATCTACAAAATGCTGCTTAATTGTAGGTATACCAAACGATCTTTAATTTTCTTTTAAGATATAAAACAAGTACAAGAAATCAAATATAATTAAAAACAAAGTATAATGAACAAATATTGCCAAAAAGTGACTCTTTTATTACAAAGTAATAAAATTATAACCGTTTTTTTTTGTTGGGTATTTTGTGTTCTTAATTGTAAACGAACTTAAAGATTTAAACTTCACATTTTAAATTTTAAGTCAACAAGTAAATAATTTGAATTATTAAAGGGATTAAAATACACAGCAATTAATATAATAATCCATTTCGAATGCTTAAAACATTAAGATATAATAAACGCTTACATTACTGGATTCAATTGAATATTAATATTGTTTACTCCAATAAATCTTTTATTGAACATTCTAATAAAAATAGAAAATTTTTTTCAGTAAATTATGAAATACTATTTGCAAATAAATCTTGAAATAGTAAATCTCCGATGAAAAATCCAATTATAGCACTGGATAAAGCAATAACAAAGAACTCTAATCCCGATATCCAAATGTTCAATCCTGCAAACTTACCCTTGAGTGCACCAATTACAAATAATGCTACGGCTGTCAGTAAGATAGAAAAAATAATTCCAATAGTTTCTGTAAAAAGGATATAGGGTAGAATTGGGACTATAGACGCAAGAATAAAAGCTAGAGCGATGACCAATGCTCCACGAAGAGGTTGTACGACCTCAGCTTCTCCAATTCCTAATACTTTTTCAGCAAAAGTAGATCTGAATATTCTTTCTTGTTCTGATAATTTTTCTACAACTTTGTAAGCAGATTCCCTTGCTAATCCATCTTGAACCAATGACTCTAAAATTCCTTCTTGTGCGATGTGTGGTTGATTAGAAATGAGATTATCAGCATCATTACGTTCAAAGTCGAAAATTTCTTTTTCCGATTTAGCAGACAGATATTCACCTGTACCCATACTTAAGGCACCAGCAATCGCAGCAGTAATTCCTGTAAGAATAATAATAGCATTGTCTCCAGTAGCACCAGCAATTCCTGCCATTAAGCTTACGATAGAGATGAGTCCATCTTGCATCCCAAAAATAATTTGACGAATGCGTGCCTTTTTTTCAATTCCTTCTTTTTTCAATACTAATGTTTGCAATTGCTTAGACATAAATCCATCTCACTTTCCAATTGTAGGCTGGCCAGGTTTCCAGTCAGCTGGACACATACTACCAGTTTGGAGAGCTTTGAGAGTCCTTATAGTTTCTTCAACAGATCGTCCAATGTTTGCAGTAACTATAGTACACGATTGTATAAATCCCTCTGGATCAATAATAAAAGTAGCTCTATTGGCCTTCCCATCAGATCCTAAGGCACTGAATTTTTTAGCTACCTTGCCGTTAATATCACTTAATAATGGAAAAGGTAATCCACCTAATTCAGTTATCCATTTTTTGTGACAATTAATGTCATCTACACTTATTGCCCATAATAATGTATCATTAAGTTTTTTAAAATACCGTTTAAAGCTTCGTAATTCCGTTGGACATACGAAAGAAAAATCAGCAGGATAAAAAAATAAGATAATCCATTTTTTTTTTACTGACTTATTTAAAGCATATTGATTAACTTTGTTATCCAAAACACCTTCTAAGCTAAAATCTGGTCCTTTATCTCCTATAGTTATCATTTCTTCCTCATTTTTTCTATTTAAAATGAATTTAAATAAATTTTTAAGACAAAACAGGATGAAATTATTTGTAAAATATAATCGCTATAAAATATCATATTAATATAATTCAAAAAAAAATTATTTTGGTAGAATATTTTCCATCTCATCATAATCTAGAATTTTAGGTATCTCAGAAAATCCTAGAATACTGTATATTCCTTCTCTAAAATCTTTCACAAATTTATCAGACATAGAATTTACATCAAAATAATGTAATTGAATCATTAAGCCATCCAAAGAAGAGGCTAAAACAAGAGCGGTTCCTCTTGGGTTTTTAATGTTCATTTTTTCAAACAAATCTTTCAAAATAAATATATATGAATCATATAACTTTCCCAGATCAAAATTATAAGTATCTGAAACTGAATGCGAAGTCATAAGTTCTAAATCAATCATTTGTGTAAAAAGATATATTGTTTTAGGAAATTTAATGAAATATGAAATAGTTCCATCAATGAGGGTTTGAATGGCTAATTTTGGATTATTAAAAATCTTTTCAGCCTTATTTGCTAAATCATATCCCATAGTATTCATAAATTGTTGAATCACATCGAAAATAAGTTCTTTCTTACCATTAGGATAATGATGAAAGATAGCTCCCTTACTAACACCCGCATTTTCCGCAATTTCATCGACTTTTACATCAGAATAGATTTTATTAGTAAAGAGATCGAAAGCAGATGCTAATATTTTATTTTTTGTTTCTACAGAACGATCTTGCTGTTTCCTAGGCTTTTTTGATGTTTGACTTTTCTTTTTCACAAAAATACCGACTAGTCGGTATGTTTAAAAACATTTCTAGGTAACAAAAAATCAAGCTGAATGTTGTTCTGGAATAGTTTAATATTGCTAAAACTTATTTAAATTGTCATTTGATTGATTTAACGTCTTTAAATTATACTCAAAACAGTTTTTATTATTAATTCATAACGAAATAAAATACGGAAAATCATTAGAAAAAAATCTAAAATTAAGAAATTCAAAGAAAAATCCTTGATTAAGTAGAAATCGGTCATTTTTATTTAATTTGGGTAAAAATAGAAAAAATATCCTAATATAATAAATTGAGATGATAAAATTTGTCAAAAGATAGAATAATTTATGATGATGCTCAACAGGTAACGAGAATTATTGCATTAATAATTGATGTTGTTCTGGTTGCGGTTTTAGCAGTAATATCCCAATTCGGATTCACCTTAGAATACGAATTATTTTGGAAGAGTTTCTTCGGAGAATTTGATATTAATAGTCCATTATGGTATTTGTTTTGGTTTATAATCGAACTTCCTTTATACTACTGGTTAGTTTCAAGTTTTACCGATGGACAAACATTGGGAAAAATTTTTACTGGAATACGCGTTGTAAAAGATGATAACAGCTCAACGAAAAGAGAATTCAAGCTACATCTAAAACGAACATTCTTTTTGCGCAGTGGAACTAAAGTAGTTAAAGAAAAAGATCCTGAAGTAAAAGGATTGTAAATAATATCAGGTGAATCCCCTTTGAGTATGATTGAATTAGAAAATGTCGAAAGAACTTACAAGATAGGAAATCAAGAAATTAAAGCTCTAAGAAACGTATCTTTATCTTTAGATCATGGACAAATCGTAGTAGTTCTTGGACCATCAGGATCAGGAAAAACTACCCTACTAAATGTTCTAGGAACAATTGATCATACTACTTCGGGGAAAATTAAGGTTCTGGATTACGAATTAACAAAAATGAATAAAAAGAATAAAACAGAATATAGAAGAAAAATAGTTGGTTTTATTTTCCAATTTTTCAATTTACTACCTATTTATACTGCTTTAGAAAATGTTGAATATTCAGTTGAATTATCAAATAAAAAACTCTCAAGAAAAGAAGTTAACTCTAAATCGTTAGAATATTTAAAATTAGTAGGTTTAGAGTCAAAAGCAAACTTTTTTCCTAGCCAACTTTCAGGAGGAGAACAACAAAGAGTTGCATCAGCAAGAGCATTTGCAAAAGCACCTCAACTTCTTCTTTGTGACGAACCTACTGGTGAGTTATCAGTTAAAGAAGGAATTCGCGTTTTGTCAGTAATTCAACGACTAATTAAGGACAATCCAAATTTGCTGATTTTACTGGTTACTCATAATCAAAAAATTGCTCAAATTGGACACAAAGTTATTCGCTTACGATCTGGAGAAATTGATTCAATAATAGAACAAG
>MDVS01000004.1 GCA_001940645.1 Candidatus Heimdallarchaeota archaeon LC_3
AGCAGGTATTGATATTACACAATCGAAAAAATTCTTTCGATGGTTAAAGAAAAATAATTTATTGACTTTTAAATTTGAATTAGAACTTACATCGTGCCACAATCGGCGGTATCCCGTCATTGTACAAGCACAATTACTTAAGGTGAAAAAAGGCAGAAAGCCAGAAAGGGTTTATCTTGACTTCTATGTGTACACGACCAATATTCGAGGTTCAGCAGATTACATTGAGAAAATTTATAGATCTCGTTGGGGAATTGAAACCCAATATCGCGTTGTACATCAGTTTCAAGCTCGAACGACCTCACTAAACTCTATTTTGCGACTTCTTCTCATTGGAATTGGTTTTATCCTTGAAGCTATTTGGCTCCGTATTAATGCATTTTTGCATATAGTAACTCATGTTTTAAAGGTTACTTGTAATTATGAGCTTCCTATTAAAATTTATAAAATAAGTACATTAATTTTGACAGTTTCAAGATTCAAACGTCTACTTCAAGCACTTTGGAGACCAAATGAACGGAGTTGATCTAGACTTGCGGAAGTACTGAAAGATTTTAACTTTTTTATTTTTAAACAAAAGACAATTTAACACCATAATTAATGTAAACTCAAAGAAATATTCTTCTTCCTAATAGCAATTCTTGTTGTCTTTTGATTTAAATCATGTATGCTTTTATTTAGATTTTTTTGAATATTCAGGTAATTTTCTTTATGCGATTTTATCTTTATTTTGTTTTTTCTTACTAAGTATGCTTTTACGACAAATTTAAAAAAAAATAATTTAACTTTAAAAAGTTAGTTTTATGGTTTAATCCCATTTCTCATGCAAAATGTATTGTTTTTTAATCCCTATATCAAATAATATTTCTATCATTGCATTAACAAAATCTGGTGTACCACACAAATAGAATTTTGTTTTTTCAAGGTTGAAATTATTTGATCGTAACTCATTTTCTATTAATTTTTTATTCAAGCGACCTCGATGTCCAGGCCATTTACTTTCCTCGTTCTCTCTTGTTAAAGTCAGAATCAACTTCGTATTTAAAGTGTGTTTAATCAATTCGTCTAATTCTTTTTTGCTAATGATCTCACTTTCATATCTACAAGAGTAAAGAAGTTCTACTTTATTTTCATACCTCTTATCATGAATATATTCTAATATCGACTTTAATGGTGTTATTCCTGATCCTGCTCCCATTAAGACTAGTTGTTCAGCATGGAAATCATTCTCATCCCAGAAAAAATTTCCATATGGGCCACGGAATTGGATTTCATCACCATTTTTTCTTTCATTTAACCATTTTGATACTAAAGGTTTTTCAGTTTGCCTAACTGTAAGGTCGAAATAACCATTCTTTTTCATTGATCTTGTTGGGGAAGAGGATATCGAATATGCCCTTGGAATCATTTTATTTTTAATTTCAGGACGTACCATAACAAATTGTCCAGGTTTGAATTGGAAGGGACTTTGATTTTCGTCTAAAAATGGTGTGGTTATCCGTAAAGTTTTAGTATTTGATGTTTGACGAATCATATCAGAAACAACTCCTGTTGTTTCAATAATATTTCTTTTCGATTTTTTACTTTTTTGTAGGTCATTTTTAACAGATATAGTCATTTTAGCTCCTCTAATATCATATTCAAAATAATTCTTTAAAGATTGAAGTTATTTACAATTGTATCAAGTAATTTTTGCTCTTGAGGACTAATTATACCATTTTTTTTGGCTTGCTCGAATACTTCATCTATTATTGGATTAAATAGCTGTCTTAGAATATCTTTAAATTCAATATCACTCAAAGGAGCTTCAAGAATCTGCATCATCTGATTACTAACAGAAAAATTAATTTGCCAATCTTTTAGACGATTGATAATTTTTTTTTCTTCATCCGACATATTAAATGTAACACGATCAAGACAACTATCTATTGTGATATCTAAAATAGCTTTAATGTCTTTAATGCTTCTATATTCCTTCATTTAATCCCTTTTTAATAAATAAGACCTAATTATATCCATATATCATTTATAATAAAGAAGATCCATTGATCAAAATTGAGATTTCTGTCTTTTAAATCTTCGTCAACCACTCTAATAACAGATTTTGTTGCATCAAGATCTGAATAATATTCTGATAATATTTTTGCCCTCTTTATTATTCCTTCTCTTGGATTTTTGGGCCACAAATAGTTAAACTCATAATCACTTTGTATTTAACTCTTATTTAAATTTTTGTTAAATTTTCATTTCGATTTAATTTTAAATATAGTAATCTTGAGTTTACAAGTTAAGGATTTTACCCCCGACAAATTTCTTTGATTTAAGAAATGAAAGCAAAAAATGGTCACTCATGTCCCCTAACAGAGTAGAACACTACTACGTTCTTTATACTAGCAACAGCGATCTAATTCACTATTTGTCACAGTTTGTCAATGTATTAATTTGTAAAGTCAAGTAATAGTATTTTTTAAAATTTTTTCAGCAATAAATAAAATAAGCTGTTTTTAAAGTGATAAACTAAGGATTCAGAATTAAATAAAATCTCATCAAAAATTTATGTTGAATTTATAATTCATTAACCAGTTTCTTATTTTTTTAATATCTAGCATTAAATTTGCACGGAGTATTCATTAAAATGGACGAACTTTCTAAAGCTTACGATCCTTCTAAATTTGAAGAATCCATTTATACATGGTGGGAAGTAAACAATTACTTTAAACCGGAAAAACAAAGAGATTTAGGATTCGTGAATGATGAGAGTGATAGATACTGTCTAACCCTCCCTCCTCCCAACGTAACTGGTACTCTACATTTAGGACATGGTATTACAATCGCAATTGAAGATTTAATGGTTCGTTATGCACGAATGCAACAAAAAGAAACATTATTCCAGCCAGGAAGCGACCATGCAGGTATAGCTACTCAAAATGTTGTGGAAAGAGAATTATTGAAAAAAGGAATAAAAAGAAAAGAATTGGGAAGAGAGAAATTTATTGAAGAAGTTTGGAAATGGAAAAAGAAATATCATGCAAGGATTACTGAACAATCAAAAAGATTAGGGATGAGTTCTGATTGGTCTAGAGAAAGATTTACCTTGGACGAGAATATGTCAAAAGCAGTTCGAAAAGCTTTTGTTTCATTGTATAAAAAAGATTTAATCTACAAGGGTTCCTATTTGATTAATTGGTGTCCTGGACGTTGTGAATCGGCGATTTCTGATCTTGAAGCTATTTCTGAAGAAGAAAACGGGAATTTATGGTATATTAAGTATCCTGTAATTGATGAAACATGGAAAGGTCCTAAAACAGAATGGGGTAGTGGAACATGGGTAAAAGGTGCAAAGAAATTTATAGAAATTGCAACAACACGCCCAGAAACCCTACTCGGAGATACTGCGGTTGCTACTAAAAAAGAGCATTTAAGATTCGGAAAATTAATTGGTAATAAAGCTATTCTTCCTGTTCTTGGCAGAAAGATACTAATAATTGAAGATGAATATGTGGACACTTCTTTTGGGACAGGAGCTGTAAAAATCACTCCCGGACATGATTCAAACGATTACGAAATCGGAAAGAGACATAATCTTGAATTTATTACTGTTTTAGATCCAAAAGCACGATTAATAGAGGAATATTCTGGTCCCTATTCTAACATGGATCGTTTTGAAGCAAGAAAAGCAATTGTAGAAGATTTAGAAAAAGAAGGATTACTTGTAAAAATAGAACCTTACAAATCTTCGATACCAAGATGTGAGCGATGTCATACAATTATCGAGCCAAGAATATCTGTTCAGTGGTTTGTAAAAACAAAGCCATTGGCAGAAAGGGCAATCGAACAAGTTAGAAAAGGAGCTACTGTGATCATTCCAGATCGTGAAGAGAAGCGATTTTACCAATGGATGGAAAATATACGTGATTGGTGTATTTCTAGGCAATTGTGGTGGGGACATAGAATTCCTATCTGGTATTGTCCAGATGGACATCAGACATGTGAAGAAGAAGACCCTACTAAATGTAGTGAATGTGGGAGTAAAGATTTACACCAAGATCCGGATGTATTAGATACATGGTTTTCCAGTGGATTATGGCCAATTTCAACTTTAGGGTGGGGTTGGGATGACAATTCTTATGATTTCAAGCGATTTTATCCCACTGATATGAGAGAAACTGGTTACGATATCCTGTTTTTCTGGGTAAGCCGTGAAATCATGTTGTGTAGCGAATTAACTGGAGTTAGTCCATATAAAACTGTATATCTTCATGGAATCATTCGTAATGAAAAAGGTGAAAAAATATCTAAGAGTATGGAGAATATAGAGGAATTCGATCCACTCAACATTATTGCCAAAGATGGTGCTGATGCTTTACGTTATACCCTTGCTACTAATAGTATGCCTGGATTAGATACTAATTTAGATTTACGTAGAGTAAAATCCGCGAGAAGATTTTGTAACAAAATTTGGCAATCAACAAGGTTTATCCTAGGCAATTTAGATAAAAATACTACTTATAAACCTCTGAAATCAATTGAAATGTCAAAGCTTGAAGACTCTGATATTTGGATACTTTCAAAATTATACAATCTAGTTAAGCAAATTACTGAATATATGGACACCTATCAATATTTAGAAGCTGGTCGAGAGATAAATACTTTTTTTTGGAATATATTTTGTGATTTCTATTTAGAATTTACTAAAATAAGAATTTATGATGATACCAAAGATAAAATGACCCCTTCTTCTGTATTATTGCATGTATTAGAAACTTCGTTTAGATTACTGCATCCTTTTATGCCATTTATTACTGAAAAATTATGGCAATCACTACCTTCAACGGTAAAAGAATCTGAAGCATTAATTGTTTCTTCATGGCCAAAATTGATACCTGAATATATAAATAATACAATAGGAAAACGTTTTGAGACTATTATCAATATAATTAAAGCTGTTAGAAGCATTCGGGGGGAATATCGAATAAATCTTACCAGGAAAGTTGCATTATTTATTATAACAAAAAATACTAGTTTAATTTCTATAATAAAGTCAAACAAGGATGAAATATGCACTTTAGCTAAAGTGGATTCTGAAAAATTTATTATATCTAAAACAAAAAAGCCCTACAAAAATGCTGAAAAAACAGAAATTGAAAACATAACAGTTTATGTACCTTTAACTGGTTTAATTGATTTTAATAAGGAAATGGAAAGAATCAATAAGAATATAAATAAATTATCAAAAATATTAATTCAATCTGAAAATAAGCTGAAAAATGATAAATTCATGGAAAATGCTTCAAAAAAAGTTATTGATAATGAAAAACTTAGATTTTCAGATACTGAAACCAAGATCAACAAATTAAAAGATCAATTGCAAATATTAGAATAAGATTTATGGTTTATAGACATTTGTTATCTTTTGTCTTGAGGTTAACCGTCGGGCAGTTGTAATTTGGCAATCTACACAAATTTTATTATTTTCATTCCAGTGTTGGTTTCTGCAAACCCAAGAACGGCAATTTGAACAAAATATTGTTCTTTCATAAAATCCAGCCTCCCTTAATCTTACAATCATCTGGTCCCGTTCTCCTGCTGTTAATATTGGATATTGAAAAGAGTCTGGTTTTTGATCTGCTTCGTGAAAAGTTAAAAATTTAATGTCTAATTCATCAGCAGAATTAACACCTTTAAATTTATTCCATATTGACTTAACATCATTAGTTAAATTACCCCAATTAGAAGTAAATAGCTTACCTATAGTTCTGAGACTTAGAAAACTAATTTTAAACCATTTGTTTACCATACTATCTTCGATAACAATAATAACATCTTCCGGTTCCTTGGCACAGCTGAATTCGATCTTGATTAATGTGCTGAAGGTTTTTCCTGTTGATTCTATCTTTGTTGGGACAGGTAAAATTGGATGAAGCATATCAAAATAGCTTTTTGTTTCTTTGTTGATTTCTTCAATCCGAGTTTGAATTTTTTCTAATCCCTGTTCATAATTTAATGAAGCGTTATTTAATTCGTCTTTTATTATCATTAGGTTCGTTTCATTATTTTCATTGAGTTGCTCTTGTTCTAGTTCATTTATTTTAATAAACTCTTCAAACTGTTTATGGATAAGTTCTTCAAGCTCCAGATTCTGGTTTGTTAGAATGGATTCAAAATCTTCTAATTTTCCTAAAATTTCCTTATTTAGATAAAGAATTTCATCAGATTTTAAAAGAATATCTGACGTTTTTTCCTTAATTTCTTTAATATCATCTTTTAATGTCTTAGTTTCATTACCTATAGTTTCTTTAATTAATGAAATAAATCTAATATCAGATGTCGAAATATTTTGACCCTGTTCTTGTTTTAATACTAATACATCATCATCTAGAGATGAAGTATCTTTAGTGTCTATTTTTCCATCAATTTTTTCATTTACAATTAGGTTAGAAATAATTTCATCTAGTAATAAATAATCCAAGTCTATATTATTCCTTAATAATTGCTCCCTAATAGATTCATAAGAAATTTTCTTGCTACCATACTTCTTTTCTAAGTATTTAATTGCAAAAATAACTTGTTCTTCATTAGACTCCCATTTATGCTTTCGCTGTTTTAAATTAACTAATTCTCTTAATTCTTTGACTATAACCAATGCTTTACTTCTATTGATGTTTAATTCATTTTGCAAATCATAAATATGGCTTTTATCTTTTTTGTTTTTCTCGATAAAAGCATTTAAACCATTTTCGATATGGATTTCGATAGCATGTTTTCTTTTAAGTAATTGATTTTCAAAAGAAGAAACTTTGTCTAATAATGACCATAAATCATCCACATCAAAAGATTTTGATATATTTTCTCTAATCAAGACTAAATTTTTAATTAAATTCATTATTAATTGGTTAGAAACTTTTAATCTGCTTATTATAATTTTTATGCCATTATTTTGTAATTCAGTTCCATCAAATAAGGAGAGGCCAAGAGATGCATACATTTCTTCTAAATTATTAAACGATAATTCCTTTGTTAGATAATTAAGACTATTGATAGATAAATTTTTAATTGAATCTGATAAATCTGGATTACCTGATATTCGTCTGAGAGCCGGAACAGCTAAAGAGCTTTTCATACTAGCTAGAGTGTTTATTACAAGTTTTATAGTATGATTATTATCAATGAAATTTAAATAGGATGTCAATGCTTCAACTGCGTCAATGGTTTGAACCCATCCTAAAGCTTCTACAATTTTTTCTTCGTATTCTCCAAGTCTTTCGTTCTCGATTAGTAATCTGTATAAATTAGATACTGTTATCTCAATTGAAATTGAAACTGATAAAGCAGTTATTCCTTTCCTAATCTTAATCTCTTTTTGATTTAAAGCAAATTCCAACATAATTCTAATCGAACTTTGGGATTCAAAATCAGCAAGAAGCTTAGCAGCCTTTATTTTTAAATTTAAAATAGGTTCAATCTTAAGGTACTCTTCTAAAGCGATTATTGCAGTATCTTTGTCTTCTAATTTCATGTCTTCTGGATTTAGAGAAAAAAGTGCTTCTCTTCTTGTATTTTCATCTGAAGAATTAAGGGAAGTTAAAAATAATGCACGATTTAATGAGTTCAAATCCTGATATCCTAATTGTATAGCAAGCGTCTCTAAAGAAGAGTTAATCGGGCCTTCTAGTTCAGGAGTATTTTTTCTTAATTTAAGAAGAGAATAAACAGTTTCTAGAGTTCCAATATTTCCAATTCTGTCTATTATTTTTAATTTTAGGTCTTTATTAGATGAAAATAGTTTTTCATTTAATAATTTTAATTCTAAATCTCTCCATTCATATCCTCGATTATGAGCTACTATTTGAAAAGAATTGAATGCTTCATCACTAACTATTACGCTGTTATCAAAATGAGAAGCAAGAATCAAACAATTTAAGACAATATCACTGTTTTCCTCAGAAAGAACATTAACGACTGTTTTCCTAACTATATCATTTGATTCCTTGTAGTAATGATTAATCAAATCGAATGAAGTTTCCATACCGAAATTTGCTAATACTTCTACAACAGATTCTCTTACTGTACTATTAGTATCATTTAATCCATTTTTAATTATCTCGAGTACATCATTATTTACTGGTAAATCAAGCAAGCTAGTATATGTAAAAATTCTAATAGCTTCATCCAGATCTTTTTCAGCAATATTTTTAATAATTGGTAAATTCTTGATATCATAAGTGGATGTCAGTATTTCAATTATAATTTTTCTAATTTCCAAATTAGGATCTTTTGTTAATACATCAAAATATTCAATTATACGTGAGTCCCAATTATCTTTGAAATATTCTAAAGCTTTTAATTTTCTCTCCAATTCACTTGAATTCAACATTATCAAAGATTTATTCAGCTCTAATTGGTCAATATCTAGTATATTTCTGTTTAAAAATTCATCTAGTGCATCAAATACAACATCGGAGAAATTTTGATCTTTAATTCCGATTTGAATTATTTTCTGAACTACTTCTTGAGACCCAATTTTAGAAAGTGATAAAATAATACTATTAATGATTCCCGGATCTTTTTCCGTTCCTAAGAATTCAATTAGATTAATTGAAACTTGATTTCTAATTTCTGGAGATTTAAAAATAGAAAATAGATTTATAATTGCTTTTTTAACAAGGTAATCAGTTCTTGATTCGTAAAGCTCTTTTAGTGTCTTCCAGTAATCTTCAATCTTTGGATAATTAAATAATTCTAACAAATTGGACTCCAACACCCCTTCGTCTCTCTCTTTAAATAATAAAGGAATAATCTTATCTATAATAGGCTGTTTCTTTGTAAGAACAAGATTTTCGAATGCTAAAGTTCTAATTGTTCTATTTTTATCATTGAGAACCAAATAAAGAACTTTTTCTTCAACATCATCGATTCCAACCCCTACATAATCTTTAATAGCATTTAATCTAATATTTTCGTCTTTATTGTCCAAATCTATTTTTAGTTTTTGCAAATATGCCTCTGATTCAGTTATTCCGTGTTTGTTTTCTAATTCTCTTATAGCTCGTTCAATAGCTACAATAACAGTTTTTGTTTCTCGTTGTCTTATTTCAAATAAGGTTCCGAAAACTTGTTTATCACCCAATTTACCTAAAGATAACGCTGAATTAGCTCTAACAATCTCATCTTCATCTTCTTTTAATCTTTCTATTAGTAAATCGGTAGCTTGCATAAAACCGAGTGATCCCAAGGATAAAGCAGCCAATCTTCGATTTTTTATTTGACCTTTAGTTAGATCAACAATATTCATCCAGTATTGATAAGTTTCTTCTGAAATTGGTAAATTTTCACTAATATAACCAGTTAAATTATGAGCTAGTGGAGATATTTCATTGTAACCATATTTACTAATTTCCAGAAGTTTGCCAAAAATTTCTAATAATAAGGGCGAATTTGTGTGAAGCAATGATTTTATAGAGGAAAAAATCAGTTCTATTATTTCAACACTTAAGCTTTCGGTATTTATTGCTTTTAAATACACGTATAAAGCTTCAGAAGATCTCGTTAGATGAATAACTGCTACAGAATGTTTTTGAATATCTATAGGAAAGCTATTATTCAAAAATCTGGACAGATGAGGAATGTATTGTGGTGATGGTCCTGTATTTCTTAAAGCATAAAATAAAGCTTCAAAGAAAGATGTTTTAGTTGGTAAGGATTCCTGTTGTAATATATTAATAAGAACAGGAATTGCTTTTTGGTCTTTAAGTTTACCTAAAGTAGTCAATATATATTCTTTGACCAATAAAGATTTGTCTTGGTCCAATCTTTCTATTAATAAATGTGTTGTAGTATCTGGATTCCCTATAATGCCTAAACTTTGAGCTGCATAACCTCGTGTTAATTCATCATCGTCATTGCTTAAATGATGTTTCAATGCATTAATAGAATTTATTCCACCAATTCCTCCTAGTCCAATCATTGCTCCTCTTCTATCAATTTCTCCTCCACGTTCATCTAAATCAGCCATATATTTGTAATATACTAAATCAGTATCAGATACATTGTTTCTTGTCGCTATTGTTAGTGCAGCAGCTTGTGATTGAAAATTTACTCCTTCTGATTCATCAAATTTAGCTGCTGCTAGTAAATTGATTAATTCTGATACATCTCCGATATTTCCCAACACAATTGCTGATAATTCTCTTATATCTTCAGATTTGTCTCTTCTTAATGATTTTACAATAAATGGAACAATATTTTTATCATTAATAAATTTAAATGCTGATAAAATTGCTATTCTAACTTCAACTGACTTATCAATCTTGAAAAGTCGTATAAGTGTATCTGATATTGAATAAGATCCTACTAACCCTAAAACATTTATTGCTTTAACTTTTACTTCAATTTCAGAGAATTCATCGTTGATAGTTTGTATTAGCGGTTCTATTGCATTCTTAGAATGTAAAAATCCTAATACATCTAAACAAGTTAACCTGACTTTATTATCTTCTTTTGCATTTAAATATTTGATAGAAGTTGTTTCAGCAAAGGAATCTCTTTCTAGTGCAAATTTCTTTATTATTTCTGATTTAATATCTGGATTAAATTCATTTTCTAACACTTGGATTAGGATATCTCTAGCATGAGGATTTTGGACAAAATCTAACTCTTTTATTGCTGAAATTCGTTCATCTACATTTTCTGAGGCTAAAATTGTACTAATTAACGAAACACGATCAAATTTATCTTCAAACCTGATTTTAAGCTTTTCTAAAGATTTATTAATTTCGTATTTGACATACTCATCTTTCTCTAAAAACAAATACTTATTTAATAATTCTAATGTTTCATCTGGATCAAAAATTCCCAAAGTTCCTAGTGCACTAGCTGAAACAGATCGAATAGACGAATTTTTGTTATTTTTAATATAATCATATAGGATAGGAATGATACTCGAATCATTATATAATACAAGTCCACTAATTGCTTCAGTAATTATCTCTGGATTATTATTAGTTGAAATATATTTTTTGATAATTGTAATAGTTTTTTCAAAACCAGAAATTCCAAGGGATTTAATCATTTGTGCTTTGGCATTTGTATCTTCTTCGACTTTTAATGCCTTTATTACATTACTGATACCTTTTTTACTCTTCATTTTTCCTAACGCTAAAGCACAGGCAGCTCTGATTTTTGGACTTAAATCTTTTAGAGCTTTTATTAATGAACTAACGGATTTTTTATGTCCATAATCTCCTAAGACAGTAGCAAGTTTTGCTTTAAAAGTTGGATATTCTTCTTTTTCGAATTGTCTATTCAGTGCTTTAAATGTTTGAGAAACAAGATTATTTTCTACAATTAATGATAAAACTAGCTCCCGTATCTCATCAGCCTCTTTTTTTATTGCTTCTTCAAAATAATGATTTTTTTCTTTATTAGAAGAATAAACTAATCCTTTATAAGCCTCCTTACGGACTTCCTTTGAAGAATCTGATTTGGTTACATCTGCTAAAAATTCAAAAGCTTTACTTTCATTTACTACAATATTACTCAAAATCTGGACAATTATTATTCGCTCTTTTGCTGAACTTCTTTCTATATTTTTTTTACAAAGCTCAATTATCATTAAGTTTGAAGAACGAAATTTTGAAGCTTTAGCAATCTTATCTATCGCTTCTTGAAGTTTATCTTGAATTATTTTTGTTTTGGGTGCTTGCCTGTGTTTGAAATAAATTATGCTAAAAGCGGTTTTGAAATCACCTAATGCTCCTAATTGCTCACAAATTTCAATATGTTCAAATTCTGGAATATTAGGATTATTTAGATCTTCAATGAATGAATTTATTATTAATTCGTTTGAATTTTTTATATTAATTTTTTCTGCAAGCTTTTCAATCACTTTTTTTGCTTTTCTTCTTATATTTTTATCAGGATCCCTCTGAATAATTTTAACAAGTATTTTTGAGGAATCTTTTATTTCTTCAGGTTCGTTGATATGAATAAATGCCTTTATTATGTCATTTCTTATTTTGCGATCTTCTTCAAATTGTAAAATTCTTCTAAATTGGTTCATAGGAAAGTAAGCTAAATTTTTGCCTCTGGAAAAAAAATTCGCTATATTTCTTCTATTCCCTGTATCTGAATCTTTCATTAATAGCTCAGAAAGATGGAGAACATTAGTTTCCTCTCTTGACTTTGTCATTAAGCCAGAAATTATTTTTTTTCTTTTTTTTGCAGGAAAATTTAAAATTTGTTCTACACTTAACGTTTCAGACGTTTGATCTCACCATAACTCAACATCAAATTGTTGATAATAATGATGTTTTGGATTTTTGAGTTGAAAATCTATTGTAAAAAATTTTCATTTTGTGTTTTAAAAAATCTTCAATTATTCTGAATTTTTTTCTAGTAAAAATCGAATCAGACAATAATGAAATTCGCTGATTTCCTAATGCTTATTTTAACTATTATGGTTTCGTTATATTAGATTTCCTATAATGATTTCTGGATAGATTTGATATGGTACAATTTCATTAGTGAAACACTAAATTAAAAGTTAGGACTTTATAAACAAATAGGATAATATTGATTATATTATCAAAATACCGGATTAAAAATCTTGTAAATTAGGAGTTTTAATGACCAAAATAGTAATAAATTGATTAAGAATGCTGAAAAAATTGAGAAAACGAATAAGAAAAAACAAAAATATAAACAAAATTAAATTAATTGGAAAAAATGTAAAATTGATTGATGACATTCGAGCTATGGTATTTCATTTAGATAAACAAGGTCCAGATTTAACATATCAACTTCCAAATAAACTTTTTCCTTTTTCTGAAGCTGATTTCATAAAATTTTCTACCTTCTATTATCTTGCCATTGGACAAGGTAACAATCGTAATTATGGATTGTTTGAACTACCAGTTCCTGGGTATCCAGAGTATCATTCAATGATTTATGCATTTGATGTAATTGATCCTGATAATGAAGATCCAAGAGCTGAAGGAAAAAACTACTGTTTATTAGTTATATTACATCCCCGATGGTTAAGAAAGTTTTTGCATCATTCTTGGAAAATGGAAATGATAATTCAAGATTACTTACTTCCTTATTATAAACTTGAAAATTTCAGAAATAGTGAAATTGTTGACAAATTATTAACAAAAATAGTTCCAGAAATACCATCTGTTTACGATGTTTTTGAAGAAGACGTTTCTCATCTTACAGAAATCAAAGCAATAAATTAAAGCTTATTTTTTATTATCTTCAGAAATAACTCCAAAACCAAGTTTTCTAGGCATTTTGTTTAAATCACAAAGAATGACTCTGGTACCAAAATTAGAAACCATTTCCCCAATTAATTCGATTGTTAGTTCTCCAGATTGGGTAGCAAAAATTTTATTATTAAAAGATTCCTCGCTATTATTATTTTTAAGATCAATTATCTTTCCAGTAACAAAATTCAACTCAATTATTATATGAATTGTAGAACCAAATCTCAAAGGTGATGAAAATTTATTCAAAGATGTTGTTAGAGTTATTTTCCTTGTAATAGAGCATCAAATTTTTTCTTCAGAAAATAAAATTGCTCCACGGTACAATTGATCTAGAGAAATGCCTTTAACAGCAATACCAATATGAGATGCAGAAAAGGCTTTTTTTGCCTTTTTAAAATACTTTGACCAAATGTTAAATAATGAGATACTTTTTTTTTATACAATTATTGGAGAACATTTTAATATTGTCCTTGAGCCATTAAATTTGATGCATTAAATGACCGTTGTGGAACTTTGGAGACCATTTTAATGTCTAATTTCGGTAAAGTATTTGGTTTGTATATATTTTTACTTATTGATTTAATTTTATTAGCAATTTTTGTCGGATTGGAACCACATCCTTCTCGCATTATTTTCTTTTCTGTTGATATTGTTGAGTTCTATTTAAGTCCATCTACGTGGTTTTTTATTGCTATAGGAATAATCTTACAAATTCTTCTGGTAATATATCTAGCTATTCGTGCTATTGGAAAGGAAAGGAAGATACAATTCTATCCTGAATACTTAGGGGTTGAAGCCGATTCAAGATTAGGAAAATACACTCCTAAGGATTTACAAGATTTAGTAAAAGATCTGGAGAAAAAAACTGGTCACCATGTTAAAAAAGGATATCTTGGTGTTGAAGTATTACCAAAAATAATATCACATTATATTCCGGGAAGCAGTAATCGGCTATATTTGAATTCAAATTTACTTCAAATTTGTGGAAAAGAAGAGCTAACCGCGGCATTAGGAATTGAATTTAAAAGCTTTAATTCATTTAATAATACGTTAATTACCTTTCTGAACTACCATTCAAGAGCATTTATGTTAGTTCTATTTCTAAGATTATTTTATCCTCTTATTATTTCAGTGGTTTACTTGGTACTTGAAGTTAATGGTTATGCTTTTGATTTACAAACTTTTACTGCAATGGGATTCGTATTTGTAGCTTCTTTGATTATCACTTTTGTTTTATGGCAAATAATGAATTATTTCATAAAATCTGCTTATTTAAACTCACATTATACTTCAGATAAAGAAGCTGCTGAATTAGTAGGTAAAAATACTACGATTAATATGCTAGTTAAGCTGGGACAAAGATCTGAATCTTTAGATGTTCTTTTAGAGGAAATTAAATGGTTAGAAGAAAAAAGAATAGGTAAAATCTACGAATTTGATGAAGAAAAACTAAAAGAATTACTCGAGTTCTTCCCCCAAAATGAAATCTCAGAACATGTGGCTCGTGAAAAAGCCCCCGAAATTTTTCTTAAAAATAGGTTTTCCCATTTAACTGGTTTCTACCATGTTAATATTCCTAATTTAGATTCTGTCATAAAAGATGCAACAAATAAATTATTAGATGAACGTAAAAATTATATAGATGAAAGAAAAGTAAAATTAGAAGAGATGGGTAAGAAATTACCACAGGATGAAACAATTGATTGGCGAAAGTTTGATGTTGATGGTAACCTTCATCTTGATGATAAGGAAATAGAAGAATTCGTTTTAGAATTAAAAAGCAGTAAGAAATTGTTATTTGAAAACGAACTAGTAGGAGATGCATTCTTCAGAAGGAGACCACCAATAAATAAACGTATCATTAGATTATCTAAACTAAAATTAGAAAATACCGATTAAATCATTATTTATTTAGTTCAATATCAATCAATTGAGTTAAAGGTTGCTTTTTAAGCCAACCTATGGTAATTGAATAGGCATGGACTATCTGGATTAAAGGGAGATTTTTTTTTATCGCATTTGCATTATATTCCTCATTTTTTAATTTTTCTTCAAAAAAATCCCAATCCTCATTAGACAAATAATTTGGAATAAGTTTTTCAGCCCAATATTTAAAAATTTCAATTTGATAGGTTTGTTGTTTAGAAAATGCTTCTATTGATTTGGAATCATTTTTTAAATATAAATAATTTAGTTCAGGGATCTTTGGTACTATATATTGAGAATAAACATTATGTAAACCGCATTTATTCATCAATTCATATATTTTAGATCCTAAACTCGTATCTCCTTTTTCATGTTTTTCTTTCCCTAAAATAAGAATTTTTTGATAGATATTTGTTAACTTGATATTATCCTTATTAGCTAAACTTGGATGATGAATATAGGAGCCTAAATTACTATTTTCTACAATCAGTAGTCTTCCTGTTGCTTTTTTAGAAACACGGATCATTTCAAGTATGGCATTCTCAGGTTCTTTTAGATTCACCAATAATTGTTGACACATTACAGCATCAAATGAATTATCTTGAAAATCTAAGGAATTTGCATCCCCTTGTTTAAAAGTCATGAATTTATCCAAATTCATTGTTTTTGTAAAATTATTAGCTTCTGTTACCATGTTTTGATCATTATCTATTCCAATAATTTTACCTGAAGGTAGTATATGTTTATATAATGCGTGACCTAACGGGGAAAATCCTGATCCAACATCGAGATATTGATCATTTGGTTTAGGTTTAATAAAAGGTATTAAGTAAGTATTAGTTAGTTCTGGACTCCACATATGAGTTTTAGCTTTTAGGGTATCAATGTTCCAGTATTTCACAATTTTCACAAGTTTTTAATCCGAATTGAATAAACAAATCATAGTTTGGGGTTTACTACTCCTTTCAGTATTTTTAAAGATTCTAAATCGTTTAATGCTTCAGATAATTGTGATAACCCATACTCTTTAGAAATCAATTCGTGCCAAGGATAGTCTTTCTCGAATCTAATGACCGTTTTTAGGGCTAGATAGAAATGGGAGAAATCAGAGCCCCATGAACCTACTAAATCAAGATGCTTCTTATTTAAATCTAAATGAGGGTTAAATTCTATTGATCCATTGTCAGTGTATTGTCCAACTACACACATTCGTCCAGCGTCTCTTGTTGCTTTGATTCCTTCTGAGACAGCATATGGATTACCGCTGGCCTCAACTGTGATATCTGTTCCTCTCCCATCAGTCAATTCATGTATTTTTTCTAACCTTTCCTGGGAGGAAAATTTCTCAATGTTGATGGTGTCTTGTACACCAAATTTCTTAGCTATTTCTAATCTAAATTCAGGTGCTCCAGTCATGATTATATGATAAGCACCAGACAATTTTGCCATCAATGCACACATAATTCCAACTGAACCACTGCCTTGGATTAAAACAGTTGATCCCAAAGGAATTTGAGCTCGTTGAATAGCGTGAATCGCAGTAGGTAGTCCACAACCTCCTGCGATGAAATTTTTTGGGTCGAAATTATCTGGTATTATTAGAATTTTGACACCAGGTTTCAGATAGATTTCTTCGCTCCAACCACCAAGTAATCCGTCAGTAGAGCTATATGTTATTCCATATACTTTTCTTTTGGGACATCGGGTGGTTGCTTTAGCAACTAAACATTGATAACAGTGTCCACAAGTTTCATGAACATCAAGAAACGCTACGTTTTTTCCGGGTATAATTTTATTTCCCATTATGTCAAAAACTACGCCATTGGTTTTTGAAACCTTTCCTACACTAACATGTCCTGGAATTATTGGATAGGGGACACCTTCAAGCTTATTTTTTGAAATATGTATATCAGTACCACATAGCTCACTATAGATCGTTTCTAATAAGACAGATCCTTCTTCCAATTCAGGAGAGTCTCTTTGTGATAATTTCAAATTTCCATCTTTATGCATTTCGACATAATTAACCATATTTTGGACAACTCAATTTCTAATATATTGAGTTATTTGTGAGAATGTATTAAAGAAAATATGTATGTTGAGGAATAAAAAAAGAGAATAAATTAGTTACTTAGTTGTTAACGATATGATTTTGTGTACCTTGATCTTGCTCCAGACCCACCAAATTTCTTTGTTTCTTTTCGTCTTGAGTCTCCTACAAGCATATGACGTTCATATTGGTTAAAAGTTTCTCTTAGATCAGAAGATTCTGTCCAATAAATTAATCCTCTTGCAATGCTAATACTCACTGCGTCAGCCTGAGACATAAATCCTCCTCCCTTTACTTTAATAAAAATATCAAATTCCTTTTTAACATCGTCAGTTACAAATAACAATGGTTCCATCATTTTGTAACGAACCATCTCTGGTTCAATAATTTCTAAAGGAACTCTATTAATAAATATTCTACCTTTTCCGGGTTTGAATGTTGCCCTTGCAATAGCGGTTTTTCTTTTTCCAGAAGTATTAATTGTTTTTTTCATTTTAAAGCACCTTTTTATCTACTGTTAATGGTCTACTTCTATAGCTACCAATTCTTCGGGCTAACTCACCAACAAATATTCTTTTACAATTGAATTTACTAGCATCAGCATCTGAAAAATGTATTGTCTCAGTTTCTTCAAGAAATGATGGTGTACCAACAAATACTTTTAATTTTCCTAATGCTTTTTTACCTGTATATTGTCTATGAGGAACCATGCCACGGACAGCTCTTTTCACAATGTTTTCTGGAGTTCTTGGATGAAAAGGTCCTCTTCGTGGATTAGTATTTGTTTTTTTATGAATTCGTTCTAAATAACGTTTAGTGGTTGTAAGAGGATTACCGGAGATAACTGCTTTATCAGCATTAATTATGTAAACTTTTTTGTGTTCAGTGGGTTTAATATCGATATTTCCTTCCTTGCTTGCTACGGTAAGGGATGGCTTCTTCTCTAAAAGTATTGAGGCTGTTTGTGTTGCCATTCTTCCTAAAACCATATTTGTTGCGTCAATTACTAATGTCATCTTATCTGTTCTCCCTTGACTATACGTATTCCTGATCCTTTAGGGTGTTTATCTAACATTTCAGAGATGTCTAAGATCGTTCCTCCTGCGGCTTCAATTTTTGCTCGAGCTGATGATGAAAAATTTAATGCGGCTATTGTTATTTTTTTGTTTATAAGGCCCATCCCTAGGATTTTCCCTGGAAAACATATCATTTCATTTTCTTTGACCAATCTATCAAGCTGGTCAACATTTATTACAGTATGAGATCTTTGAGGTGACGAAATTTCTTCAGCCACCTTTCTCCAAATGGGAGCATTAGAGTTTAGAACTCGTATTAATGCTTTGGAATTGGGATTTTGTGGTCCGGTAGGTTTCATTTTAGATACCAATTGTTATATAATTTGAATTTTATATTTATAATAACTTTTGTAAATTTAATTTTTAATATTTAACTCTCTATTGATAATTCTTGGATTTTTGTAGCCATCTCTTGACTTTTATCTTTCAATAATTCTAATGCTTTTAAAAGCAATTTTTCCGGGGGTATCTGGCCAAATGATGTCAATGTGAATAAAAAGTCTTTACCTGTTGTAGTTACTTCAACTGCACCTGGTTCAGGACTTAATTCAACACATTGCATGCATAAAGTACATATTCTACTCTCTGTCACTTTTAAAGAATTATTTTCGAATTTCAGAATTTTTGGAGGACATACTTCTACTAAAGATTCGCAAAACTCTGATTTTTTTTCATCAATTTTGATGATTGGCTCATATTTATACGATGATATTGCGCTTTGGAATTTAGAGTGTTTAATCGCTTTACCAAGACGTGCAATTGCCTGAACAATTACCTTTTGACCCTGTGTAAATCGTAAAATGGGTACATTATCTAATACTGGTTTTACATCAGGATCTTCAGGCTGTAGATCTCTTGAATATAACGTTTCAATAGCGCTTAGTTCTACTCCCTCTTTTTCAAGAGTCAATGAAGTTTCACATTGTGAGCAGCCGTGACCTGAGCAAACGCATTCTTCTTGTAAATTATAGATTCCATCTGGAGTGGTTAAAGGAATCAAACCTAGTCGATGAGCAAGTATCTCATCATAAAGAAGTGTAGAGTTTTCAATAACAATGATTTCATCTATTGCCATAGTTGGGATTTCAAATAGTAACCTGCGAATGGCGTTAGCGAAAGCTGGGGAGCTATCACTTAAACGAAATTTTATTGTATTTCCTTTTCTATCTAATGGCTCAATCTTCATTAAACAACACTATTGACTATTAGAATATAAATTATATTTATTCATAGACTTAGATGAAATTCTTTGGGGATATTAATCCTCAAAATGATATTATTATGTGAATGATAAATTTAGATCAATCTCAAAGGATTAAGAAAAATTTATAAAGACAAGTATTGAAATTTTCCTCTTTAGGTGTGAATCCTAAAAAAAAATATAATAAATTTATAAATAATTAACAAATCTCTATCGAATTAAAATATAAAGCTAAAAAATGGGCGCGGCCGGATTCTCATTGGTTTTGACGCGTCAAAACCATTTTGAACCGACGATCATCAAGTTTCTTTCATGCGTGAATAAAAATTCACGGATCTGGAGCCTGACACGAAACCTGGCTACGCAACGCGCCCGTATTAAAGTAATTTTCATGTATTTTTTGTTTTTATTAAGATTATTAACAAGTGATGAAAGTTAAGATAAAAACAAGGTAAAATATCTTCAGGATCTCAATTAATTATTCTAAGTAACTTTCCTTAATTACTCTATCTTGTCTTTTTCTAAACATAGAATGATTTATTTTGTTTACTTTATTTACTGTTTCCAATAATTTTTCAGCTAAAGTTATATATTCTTCTTTTAGCATATTTTCTGGGAAATAAAGCGGGCTATGTTGATCTCCTCCATGTCCTACAAATTTTTTTCTCCATTCTAGAGGAAGATCAATTCTATTCGTCGTGTGATCAAGTTCAGTTCCTGGGTAGGCTGTAGCTAAGCTTAATAAAACCCTATCCGGCTTATACGTTTCTAAAAAATTAATAGTTTCTTTAACACTTTGTTGATTTTCTCCTGGAAGTCCGAAGATCATCATGACTTGGATTGTTGATCTTAATTTCTTTCCTGTCTGTATTGCATCAATGACATTTTCTAATTTCACATTTCTGTTATTGATCCTTAGAACCTCATCTGATGCTGATTCTACTCCAAGATTAATCATTATACATCTTGATTGATCAAATAAATTAAGTAAATCACTATTTAAACGGTCTGGTCTTGTTTCACATGACCATACTAATGATTTAATTCTCTCATTTTCTATTAATTCCTGGCAAATAGCTTCTGTTCTTTTGAAATTCACGGAAAATGTGGCATCTTCAAAAATTACTAATTTGTATCCTAAATCAGCTATCGAAGCTAATTCATTTACTACATATTCAACTGAATGATATCTTACACGATTATTCCAATAAGTAGTAGCACTGCAATAATTACAATTATAAGGACATCCACGGGAAGTAGTTGTGGACATAACAGAATAATTTTCTTTTTTAAATAGTTCACGAGCTGGAAACGGAACTGTATCTAAATCCGTAATTTGTTCAGTGTCAGAATTATGTTTGATCATGAAATTATCATGATCAAAAAAAGAAATTCCATTAACTTCATCTAGTGACTTAATTACTCCCGAAAAAAGTTGTAACAATGTGTTATCTGCTTCTCCCCTTACTATTATATCCCCACCTGCTTCTAGACATTCTTCAATTCTAAATGTTGGATGAACTCCTCCCAATATAATGAGAGGTTGTTTATTTTGTCGTATTTTTTTGATACTTTTCAAAATATTTTTTGTTCTTGGAAAAGATGGAGAGGTAAGAGAAATTCCAACGATCTCAGGTTTAAAAATTCGCTCAATCTGATCTTTTCCTATCTGATACTTTTGTTCATCTACTACAGTAATATTTTGATATCCCTGCTTTTTTAAAATAGCTGCTACATATCCTAATCCCAGTGGAAAATTATCAGTACCCGTATATTTAAATGAAGGATGAATTAGAAGTATTCTGGAATTTCTATTGTTTATCTTACTAAAAATTGATTTTTCATCCATATTTTTTTTTTTGTAAAAATTTATTAGAACCTTTTTCGTAAGTCAAAATTATATACTATTACTATAATCAAGGATTATCAGACTTATAATGAGTTCAGTGTTGGGTAAAATAGGCATTTTAGGACCGGGAGGAGCAGGAAAAAGCAGATTACTAGTTGAACTTGTTAATAAAATATCTGGTAACAAATATCCATGGGATGAAGAGAAAAATTTTATTGGTTCATTATCAGTAACTCCTTTTCATATTCTCTTTCCCTTAGAAAACAAGACAGTTAAATGTACGCTTGTAGATAATCCAGGCCAAAATTCTATTGAAAAATTACGTATAAACGCAGCTAAATCTGGATCACAATACACTGGATTGATTTTGGTTATTGATAGCACTGCTTGGAATTTCCGTGAAGTTGCATTGTGGCATGCTAAAGCTATTCAAGAATATATGTCTCAAGAAAAAATCCCTATAAACATAATCATAAATAAATCTGATTTAGCACAGTTATTATTAACAAAATTAGGTAACTATATTGGAGAAATAATTGAAGAGGCATTTTCTTACTTAAAAAATTATGATAAGATCTTTTATTTTAATCGGGTTACTGGTCGTGAAGAATTTTTTCAAATCACATTTTACAATGGATGGGTACCCTTTACTCAGGTAGAACAATTTCTAACAAATACTTTAGATTCAGTTTTTATGCAGAATCAAATAATGGGATTTACTCAAGTCAATATTAGAATTCTAATTCGATCAATATTATTAGGATTTTGTGATTATTATCGAGAATTTTTTCCTGATTACATTAATTCCAATCCTATTTTTAATACTATAGATGAAGAACTTGTGAATTCGCTCAATTACTTTCGTGGTACTTCTTATGAAACTTCCACACCTTTTAGTGTATTGGCATCACAATCAAAGACTGGATTAACTCATAAAAAAGAAATTCCTTTTCACATATCCACATTTGAGAAAAAGAATATTGTTTACATACTCCATCGATATGTGATAACTCATTATTCAAATTTTCTTGATTTTATAAATAAATTAAAGATAAGCTTTCCTTCATGGGATATTGTAAACCCAATTTACACAAATAGTATTACTCCTAAAGGTCTTAGCAGCATTGAAGATGCTTTTTCTTCATTATTTGAATTAATTGATAAATCATACCTTAAACAAGATAAAAAAGACATTTATTCGTATGAAAATTTAGGGTTATCAGATTTATAATTAAAAAAATTTTGTAAGAAATTTTCCTAAAGAATAATTTATTTATTCATTCTATTTTGAGTAACTTACAATCTAATTGTTAAAAAACATTAAGTGAAAAATGTAGAATATGTCTGAGAAACGAGATTTTTATGAAGTTTTAGGAGTACAAAAGAACTCCTCTGATAAAGAAATAAAAAAAGCTTATAGGAAACTTGCTTTGAAGTTTCATCCTGATTCAGCAAGAAGAAAAGGAATAGATCCAATAAGAGCAGGAGAGAAGTTCAAAGAAATCAATGAAGCATATGCAATTCTTTCTGACAAAGAAAAACGTTCTGCATACGATCGTTTTGGACATGCAGCCTTTCAACCAGGAGGTTTTGGTGGAAAAAGTCCATTTAGTTCTCAAACAGTTAATCCTGAAGACATTTTTTCACAATTTTTTGGAAGTTTTAACATTGATGATCTATTCGGAGGGGTTTTTGGTGGTGGAAGGAAAGGACGTTCGCGTAGTTCACAAAGAGGTCGATCATCAGGTTTTGGTGGTAATTTTGGGGATACCCCCTATGGAGTTAATTTTGGATCAGCAAATCCTTCACGAAATCCTCCAAAAAAGGTTCGTGGTGAAGATGTAACATTAAAGATAAATATTGAGGAAGATATTGCAACTGTTGGGATGATTAAAACAATTGCGATGAAAAAAGGTAATCAAAAAGAAGAATTAAGAATCAAAATTCCTCCAAAAATAAAAGATGGACAAAAACTTCGAATTTCAAATAAGGGAAAACCAGGTAAATATGGAGGTCAAACAGGTGACTTATATTTGGAGATTTCTATTATTCCATCAAAACCAACAACTCAGAAGCAGCGTATTTTTTTTCTTGATGCAATTTTAGGAAAACTGTTAACAATTAATACTCCAGCAAGCCCAATAGAGATAGAAATCCCAGCAGGCACCCAAACAGGTGATAAAATGACAATTTCTAAAATGGGAGACAAAATCGGTGACTCTGATGTTAGGAAAGACTTAGAAATTGATTTTAAAGTTCTTATTCCAAGAAAATTGACCAGCAAACAAAAAGAAAAAATTAAGGATTTACAAAATTATTTCGATGATTATAACTAACAATCTAATTTCATTATAAATCTTCATCTAACGAATATTTATCCTCTATTCCATTATTTGAAATATAAAAAACTGCTTCACTTTCAGGTAATTCAGGTGAATCAATTATTCGAGCAATTCTTGCATTTCCTTTTTGTTTTCTTAAAAATATTCGTGTTTGAGGACGATGACCCCAAGCAAAGCCTAAAGCAGGTTCAGTTCCCTGACCACCAATGTATTTATCTACACTAGCCAAAACTTGATTAGTTGTAATTACTACCAAATCATAAGAGTCTGCAAATCGATACAAAATGGCAGCATGACGCATTAGTGCTTGTGCTCTTGCAGCTAAGCTATCTTTCCCTATATACTCGGTTCTAAAATGGGCAGCTATAGAATCAATAATTATTAGTTTAATTTTTTTTTCTACAATAAAATTATCTGATTCTTGAATAAGATTCATCTGATGTTCTGCGTTGTAAGCCCTACCAATATGAATATTCTCAAGTATCTTTTCGGGAATAATTAAGTCAGGATTTTCTTGGCTTTTAGCATAGGCTATTTCAAAAACTCTTTTAGCAGAAAAGGTTCCTTCAGTATCAATAAAATAAACAGATCCTTCTAATCCTCCTAGTTCATAGGGTAACTGGGCATTTACACATAATTGGAACGTTAATTGTGATTTTCCTGAAGCATATTCTCCAATTATTTCGGTTATTGATCCGGTTGATATACCTCCGGCAAGTATCTCATCTAAATTTTGTGAACCTGTAGTAAGTTTTCTTTTCTTTTTGTATTCTTCTAACAAATCCATTGCAGTTATTGGTATTTGTTTTAATATGGTTCTTGCAGATGTTATCGATGTTTTTGCTAATTTAAGGGAGATTCCAACTTGTTCTGAAATCTCTTGAGCAGGAGCTCTACTGAGAGTAGCAAGTGAGCTGAATTTTTTAGCCAGTTTTTGTTTGACTATCTTTGGAATGTTTAATTCAGAAAAAGGATCTTCATTTTCCATAAAAAAACCAAGTTGAAGGTGTAATTGTTAAGTTAATAAAAAACCTCTTGAATGTATTTCATAGTTCACTTAAAAGATAGCAAAAATTTTATCTTGATGACAAATTACTTTTCCATTGCTCTTGAAAATATTTCTAAAAAGCAAAACTTGAGATAAACATTAAATGTTTTTAATATTTATAAAAATTTCATATTTTTAATTATATTCGTGATTTTAATTAAAAAAATTGTTTATTTTAGTTCTCGAACTATTTCTTATGTTTGAACCATTAGTTCAATTTCAGTCACAGTTCAATTTAAAAAATAGAAACAAGCAATTGTCATTATCAGTCCGATTTATTTTTTGAGGAAATTTGTATGAGCACATATTCTGAAAGTATATCACAGGAACGTCGTCAAAAAGAACGAAGAAGATTTCGTGGAATTAGAAACTTCTGGGGTCAGTATCGAAAATCGAAATTTGGTCTGACCGGGTTAACTTTATTTGTAATATTTTTTCTTGCTGCATTACTAGCACCTTGGATCTCACCTTATGATCCAAACCCGCAAGGGCAGTTTCCCAAAGTTCATCCATCGTTTGCAGAACCCTCCTTCATGGGTTTTTTCAACCCTGAGGCTGATGAAGCTTTTAATTTTATCAGCATAGCTGGAAAATTTGAGTATGATAATATAGTATCAATTGATGATTTGAACAATACAGACGATTGGACTGTTAGAATTCAACGCAAGGTATTCGTTTTAGGAATCAATAATCAAACATTTTTAACTTTATCAGGACAAACTGAATGGGAAAACATCAACCTGGCGACATTAGAAGCTTTAGGTATTACAGTTGAAGTTCAAGTTGTTCAAGATCCCTTTGATCCACTGAACAAGGTATTACATTTAACTTTTATCGACAACGGAACAGAACCTATTCCTGATATATCACAATTCGGATTAGATCCATCTAAGTTCGATATTAGGAACAGCGATTCTTGGTATAGAATTCGTATAGAATATAATTATTTTTGGGATGTTAATTTTTCTCCAAAAGAACTTTTAGGATTTCACCGATATTTCATGTTGGGACCGCAAGATGATTATCAAAGGATTCCGATTTCCTATCCTAATATCGTTATAGCTGAAATTTATAAAAATAATTTAAGAACGATTTATAACCAAAATAAGGAGCTCAATGTAACTCGATCTTTCGGAGAAAAAGTGTATAAAGATTCTGATGTAGTTATCTCGGCTGATTTGAGTAATGAAGCTTATTGGGCTGAAGGCGGTAGGGGCCATGATTGTCCTGAACCATCTCTAACAAAACAAAGTGATGTGATTTCGTTAGGGTGTGAGCAAATTAAAAAAACTGCTGCTAATTTACCTTATACACATACCAGATGGTCTTCCGATTTTGCTAAGATTCCCTTAGCTGAAACTGCCGATATTTCAACAAAACCAACCGATAGATATCAAATATTTGAACAGGATGGAGAAATAACTTTTGGTTTGAATGTCGAATTCAGGCAAAACACAACAGCTTCAAAAGGACGATTCGACATTTTCTTTGACGATTTTTTCTTTACTACTGGTAACGCATTTTCTGGTATCTTAGGAGCTGACAACCAAGGACAAGACGTTTTATCAATATTAATTTGGGGAACAAGAGCAAGCTTACTGGTAGGTATTTTAGCAACTTTCTTTTCTCTGTCAATAGGGATTGTTGTTGGACTTTCCTCTGGTTATGCCGGTGGTGCCATGGATGATGTTATAATGCGGTTTGTGGATTTCTTATTAATTATGCCTGGACTACCGCTCCTCTTAGCGCTGGCAGCAATACTTAAACCAAATCTTTGGAATTTAATAATAGTTATTGCGGCTTTAGGATGGCCGGGAACAGCGCGGTTAATACGTTCGCAAGTACTTGTAGAAAAAGAGAAAGCGTATGTAGAATCAGCAAAAGCAGCTGGTGCTTCTGATACATATATTCTCTTCAAGCATATTTTACCTAATGTCCTTCCTCTCGTATTCGCTATAGCAGCAACTCAAATTTCTGGAGCTATTTTAACTTTAGCAGCTCTAGATTATCTTGGATTAGGTGATCAATTCCAAGTGTCGTGGGGAACAATGCTGTTGAATGCTACACAAACCGGAGCAGCAAGTTCTGGATATTGGTGGCTTGTAGTTAGTCCAGGAGCTTGCATTGCTGCTCTTTCTGTAGCTTTTGCGCTTATTGGTTATACAACACAACAAATCGTTAACCCGCGTTTGAGAGCACGAGCTGATTAAGGAAAATTCAGGTAATTTCTCTATTTACCTAAATTATCTCCAAGCATATTTTACCTAATGTCCTTCCTCTCGTATTCGCTATAGCAGCAACTCAAATTTCTGGAGCTATTTTAACTTTAGCAGCTCTAGATTATCTTGGATTAGGTGATCAATTCCAAGTGTCGTGGGGAACAATGCTGTTGAATGCTACACAAACCGGAGCAGCAAGTTCTGGATATTGGTGGCTTGTAGTTAGTCCAGGAGCTTGCATTGCTGCTCTTTCTGTAGCTTTTGCGCTTATTGGTTATACAACACAACAAATCGTTAACCCGCGTTTGAGAGCACGAGCTGATTAAGGAAAATTCAGGTAATTTCTCTATTTACCTAAATTATCTCCAAGCATATTTTACCTAATGTCCTTCCTCTCGTATTCGCTATAGCAGCAACTCAAATTTCTGGAGCTATTTTAACTTTAGCAGCTCTAGATTATCTTGGATTAGGTGATCAATTCCAAGTGTCGTGGGGAACAATGCTGTTGAATGCTACACAAACCGGAGCAGCAAGTTCTGGATATTGGTGGCTTGTAGTTAATCCAGGAGCTTATATTGCTGCTCTTTCTGTAGCTTTTGCGTTGATAGGTTATACAACACAACAAATCGTTAACCCGCGTTTGAGAGCACGAGCTGACTAAGGAGAATTCAGATAATTTTTCTTATTACCTAAATTTTCTCTTTTTTCTCTTTTACACGGAAATTAATTTTGTAATTATTTATAGTGGTTCGTAACTAAAATATCTAAAAAAAAAATGATGTTATTTTCTTCAGGACAAACATAATTTATTTAACAAAGAAATTAATTTAAGTTATGGTTTACTGTTACATCTTGGATTATACAATGTATTTATGTAATTGTATGGAAAACTATCATCCGTTCTCTTTTACTTCGTTTTCAAGTGGAGCAAATAAAATAGATGCTTAATGCATTTACAGCTGAGGAGTATTTTCTTCTCTCTCTTGTTATTATATTACTAGTGCTTACCAATGCATTCTTCGTCGCTTCAGAGTTTGCTCTAGTATCTGTTCGACATAGTAGAATTGATGAATTGATTAATAACGGTAATAAAAGAGCCAAAAGGGTAAAAAGAGTAATAGAAAAACAAGATGATGTAATTTCAGCAACTCAACTAGGTATAACATTAGCATCCTTGGCTTTAGGGTGGACTGGTGAATTAACACTCGAAAGTTTTTTCTCCGGACTTGATTTGGATAACATTTTCGGTGATGGTACAACCTTCGGACTTAGTGCAGTGATAGCATTCATGTTAATCACTTATATGCATGTAGTGTTGGGTGAATTAGCTCCAAAAAGTTTAGCGCTACAACATGCTGAAGAAACTGCTCTCTGGGTAGCATGGCCTATGGAAAAATTTACACAACTAACCAGACCTCTAATCATACTTTTTAATGGGACAGCATGGTTAATTTTAAGAATTTTTGGAGTTAGACCCCTCTCAGGGCATAGATTAGCTCATTCAGAAGAGGAATTGAAATTATTAATTTCCCAAAGTGAAAAAGCGGGGTTATTAGAATCAAAAGAAAGTGATATACTTCAAAAAACATTTGATCTACCAGACACAATGATTAGAGAAATAATGACTCCTAGAGTGGAATTGGTCATTATTTCTGTTGAAGACCCATTTAAAGATATAGTTAAACTTGTTCGGGATTCTGGTCATTCCCGTATTCCTGTATATGAGGATAATAAAGACAATATAATTGGTCTTTTATATGCTAAAGATCTCTTGAAGTATTATGCAATTCATTTAGAAAATTCTAGTGGTTTATCTAGTAATAATAACCCTAGTATTCGTGATATTCTTAGAAAACCTGATTTCGTTCCAGAAACTATGTTTGCTCACAAATTGTTAACACAATTTCAATCATCAAAACGTCAAGTTGCAGTTGTAACTAATGAATTTGGAGGTGTCGAAGGAATAGTATCCCTCGAAGATATTTTAGAACAATTAGTTGGTGACATACAGGATGAATACGATTCTGAATCCCCAGAAATCACTAAAATGGATGAAAATTCATCTGAAGTAAGTGCACAAACTTCTTTAGAAGACTTCAATCAATATTTCAAAACTAAATTCGAATCAGAACAATCAGTTACTATTGGTGGATATCTCGTTGAAAATATTGGAGAATTACCGGAAGAAGGAGAAACCCATCACCTTGAAAATATCACATTTAAAATAGCAAAAAAGAATGGGTTTCGAATTGAAACACTAATAGTAGATAAAACAGAATCGCTACTTCCTGAAGAGGAGGAAAAACAAGTCAAGAATGGAAAAAAAGTGGATAAATAAAGTCTCTATTCATCTAATTTCATTTTCACAGTTATCTGGAAATCTTTTGCGAGAGAATCATAGAATTTAACTAATGATTCTAAATCTTCAGCCATTAGAGCTCCCCCTTTACCTGTTTCACCGAGTTTGTTTAACATAAGTTTATCCGCTTCTCCAAGGCCAATGAAGTATGTAACGGTATCAGGATGAGCAATAATTTGTCTTTTAAGTACAGGTATTGGATTAACGGGAATATCTGGAGTATCACCGCCTTTGTTAGGTGCTCCATCTGTTAACACAATAATCATTGTTGGATTCCGCTTTTGAATTACTTGATTCTCTGCAAAATTCTCTATAGCGTTAAAGGCCTCATTAACTGCTCCGGATAAGAAAGTAAGACCTGAGGAACTTTGGCTTTTTTCAGCAACATGATTAATTATTGATTCTATTCCTGCTTTTTTCGTTTCTCCTACCGCTTTAATCACTTTATTCCCGCCAACTTCAAAAGTTTCTACTTCAGAGGAAAAAGTTTGAATGATAATTTGTTCCCCGAAACCTTTTGCTATTTTTAAGCTTAAAAATAACATTACTGCCATCGCAGCTGCTTCTGCGCGTGAAACTTTTTCACCCTCCTCGAATAATTCTAGAAACTCTTCTATTTCTGGGTTAAGTTCAATTCCTTTACGTAAACCTTCTAAAGCACCGGATATATTTTCCACTTTCATGTCACGTTTGGTCATTGATCCAGAAACATCTAATACTAAAACGGCATTAAATGCCATTTCTGTAAATGGTACAACGTCTAATTTGATTTCTCTCCCGGTTGGATCAATTAAACCACATTGTTGGCCTGTTAAATTAGGTTCGGATTCTAGAAAACGAATTTTTAAGGAACCAACTTCAGTTTCTGGCCAGTTTATAGAAAGGCTAGGATAGACTAATCGATTTTTTAAAACTGTTGCTAATTGATTGAAATTTTCAGCAATCCAAAGAATTACTTGTTCAATTTCTTGTCCTTCTAAAGGTTCTATTCCAAGTTTTACTCGTTGTAAACCCTGAACTTCAGCGTCAAAAACTTCAATCTCATCACCATCATTCAAATTTGATGACTCTAAAACAGCTCCATCCACTGCAATAAAGCCCGAGTCAACTTCATCAGACGAGAGGATTTGAACTCCAGCCCAATCTTCATATTCAGATTTAATGACAATGAAATCAAACTCATTGAGGGTCAAATCAGCTAAATCTTCAGCGTTAAGATACGCTCGTCCTTCGATATTTCCAGCATTAATGATATTTAACATTTTTTTATCCTACTCTTTACTCTGTAACGGATTTAAATTTAAAATGTTTGGATTTCGGTTAACCTAATTAACAACAAATTCCAGATGTTCAGAAATTAAATTGTTTGGAACTAATCCATCTTTTCCAGAGATTTCCACATCAATTTTAAACTTTCCAGTGGAATTGATTTTTAAGTTAAATTTAGAAAGGATTTTTGTTTGACCCGCGTAGGTGATTGTACGTTTTAACCGATCCTTAGTTAATACTTTTTTTGAGCTTTTAGCAGCTTCGGTAATTTCTTGTAGGAAGAAAACAATTTCTGGGTCTCGTAATATCCCATTAAATTTGATTTCAGGAAGAAACTGATATTTTTGCTTTCTTTTTAATTTGTCTTCATCCCATCCAAGGAGACTCCATTCTACTAAAGGAACTTTCCTAGGTAAAAATTCTAGAAATGACCATGTGGCACTGTCTTTTTCTCTTCCTTGTAACACTGCACCTAATATTACTCTTCCAAGGTGGATATTTGGCGAAATAAAAATGTGATCTTTAATTTGGAGATTTGTCTCATTCTTTGTTTTTATATTAGTTTCAAATAATTTGACCATTCCTGTTTGATTAAAAACCAAAACTTGTAACGAACTCTTGTAATTATATTTTTCGGCTATATTTATATCGACCAGAAAATTAGAGGATCCCAATGTTTCATCAATCTCAAAATCATTAATTAAAATACCTAAATCATTCAATTTTTTTGCTTTGGGTATTTCTATAACTTCTTCATGGAGGACAGTTATATCAGTCCTTCTAAATTCTAGTCTTATTCTTGTCAATCTTGGTACTTCTTCTATATTGATAAGAATAGGAAAAATGATGATTTTTTCTTGGATCTGGTTATTAAATTGAAATGGCCCATAATCATAGATAAAATTTTCTTTATTTTTTGTATATAAAAGCGATACGTAATAATTTCGGTTTAAAAATTCTGAAATTTCTGATCTCTCAATTTCCATTTGTAGCAAGGCAAAGAAATGAGTACGGAAATCTTGAGGGATGATGTTTAATTTTACTTTACCCGTTTTCTTCAGCTTTCGATTTTTTAAGTAAAAATCTACTTTTTGTCTTCTCTTATAATACGATAAGCTTTTCCGCTTTTTATTCATTACGTCTGTTAATCGATTCCGAAGTAACGATTCTTTAAGATCAATTACTTTTGCTTTAAAGAGTGAAGAATGGATTAAATCTTGTGTAGCTTGAGGATTTTTATTGATTTTTCCTTTTTTGCCAGAATCTATTTTTTTAAGTGTTTTTGCTTGAATATAATTTGAGATGAGATTTTGCTTCTTTTTCTCCATTTCAATTTTATTTTCAATAGATTTATTCTTTTTAGTTTCTAATGTAACTTTCCGTTGAAATACATCTAATAATTGTCTTTTTTCGGGTTTTCTAGTTCTAATTCCACTTTTTTTAACCTGAATATTATAAATTTTCTTTGATAATCTTGTTTCTATAGTAACTGGAGTAACTACTTGTTGTATAGGTATTGATCTTTCATTTTTTTTTGCAATTTTTATTGCTGGCTCACGTTTTTTCTTAGTAGGGACCTTTACTTTAATCTTTATCTTTTCAGTGTCTTTTGAAATAATTGTTTTCTGTCTCTGGTTGATATCAACTTTTTTAAACTGCCTTTTAACTGATACTGTTGTGGTTTTGGTTTTAACATCATAAATATTTTTTGTTAAACTCTTGAAGTCATTAAAAGACATTTTTTCTAAGGATTGGAAATAATTTTGAACTTCATCCAAAATAAGGAAGAAATTCCTTTTACCACCATTTCTACTCTGAACCTTCCATCGATACATTAAAAGATCTGCAATATTATATGGTCCTTCAATGTAATTTGTTCCCACAAAAAATGAAAAAAATGGTTTGATGTATTCTTCATAACCCTCTAGTGACGTAATTTCTGATTCTAAATAGAATAATAATGATAATACAGCTTCGAAGATTTTTTTATTTTCTTTTTGTGTTATGGGGGAATAATTATAAAACTTTCCAAAATCCCCATCAATTTTGGTATCAGAAGAAAAACTTCCATGCATTCCGAAATCTATAGCTTTTAATCTTAGGTTAAATAAGTTTAGGGACGATACTTCAGGAATTTTTCCTTTTAATTTTTGCGCTTTTAGACAAATTGCTTGTAATATAAGAACCATGGCCAAATGCATTTCAATATATGGATTGGTATCAAAAAACCTCAATTCAATTGTATCATAATCAGTAAAAGGATTTACATCGACAAATCTATCTTCAGGAGGTTCTTTTTTTACATAACTAGCAAAATCTTTTCTTTTGCTATTCATTGGCATCCATGGGAGATAATTGACACTATTCGGGCCTAATTGACCTGTGTTATATTTTAATCTTATTGATCTTGTTGAGTTTTTAGGGATAATTCTTATTTTTTCATTCTTTAACTCTTTGATTATAACATCGCCAGTTGGTGCTCCTTCAATAAATGGTGAACAAGCTGTTAAAGCTATTAAATGGGGAACAAAATTTCTGATAAGATTGTATGCAGAAATCCTCTCATTCAGTGTAAGACCGTTGATATGACAATGGATACCACAACTAAGTCCGCTTCTAAATTCTTCTTCTGAAGGGTGCAAACCTAAAGGTAATAATTTAATTCCATATTCAGAAAGAGCTTCCGAAACTGACTCATATAGGGTTTCAATCCAGAATTTGATTTCCTCCATCATTTCACAAGGAGGTAATACCATTTCAAGTAACCAAGTAATCTGTGAAATGTTCGGATCGGGACCTATGGCATTTGTTGGGAAGATCTTTTTATTTACGACATAATCTATTGTGATGAATTTGAGATTTAGATCTCTTTTCTTTTCTTCTACAATTCTAACATTTTTGATCTTTTTTTTAATATAATCAGGAGTATTAGGACTTTTTGGGATTGCTGATAAAAATTGGAATGCCTTTTCAAACATAACATCCCAACTTTTTAGTAAATATTCTCCTACGATTAATTTACTAGTTTTAATGTCTACTAAATGATTTTCTATTTCTAAACCATGGCTGAATGGTAATCTCATTTTTGTTCCTCCTCCATAGTTATTTCTACTCTTGATTTAAAATACCGTTCATAATCTTTTTTCGTTAAGTCCTTTTTTTCAAAATCAGTGTAGCATTCGTCATCTACATGAATTAAATGCATTTCAAGTGAACTTTGATGAAAAAGTTTTTCTTTCTTGATTATTTGAGAGGAAATAAAATTTATCTTCATTCCTGGATTAATTATTTCTTTCCCAGTTTCTTCTTCATCTTCGATATTTTCAACCTTTTCCTGAGAATAAAAGAAACTAACAGTATCGATGACAGGAACATACGATGTTTCTTTATAAATTTTATTAAATAATGATAAATCAAAAGAATAATTATTTTTCAAAACAAAATTATTCTTTGTTACTTGTAATCTAGTCTCTTGATTTATTGATAGTGGTTTAAGTAGTTTGATTTGGTTTTTACCCAATATTTTTCTTATAATTTCAACTATTTCTCCATGACTGTCGTTTTTTAAACCATCCCACCACTTATTTGATAAAAGATATTTCCAGAAATCTAAAACTTGCAGCCATCCAAAATAATTAGCATCTGATCCAAATAAAAGTTTATTACTCCAGCTATTGTCATCAAATGTTTCGATTAAGTTTTTAAAAAGTAATTCAACATCCTCGCCTCTACAACCTGAGGTTTCTCCATAAATATAAGGTAATTTTAGAAAGTTTGCGATTTTTTTATTTGAATAGTCGAATGCAAGATGTCCAAGGATCACTTTTAGTTGATTTTCATGGTTATCAGCTTTTAATTTATCATATACGTTTGTACTCACAGTAACAATATCTTCAGCAATATTTGTATTCGCAGTGTCAAAAATGATTGGTAAATTTAGTTTTGCTGCTGTTTTAAGGACTTCTTCTACTTCTGTTGAGTTAACTTTTTCCGCAAAATGTTGCGAAAGTGGGTGAAGTTTAAGGCCTTGTGCACCTGAGATAGCCGCACGTTGAAGTTCTTCACAAGCTAAGCTACCATCTTTTGGATCAACACGGCAATATGGAAAAGTACGAATAGAATTTTCTATTGAATAGCACCTAGATAGTAAAAAATCATTTGTTTGTTTAAAAGAAGGTGTTGTCTTATCTTTTAAAATATCACTGAATGGAAAAACAACTATACCATCGATCACATCACCATTTATTAATGATTTCTCTAATGGACTGATTAAATCTTTGAATTTTTGTATATTCCCATAAAATGATCTTGTGGTGATTGTTAACGCGTTTTCTTCAGAATTTAGTCTTCTAATTTCAGTTCCGACTTTGTTATACATATCAATTGTATCAAGAATCGTATTTTGCCTAATAGTTTTTCCTTTCGTAGTTATTATTGCTTCTTTTCCGAGATGAGTATGGGCATCAATTACAAGAATTAAATTCTTATCTGAACCATTACCATTAGGATCATTAAAAGCAATTTCTAACATAAAATCACATGAATAATATTTTTCTTCTTATTCAGCTACATCATGAGCTAAGAGGTTTCTGAGAAAGGATTGAGAATTTCTCAATAAGATATCTATACCAGAATCATCATAATAAGTAGTAAAATAATCTTGTGGATCAAAAGATTGAGTATTAATATTAGAAATAATATAAATCATCATTGTAAATGGAATCAAGAGAAAATTTCCTTTTAAAGAGAGGCTGTAATAAAAATCTTTTCCCATTTTGTAGGAATAGACGAATTCATGTTCAACGAATTTATTCAACCTAGTAGTTATTCTAGATTCACCTAGACGATCTTGAAGTTCATTTTTATTCAATCCCTTTTTCAAAGACAAGTGATCTATAAGTAACTCCTCAAAAATTTTCAAGCTATTTCCATCTTTGTCACTAAAAATTGACGGAAATTCCCAGCCTAATAAAAACTTTCCACGGATTTTCTTAAGATCATCTTTTTTCCTAACCTGAGTTTGCATTTTCTTGAATACTGATTGAACAGTAAAGATATTTCGACTTAAAAAGCGAATTAATTGTGAAATTGATTGAGACGTAAAGATTGGCTCTAATTTTGCTTTATCAAATGCGAACTTTTCTGGTTCATGAATTATAAATAAATAAAGCAAAGCAATCTGGCCTAATAGAGTTAAGCTATGATAAGAAACTTCTTCTTTTCCTAACATTGAGTCTTCTATTTTTTTAACCATATTTTCTTCAATAAGAGTTTTTACCTGTCTGTTAAAAGTCGCGTTGGTCCATTCTGTTCCCGAAAGATGGCTTGTTAAAGGGATTAAAGCATCCAGAGTATTGTAGTCATGCAACTCTCCAAAGCCAATTGCTAACAGAACAACGCCTCTTTTTGGATTTTCAATTGATTTAAATATCCCATGCATTACTGTATATGGATTAATCTCAATATTAGCTTCACTTTCACTCTGAGCCTTTGAACTAGCCATAAAACGTTCCTACTGTTGTCTTAAATAATAATACATAGTTGACATTAATTAGAAAAATGACCCATATCCGGGTTTATCTTGTGCGCATAAAGAAATTATTGCATTAAAACAGTTTTGATTATACTTTTTAAATTCATCTTCATCTTTAGGAATACCAATGGTTGGATAAAACTCAGGAATCATAACTCCAATGTCATTTTTGAAAAAATCGATAGATTTTTCCTTATATGATTTAAAATTTTCTGGTGCAAGATCGAATTTATTAAAAATTAAAACCACATTTTTTGTTGGGATATTTGCTATATTGAAAAAGACCAATTGTCCTTCGAGATCCGCACTCAAATCTACAATACAAAGAAAACGGCTAGCGTTTCTAAGAACATAATCACGATAATAAGTTGTAGATGGGTTTTTATGACCACCAGTACCATATAATACATGGATAAATCCTTGATAGGTAAATCTAAGAAAATCTACTGTAATTGTTGTAATTTTTTCTCTGCCATCATCAGCAGGACCACCTCCAGGTAATTTCTTTAAGACTCGATCTCCCTTCTCCTCTAATATATCTGAAAAAGTTCTAAAACAACTTGTTTTCCCACAGTCAATTTCTCCGAGTATTCCAATAGAAACCACTTTAATCTGTTACTCCATCTCTTGATAAGGTTGATAAATATTCGTTATTAACGATTTATATAGAATTTTCTTTCTTTTAAATCATTTCAATTTCAGATTTTGCATTTTTTAAAAGATTTTGTTTTAATTTTATTTATCTTTCTTAATTTAATTTGGAAATAGATTTAAAACTAAGTTTAAAATCGATAAGTATTATTAAAAATTATAAATTATTTTAATCCTTTTTAATCTTGTAATTCGTAAATATAGTCAAATTCTTAACACAAAAGGATAATAATTTTTTATAAATAAAAAAGCGTTCAAACAGGTTTCTTTTTATGGCTGAAAGTAATTTTTTTATAGGAATTAGAGAAAAGGATAACACACGATATGAAATTCCATCTACTTTGTTAACTACTCATGCTGTGGTTCTAGGAGCTTCTGGATCTGGAAAAACTGTAGTGTGCAAGTCTATAGTAGAAGAAGCGCTATTTAATGGTATCCCAATTATAGCTATAGATCCTAAAGGAGATATTGGGGGATTAGGAATTTCTTTTGGAGATTTTGATCTCGATGACGAAAATTTAAAAGTTCATATTGATGTAGAAGCTGCAGATAGGGGAAAAAGTCCGGAAGATTTAACCAATGAACTCTTTGATCTTTATCAAGAGCAATTAGCAAAGGTTTATGGTCAAGAAAAATTTCGGGATTTTGTAAAAAAATACTCTTCATCTGTGTTACCAGTTTTAATAAGTCCAAAAAATCCAGCTGGATTACAATTATCTTCTATTCCAGATTTTGAAAAACCAAGAAACTATACTAAAATGTTAAAGGAAGCTCCTGATGCGGTTCTTTCAGCTTTGGATCTCAAGATTTCTCTTTTGTTAAGACGATGCGGAATTAATGCAGAAGGTAGTACTGATAACAATATAGTGTTTATAAGCCATTTAATTAGGTATGGTTGGGAAAATCAGAGAAAAAAAACCATAAGGTTAGAAGATCTAATAGAAGGAATTAGTAAACCACCATTTGAAAAAATTGGAGCTATTACAGTTGATAAATTCATAAAGAAAAAATCGCGAGAAGAACTGGTTAGTAGAATAAATGCTCTCATGGTTCGGGCCGTACCAGGGATAAAATTAGATTTTGATTTAATAATAGAAAAAGCAAAAAAACAAAATAAGGCACCTTTAATTGTCTTTGATTTGAGAAAGATTACAGAGGAGGAAGAAAAATCTCTATTTGTAGCAGAAATTCTAGAAGAAATACAGAGATGGATTTGGAGAAAAGGAGGATCATCGCAGTTACGTGCCATCCTATATTTTGATGAACTATATGGTTTTATGCCAGCAGGTTCAGTAAAACCACCTTCAAAAACAGCCCTATTACTTTTGCTAAAACAAGCAAGATCAGGAGGTTTGGGTTGTTTATTAGCCACACAAAATCCGGGTGATCTAGATTATCGTGGTCTAAGTAATATCGCTACTTGGTTCTTGGGTAGATTAACGAGTAACCAAGACATTCAAAAGGTTGAGGCCGCATTAAAAGCTGTATTTGAAGGCTCTGGTGGGAGTCCTGAAGCTTTCAAACAATTAATGTCATCTATGAGGGCATTAAAACCAGGAGAATTTATTGCTTATTCACCAAAAATTGGTGTTGACAAAATCAAGACACGATGGTTACTTAGTTATCATAAAGGTCCTCTTGTTGAATCCGAAATGAGGCATTTAAATAAATCAGTTAACGAATTTGCGGCAGAACTGATGCCATCGGTTGGTAAAAAGCAGATTGATGATGATGATGAACCTGATGACGAATTTTTAGATGACCGAGAGCAAGAAACTTCTGGAGGACTATCATCAATTAAAATCAGTGGAAAAAAGTCTGCTGTTGAAAAATCAGAAGAAAGATACATTAAAAAAGTTATTCCAATTGATAAAACAGGAATATTAGATCTTCTTAAAATGAGATTAGGTTTTTTCGGGGGAGAGGGCTTTGAAATAGATATTCTTTCAATGGAACCTTATTTTAATCCAATATTGTATTTTTCAATTCAATTAAGTATGAAAAAGCAAATTAAAGTCAATGATACGGAAAAAATAACAGTTGAAATTAATCAAAATATTGAACGGGTTTATGATTTATCCCATGCAGATATTCATTGGGAGAATACATCAGTAGAAGGTATTTATCCTTCTGCTTTGGGACCTAAAGATTTATCACCAATTCCCGATCCTGAAATCAAAAAATATCTCACCTTATCAAAGGATTTGATTAAATCAATTTCAGGGCAAATAATTTGGACATTAGGCCAAACCCCTATTCTCGAGGCAAAAGAGAAATTTTATTCAGCTTTAGATAAGTATGAAAAATCCTCAGTACAAAAATTGGGAGGAAAAAATAAAGCACAAATAACTAGATTAACAGAACAGATTTCTAAAGCTCAAAAGCAATCCTATGATATCGAAAATAAAATTGGAATGATACATTCTAAACTGGAAACATTAGAAGCAGATAAAATTAACAGACAAAGAGAAAATAGATCAACTAGAGCACAGGAAAGATCAATTGAAAGTGCTAATAATCAAATCGAAAAGCATAATGAGAAGGCTGATGAATTAAAACAAAAAATAGCAGATTTAGATTCTGAACGTGATTCACTAAATATAGAGAATAAGGAACAACTCAACGATTTAATGCATATTATAGAAAGTATGAGAAGTAAAGGACCTACAGGAGACTTGTTTCGAGCTTCAAAAAATGATTTAAAATCAAATGAGCAAATAATATTTTGGAAACCTAGGATTTTAGTTACATTTACGATAAAAAAATCAGTTGATGATGTTAGTGATCCAATTACTGTTAGTCTTAATTTAGTTAATGGAAATGGTCCAGTTTATTGTGAAAGCTGCAATCCAAAATTATCAGAGCAAGATTATTGGGAATCACTTCTTGCTACTGAAATAAGCCCACCTATATTCGTTTGTTTTGAGTGTATGTCTCTTAATTGTAGTATTCACTCAAAAGATTGCTCAAATGAAGCTTGCCAACGGATATTATGCGTACATCATTCAAATAATTGTAAACATTGTGATAATATCTCTTGTGCAGATCATGCTAAGCGTTGCTCTGTATGTGATGACTTTGCTTGTACAGATCACTTTTGGATTTGTCATGAAGATGCAACAGTGTTTTGCGTAGATGAGGAATCTGTAGATTGCACTTTATGTGATGATAAATCGTGTAAGGATCATAGTGGTACACAGTATTTTGGAACGTGTAAAGTGTGTGAGAAGACTGGACACAAGTCTCACTTTGTTAAATGCAATTCCTGTCCTAAATTTTATTGTGATGAGCATATGAAGGTATGTGGAACATGTAAAAAAGCTACTTGCCCAAATTGTGCAAATGAATTTCATGCAGGGAATATAACTGTCATTAAATGTAAGAATTGTTTATAATAAAAGTGGTTCTTCTTGAAGTTGCATCATATCGGTATCGCTGTTAAAGATATCAAAAAATCAATAAAGCATCATGAAAAAGTATTAGGTTATAAGCTTTCTTCTGAAATTGTTTTTGATTCTATTCAAAAATGTAATGTTGCAATGTTACATCACCCGGATGATAATAAAGTAGGTATCGAATTAGTTGAACCTGTTGGTGAAGATGCACCAGTAGTTAATCATTTAAAAAAGAACATTCATCTATACCAACTTGCTTACGAAGTAGAAAACATTGAAGAAGTTCTATCAAAAGCTAGGCAAAATGGTTCAATTATCATTTCAAAACCAGAACCCTCGGTTTTGTTTAACCAAAAAAAAATTGCTTTTATTTTCACCCCAGACAGATATATCATTGAATTTGTAGAAAAGTAGAATTAATTTATAATATTCCTCTTATCATGATCACCAAATTTCAGGATAATGTATCTATTTTAAGCAAAAACTAACTTTTCGGATTAATTAACTATTTAATTAGTTATTTAGGAATATTTATTATAATGAATCAGGCACTAAATGAAGCTAATAATGAATCTGCAAAAATAAAAGATATTTTAGAAACAGTAAAATCAGATCCTTCATATATTAACTATTGGAATGCTTACAAAAAGATACAATCAATTACTAGTGAAACAATAGAAGACGGATTACAAAATGTACTTAAAATGGCGGTTTTAAGCTCTTATACTATCGATCCCTTACTGGCTTGTTTAGAGATTGATATAAGATTATTAAATCTTATTCCTCAATTTTATCTTGCCCCTTTCAATCAATATCGACAACAGATTATTGATTCAAATAGTGCACTTTATAATTTTAATCCAGAAATAACGATTTTAGCAATAGATTTAGATTCTCTAATTCCCCAAGATTTTTTTACTAGCTTTCTTGGTTTACCAGATACCGAGAAAAACGATCAAATCAATAATGTTGTAACGACTTTAACTTCTCTTATCAAAAACTTTCAAGACAATAACAAGGGATTCTTACTTATAAACAATTTTATTATCCCTAATAATTCACCTCTTGGATTACTTGAAACAAAATCTGAATTTGGCTATAAAAATTTCCATAAAAAAATCAATTATGTTTTGGAAGCAGAACTTAGAAATAATAATCAAATTTATATAATTGATTTTAATGGCTTAGCTGGTTTTTATGGTAAAAACCAAGTTTTTAATCATAAAATGAATTATATGGGTTCACTGAAATATAACAACGGTTTTTTTCCATTTCTTTCTAAGGAATACTTAGGATTCATTAAAGCTCAAAAAAATTATTCTAAAAAATGTATTGTTCTTGATTTAGATAATACACTATGGGGAGGAATTATTGGAGAGGATGGGATTGATGGGATTAAATTAAATAACACTTCCCCTGGAAATGAATTTGTAGATTTTCAACGCTTAATACTATCATATTATCATAGAGGGATAATATTAGCGATAAATAGCAAAAATAATTTTGAAGATGCGATTCAAGTTATTAGAGAACATCCTTCTATGGTTTTAAGAGAAAAGCATTTTGGTTGTCTGAGAATAAATTGGCAAAATAAAGCACAAAATATGGTAGAAATAGCTAATGAGTTAAATATCGGATTAGACAGTATTGTATTTTTTGATGATAATCCCGTTGAAAGAGATTTGATAAAACAAACATTACCAGAAGTACTGGTTGTTGATTTACCTAATTCTACATTTCTTTACAGAAAAACTCTTGAGGAATTAAATGATTTTAACGTGTTATCACTTACAGACGAAGATAAAAAAAGAGGAGAAATGTATTTCGCAAGAACTAAGAGAAAAGAAATGGAAAAACAGCATAAATCTCTAGATAACTTCATTAAAACCTTGGAAATAAAGGTGGAAATTAATCCAGTTAATGAATTTTCTCGACCACGAGTAACACGACTTATCAACAAAACCAACCAATTTAATTTAACTACACGCAGGTACACTGAAGAAGAGATAAATAAGATGCTAAACGATCTTCAAACCTATACTTTATACTCATTGCAGGTTAAGGACAAGTTTGGTGATGAAGGAATTGTTGGTGTTGTCATTGTTAAAAAAGAAAGTAAAAGATTCGTTATAGATTCATTTTTAATGTCTTGTAGAGTAATCGGTCGACAAATAGAAAATGCTTTCATCATTCGTATCTTCAAGGATGCAAAAAACGATAACATATATGAAGTAATTGGTGAATTTATTCCTACGAAGAAGAATAGTATAGTAGCAAATTTTTATAAAGATCAAGGATTTGAAAAAGTAGGTGATTCTGATAATCAGTGGATTATTCATCTTCAAAATAAAGAATTAGAATATCCCAAATATTTACAGATAGAGAGTTAACAAAAATGACTAGTAAATTAACAGAAATCCTTGAAAAGCTTTTTCAGTTACCTCAGGATAAGATTACAGATAATATTAATCAAGAAACCCTTGAAGCGTGGGATTCTATGCTACATCTTATTTTGATAACTGAATTAGAAGAATCATTTAACATTCAAATAGAAGAAGATGATATATTGACAATGAAAACAGTTTCTGATATTAAGAATGTTTTGAAAAAAAATTCAGTTACTGATTTTTAATTTTCTTTATTTTTCTTATTAGGTTTCTTTATTTTTCTTACAGCTCTTGCAGGATTTCCTGCAACAATTGTAAAAGCTTGAACATTTTTACTCACCACTGCGCCTGCAGCGACAATAGCACCTTTACCAATGGTTACTCCTGGTAAAATGATTGCACCTGAAGCTATCCAAGCTCCGTTTTCTATTAATACTTTTTTAGGAGGTTCATGGAATAATCCTGTCCTAGAAAGAAAGGGACTTGCTGAAGAATGAGCCATAATAATTGCACCAGGGCCTATTGAAGCATAATCGCCTATTTCAATATATTCTGGATATTCTCCATCAAACACAACTAAATTTCCAATATAAGTACCTTTTCCGATCTTAACTCCACATTTTCTATACATAGCAATTCTGAATTGATAAACAGGTGCAAGCCAAGCTATTATTCTCCAAACTCGACCAGTTAATTTTCCCATAAAGTATTAACTCCTAATTAATCACTTAGTCGTGATAAATAATCACGAAAGAATACAAAATTATCAATATCTCCTGTTAATAATCCACAAAAAGGAGCATCGTGTTTCCATGTTTTATTTTTATTCCAATATTTCACAGCTTCAGAAACTGTTGGAAACCATCCCCCAAGATCAGTACCGTATTCAACCAACTTTTCAAGGCTGGAAATATATTTTTTTTGTCCTATTCTGATGGGATGTAAATCAAACATGACTAAGCCACCGTTGGATTTCGTATGATCCAATACTTTTGAAAAAACTTTACTCATATGTTCTGAATCTAATTTTAAAACATCTATTAAAAGATCATCTGTATATAAGTTGAGTGGGATACAAGTAAACGTTGAATCTCTATTGTTTAATTTTACTTTGAAGAAAGAATTACTTTTTCTATTTTCTGGCTTATAGCCAATTCCTCCATCCCAAAGGAACCCATATTTTTCCAGTAGATGTGGAGTATCTTCATTGTACATATTATATGGAGCACGAAATCCCGTTACATTTATTCCTATTTTTTTGAAGGTTTCAATTGATGTTTTCATATCCTGTTCTTGTATTTCTTTCGGCAAAAATTGATATCTAACATGTTTATATCCATGAGAAGCAATTTCATGGCCATTTTGGACGATTGTTCTAATCAGTGATACATCCTGTTTAGCTGTGTAAGCTACAGTAGGGAATGTGAAAAAGGTGTCATATTTATTGAGAACATCAAAAATATTATTTGTTAATTCTTCAAAAGGAGTCTGATGTAGTTTCCACATAAAAAATGCTTGAGAAACAATTGTTATCCCCCTTCGCATTCTTAAGTGTTTTAACCAAGCAGAAGCTTTCCCCATAATCAGTTTGTACTCCAATGTAAAATATTATTTAAAAAATCTCACTAAAATTAATTATAATTATATTGTGAAGAAGAAAATGATTTGACATAAATTATAATTCTAAGTTTCATCGAATTACATGCAAATCATCGACTTAAAATAATAGCTTTAAACTCCTAAAATATAGTATTTTATACAAGATTAATATAATATCATATTGAAATAATATTCCGAAATCATTTCAATTCAAAAATAATATTTAGATCTGTTAAAGTTTAATATATTTAAAAACGGAGAAAAAACGATGTCCTTTTTAGTATCCAGAACTACTGGTGGAATAAGAGAACGATATGAGTTTGCTCGAAGCAGAATTAGAAGAGAAACACTATTTGTTACAACAGCTCTTGTTTTCATATTCTTAATAGGGTTTTTAATACGATTCACACCATATTTCAAATTTGATTATGTCTTGAACGCAAACGACCCTTACTCACAAATAAAGGCAGCAACCTATATTTTGGAAAACGGATTGTTCGATTTCTGGCAATATTATGATATTACGACTTGGTATCCGTATGGGCGGGATTGGGGATCATCCCAATATATAGGAACCCCAATTTCTGCTGTTTTAGTCTATTTTGTTGCGAATTTCATAGGATTTTCAATGCCACTAGTAGAGGCAGCTTACATCGCTCCTGGAATATTTGGATCTCTCTCTATTATTGCTATATACTTTTTAGGAAAAGAAATAGCCAACAAAAAGGTAGGATTATTAGCTGCTTTCTTTTTATCAGTATCTCCTGGTCACATACAAAGAAGTATGACAGGATTTTTCGATAACGAAGCACTAGGAGTTTTTTTACTCTTACTTTTAATTTATTTCTTCCTAAAAGCTTTGAGAACTGGTTCATTTTTTTATACAGCACTTTCAGGTATAATGTTAGGTTTTCTAATGGACTCATGGGGTGGTTCTTCTTATGGAGTTCAGTTACTTTCATTATATGTATTTGTAATGATTTTAACCAAAAGATATAGTAAAAGACTGTTTCTAGCTTATAGCGGTACCGCAACTATTGGACTCTTGATATCTATTATAGTTCCTAGAAATGGACCAGAAACAATATTTTTTTCAATAGATGGATTAATTATTATGGGGATGATAGGATTAATGATGATCATTGATTTCTATCAGAGCAACAGAGATTTCTTTACAAAGTATGTAACAAGTAAAAATTTTGAAAGATTAGCCTATGGATTTATAATATCTGCTTTGATTGTATTTATATTAAATCTATTCTTTCCAGTTATACCTATCATACAAGCAAAATTTGTTACTGTTCTGCTACCTTTCCTTAGAGAAAATACGCCAATCTTAAAATCAGTAGCAGAACATCTCATTGTAACATGGGGTTCATTATTTAGGAATTTATTCCTGATATTCTTCCTACTTCCGATAGGGTTGGCATATACATATCAAAAACCTACAGAAAGAAATATTTTTCTGCTAGTTTTTGCTTTTACGTCCCTTTATTTTGCAGGGAGTATGGTTCGTCTCATATTAATATTGGCTCCTGCAGCAGCATTAATCGCAGCTAAAGCTGTAGATGAAACCTTGATTCCTTATGCTTTAGTGTTTCAAGAAAAATTTTTCCTATCCAAGCGTAAAAAATTAGTTTCAGCATCAATAGGAAACGAGCATGTAGCAGCTGCATTTTTAGTAATATTTTTCATATTAGTATTACAATTTTTCCAAGGAGTATCTACTTCTTCATCAGTATTACAACCAAGTTCAATCTTGTTGCCTGTTGGTGGTGGTCAGGAGTTGGGTGATTGGCATGAAACAATGGATTGGATAATTAGAAATACCGATCAAAATACTGCAGTAATAGCTTCATGGTGGGATTATGGATATTGGATCAATGTCAATACGAATAGAACGATTGTGGTTGATAATGCGACGATCAATAGTACGCAAATAGGGAATATAGGGGCATTTATGATGTCCACACCTGATGTTGCGCTTCAAATCGCTAAATTCTATGATATCACACATTTTGTGGTTCTTGTTGCAAGTGGTTTAGCATGGCAAGGTGCAGATAACGATTTAGGTAAAACGCAATGGATGGTTAGAATAGCTGAACAAAATTCAAACCTAGCTCCATCATTAGGACACCCAATTGTTGAAGAAGACTATTTTAACAAAGATAATAAAGGTAATTACCTTTCATTTAATACTAAATTCTATGATTCATTAATTTGGGGTGCTATGACTCAGGATCTTGATGCTACAGTCTATGGTGGATTCAGTCGGTATGCTCTAGTTGCAAATAGTCCATCCGGTGTTCATCAAGGTTTTGATGCTCAATATAGTGTCTATCAGCAAATCTTCAAGATGGCCTACCAAACAACAAATTCTTGGATCCGCGTCTGGGAAATCGATTGGGATGCAGCTGAAAAATTAATTGGTATTTAAAAAAAAATATTTATTTTTCTTTTTTTTATAAAAGAACAGCCATTTCTTTTAAAATCTATTTATTTCAATATTATTTTGAGTTCTAAGTAAAGAAAATTTCTTTAATATCAAAATTTCTTAATTGATTAAGGAATTAAATGATGAAATTATGAACGGTTCAGAAATTAATTTAAAAAACAATGAGGATATTGTTAAAATTATTTCTGAATTTTATTATAAAAAATACCTTTTTTCACCGAATTTTATATTTTACAATGGTTTTTTAAGTAAGGCTATGGATTTCTTAGAGTATTTAGATTCCCGGACCGATATTACTATCATAATATCCATAAAATTATGGCTTGAATATTTATATTCAAAATATTATAAAAAAAATAAACTAGAACCATTTTTAAAGATTTTTTTTCTTCATTTTAGTTATGAATTGAAAATTTTAATGAATTCAAGTCAAATCGTTACTTTATTATCAGAATTCATGGATAAAATTCAAAAAGAAAATTATTTTGATAAATCTCCAGAAGATTATATGTCATTTTTAATCTCAATAGTTAAGAAAGGACTAGAAAATATCCCTCATCATTCTTCAATTCCCACGGTTACTGATATAGATGAATTTGATCAAATTGATACTTCATATTCTAGTGTTATGTCACCTAAAGACACTATAATAATAGAACTTCCATCAATTTATCCCTCTAACTCTGGTAAAGTTATAGATTTTCGGAGATACTACAATAATAGATTTCAACAATTATCCACAATAATTGAAAAAAGATTAGCTAAAGATATTAATAATGTTAATTTTTTCAATTTTGATGCTTATGAATTGAATAAAGAATGCTATTTCATAATATTTGTTGAGCAAATTAACATTGTTCAAGTAAATAGAAGTAATGTCAAGACTTTAGAACAGGAAGTTCAATTTCATGGTGTTAATCCAAGATTTCAACATCAATTAATCATTTCAATTAGTTTAGAAAATCTTAAGCCTTTTAATATAGATACTTTACCTACAGGGATAGTGTGCGGGTTTTTAGGAGTAATTGAATCAGTGAAGAAGTTGGAATATACAGTGATTTTTAATATATCTTCATCTAAAATCATATTTCCATCAACAGAGAATAATTTAAGTCATGATCGGGAAAAAAACTATTCAGATAATAATTCACTTCAAACTGGAACAGATAATTATGCCTTAATTATTGGATCTATGAATATCAGATCTTTGGATGACCCTAATTATGAAAAGTTATTCCAATGGTTAATGGATCCCCAAATTGAGTATCGTTTAAAATATATATTCTTTATAGGTGGAATACTTTCTTTTTTACCATTTGAAAAAGATACTTTATCAAAATTTAGAGAAAAAAAAATTCATAATTATACCGCTTCAGAAATTTATAATGATTTTTTTAATAGACTTTCAAATCTTCCAGATTCTTTCGAATTCTTCTTCTTACCAGGATATAATGATTTTTCTAGAAAATTTATTCCTCAACCACCTATTGCGCCACTTTTTTGTTTAAAAAAAGATAATATGCATTATCTAAGTAATCCTGCAAAAATACAAATAGAAGATCAGAAAATCATTTTTTTAAATCCTTCCAATCATTTTTGGTTAAAAGAATGTCCATATAAAGAAAATAGCTATAAAACATTATTTGATATGTTGGAATTTCGTCATTTATATCCTGATTGGAAGTTAACAGTTAAACCTGTTCCAGATGATAGAGACTTTCTTGTTATGGATAGTGTACCTGATGTTATCATTACTTCTCATCCGAATTCAACTCAGGTTCCAATTTTTAGAAACATTTTGGTTGGGACGATATCTCCTTTCAATCTACCAGAAAATTCAAAACTTAGTGTCGATAATAATGGGATAGGAATTCTTTTTAATTTGAAAAATTCAACTGAAAGGGTAATCATTAATTTATTACGATAAAGAACTAATAATACTGTCATCTAGCGAAAAAGCGGTATGGTGGTCCTTTTCCAATACTTGCTTGATTACATTTTGTTGAACTGTTAGTGTTATGTGTTTAGTTCTTCCATACCTTCCAAGGGACACAGTATTTGTATCTATTAATCCCAATTGATCTTGTTCATTTAAATAATCTGAAATTCGTCTTGATGTTACTACTTCTAATCCATTAAATTTACAATAATCACAATAAAGCTTATAAACCTGTCCTGTAGTGATTTGATCATCATTATTCGTATTTAAAGAATAAATAGCTGCTAAAACTAACTTGGAATGAAGAGGTAATGAAGAAGCAACCTCAAATACAATATTTTTCTCTATATGCCCCTTAGCTTCCTCGACATATTTAATTCCTATAGTATTATCTCCATGTCTTTCAGCTAACTCTGCCGCAACGCGTAAAAGATCAATTGCTCTTCTTGCATCTCCATGATCTCTTGCTGCAAGAGCAGAAATTTTATTGATGACACCTTCGTTCAATACATTGTCATATAAAGCCTCTACAGTTCTTTCCTTTAAAATATCTACTAATTCATTTGCCTTATATGGAGTAAAGACAATTTCTTCTTCAGATAAAGAAGAATAGACCCGAGGATCTAAATAATTTTTAAATTTTGTATCATTACTAATCCCAATGATAGAAACAGAAGATTGAGTTAAATTGGAATTTATCCTTGTTAGATTATACAAAACTTCTGATCCACTCTTTTTTATTAATTCATCAATTTCATCAAGAACAACAATTATTATAGAATTACTGTATTTATCAATTTGATTAGCTAATCTTTGGAAAACTTCACTTGTAGGTAATCCAGTTGGAGGGATAGTATTTTTTTGGTATTGATCTTTTTGTAGCGCATATGAAATAGCAGTATACACTGCGTAATTTGTAGAAAACTCTTTACAATTAATGAATGCGAATCTGAGCTTCAGCTTTTTTGAATCTTTGATTATTCGTTCATTGAGTTTATTTAGAACTAATTTAGAAACACAGGTCTTTCCCGATCCAGGTTTTCCATAAATAAAAATATTCGAAGGTGGTGCTCCTCTTAAACAGCGAACTAAGATACTTGCAATATCACTTATTTGATTATTTCTATGGGGAAGATTTTCAGGGATGAAAGAACTAGACAATACTTTATGATTACGGATAATAGGTGGTGATTCTAAAAATTTATCAAAAATTTTGTCTAAAAAGTTTCCATTTGACATTCAATGTTCCATCCGAAGTGAAGGTAGTAAATTATTTCCGATGAAAAATCCTTATTTTTTCGTCGGATTGGTTTATTAATCAATTACCTTATTATGTTCTTTCTCAGGTGGAAAAAAGAATACGTACTACTGCTGAATTATTAACGGAAAGACTAATATAAAGGGGAATTTGTGCAGCTTTAGTAGAGGGATTAATGATTTTCTCGACATAGCATTTGACTTCACAATTATAAGTTTTTTTCCTAATTTTTTTAATTCTTTAACTTTCTAGAAAGAAGTTCTTTTCCTTGAGGGTAAAGTAGTTCACTTTGTTTTCTATGAGTTTTAATAAATTATTATCACTTGTTCTAACGTTAAATTTAATATTTTTTAAAAATTGCCATATTTTATTAAAATTGGACATATTTTATTATTGAAGTACCACAAATAATTTTTTAGCAAATAATATGATTAACAATAATTTTTTATAGTTAAGATCATTTATTATAACATAATTATGTTCAGGATGATCTAGGGAAGGTGATTGAGAAGTCTGATAAATAAGTTCTAAAATAGTTTTGGTAAAATATTCGTTTATTCTTAATAATTTGGACATGATAATAACTTTTTTAGGTGGTTTAATTGAAAGAAGAATTCCGTAAATTAAATTCAATACATACAGATGTATTACGTTGGCAAAAAAGCCTAAATATTGACGAAGAACTATTAGTAAAACAATTAGATGATGTAACAAGCTCATTAGAAGATACTAATAATCTGGTATTAAAAATAAAAGACAATCCTCAGGATTTAGCTTATAAAATCAATGGGAAAATTTCAAAGCTGAGAGATGTAATTTTTAGTTTAGAAAACACAATAGAAGAAACTGAAGGATTAGAAATTGATACTATAACAAACTCCCAAGAAGTAATAACAGAATTACGTGAATTGAAAGATCAGACTCGTACATTAGATATTTCTACTAAAGATTATCTTAAAATTTTATCTTTGATTGAAAATAATGGTCACAAATTAGCTGAACAATTATCAGAAACTAAGAACAATGTCACTACTGAACTAATGAACGTAAAAAACAAGAAAGAAAATGTTCATTCTTCATTGATGGCTTTATTAAAAGAATTAAGTGATATTTCGATCGAAACTGAAAATTTATCTAGGCAAAAAATCCTCTAAGGAAAAAATTCTAGAAAGCAGGACGTCCACAATTAGGACATCTTTCTCTTCCAGCTGGAATTTCGCTTCCGCAATTGGTACATTTCCAACCTTTAGATCGATCCCAGCTTTTAATTTTTGATTTTGGTCTTATTTTTTTCTTCTCCTCTTTTTGTGTGGCTTTTCCTGAGCCCCAACCTACAATTGAAGCAGCTAACATAATCCCAACAAGACCCACAATATAATTAGAACTGATATTCCCGAAAAAACTAAAATCCCCACTTTCTAATGCCTTGGTGAAATCGTCAAGAGCTGAGAGAATAAAAGCAAGTATCCCTCCTAAAAATGAACCAAAAAACCCTGCTAAAAATCCTTTTTCTGCACTTTTAGTACGAACTCCCCCTATTAAACCACCAATAGCAAAACCTAGTAATGCAGTTCCAAAGTTAAGTACATCATTAGTATTCGATAAAATAATGAATAAGATATCTAAATCAAATCTAACTGAAACAGAAGTCGTTTGTAAAATTATTGCCATTACTGATGTAGCAATCATACCAAAAAAAATAACGGTAAATAGCGCCCAAAATAAACTGGTGCCCTTACCTTCATATTCTGTCATTATATTTTCACCAATAGTTTATTTAATCAAATATTATAAGTTAAAATAATCTTTAGCTAATAACATCTAAATTTTGTTTATTCTTTTAATTTAAATTTATTTTAATTAGTAATTTTAAAGTTTTTTTGGTTTGATTATTCAATGTTAGAAAAAGAAGAATTTTCACCAATTCTGAAGAATTTTCAAACTCAATGGCAGAATTTATCAAAAATTAAAAGCAAAGGTTTGGATGGGTTTAAATCGGTTGAAATACTATTAACTTCTTCACTAGAAGATAGGTTAATATATTACCTTCCTTTTAAAAATAATCAAATTTTAGTTCATTTTTCCGAACTAAGAAAGCGCAAGCTTTCCACCTTTCAAATTACTTATGAGTTGTGTAAATCCCTAGTTTCTGGTTCATTTGGAAAATACTCTGATTTAGAAAAATTAGATTTCTCAATCAGTTTGATTTTTATTCTAATCACGAGGGGGAAATTTGCTCTTAAACAAAAGTTATTTTCAGTTTCGTTCCAAGATTCAAGGAAACACGTAAGAGTTTACTTTTATTCCAAATATATTATAGAATTAACGTCAAAGCAAATTATAGAAATAATTGTATTAATTGAATTACTTGTTCAAAATTTGTTTTTGTCAATTGATAATAAATACAATCCCTCCAAAACGGATATAGATTCTATTTTTCAAGAGTGTATAAATTTTCAATACTCTTATGTTTGGATAAATGAAGAAGAGTCAATCAAACGACTTCTAGGATTGATATCTTATGAAATTACATCAGATAGATACGATAGCTCTCAAATAACTATAGATTATCAAAAAAATGTGCAAACTATAACAAATAGATCAGGATTATGTTATATTCTATTATCCCTCTTTTCTGAAAAATCATTTTTTTTTCAAATTATTAAAAGTGTATTACTTACCAAATGGTATTTCATATTTGAACCAAAAACAGACCAGATTGAATCAAAAGTAATAAAACCAATGTTTCTTGAAAAAACCATACCAATTTCGCCTAATTTTATTCCCATTACTGATGAAAATTCACAGAATGGATTTCAGATATTTTTCGGGAAAACGCAAAATACAGGAAACGAGGTTGTAGGAATACATCCAAGTTTATTTTATTTAATTCCTGGGTTATTTTCTGGAAGTCAAATATTATTAGAGGGTTATCCAAATCCATTGAGTATTACTGCTGTTGAAAACTTATCAGAACCACTAGTTGTCACTAAATCTAAGGAGCTAGTAAGTCTAAATTCTGATTACGACATTAAAAATATTGATAAGATTATTTCTTTAGGTGGAATTTTAATAGATCCACAATTAATTAAGAAGTTTGATCCGGACTTAAAAATATTTAATGATTGGAATTATTGGATATCCCGATTTAAACGAGTTTTAGTAAGAAACATAAGTCCAGAAATTTCGTTTAAGACTATTAATAAATTATATATACAATCCTTTAAACTTAATAATAATAAAAATGATATTTCTAGACTGATAAGGTATTGTGTAGACAACAAATTGGTGTTACCTCATTTTATAATACCAAAATGGGGAATGATGTACTATAAAGATTTGAAGTTAATTTTAGATAAATTTTGTTTAAATGAATCAATAAAACACAACGAATTTATATTGAAATATGATGAAGATCTTATAAAAGTATTTTATAAAGGTTATACACCCTTTATTATAGAAGAAAAAAGAATTAAAATTAGAAAATACACTGAATTTCTCTTATTTTTATTGAAAGAATATCGATCTTCTTTATTGAATATCATTAAAGACAATGAAGGTACAGATAGATTTTTTAACTTCCAACATCTATTGAACAAACATTTAAATATTCGAATATCTCCTAAAAACCAATTCTTAGGAATGGTTTTGACTAAGACATGGGATTGTTTATTAATTCAGAGTACACCAAAAAAATTTGGAATATTAAGCAAAAATAGTCTAAAAGATTCTTTTTCAAAAATAAAAATTCAAAATCTTTTTTTACTTAATTCTTTTCCTGGTGAATTATTAGAAAAATCCCTTTTACGGAAGAAACATGATGTTTCTCTATTCAAAGGACCTAACTTTGTTTTTCAAGCCCCAAATGCTCAATCAACTCATTTTAGACCTTTAGATATCGAAACATCTGTAAATTCTTTAATAAAATTAGGATATCAAATCGATAAAGATGGAAACTCTTTTAATTCCGAAAAACAAATACTAACTCTTATTTCAAATGATATTATCCTACCTAGATCCTTATTTAGTAGTATAAAGAAAGTTTATGATTTTCTAGATGACGAATTAGAATCTATATTTCAAGAAGATCTAAAATTTGATATAAAAATCCCACAAGATCTTATTGGGCATTATATGATTGGTTGCAATCCTAATAGCTCAATTGGATTAATAGGAAGAGTTATTGGTTGGATGGATGGTTATGCGAATAAATCTTGTATAATTGCTCATCCTTTATGGCATATTTCAAGATATTCAAATTGTAAAAACGATGAACCAGATTATTATTACATCTTTGAGGATTTAATGCTCAATTACAATGTATCACTTTTACCCCAACAATTGAATGGGTTATTGGGACAACCTCTATTTATAAAAGAAAAAATAGGGATCGAGGATATTTATTACGATTCGATGGAAAAATTTTCTTCTGTAATAGAAAAAGATCAGGAAAATTCCATCGAAAGGTCAAAAATGGAAACAGTAGATCAAGTAAAAAACAATTATCGAATTATTACTTCGTCAAAGAATATAGCATTTACCTCCTTCAACAAAATAAAACCCGGTCTTGATTATAATAAAATAGCCTTTAATAAGATGGTGCGTGATTATCAACCAGTAGATGGAGATGTTAACAAACAAATGCCATTAGAGGTTACAAGAAGAGATTTTTCAAATATCTTGAAAAATATACAAATATTTGAGAAATTTTATAGCAGTAATATAGATTTTATAATTATTCTTTATTGTAATTATTATTTGTTTCCAAGATTTCTTGCCCAATTGAATTTATGGCTAGAACAATCCATAGAATGCCCAAATTGTAAATTTCCTTATCCTTATGCAATTTTTAAAAATTGTACTAACTGCGGAGAAGAATTAAAATTAGCATACAATAAAAATCCAATAATTAATCAATATTATTCGATTAAGGAATTATTGCAAAAATTTCCTTCAAATGCGATAAGTGAATCGTTTTATTACATTAAAAATCAGTTTAAGCTTCTTTTTCCTGCAAATAAAAATTTAAAGAATTTCTAAGGAATTTTCAACACATAATCATTAATGGTTAATGTTTTTAACTTTGCGTTATTTTCTTCATCTTTTATTGTCTTTTCAAAATAATTTTGAATTTTTTTAGCAATTTCGCTTTTCTTTTGGTCAAGATTAGAATTTGATAGAACAGTATATGAGGAAGTTTTTTCTTTAACAATTTGTTCTACTCCTGAAATCAGTAAATATGCATAAATATCATCAAAATAAACTCCAATAAATAATTTCATAGGTATTTTGAAATATTTTCTCTTTCCTGATACTATTATTCCTCCTTTAGGTAAATATTCTCCACTCGGTGCTGAAAAGCTAATTTGGGATGGATCTACGCTGTAAACCTCAATAATTCCCAATCCAGTTTTCCAAGCTTTTGAATAACATCCTGCAATAAAAGCTGCTTCTTCTAAATCTGTATCAGAGATATCATTATCCGTGTCTTTGATCTCATTTTCATCAGTTTGTCTGCTATTAATATCAATGCTTTCATTTTTTACTATAGTATAAGGAGCTCCTGTAATATCAGCATGTAAAAAGATATTTTTTTTTTCTAATCTTTTTCTTACTAATTGTTCATTCATTTTAGCATTTCTACCTGCAATCACAAGCTTCCCTGAAGAAGTAATTGTCCAATGATATTGCTCGAACCATTTTTTGGTCCTTTTTTTAACTGCTTTAGCCTTTTTTATAGCAATGGCTTGTTCTTTTTGTCCTTCGAGCTCTTGAATATTTTTTTTAATAGTTTTGATCATTTCCTTTGCAGGAGCTATTTTATTTTCAGCTTTCTTTGATTGTTCAAAATATTTATTTGCAATATCATACGGTTTTTGAGTAAAATCTAGTTTAATAATTTGAGAATCAAAACTAATTGTGATTTCTTTGATTTTTGGATTTATACTTTCATATATTTGAGCTGAGGGAATTGATTTTTGTTTCCCTGCTAATAGTTTTTCTTGAATTTCTTCCCAAGAGACTCCTTTTTTGTTTGCATTAATTATTGTTTGAAATAGTTCTTCTATCAGATACGCGTTATTTGTTATCAAATTACCTAAATTTTTTTTCTCCTCGACAACTTTCGCTTGGGTTTCTACATGTTCTTCTTGTTTATCTAGCATTTTCTTGTATTGCTTTATTTTGTTATTATATGCCATTTCTTCAGGTGATTCAAGTGCTAATTCGTTTGTTGAAAAATATTGATCACATGCTTCATTAAATGAGGAATATTTTTCAATTATATTACCTTTCAATGATGTAAAAGGATAAGGAAGAACAGTTATCGGTTCATTGTTGTCATTCCCTAAAATAAGAGGTGGACCTTTATCTATATTTGCTTTAAATTTATTGATTCCATCAATAATGTTTTCACTTTTTTCAGGTATAATTTTTTTAACATTTATCTTTTTATCAATCCCGGTTAGTGCAAGAATTTCCTCTACAACCTCTCCAGCAATTCCAAAGTTTTTCACTAAGCATTTAACAATTTCTTCATCATTTTCAGCAGAAATTTTATTTAAATCTTCAATTGAAGCTTCAAGTAATGATTTACCTCTAATTGGGGGAAAAATAAATTGTTTTCCAGGTAATAAAGATCTATCTCTCATTACACGGTACCAAAGGGCAAAAATAACTCTATTACTTGCCTTATTCTGGTCATTTTCTTGAATATTTTCGATAAGTATGATATTCCCTTTTCCAAATAACTCGAATATTATTGTGTAATTTTTATTAGTTTCTTGATTTAGGATTTCTATTAAAGCTATTCTATCATTGCCTAATTGGGAAAGATGATTAATCATACCATTTTTTAGAAATTTTCTAAATGTCAGACATTTTTGTGATGGTCGCTCAGGAAATTCTCGTTTATATTCGGTAAGATGAATTCTTTTTCCTTTTTCAATTAAAAGGGATACTTGCCGTTTAGTACCAGGTCTGAATCCTTTTAGTCTAAAAACATATGTTTCATTTAGTTCGTAAATATTATCGACTGAATATCCTTTTACCAAATCAGAAATTTCATCTATAATTAATTTGATATCAGGACTTGACATATTTTTTTTTATTTTCATGATTCTTCCTTTAGGTGATATTTTGTCATGAGAAAATAGAAAGTTTGTAAGCTTAAGAATAAATACATAATAAAAAAGAAAAACTTTCTTAGAAATAAACCAATGTTACCATTACTATAAAGATTAAAAATTTTCAAATATGGTATATTAATTCAATAAACTATTCAGTAATTAGAGTTCATTTGATTCAATTCAATCGGTTCTTTTATGATGACGATTTTCAGCAAATTTTTTTTAAAAATAAGGAAAAAAAGAAGAGGAGTAACTCGAACAATAGATTTTACGATAGCTTTTTCATTGTTTATAATAATATATGTTCAATTCTTACTTGTAATAATAAACATAAATTTTTTAGTTAATACTGGTGACCAACAAGATAATCCTGCACAGGATTTAGCTGAAAGAATATTAACAAAACCAGGATTTAGTTCTGATGGATTTGGACCTGATTGGGCAAGTTCAACTAATATTCCAGAAGAATTAGGATTATTATCAACAGATTCGACTTATTCGAATTCATTCATCGACTTAAATAAATTAGCAAGATTAAATAGCGATTTGCAAAACTTCCAGAGTAGTGCATTTGTTCCATACTCATGGATAAATTTAGCATCAAGATCTGATTTAGGATTGTCAGAAGAATTAAATAATATAAGAATTACTACAAGAGCTTTTTTTAATGTAAGTGTTTCTTCAATTGGAGGAACTTCAGTGACAGTTTCTGTAAAATCTTATTCGTCTAATCTTCCATTAAATGGAATTGATGTTGTTTATAGTGTATATGACTTCAGTGCCCAAACTTGGCTTGAAAATGGGAGTGCAACAACAATAGCTGATGGATCAGTTACATTTTCTTCTAGTTTTTCCACACCACTAAATCCTTATATGATTTTAGCTTACGCTGAAAGTCCACAAATAAATTATATAGGAGAAGTAATCCCTCTCTGGGGATTTGGTTGGACAACTTATCAACCCGTTGGTACTATCCAATTAGGCCAACTTTCTTCATATGCAACTGAAAACAATTCTTTCATAAATCACTCAGTTATCCAATCAGACCCAAGTCAAACAGTCGTATCTCAATCTTTCTTTCCAATAAGAAATTCAACAAATCCAACAAACAACTTAACTTTAATTTCTGGTAATATAACCATAAATTCGGGTGAAGTTAACTTAGCTTCAAAGTTCAATAGTGGAACTAATCCAATGTTTGTACTTGGTTTCTTTAACTCCAGCCCAAATGATTTTCGTTATCAAATATCGTCATTACCTATGATGTTTTATGAGAAAGATTTATCCTCATCTGGGTTATTTCAGTTCCCAAGCTTTGCTGCAATTGAAACAAGCGATTTTGGTCTTTTCGAGTCAGAAAATAGATTTACAAATCATTTTGTTTATGAACAAATTGTTTTTTCAAGAAGAGGTGCATTTATTTTAAAAATAGAGGTGGCATCTCTCTAGACTTATGACAAGGATTGATAAATTTGATGAAAATTAGATTGAATAAAGTAATATCTGCTAAACTATTGAAGAAAAAGCGTGGACAACTAAACATTATAGAAGTTGTTTTAGCAGCAACCATTTTGCTTGTATTATCAGTCTCAATTGCACAAGTTGGTGTTAAAATAGCAGAATCCAATAATCAGAGTCAAGATTCATTACTTGCTAATTTACCGGATGAAGTATTACGTAATAGTGATAATTTAGGTTATCTAAGACCATTTATATATTCAAATATACAAACAAACCTCTTATTATATTTAAATGACGCTATACCCTTAGGAACTTTCTATTGGCTTTATGAACCTGGTGGAAATTGCTTGAAAAATTCACAACTAGATTGTTCTGATTTGTCTTCTATTTCAACTGAAACTCATAGTAGTAATTTATTCTTAAGTGGATATCTAACTAATAACACACCACTTATTGCAATTTTAGTAATCAGTAGTGATTTATAATTTAATTTGATCTTTAGTGATAAAAATGCGACATAAAAAACAATTTCAAAAAGTACAACGAAAAAGAAGAGCACAAGTTTTTATCCTTGCTTCTTTACTTTTAGTCGTTTATGCAGTCTCCATCATTGCAATATTATCTGAAATGTCAGTATTAAGTTCAAAAGATCAGAGTGAAGGAAATATCAATCAAGCACTAAACGATTTAATATCAGAAATAGATAAATACAACATTATAACGATGGCTCGTATCACCCAAAACATTTCTACACGACAAGAAGCTGTAACAGGCATTTCTAATTTTTATTCGAATTATTCAAGTTACTTTCTAGATAAAGGAATATTTGCAACAATTACTAATCTTGGAATTAATATTAGTACAGACGTAAGGAATAATAATACTGGAATAATAAATAATCCTGAAATAATGCCATATATTGAATTATCCTTGCAAATTTCTTTAACATCTGGATTATCTAATGAAAAAGTTCTTTTTACTACTACAATTTTTACTGGATTCAGAGCGACTTATGATTTACCAAGCTCTTTGTGGCATTTAAGAAGAATCAACGCTAGTTTAACAGATATCAGACCTTTAATGGGAGCAGAATTCTATAATACATCTGTATTAATTAATCCAAGTTTGAGTTATAATGGGTTTTATGAAATTCCACTTTTTAATCAAACTCAAATCAGATTACATAATGGTATATTTCTTTATAATTAACTATTGCTGCTTGAAAGAGTAATGGAAACCTGATTATTGCTAATTTTCTCAATTTTAATCCAATGAATATTAAAAACACTATCAAGTGAGCCAGAAAAAACATAATTACCATTTGATAGGCCTAAAGATTCTGTTGTATCAAAGGTGCTTCCAATGAAATCACCAGCTACCTCTAAATAATAATTTCCATTCTCATCTGGATTAACATTTATTTCATATGTATATCTTCTAGCTAATAATGTTGGTAGATCCAGTTGAAATTCATATGAATAAATAGAATTAATAGAAAAATCCCAGGAAATAAAGTTTAATTCTTTACTAAGCCTTTGTTTAATATCCAAAAAAATCTCTGAAATCTCTTTTTTTGCTACTGATTCTGCAATACCGGATTCAATATTAGTTACAGTTAATCCAACAGCAGCTACCATTGATATTCCTAAACTAAACAAAATCATAAAAGAAACAAATTCGGATGCCAATTCAAATTACAACTATTCAAATCTTTTTATATTATTATACATAACTTACAATTTCAACTTCAAATAAAATAATTTTCACAACAATATTTCCAGATGATCCATTTAGATCGGAGTTCCATAAACTCTGCCAATTTGGATTTATTTGCTCTATAGGACCTGTGTTTTGGTATTCAATTGAAATTATTTCATTAGCAGTCAATACACCATTGAATATTGTAGAAGTTAAAGAATTCAAGGAATATCTAACACCTATCTGATTTCTATTATTTTCTACTGCAAGAAATTCTGATTCATTCAAAGAAGAAGAACTTTTAAGTTTAATAAACTGGATTTGAATGTCAATATTAGCCCCGGTTTGAGAAACTATTACTTTAGGCCTATAGAAATAATCAATATTAATTGAACCAGAATCTCTAGTCATATTAATAATGTTCATAGAATTAAATCCAGAATTTCCAGCATTATTTTGATCAACAATGACGACTTCATCACGTTTAGAGGTTGGATCAGGTCCATTCAGATATTTAGAACTACCTACCGGTATTATATCATATGTTGATGGTGAACTAAATTCAATTTTACCAATAATTTGAGAATAACTAAATAATGTATCAGTTGTATTCTTAATTTGAAAGTTATAATTATCTTCATCGGGTATCAGGGATAGTAAACCCAACGGTTTCTCTATTTCCACTCTTTTGAACCCTTCTCCTCCATTAATCAATTCATGTATGGCATTGTCTAACTCGATTAAGCCACTCTGTACTGAAGTAATTCCAGATTCAATTTTGCTTCTTTCAATGAAGGGTAATATTTGAAGGAGACCTATTACCACTCCAGTAGTGACTAGCCCCAAAATCAACAGTGTAGCTATGATTGGTGAAATACCACGCCGTGATTTATTTTTTTTAAATTTACGAAGAATTCCTCTTTTTCCTAAAGAAATTTTTCTTAACAATTTAGTAAAACCTCAAATATCTCAAATGAATTCCCATCACTTTATGTAATTATTCATTATCCCCATCTGAAATACCTTTCAGAACTTCACTCGATTTGCTTGCTGTTGCCAATTCTACTAATACTTCCTCAAGTCTATCCTTAATTTCTGTTAATTGGGATCCCATTTCTGTTAATTGGAGTCCTTTTTCCAATAATCTAGTGACTTGATTCATTCTCTCATCTGCTTGTTCAACTTTACTTTGGGTTAGTTTCGATAGTTGTTCATTAACATTATTTAGATTCTCAGCGCTTTGAGACATTTGATTAGAAAGTTCATCAAATTTTCTATCAATATTCAGTAATTGTTTAGAATCTATAGAAGCAGTTCCAGAACTCTTTCCAGTATCTACTCTGCTGTTGACTGCACCTTTTGAGCCTGAACCCATTTGTACTTGTAAAAAATTAATTTGTGATTGAATAGATTTTACACTATCAAGAATTTCATCTAATTTTTCTGAATCTTTGCCCATTTTTATCTCTTGACCTATCCTATTAGAAAAATTTTACGTTAATCTAACATTCTCTGCTGATGGTAAAAATATTATTTATAGTAAATAAAATTTATTTCATATAACTTTGAATCTAGTTACTTCTTATTTTCTTTCATTCCTAAATATAATAATTTTTATTTAGTAAATAACTTCAATAATCTAATCATTGTAATGTTATAATATAAAATTAATCAAAAATATTCTACTTACATATTATGGATAAGACAACATGAACCCTTTTGAATTTTGTTTTCAATGTGGTCATAGAATAGAATCTGATAACAGATTTTGTGATAATTGTGGGATCAAAACTGATAATGAAAGCTCTTCTAATTTTCAATCCTCAGATAACTTCTTAATTGGTAAAATAATTGAAATTATTGATAAAAATAATAGGATTTCTTATTCAGATATTATTAATCTAGCTGGAAAAGCTGATAGAGCTGACAGATTAGTAGCTAGATTAGAAAATACTAATTTTTTTAAAATTTTAAAAGAAAATAGTAAATATTTTGTGATCAAAATTCGAGATAAAAAGTTAAATAACGATATATCCTCGAATATTAACGAATTTATTATTAAAAATCTTGAAAATTTCATTCAGATGGGTCCCATTCTCATCTCATCTATCTCCGGATTAATGGGTATTCCTGAAAATGAGTCAGAAATCTTAGTTAATTACTTAATTAATAATAAAAAAGGCATTTACTATACAATTAGTAAAGAAAATAATCGTTTTATTGCTTTACGTACCTGAATCTTTTATTCTGGATAATTTTGGTCCCATCCACTATATTGATCAACATATTGCCTTACACGAAATTTGAACTGTTCAAAATCTTTTAACATTTGTCTTGCAGCTGCCATATTCAATGGATCATGAGGGTTAGGATGTGCTAGGAGAAATCTTACTCCTTCGATGACATCTACAAGTGAATTTGCTGGAGTCCAATCTTTACCAAGTAATGATAGACATATTTGATCTTTATATACATTTGGATGCCATATAGGAGTAAGTAATGTTACTTTTGGTGGCTTAAAAGGATATTCTCTGGGTATTTTTACCTCAAGATAAAATACTCCTCCTTCGTACAAGTCCCCACTTGCTAAAATTTCCCCTCTTAAACGTGTCCAAGAATTCCTTATTTTTCTAAATGTAGGTTGTTCTCGAACTAAATTATTCGTTTCAATTGCTAATCGATCAAAAAACTCTTGCTCTGTTAACATACTTTTCCCTAATATTCTCTGATGTTTAAATTAAAGAAGCTAATACTTTAATTCCTTTATTAAATTCCTTTAAAATGATTTTATTTATTCATTCCTAATTAACCATAAGCATAAAATTATATTTGAGTTATTGAACTAATATTTCATATATTATGAATAATCTAACATTGTTAAATGGATTATTTTGAATCAAGATTTGAATTGTAAAAATTTAATCTTTAACTGAATCATAAAAAATTTAATTACGACAATTTTTGCACTATTGAGGAATTAATTTAATGTTAAAAAAACAATTTCGCGAATTTATTAAACTTTTAGGATTGGAACAAGAAAATTTAACAGAAGAAACGCTTGATTATTTAGTAGAACAAATGCAGAAAATATTAGAGTTTGACAACATTCAAAATACTATTAGTTTCAAAACAGGATGTATTCTACATCAATTATTACTAAAAAACCAGAAAGAGATCCGTGAAGCATTGGAAGAGCAATTAAGAAAAAAATTCATCACATCAGAATCACTTCCTCGCTTCAAATTTGGGTGGAATAGAATCTGTCTTAACTTAGAAGAGGATTATAATTGTAAAGTACTTAAACAGATGAATTCTCAAGAACCTAAATGTAAATATTTGAAAAACGTTCAAGATTGTGAAATTGTTCAAGAATCAGTATCAGTTTTTGAAAATTGGACTTAGAGGAATTTAATAAATGAGAGAAGAAGAACGGTATTCTAGACAATCAAAAGTTGAAGGATGGAATCAATCTGCTATTTCTTCAAGCAAAGTTATTATTGTAGGTGTTGGAGCATTAGGATCTGTCGTAGCATTGAATATGGTTATGGCAGGTGTTGGAAAAATTGTTTTGATTGATATGGATACTATTGAATTATCTAATTTAAATAGACAAATTTTGTTCAAAGAAAGCGATATTGGTAAATTCAAATCAGAAATCGCAAAAATTGTTCTTTCTCAGATAAATCCTAACTGTATTATTGAATCTTATACCAAAAGAGTTCAAGAAATACCAGGTTCAATTTTTACTATTGAAAAATCGAGTGATTCAAAAGTTGAATCTAAATTAATAATTGTTGATGCTTTAGACAATTTTGAAACTAGAAGATGGTTAAATTCTTTAGCTGTAAGTAAAACTTTGCTCTTAGTTTCAGGAGGAATGTACGGGACTCTAGGCAATGTTCAGATCATTATTCCAAATGAAACTCCATGTTTAGAATGTCAACCACTTATTCCTGAAAGGGAATTACAAAAAGCTTGTTCATTACCGGGTGACGTAAGAAAAGAAAAACAAATGGAAAAAAAAGTGGATATCGAACTGAATTTGTCTGAAAATTCAAAAATATCAGATGAAGAGTATTTTCCAGCATTAGGATCAGTTTCAAGTATAATAGGGGGTATAATGGCACATGAAACACTTAATCTTATTCATAATTCTAACGATACTCATCCTGTTCTGGATAAATATTTGTTTATAGATGTCCACAGTCAATCTTATCTACAGGTACCATTATTAAAGCGTGAAGACTGTATAGTTTGTTCAAACATTTATAAACTAAGTGGTATTCCTTTTATAGTTGAAAAAGGTGATACTTTGAAATTATTTAGAGAAAAAATAAGTCTACAATTTAATTTGATAAAAGATTCGATCACTATTTCATCTTTAGG
>MDVS01000005.1 GCA_001940645.1 Candidatus Heimdallarchaeota archaeon LC_3
TTTACCAATATCATTTATTTCATTTAATTTATTTTTTCTCAATTTTTACTGTGTTTAATATCAGAGTAATCAGTGGTTCGATTCTTTACGTTTGTATTAGATGAGAAAATATTTGAAATTTAATTCCACCTTACATCATATACGTTTTCCCAATGACCATCCGGATACTTAATATCTAAATCACCATCATCTCCATTGTTAACACCATCTCCATCATCTGCAACTTCAAACCATGTTATTCTAGAATTATAATAGAATTATAATTAATTTTGACAGGTTTAAGATTCAAGCGTCTACTACAAACCCTTTGGAGGTCAAATGAACTAAGTTGATCTAGTCTTGCAGAAGTACTGGTACATTCTTTTATTTATTTAAGTTTTTTTATTCAATATTTTTCTGATTCTAATGATTGAAACAAAAACTATCGCTATAAGTAATGGTGTTATTCCTAAACCTGTGGATATTGGTTTCGTAAATAGAGGACATTCATCATCTGAAAAAACAAGAAAATTTGCTTCTGGTATAGCATCCTCAGTATTACTTGGGCCATCAATAATATAAGGGTTAGTTGTGCTTGTCAAAGTGTCCCAATAATTATAAAACCAAAGAACACCATCAGAAATGTCGTTATCATCGTATGCTTGGGAAATTCCATTCCGATTATTATTTAAAAAGTTGTTTTGAGTAATATTATTATAACTCGAATTACTGATGGTCACTCCATAACCAGTATTGTTCATAATAGTATTACGAAAAATAATGGAACGATTGGAGGAAACAAATTTAATTCCTAACCCATTAACTCCAATCAAATTACTTTTAATTTCAAAATAATCAGAATAAGCACTATTAATCCCAATTGTGTTATTGACTATTGTATTGTTACAAATATGAGTTAGAGATGAAACATTAAATATTAATCCCTCATTAAAACTAAATTGGATATTATTAGCCGTTAAAGTCGTATTCTCACTTAATCCAACTACTATTCCGACATTATTATCAAAGATTGTATTATTTTGTAAAATTCCATTGGAAGCATTATGTAAATAAATACCAATATCGTTTTCAAACAAATAACAATTCATAATAACAAAATGGCTGACAGTATCAATAATTTCAATAGCAGAACCAGCGTTATTTCTAATATCACAATCATTAATAACATAAGGATCATTTGTTGAACCTGAACCAGTCCAAGGAGGATTAAAAAAACCTAAGTCTCCATGAACAGAAATTTGACCAGCAGTTATCTTGAGAGGAGATTTCAGACTAGAAATATCTGTTTTATTGGAATTCCTCTGAAAACTTTCAAAACTCTTCAATGACGAAGAAAAAATTAAAAATACTCCTAAGAGCACCATAAAAAGTGTTATTTTGCGATTTAACATAGAATTTACCCCTAAACATTTGAGAACAAACGAATGGAAAAGGTGAACCTAATTTATAAATTTCCCTAAAAATTTTATTTTGCAATTTTTAAATAGTATTTTAATAGTTCTGTTTTCCGATAGCATTCTCGTAACTCTCTTGCTCTTGATAATTATCCCCGTTTCATTCTTTTTAGCTCTTACATAAATACCCATCCCATCCTTCTGTGTCTTTGTAGAGACATGCTTTGGGGACTAAAAAGATTTAAAGTTGTTTTACTCAGCTAATCAAAGAGCAATTAAGTAATAAGAAAAGCAAATATTATAAGATAAAAAATATTGAAGATTAGTATACGAAATTGTTAATTTGAATCGTGAGGGGTGGATTTAATTTTGAAATCTAAAAAAAAGAAAGAAAAATTTAATGAATATTCACAAACACGTTTAATTTTTATAGCAGCCATAATTTCTTTATTAATTGTCATAATGGTTTTTTCATTTGTTTTTGTTATTAAAGACAAATAATGATACTAAACGTCAAAAATTAGGAAAAAGCGATTAATTCTAACTACTCTGTTAGTAATAATAACCATTATTTCAGAAATGTCAGTAAAATGCTAAAATCCAATTTGTTTCCAGTAAAAAAGATAGTTGTGAATGAATTTTGTAAAGTATTGATCGAAAAGGAAGAAAGAATGTTAGATTGCATTAATTTTGGGTAAAAGAATATTTATTAGAGTCCCAACTCCAAGATCATCTTCTATCCACATTCTTCCATAATGTAATTTCACTATCCTGACACAAATAGCCAATCCTAAATTTTTTCTTTGACTAGTATTATTTAATACCTCATTTTTAGCTTTTTGAGATATTCCTTTTCCAAAATCTATTATTTTTATTTGCCAATATTTTTCTAATTCAACACTTTGAAGCCTTATCTTTTTTCCTTCTTTAGCATGATTTACAACATTATTAAATAGATTTACAAATAAATTTCCCAATATCTTGTTCCCGTTAACAAAAATCTTCGAAAATAACTGATTTTCAACCATAATATTTTCATTTTGCAATTCGCTGGATTCAATAGCAACTTGTATGATCTCATATAAATTTATCTGTTTTAGCTTTAAATTATCAAAATTTATGTTTTTTAAAAAGTCAATGACATTGTTTAATATTAAATGTGATTTGATAATATTTTTATTAATCATTTCACTTAGATGTTTATCTCCATCAACTTTTAATCTTTCGGTGAGTATTTGGGTAAATCCTTGAGCAGTAATGAGAGTATTATTAAGATCATGCTTAAGAATATCAAAAAATAATTCTTTAATGCTGAAGGAGTTATATTTATCGATTACATCATTTTTAAAACGATTTTCATTTACATTGTCAAAATTGTCCATTTTCCCCATCCGAAATCATTAAAACATATAAATTTGCAATAATTCGAAAATCATTAATTGTTTTTCAAATTATCCTTTAAATTAATATAAATGTTGTAACTAGCAACAATTTCTTCATCAAAATCAATATTACTCTCGCCACTCTCAGATCCAGTAGATATATGGTTTATTACATGAAGGAAGAACGGATGTTCATAATCGAAATAGTTAATTTTTATTTTTGGCTTTATTAAGGTCCGTTTATATTTTATCACAAACAAATGCCCCATAGGTTACAATATTTTGATCCATTATTATTTTTTGGTTAAAATTGGCTTTTACATGCTCATGCCACATTTTTGGTATAATCTTTAACTTAGATAGTAAATAGGATATTGGTAATGCTTGTTTAGCACGTTTGTGAATTAACCAACAACTTCTATCTAATTCTTTCTTTTTCTCATAAAACTTGATATTACTAAATCCTAATTCAGTTAAAAATTCGATGAATTTTTCTTTTGTCTCTGATCTTGGTAATAAATAACCTCTTAACGTTTCTTTATAGATTTTACTTTCTTTTTTTGTTAAAAAGGAATTAATTGAAAATCAGGAATTAATTGAAAATCCAGATCTTAAAATAGAAACTGACAAAAAAACTATGATTAAGATATTTAAATGCGAATTAACTCCCAGAAATGCAGTTACGAATAGAAATATCATAGCAGATAATGGTGATTTGTTAATGAAGTTTGAGAAAATATTTAGCAAATTTTTTAATATATTTAGAAATTGAGACTTCTTCTAAATTGTAAGATGATAAAAACAAGTTATTTTTGATTTTGCTGTTATTAGGTATAATCACCTTTTTTCTAATGTATAAAAGAGCTGACAACCTTTTAGATGATTTTTAAACTCAAAATGGTCAAAATTTCTAATAGAATGTCATATAAAATTTTGGTGATTTAATTTGAATAGTGTAATAGATATTATTTTAAAGAAAAACCTCCATAATCCTTAAAGTAAAACTAATAAATCCTTCTAACATTGCTAAGTAAGTTAAAATTGTTTTAGATGAATCAGAATTTATAACAAATCACCGAGAATTCTTTTTTCAAGTATTCAAATAAAATAAATCTATCTTGTTGGTCTTGAGAGATTAATAACAAATGTTCTTCAGTTATTGGAAAAATAAAAGCTATTTTGAGTTCTTCAGGCTTTTTCAAATCAGAATAAATATGTATGTCAATGCATACGCACCCTTTTCTGAAATATCTTTGAAATTACAAATTATTGCCCATCTATCATTTAAAATATCAATAAGAATTTGATTTGATAGTAATTTCGCTTTTAATATTTTATTCCATGTATTATTAATCCAAACAGAGATGTGTGCACTCTTGTCTTTATCTAATCAAAGAAGAAAGAGATTATCCAACCCTTTTGAAAACTAAAATATATTCATGCTGAAATTCGGGAAAAAGATTGTTTGGATATCAAAATAAAAATCTAGGTGCTTTGGTCTGTATCAGTATGAATTAGATAATCAATCTCAAAATATCCGAAGATAATATGAATGCTTTGACTTCCCTTAATAAATTGTAATCCATTATTCCTATTTTCAGTATGTCTAAAAGTTCCAAAGAAAAGAAAGAGATCTTCCGAATTGACATTTTCTTTATGCAAATGTGATTGAGCATGCTTTAATTGACCAAATAATGGTCTCCAACCTACTGGTCTTTCAATAACGGATTTTCTTAAATCTGGGTCAAGATGACATCTTAGGAGGAACCTTTATAACATACCACCTAACATATGGTTAGAGAAAAATTTAACTTTTTATTAATCCATTATTTCGCTATTATTTGTCAAACAGCTAGAATTTATTCTTTTGAATTTAAAATAGCTGCAATATACTGAAATATATAGAATATAAGGAAAAAACTTACAAAAGTCTATTAATTTATAATCTTCAAAAATAATTGAAAAGCAATAAATAATTTCATAATAATAATCAAAGGGGAAAGTATGGATAAATTAATTTCTCAAGAATTATTGAATCTTATTGTTAATTTTAATAATTTGAAATATTTAAACAAAATTCTCAAACAAATTGACATTAAAGATATTTCAAGTAAAGAATTTCAAATTTTGTATCTCATTTCAAATTATGAACCGTGTAATTTAACAAAAATAAGTGAAATTGTGCAATATCCAAATTCTACTGTTTGTAGAATTATAGATAAACTTAATGAAGCAAAATTAATAAAAAAACATGATTCAAAGAATAATAGTGATCGGAGGAAAAAAAAATTGAGTCCTACTGAGAAAGGAGAAAAAATTATAAATATTTTCATAAAACAGCATATAAAAATATCAACATTTATCGTCGGTGATATCCCAAATCAAAATTTAGCATTAGTTTTAGAAAAACTAAAAAAATTTTTTAGTCATTTTTAGCTAAAAGATTTTGTCTTAAATAGTTTAATTTTAAACAATCCATTTTGGAAAATTACAAAATGGAATTATTCAATTTATCAAAGATTATTTTTAAATATAATATTATTACTCTATTTGATAGTTTTCAGATCTCAAAACAAAATAATTACTCTAATCTTGATAAAACTATCATGAGGTCTTAAATTGAAGAAAAAATTAAGTGTTTTAATTCTATTGGGTGCTATTTTACCTTTTTTATTTATATCTGTACCCAGTTCCGGAGCAACTGTATATCTTAGTACAAAAATAACTTGGATTGAGCTGGCTGATGATGGAGATGGAGGTACAGGTGGAGATAAGGGTGAATTAGACCTGAAATATCCTGATGGTGACTATGTAAATTTATACGATTATATTTCACCAGTAATTGATAGTTATGTAAGCACAAGTGAAAATCCGTATCACGTTATGTATTATACAATTGGGTCATGGTACACATTTCAAATTTGGGATCAGGATGGTTGGCCCAATCCTGATGACAAAATCTTTGAATTTAAACTAAAAATACATACATCATATGACGATACTTTTTCTGTCAATATGGACGATTCTCATGAGATGTATCCTACAATTTATACAATTTTAGTAGGAGAAACAAGTATTATATCATTCCAAATCACCTTCCGATCTGCTTATGCACATCCTCCACCTTTGGGTACATTTGATAACGGTATTGTGTTTTCAGTAAATATTATTCCCTGATTTTTTCATATTTTCTCAGACAATGAAGCGATTTTTCCTTTCCTTTTTTTATTGGTACAAGCTTTTTATTATACAAAAAAAATTGATGTATTGTCTCAAGAAATTTTCTCTTTACTATTAACCATCAATCGTAAATCACAAAGTAAGGAATAATGTTATTTGTTTTTAATAATGAAAATTTTTTCTTTTAAACTGTTTAAAAGATATTTTTTCTTAGCATTGCTTTTTCAGATCCTTTTAGGCATGATTCTTATTTCTGGGATGGTAGTTGGTGGTGAATTTTCAAGATCAACAAGTTATAATACTTTTTTTATTGGAGATCTTCGGAACATTGAAAGACAAACATTAGGTTCACCTTATACGAAACTGTCTATTAGATGGGATTATGAGCTTAATGACACTAATATTGTGCTTATTCCTGATAATATTATGCAAAATATTCTTGATATACCTTTAATAGGTTATCATGAACTAACTATTGACCTTTATACAAATAATCAATCAAATTTACCTTTTTCTATTCTTTCACCTGATCTATATCGTCGAGAAAGAGGATATAATCCTGAAAATGCTATTATTGCAGAATCTACTAAGAATTATTTAGATATGATCAACAGTTCTTTAATCGACCCAAATGAATTTCCTTTTCTTAGTAAGTCAGTTGTTCCTGTGGTTTCATCAGAAATTAACCAGGAAACTCCAATTTTTTTAAGCACTGATTATGTTAATTTGTCAAAAATTTTTTCTTTTAATCATAGTACAACACTCAACATTTGGTATTCTTCCCCCGATCGTGAATTCATGTCAATTACCGAATTGAATCTTTATATAAATCAACTTAATGAAGATATTGAAAGTAAAATAAAATTATTCTTATTTCCTGTTCAAACTAGTATTAAAAATTCTGAATTCATAAGTCTAGATCAGATATTTTTTGACTTAATAGTCGATTGGTACTCTTTAAAAATCATCGATAAATTTTTTCAATATCTATGGTTTTATTTTGTCTTAATTTTTATATGTACACTCATTATATTGCTAATATTTTTAAAAAACCAATCAAGTCATTTGGCTTTGTTATTAATTCGTGGAATGACTCTTCAAGATATTAAAATAAGAATTTTAGTTAATATTATTTTTGGATTATCACTCGGTAATCTTATTGCGTTTATTATACTAATTTTTCTTCCAGATGAATTAACGTTTTTTTCTATTTCAACTCTTGTCTTCTCATTACTTTTAACACAAGTTATTTTTTCTTTAGCTTTAATTTTTAGCTTTATTATGTTAATGCAAATTTTTTCTTCATTTTATGTCAATCCTGAAGAAGAACCCGTTATTCATAGTGATGAAAACATCTTTCAGATAGCTAAGATCAAATATAAGACTATTTTCACAAATATTTCTAATTACAGGATCAGTTTCCCGAAATATTTTTATTTATTATTAGGAACAACCTTTCTATTATTAATCTTAATCCATTTAGCTGAATTCTTGTTTTTTATACCCTTAAATTCTTTTTTTACAGTAAAAAATCTCCTTTTTATACTCTTAGGACTTCAATTTTTGGTTATTGGGATTTTTTTCATTGAAAACTTATTATTATTATTTTTAAATCTGAAAAAAGACTTCCTATGGATTTCTTCTTTATCTCATATTTTGAGGAAGCTTCAATCGAATCGTCAATTAATCTTAGTGGCTTTATTAATCCTCACATTGATGTTTCAAGCAGGAACAGCTTTTAATAGTTTTAAACGTGATGAATTATTTAGTAACTTACAAAAAAGTGGAGATATTATTTTCACACCTTTATCAGAAGAAAATAATACTCAAATATATCAGAATTTATCAATAATGGAGCACGTTCAAGATTACTATGGTATTTATCAGTTTGAAAGCATCATCAATGAAAATTCGTCCTTTATTAACACAGGGTTAACCATTATTACAAATGAAACATCCTTTTATTCGATGCGGCCATATGTAGAAGGAGTGTTGGATCAGAAACATAATTGGGAAAAATTTTTACTTCAATCTGAAGGCATATTACTATATAAGGATCTTTCGGAAAAATTTGGGTTGAAAGTAGGAGATGCCATTACAATTTCGATTCCAATTCTTTCTCTATCACTTTCTGCTCCGATTCTTTCCATTTATCATGCTGGAATTAGACCTTTGTATACGGGAATAATTATTACTGAAAGTTTGTTAGAAAAACAATTATTATTAAAAGGATTGGACCCACTATCTTTTGAAAAAGCCCTAAATAATAATACTTGGTCGGAATATCCATATTTTAATCTTAATATTCGACATTTCTATCTTTCTATTGATAATGATAATAATATTTTTAGTGTGGTCAACAAATTCCATCAATTATACAGATTAGGCTACGATAAAACTGAATATAAAGTTCTAGGAGAAATAGATGTTATAACTGAAAAGCAATGGCTTCCGTTTGAGTACAAAACCTATGAAGAATTTTTTCTGATTGAAATGTTTCCTTTACTAATTGGAGTTATATTCACATTGTTTTTACTATTTCTTGTTATTATTATTACCTTAATAGCAATTATAAGAGATAATAAAACTTATTTAAGGCTTTTAACACTGAGAGGAATTTCATATTACTCCATTAGAAATTATTTAGTAGGAATTCAATTTATTAAGTTCTTTTTGGTTTCATTAAGTTCAACAATTTTAAGTTATGGAATAATATCAGTTATGCAATCAGCAAGATATTTGTCAGGCAATCCACGTATGGAAATTTCTCGTGGAACAATCCCTCAGTTCTATATATTTAGTTTCAATGATTGGGGAGTTATTCTGGTAATTCTAGGATTAATTGCATTATTGACCTCCTTTATTCAGTATCTTGTTATAAGAAAAAATAGATTTGAACCATTATTGGATTCTGCTATGTAAGGTGTTTTTGAAGTGGATAGTTTTATAGAAATAAATAATCTTGTTAAAATATATGGAAAAGGTAAATCTGAGGCAGCTTTAGAAGGAATCACCGTTAATTTTCAAAAAGGAGTTTTGAATGTTATTGTTGGTCCCAGCGGTTCAGGCAAAACAACTTTATTAAATTGTATAGGTGGACTTTTACGTCCAAGCTCAGGAAAAATAAATATTAATAATTGGTTAATTTCTTTAGCACCAATTAAAGAATTAATTGATTTTCGACGTAAAAGGGTTGGATTTATTTTTCAAGATCATAATCTTATTCCAGGATTAACTGTTGAAGAGAATATTGCTTTACCATCTTTTTTTTCTAAATCTAATTCAAGATCTATCAAAGAAAAAATTAATCAATTATTAACTCAATTAGAGATTAGTGCGTTAAAAAATGTAGATATTTCTAACTTATCTGGAGGAGAAAAACAACGTGTTGGTATTGCTGCTGCGTTGATTAATAATCCTGAATTATTAATAGCTGATGAACCCACTGGACAATTAGATCCTAAAAATACTAAAATTTTAACAGAAATTCTTCATTTACAGGCGAAAAATGGAAAATGTGTTCTAGTTGCCACTCATGATCCAAGAGTAGCTAAAGAAGCGGATACAATATTTCGATTAACACGAACAGAAATTCTTCAAGTTACTTTAGATAAAGCTTTTACAATTGAATAAGATATTGTAATCAGAGATTCTTACAATGTTTATTATTAAATATAAATCTTTTTATAAAATTTTTCGAATTTTCTTTTTGTTAGGATTTTTTATTCAGATTTCACTCTTACTTTTTGTAATCAATACAGAAACTACGGTACTACAACAGACTTCTAAAAATTTAACTTATGAAATATTTGATAAAACACAAAGAAATTATTTCCTTTCTTCTCCCCATGGGGAATTAACCTGGGAGTATCAGCCTGGACTGACTAATTCACAAGACCTTCAATCTTCTTATGGTAATTTCTTAACAAATATAATTTTTTCTTATAATAATACAAAATATTCAATTCTGACAATAACAGTTGTAGTAGAGTACAATAACTCTCCAATGACAATTAATATATTGTCCAATTTTGATGATATATTCACTTCGTCATACAATGACCAAATAATTCTTAGTAAGGCAACATTTGATTCATTAAAGGTCTTTTCCTTCAACCAATCAGATTTCTCGATTTTAAATCAAAATATGACAGTGCAAGCAAATTTTGATCTATTACCTAGTAATCTATATATATCTCTTACCAATATCAATTTATCACAGCTAACTACTTATAATCATGTAGTTACGGTTAATTATTGGCTTGAAAAACCTAATTACTCATATTCTATTTCTCAACTATATTATTACTTTAATAATACCTTTGAAGGACTAAAAAATGAAATCACTGCATATGAATTCGCTCAACAAATACATTCAGTCAATTTTAATGATCATTATAAGAATTCGTTTGATAAAATTGAAAAAGAACACGAATCATTGATAAATACTCTACAATCATACCAATTTTTACTCATCCTAATCATTGTATTTAGTGGATTATTACTTTCTCATATAATTATTTTTAATAACACCAAAACCTTTATTCTTTTATTTATTAAAGGTTTATCCTATCAACAATTCAAAAGTCTAATTCTTTTATCAGAAATGTCTGGATTGATCTGTGGAATTCCAGTTTTATTAATATTAACACCTGTAATATTAGTAAATCCGCTTTCACTTGATTCAGTAATAGAAAATACCCTAATAATTTCAATAGGAGTATTAATTTGTTTTATTTTAGGACATGTTCTTCTTTTTCTTATCCTTGATAGACAATTTCTTCCACCAGATGCAGAACCATTGGATCAGAATGAAGATAATTTTCTTAACAAAGACGAAATAACCTTAAAACCACAAATTTCTGAGAAAAAATCAGGTATACTTCAAAATTCTATTCTATTCCTAATTTTTATCACATTGATAATATTTTTAATTAATTCGTTTAAATCCGACCTATATTTGCCAATTATAATTGAACAATTGTTAGAACCTATATATTTCTTCATTCTAATAACTATTATTCTCCTACTTTTGATAAATATTACCGATATATCTGATAGATTTATTTTTATCTTTCTTAAACATGTTTTACCTCAAAAATTCCTTTCTATCTTTCCAAGACTCATCGATCTTAAATTCAAAAATCTAAACACATTTATAATTATTGTCCTATTCTCAATTAGTCTATTGCAAGTAAGTATATTTTCTAATAATGCTGATAAAGTACAATTAATAGAAGCTCTGAAAGAAAATGGAGATATAATTTTTAATCCTCCTCAAAATTATACAAATAATCAAGTATATGAAAAATTAATAAAAAATGATCAAATAGAATCCTTTTATTCAATATTTTATATTCCAATAGGATTTTCTAGTTTAAATATCACGCAAATAGAAGACCAAGCATCGTTGTTGGTAATAAACAATAAAACTAATTTTTATTCGATGCGCAGCTATGTTGATGGAGTATTACAAAGTAAAGATCAATGGAACAAGTTTATTTTAGAAAATGACGGAATTCTAATTCACTCCTCAATTGCTAAAAGACACCAACTTGAATTAGGATCTAAACTATTTGTTAAATTAATCCTTAACGAATTAGAAATGTTTATTAACTTTAATATTGTTGGAATTTATAATGGTGGAATTGAACCAATTGTTACACCATTTGTTACAACAATGGAATATATAAACAAAATTATATCCAATTTTGAGTCTATTATACATAATATCAACTCCTGGGAAGAAAATTTGATCTTTCCAACAGATAATAGTAATTATATTCGATCTTTCTATCTAAAAACAAGACCAACTATATCTTTTTTAAGCATACAGATTGCTTTAATCCATTCTTTTGATATGTACGAGAAATTAAGTGGAAATATTAATATCATAAGAGGTCTAATTATTGATAAAAATGAATCTAATACACATAAAACATTACCATTAGAATCAAATGAATTATCAAATTTTTTCATTTTAGGATATTTTCTAACAATAATTGCAACACTTTTCTATTTTTCTTTTTTAATTCATGTTTCAACTACAAAAAAGAAACAGTTATTTAATTTATTGTGTATCAGAGGGTATACAGAAGGTTCGATAAAAAATCTTTGGTTATTAACAAATCTTCTCAGATTTACTTTAGTCTTAATTAGTTCAGTAATACTTTGGTTTTGTATGTTAAATTTATATTATTACAAAGTTGAGAACTTAGATTTTCCTACTCTAGCGTTAGGGACTGTCCCAAATATGCCTTTAATCTCATTTAATTTGATGTTATTAACGTTTACAAGTGTTTTAATGTTTTTATCTATAATGATCGGGGTATTTCTAATAATAAGGAGAAAAATGAAAATAGAACCATTAAATAATTTTTAAAAAACATTCATATGTATCTCAAACATAACTTCGTTATAGATGCCCCGACATTTAAACCTAAATTAGAGCATTTTTTCTCTTTCTTCTAACTAATAAAGCTTTCTGCTTATTAGGATTTAATTTTGCCCAAATTCCCATAGCATTTCTCCCTAAATGATCTGCTATATTCTGATAAGAATAACCTTCTGCCCTTAAATTAACCATTAGCTGATATTCTTCTTCGTTATATTCATTTGGTTTCTGAGCTTGATAATCTGGATAGTATTTTTTCAATCTGTTAAATATAGCAACTGATGAAATATTTTGAATTTTTCCAATCTCAAAAATTGATTTACCAGACTTTCTTAATTCAATTGTTTCACTAATAATTTTTTGAAATTCTTCATCTGTTTTAAAATCAAATTTTGTCTTCAAATTATACTCTTTCATTGCTCTTGCTAACATCTTGACCGTAATACCCAATTCGTTTTGAATTTTTCTCCACGAATAATTTTTGCTGATTAAATTAGCCAATATTTCCTTCGGTGGAAATTTGTCACTTTTTTCCTTTTTCTTTTTACTTTGATTATAGCCTCCTATTCTATTTTTTGTTTTCAATCCGTATAATTTCATTGCTCTATGCATTGAGCCTGCTGAAAGGTTAAAAATTTCTTGCATTTGGCGGTAGGAGAGACCTTGATTTATCAAGTTAGTAATTTCTTCTTTTGAAGGATAGTTATTGTTATTGACTGTAAATTGCATTTTACATATCCATTTAAAAAATAAAAATAATATTTATTAATCTCTGTCCAGTCTTTTCTCTCTACTTTGATTAATTTCATAAGGTATAATGTATAAAATTCTAACCAAATGATTTAAAAATTCTAAAATTAAACCTGATTCTTCCAAATTTACATCATTTGTAATTGTTGCTCCTGGATGTGCTGCTAAATTTCCGAATTCTCTTATTTCTTGTGCTAGTTCTCTTAATTCTGGATTATTTTCTAATAACGTATTTATTTGGTTAAATAACTTATTTCTTTGAATATTTTTATTCAAACAAATGCGTTGTAGTGCTCTTCTTGCCATTAAAGCTGAAGCATTAGGTAATTTTGCATTAAAAGCTGTTTGACTTTCCGCGATATCTTTTCTAACTGCTTCTGGAATAGAACTATGTATTCTTTCGGGATCTACAAAAGGAAAATCTAAAATTTCTCCGTCTCTATTTGAATGACAATAAATATGTTTAATAACACCACAACTCATACATTTTCCTAAATCATGATAAAAGCCTTTCTTATCAAAAACATATTGGTGTAATATCATGTCAGCAGTAATTTGCTGACCTCCTATTACTACATTATGTCCATGATCTGTAGCATCTTTGAATAAAGAAATAAATGTGCTAGCTCTATTACATTCCGGACAAGTCAAATTATAAGTTGTCATTATTTCATCTCAACCATTAAAAAAACAATTATGTTCTTTTTTTTTAGGTTCTATGAATTTATTTTTTAAGATTCTTATTTTCGATTTATCACAGCTTGTTTCAACACATTTCTTGTAATGAGTTTAATCCATTCAATATGGTGAATTCTATTATCTAATTCAAAACAAGGCTTAATATCGTTAATTTTTATTGAAACGTTAAATCTCTTGCATTTCCAATATTTTTTTTTAACGAAAATAAAATAAACTTCTTGTTTTATCCATTTGATCTGATCAGTTTTTACACTACAAATATGGAAAGCGTTGCATTGTTTTCTAAAGCCAAAATTTTTTCGTTTAAACTTTTTAAAAGATATTTTTTCTTAGCTCTTGTTTTTCAGGTTCTTTTAGGGATGATTCTTATTTCAGGTGTGTTGATTGGAGGTGAATTTTATAGATCAAAGAGTTATGAGACCTTTTTTAAAGGAGACCGACGAAATTATGAATTTCAAACTTTAGGTTCTCCTTATGCCAAAATGGTTGTTACTTGGGATTATGAGTATAAAAATTCTGAAAATTTCAATTTCAACAATAATATCTTGCAAAATATTCTTAATATTCCTTCAATAGGATATTACGAATTAAACATTAATCTTTATGAAAGTAGTGGGCCAGGTCTACTTTTTTTTATTCAATCACCTGAAGTTTACAGACAAGAAAATATAAATAATCCTGAAAATGCAACTATTACTGAATCTGCTAAAAATTATTTAGAAACAAATAATAAATCCTTAAACCCAGATGATTTTCCTTTTCTTAGTAAGCCAGTTTTTCCTGTGGTCACTTTCGATACAAATCAGGTTGACATGGTTTCCTTAAGCACTGATTATATTAATCTCTCCCAAATTTTTAACTTCAATCACAGTGTAACTCTTTTTATTTGGTATTCCGCTCCTGATCATCGATTCAAGTCATCTACTGAATTGAATCTCTATATACAACAGATTAATGACGATATTGAAAGTAACATAAATTTATTCTTACTTCCAGTCCAAATAAATATTAAAAATCCTATTTTTATTAGTCAAGAGCAATATATTTTTAGTTTATTAGAGGATTGGTATTTATTAAAAATCATAGATAAATTTTTTCAATATTTATGGTTTTATTTTCTCTTGATTTTTGTGTGCACTTTTTTAATTTTATTAATTTTGTTAAAAAATCAGTCAAACCATTTAGCTTTATTATTAATCCGTGGAATGAAACTTAAAGAGCTCACATCAAGAATTCTAATCAATATTATCTTTGGATTATTGTTAGGAAATATTATTTTTTTTATAGCTTTAATTTTTCTACCTGATAGTTTAACTTTTGTTCCTATTTCAAATATTGCTTCTACTTTGCTCATATCACAGCTGATTTTTTCCTTAACGTTAATTTTTAGCTTTATTGTTCTAATGCGTATATTTTCCTCATATTATGTTAATCCGGAGGAAGAACCTATCATTCAAAGAGATGAAAACATTTTTCAGATTGCTAAAATCAAGTATAAATCCATTTTCAATAAAGCTTTTAGTTACAGTATAAAAGTCCCTAAAACTTTTTATATACTTTTAATTTCAAATTTTATGTTATTATTAATAATCCATTTGGCTTATTTTTTCCTATTAATACCCTTCAACGCATTTTTTACTATAACAAATCTGCTTTTTGTATTCCTAGGATTTCAACTATTGGTCTTGAATTTCTTATTTTTTGAAAATTTTTTATTTTTTATGGTGTTTACAAAAAAAGACCTTTATTGGATTAATTCCTTTTCTCAAATTCTTCGTAAACTTCAATCGAATCGCCAATTAATTTTGATAGCTTTTTTATCATTTACTTTAGTATTTCAGGTTGGGACGGCTATTAACAACTTTAAGCGTGATAATATATATAGTGATTTACAAAAAAGTGGAGATATTGCATTTACCCCATCATCAGAGGAGATTAATAATCAAATATATCAAAACTTATCAGGGATGGATCATGTAATAAGTTATTATAGTATATTCAAGTTTAATAGTAATATTAATGAGAATACTTCTAATATCAAGAGCGAATTAACTATTATTACTAATGAAACATCTTTTTATTCAATGCGCCCATATGTTGAAGGTGTATTAGATCATAAAATTACTTGGGAGACATTTTTATTACAGACCGAAGGTGTAATACTATATAAGGACCTTTCTCTAAATCACGGCTTAAAAATAGGTGATTTTATTACAATCTCTATTCCTACTCTTTCCTTATACTTTTCTTCTCCAATACTTTCAATTTATTATGCAGGGATAGATCCATTATATACCGGGATTATCGTTACAGAAAGTCTAGTTAAAAAACAGTTGGAATTGGCTGGATTTGCTCAATCATCATTTGAAAATGCCCTAATTAATAACAATTGGTTAGAAGAATCTTTCTATGATCTTAATCAGAGGTATTTCTACCTTTCTATTGATAATGATACTAATATTAATAGTGTAGCTAACAATCTTCACGAATTATATAGATTACATTATGATAAAACTGAATTCAAAGACTTTGGAGATTTACGTATTATAACTGAAAAACAATGGCTTCCTATTGAATATAAAACATATGAAGATTTTTTTCTGATTGAAATGTTTCCTTTACTGATAGGAATGGGATCAACATTGTTTTTATTATTCCTTGTAATATTCATTAGTTTTCGATCAATAATACGAGATAATAAAACTTATTTAAATCTCTTAACTCTCAGGGGGATATCTCATTTTTCTATTAGAAACTTTTTGGTAGGGATTCAATTTGTAAAGTTCTTTTTGGTATTATTAGGATCAATAATGGTAAGTTTTGGATTGATTTCATTGTTGCAGTCCCAAAATTACTTTGGACAAAGTTATCGCTTACAAGTATCTAAAGGAATCATACCCCAATTTTCAATATTCACACTCAAAGATTGGGTGGTTGTCCTGGTAATTCTTGGAGTATTTGCTTTAATGTCCTCTATTATCCAATTATATGTTATTATGAAAAATAAATTTGAACCATTATTGGATTCTGCTATGTAAGGTGTATATGAATTGGATCATTTTATAGAGATAAATAATCTTGTTAAAATATATGGAAAAGGCAAATCTGAAGCAGCTTTAGAAGGAATCACAATTAATTTTCAAAAAGGGGTTTTGAACGTTATTGTTGGTCCCAGTGGTTCAGGCAAAACAACACTATTAAATTGTATAGGTGGACTTTTACGTCCAAGCTCAGGAAAAATAAATATTAATAATTGGTTAATTTCTTTAGCACCAATTAAAGAATTAATTGATTTTCGACGTAAAAGGGTAGGATTCATTTTTCAAGATCATAATCTTATTCCAGGATTAACTGTTGAAGAGAATATCGCGTTACCAACGTTTTTTTCTAAATCTAATTCAAGATCTATCAAAGAAAAAATTAATCAATTATTAACTCAATTAGAGATTAGTGCATTAAAAAATATAGATATTTCTAACTTATCTGGAGGAGAAAAACAACGCGTTGGGATTGCTGCTGCGTTGATTAATAATCCTGAATTATTAATAGCTGATGAGCCAACTGGACAATTAGATCCTAAAAATACTAAAATTTTAACGGAAATTCTACATTCACAGTCGAAAAATGGAAAATGTGTTCTTGTTGCCACTCATGATCCAAGAGTAGCTAAAGAAGCGGATAAAATTTTTCGGTTAACACGGACAAAAATTCTTCAAGTTACTTTAGATAAAGCTTTTACTATTGAATAAGATATTGTAATCAGAGATTCATACGATGTTTATTGTTAAATATAAACCTTTTTATAAAATTTTTCGATTATTTTTTTTGCTAGGATTTGTTATTCAGATTTCACTTTTACGTTTTGTAATCAATACAGAAACTACGGCACTACAACAGACTTCTAATAATTTAACATTTGAAACTATCATATAAATTTGCAGATACATATAAACATATTCGATACAATTTGTGCATAGAAACATAATTTCTTAGGGTAAACACAATATAATCAATTAATATAAATAAGGGATTAATAACAATATATTTTTTATTCTCTTACCCGATACTTGTCTATTGAATCATCATCGAATCCTGTTAAATCGATGTTTTCTTGATTAGTATCGTTTTGATAGGTATTTTTTTCTTCCTCCTGATAATTTTGATCATCTAATTCCTCCGAATCAAAATCAATTATTAATTTTTGTTTAGTTATTCCTATAGGGTTTATTAGTATCTTTGGATCAATAGTTTTATTTGTAAATATTTTAAAAATTGATGTCTTTTCTAATGGAGTAATTATATTTCTTCAGTTTATCCTGCTTGTTTTTATTATGTATATAATTTTCAGTACCTATTATTTCGTTAAAAGACAAAAGGGAGGGATTAAAGAAAATATTTTAAAAAAATATTATGTCTAACTATTTTGTCCAAAAATAATCAAATCTCAGAAAATACGAAATAAAGGTGAACGAGAAGAAAGTGTGAGGTTAGACCAAAAAGAATTTTCAGATCAAAGTAGTTCTCGGTTTGAGTATCAAAATCTTTTTTTTCAGAATTTGTTAACTCATCTTGATTCACTCTCACAAATGTTTCACCTGATTGTATCTTCTGTGTTTTTCGTGTAACAATAATATTAGAAAAACTTTTAACATATTTCTAGCACTATACAACCTTGATGGTTGACTGGCTAACTATAATTAGAAGATAATTGGTAATCTGTTGATTTCCAATGAAATTTAACAACTTTTGTAATAATAATCAATGATGCTAGCAAAAGAAATGTATTTAATAAAAATAGAGGTAATACATTACCTTTAAAAAAATTATAATTCACTATCAATGGATTTATTGTAAAATGTTGTTCTAAAAGGACAATATTCATAGCAAATGAAACTATTAAACTAAGTCCAAGGCTTAGAATTGATATTGAGAGGAATTCAATACCTCCAATTAAAAATATACTACGTGAAATCTTGTTCTTTTGATAATTCAATTGAAGCAATGATAAATAGGCTGGATAATGAGCAGTTATTTGATGATTCGGAAGTATTGGGAGGGATAAAATATAAATTATAAAGAGAATTTCAGTAAAAAAATTAACAAAAAAAGTTAATCCCTCAAATTCAGCATTATTAATTGCTGAAAGCTTCCCAATTACATTTGGACCTTCTTCAATGAGATATCCATTACTCCTAAGCTTTTGAGAATATATTAAAAGAGAATCTTTCTCTTGATTGTCCATTTTCCAGACAAAAAATCCTTGTTCCACACTTGATATTTTAAAAGTTTGATTATCGATTAGAGGAAAAATTTCATTTAAGTCCGCCACAATACTTCCATCAATTTTTTGGTAATTACTACTTTTTGGATTTTGAAAAAGGGCTTGTAGTCTTGGAACTGTAGGGAAACTTCCTATTACTTCGAATTTGTTTGTGGAGGCATATCCACCATCTGAGAATCCAGTTCTCAGATCAATTATGCCTTTTTTGATATCCCAACTATCTATTAGATCTTCAGAAACATATAATTTGGGATTATTGGTCTTATTTATCTCATATTCTGATAATTTTTGTCGACTGGTATGTTCAAAGTATTCAAGTTGGGAGAAGTTCATTGCTAAGAAAGCTATATCTTTACTATCAAAAAATTGATTTCCCTTGATAATTTTTGCAATAAAAATTATGTATGGACTGGTTACGAGGTTATCATTATTGCTTTGTAGTTGTAATTGGTTAATTTTAGAATTAAGTTGTGTTTGATTATTAAACGAATCTTGAATGCGTATGTCTGATCCAAAACTTATCGATTCTTCTGTGAAATAATTTGTTTCCATCATGTTCGTTAAAAAAAATCCGGAATACATGATTATTGTGATTATCACAACAAAAACACTATACTTTGAATAAATATTTTTGTTTCTGACAGCACTTTTTATGAAGTGTCCATAAAACTTCTTTTTACATATAGAATAGACACTTTTGTTTATGATACTAAAAATTGAGAGAAGAACATCCTTATAATAAGAAATTGTAAGAATTACAACTAGAAAAGCAAAACCTAGAAAAAATAATTTATAGATTAAGTCTACCAACTGTCTATCTCCTATGAAGATAGCTGTTTTTTGTAATATTATTGAAAATTGATTAAATAAAATGATAACAAAGAAAACAAAACTTATTGATACAAGGAGTGTTATTCCCCTGATTAACGGACCACGTGATGGTATTTTAGTCAAAGGTATGTCTTCAAAGACCAATATGTTTCTTCTTCTCAATAAATAATCATAAATAAGTAAAACTAAGGTCGAAAAAATGATTAAAGTAACAAATGATTGAAAATCTATAGTATAATCTATTCCCAAGGCCTTACCAAACCAGGGTAAAATTAGTAATGATAATATTCCTCCTAGTAGGAGTGTGCTACCTATAAACAGGTAACGATTAAAAAACACTTGACTTCTTTTAATACCTGATTGTAATAAGTAATTTTCAATTTTTCCCCAAGAAGAATTAGCTGAAAATCGTTTTAGGCTTAGTATTACTTGGAAAAATGCAATCAAAATTGTGGGTAACCAAAAAAAGTAAACGAGAAGATCAAATATTCTACCAGAATAAGCTAGTTTCTCAATTTTCTCATTAACATGAGAAGAAAGATCCCAATAAATACTTTGAGTAGCCCTGGTTCTTATTTCCAAATCTAATACGGGATTTAAAAATTCACTAAATTTGGGACTGAACAAATGTAGGATAAAACCTGAACTATATGCTTCCCTAAAGTTGCCTGTTTCTGATATTTGATTGTAGTCTAACCAAAATTGAAAATTTATATCCAATTTAAAAATTGAAACCTCTCCTAGAATCTTTAAAATCTTTAAAAAAGAATCATTAGATAAAATGACCAATGGATCACGGTCATATGCAATATTTGATTCATCTGGGATACTCCCTGCAATAGTTACATTTGCACTATTTATGTCTCCATGAATAGTTAATGGTTGTCCTGACTTAACTATATTTGATTTAATTGGATTGTAGAATGAAATTCCAACGGGTTCTATTGTTGATGAAGAATCCAATCCATATTTATCAGCAATATGTTCGTATTGGTCTTTGCCAATGATCTGCAGTTTACATAAAGTCGGTTCAATAATTTTACTATCGTTATCTAACTCAAATATTCTGTTACTCATTGGTGTATTATTATTCAAAGACGAATAAATTGGAGAGGCTGCTATCGTGATTGTGAGTGATTGTTTACTTATACGTATTGGTAATTCTGAATAATTGATGGAGAAATAGTTTTTCAAAGCATTTTCATTTATTATTTCGTTGATAAAGTTTTTCCAATGATTACTGTCATTCATTAATAGAGTTCTGAATCCTTTACTTCCATTTGATAGCGTTTCTATAGTGAAATATGAATAGGATCCTTTTACTTCGTAATCTGGTGATTCATATTCCAGCAAAATTTTTTTTCTTACTTTTCCGTTTAATATGGGTAGCATAGAGTATGACCCAAGAATACTGAAAAATATTAGTGAAGAAAATATCAATACAAGTAATTCTTTTTTATGATGCTTAACAAAGTGGAAGAGTAGCAAAAGAAGTGGCAATCCTGTTAAATTAATACTGTTTCGGTTACTTGTGATTCAAAATAATCATCGATTGGATAATACTTCAAATTTTTATTTATAATTTTGTAAACACCGTCTAAATCTTTAAAATGTTGATTATAATGTGAAGCCAATAAGAGGGTTAAATTATGCTCTTCAATCATCTTCCTCATAAATATCTTTTCTACTTCAGCAGTCTTTGAATCAACTCTTCCATATGGTTCATCTGCTAAAATAATTTTAGCTCCTGAAGCTAAAGTGGCTGCTAAAGCTATTCGTTGCTTTTCTCCTCCTGAAAGATGCATAAATAAGTGTTCTCCATGTTTTTTCATGTCTATTACCTCTAAAAGCTCCATAATATCATATATATTATTACCCCGTTCAGCCTCCATTTCTAGAATCTCTTTACATGTTAACCAAGGATTTAATTGAGCCTGTTGATGGATCAATCCTGCACGTTCTTTCATTGATATAGATCCTTGACTAGGGGATTGAAAACCAGAAGCAAGATAAAATAAACTCGATTTTCCACTTCCTGAAGGACCCCAGAATCCCAGTTTTTGTCCCCGATACACTGAAAAAGATAGATTTTCAAATACTACAAGAGGTGCGCCTATTTTCATAGAATATTTAAGTGAAACATCACGAAAAATAAGGATATTTTTTTCATTACTCACTTTTTTTACCTCCTTTTGATTCTGTAAGACGTATCTGTAGACCTTGTTCAGTGAAAAGCCAAATAATATCATCTTCGAACCATTTGATGTTATGCAGATTTTTTGGAATATGGAAATTTGTCTCAATTGCCGAAAGATAAATCCATTCTTTAGATTTACCAGATTGGAACTCATTTTTAGTCAATATACGCATTAAAAACTTATTTTCAGATCCAACAATTCTTTCAAGTTGATACACACTGTCTTTCTTTAACTGTTGAAAAATTATTTCTGGAATTTTAAGTTGAAAGTCTGGAGAAGGATTAGATCCTCGTACACTACCAACAGATCGAAGTGTTGAAGCAATTTCCTCAATAACTTGTTCTCGAATTATCCTTCCATCTTTCAAAAAGAATACCTGTGATGCATGTTTGAGGAAGACAGGATCATGAGTTGATACAATAATGATCTTCCCCAAATTCAAGAGCCCATGAATAAGCTCGAGGATTTTATTTCTATTAATTTCGTCAAGAAAACTGGTTGGCTCATCGAATAGGAATATTTCTGGATTTCTAATCAAAAGAAGTAAAAACGCTGAACGTTGTTGCTCACCTCCAGAAAGTTCCTTTAGTGGTACATGTAAATGGCGTTCTTCCAAACCTAGTTTAGTCAGCAATTTCATTATTTCATCTAAACTCTGTTTATTTGCTAATTGAGAGGTATACAGGACATGAATGTTCTCTTGTAATGTAAGATAAGGGATAAAGTTTTTTGCAAGCACTTGTTGTAAATACCCGATCATTTTTCTCCGATAGTTTTGGAATTCCTTGCTTTTTAGCGTAAGTGGCTCTAGACCATTTACTCGTACTGAACCTGAGGTGGGAGCAATTAATGAGCTTAAAATGTGGAATAAGGTAGTTTTCCCAGAACCACTAGGACCTAAGATCACTACCAAGGAAGATTCGTTTATTTCAAAATTTATGTCTGATAATGCTGTTACTCGTCGTGCTTCAACTAGTTCTTCAATTACTGGTCGTTCATATACTTGAATAATATTTGAAATTTGTAAAGTGGCCATTTTATCAATCCTCTATTGTTTCAAATGATTTAGGGTCAAATGAAATACTTTTTGTCATATGTAAGATTGTTATTATATTTATAATCATTAAAATCAGAACCAAAGTGATTGTTCTAATAGTTAGGAATTGTAAGGGTATTAACCACAGAAAACCCCAGTGAATATTTGTTATCGTCTTCAAAAAGAAATACAATCCGAAAGTCGTTGATATACTTAGTAGGAGTCCAACAATTGGGTATACAATAGCAATAATCAAACCTAAAGCTATAAAATTACGTTTAACAGTTTTTTTTTCGTATCCTTGTGCCAAAAGACTGTAAACAATTGGTTGTAGCACCTTTCCAAATAAATTCAATTTGATCGTCATAATAATGGTTGTTATTAAAAAGAAAATAGTGGACATTAATAACAGAAGTGTTTGTATTCCTGATAATTGGTCCATTGTATTTTTTGAGAATTGACTTGAAGCCCGATACGATGCTTCAGCAGTATAACCCTTAGATTGGAGTAAATTCTTAGCAGAAAGCACACTTTCATGTGAAGCATCAGGAAGCCAAATCAAAAATCCTTTACCAGTGAAATACAACGTGCTCAATTGAGAATTATCTAACAAAGAAAGTATAGAGGTTATATTAGCTATCATTGTGCGTCCACTTACGGAATTATCTAAATCTGAAAAAACCATTCTTGCCGTTGTTAGAAAATTTCCAACTACTGTAAAATTCAAAGGAACCAACGTTGTAAACGATCCATGGGAATCCCAAGGAGTAAGCGTAAAAGAATCCATTCTACCTCCAAATAAGTCTGAATAATATTTAGAAACTAAAACCTGTACACCTTCTGCCTCAGGTTGTGGAGTGTATTGTACATCTCTTCCAGTATAACCAACCAAATTATCCAGCTGATTCAAGTCCATTGCAAGAAATTGGATAGTTTCTATATTGAAGTTTTGGACTTTGTCCGAGGTATATTGATAAGTTGCAACCAAGAATTCAAGAAAAGGAGATATCTCAACATTTAAATCATCTAAATCAGCATTAATCTGCTCTTTGAGCGATAAAAAACTGGTACTATTTTCATATGGTGATGTAACAACTAAATCAGCCCCCATGCTTATGTTATTGATACCTTGATAAGTATCTTCATCCCATTGTATGATATATAGACCAGAAAAGACAAAAATATGAGTAAAGAGCACTGAAAATCCAAAAAGACTTATTAGTTTTTTGTTTCTACGACAACTTCTATAAAAATATACAACATTCAGTTTCATTTTAAATACTTTAGCTACTTTTTCCACACTAACTAAAATGAGTTCCATTAATTGAGGACTCTTTATGAGGAGAAAAATTAGTAGAATGCCGTTAATTAGAAAAAACATTATCATATAAAATCCACCAACGAAAGTAACATCAGGTAAAAAGGGTATTTGGTAGAGAAAAATGACAGATAATGGCGGAAAGAGTATGAGCAAGAGAGAAAAAATAAATTTCTTTCTTGAATGTTGTTGATGTCGTTCTCCAAGTTCTATCATCGTTTCCGAATTCGTCTTACTTATCAAAAAATACGATCCGATTATTACTGATCCTAGAAAAATGATAACTACAGGAAATATCTGTGAATCTATCGCGTAAGGGTTTAATTTATCAGAGAATGTAATTATTATAGCGGTTTCAATGATATTCGATATAACCCATGCTAATAATGTAATTACGGCTAAAATTATTAATAATAATCTAAAATGTAGCGATCTGTTTAATCCCTGAGATTCAAGATATTTCATGGATCTTGCGTATTCTGAATTAACACAAAATGTTCTTAACATTGATAACAGGAATGCTATTCCTGTTACTAGAAGGATAACATTATAGAAAAGTAGAAGATTGGATGTTCCTGATGATAAATGAGCAATGTTTTCTAATTTGTCATAATTAGGAACTTTTTCTTGAATATTTTCCTCATTTATACTTTGGTTGAAAGGAAAAGCCTGTCCCTGTTCGAAATAGGTTTGTGTGACATCTCCTAGTTGTGATGCATAATTAGTGACGTATTGCTTTATTGACGATAATGATGTATGTTGTGAAGTGTCCAACGTCAATTGGTAATCTAAACCTATTGTATGAGCATAAATTGTTTCTATTTCATTTAATATAGATAAAAATTTTTCTTTAGTCAAATAAAGCCGGGAATAATAGTCTAATGAACTACTATAGCTGTAAAATGTTTTTAATGTTGGTAAAAAATGATCTTCTGACCACCATGAGAATTCATTACGATTTGCGGTAATTTGCGCATCAATTTTTATGGTTGAATTCTTTGTGTCCCCAATAATTGTTATTAAATTATCCTTAGGTGGATAATATAATGGTCCGCCTTTATTGTGATCATATATAATATTTAATAAGATATTAGCATTGTCTTCTAAAGAATATCCAAAATGTTGTTGTAATTCCTCATATTCTGGTGTAGGGATAATTACTAAATTTAGAATAGTTGGATAAATCCATACACCATGATCAAAACCAGCAGGCTCATTTGAATCCGGTGAATAATAAAATGGATATGCACGAACAGAAAACTCAAGTGATGAACGACTAAAGCTTATGTCTGGAAGACTTGAAGGGAAATTCAATGCATCATCAATGAAAGAATTCCATTCAGAATTATTTGTAACAGCATAACATCCCTGAACAGAAGGATAGGGTGAGAATCTACAATCAGGGGACTTTTGAAAGCCAATAGAAATATCAGGTATATCAGAACTATTGTAAACTTGCAAATTAACTATATTCTGAAAATCATCACTAAACGTTATTACCTGAAGGGAAAGAAATATTAAAATTAATGAAATTGTAAGCTTTGTTAAAGTATTTTTGCTAGAAGACAGAATTTTTACAAATTCTAGAAATTTTATGGCCAATTAATGGTACACCCCTGGAAAAAACCTAATAGAGATGAGAAAAAACACCATAAAAAGGTGCGGACATGTGAACAAAATCTGAAGGATTTATAACAGAATAATCAATTATTCATTTCAATTACGTGTTTGGGCAAAATATGAATTTTCTATAGTTGTTAGACGCTTATTCTGTCTAAATTGTCTTTTTCTTTCTTTTTCGTTGTAATACTCCTAGGATGAAAATGGGAAATATTATACCAAAAGTCATTTCCAAATCACTTGAAATGACATCATCAAATATTTTTGTTGTTTCTGTTACCTGTTCTATCTCCGTCCATCCTGATTCTTCACTATAACTTACAGAAAAGATTTCAGAGACACATCTATTCGATATTCCATAACTCAATGTTCTTTGAGTGCAACTTGCTATTTCATCCCAAAAAAGGTAATAGTGACCATCTTGGATAGCAAGATCAGATGCCCCGACGGGTATATCGTCTATTCCTACACTGTATCGTTTTTCAATTTTACTAGTATCATGTGTTAATTGAGATATATTATTCCAAGTATTTGATTCAAGAGAATAATCCCATAATTGTAGCGAATTTAGCAATACAATGAAAAACGACATAGTTTTGTTATTATTTCTAAATTCCGGTGCCATCAGAATAATAGATTGCTCCTTCATTTCATTAGTAAAAATAATCGGAATCTCATTAATAATTTCGTTAGCTAAATCATATAGACTTACACTAAATTCTCGCTGATTAACAATGAATAAATAACGATCCTCCAAAAGATCAATATTTTGAGAAATTGTTATGTTTTGTCGCCAATTATCACTTCCAACACGAAGAAAGTTACTCCATTGATCATTTGTAACATTATAAGATATTCTCTTAGTATAATCTGGACTATAAATATAAAATCCATCCTTATTTTCAATAATATGGTATTTTAAATAACTACTATAATGTAGTATTCTCTTTGTTGTAATATTCTTTCCATCTAACGAAATAATGGAACTGTAAAAAGCTAAACTTTTTTTCCAAAGTTGCATTTAATAAACACTAGATCAATTTCCGAGCTTTTGTTGACGAAAAAACACATATTTTGGGTATTTTTCCTCAAATAATTTAAAATTAGGTAATTTTTGAATTTTACAGCTAATTTGAAATTATGTTTTATAATCTGGACATTCTAAAAATTAACTGTTTTAGCAATGTATATTTATTTAATATATTTTCTGTTATAGGTGGAGCGGTTTTCATTGTCCTATAAATATACTTCTGTGTTTAAGGGTGCTTTACTTGCCATCATTGTTTTAATTGCTGGTATAAGTATTAGTTTTTTCTTTTCAAGTAATCAAAGGGAAGAAGAGTTACTTCCAGCTGTAGATTTATTAGCTTGGTCAGAAAATAAGACAATTATTTTACCAAATGTTCTTAGTTTTAGTATGTGTTGTGTAAATGGATCGTACACAAATAATAATTATGTGAATTTAAGATTACCAGATAATGTTACGACGTTTGAGTTGTTATCACCGCGTTTCTTTAAAATTGATGAATGGCTTCTTAATACTTACTCTCTCGACTGGTATGATGATTATCAAGCATATACAAGAGAAAGAACAGTTTCTCCAGAAGAATCTGCAATTGATTTGTTAGGTTCATCCATGAAATCATGGGTAAATACAATTATTAACAATGGACAGAACCTTTCAATAACATATTTAGAGGTAAATCCAGTAATCCATTTTTTTGAGGATGAGGAGTATCCTAATCTTGAGATACATATTGATTTCATTGGATCAGACAATATTTTGATAAATATTGATATTTGGCCACAATTTACAATTTTATATGGACGCTATGGTTCCCTTGAAAGTTATGGAGACGGAAGTGACGTGAGTTATAGTGTGTCACCTAATCCAATTGTTCAAGCAGTTTATTATTTAGAAACCCCAAATATTAATCAAGGGATCAATAATACTTTTCTAAAGGCAATAACTAATTTTCTTCGTTTAGAATTATAGATATTCATGGTGAGATGTATTTCTGAAAACAATTTAAGTGATATTCTCGCACATCCAGTTACCGCTAGAGTCTTTATTTATTTACGACAACAAAATAGACCTGCAGGTGTTCGTGAAATTCAAAAAAAGCTTAATCTTGGTAGTTCGAGCACATCATATTGGCATTTAAACAAATTACACCAAGAACATGTTATTGAACAACTTCCAGGAAATAAGTATCAGCTTTCTCAAGAATATATGAAAATAAATAAAATTCCCTTAACCGTAAAACTTGACCATTATATCGTTGGAGGAAAGGCGGTACCTGGGTTATTATTACTAATTTCATTTATTATGCTAGTAATTCTGGCAATGTTTGGTATGATAATGTTCCAGTTATGGATACAAATCGCGATTATCGGTCTAATTGCTTTGATTGTTACTTTAGTATTTCTCATCGATTTTTATAAAAATTTAAGATTTGATTACCACCAAAATTCAGAAAATAAAATGAATTAATAATCAAAAAAATCCCATGGACTTTCAAACATTATATTCGACATATTGGATTGATATTGATTCAACTTCCATAGTTATCAGAAGGCGCTTCTGATGGTGGTACATGGTCCACATCCTCTTCAATGGTCTTATTTTGTTCATAACCTACAGTCAAGATCTGATTGATATTATTATTTGGTTTTCAGCAATATCTAGGATGCTATTAGTCTTATCCGTAATTTTTTGGGTTATTTCTGCTTCCCAAGTTATTCTTCCTCTCTATTATTCTCTTAAGAAAAAGTATTAATTAATAATGGCCTGATTTCTTGAAATTAAGACTCTTTTTCAATTTCAACATTATTTTTCTTTCTTAATATCATTAAATCAAGTAAATAAAAAATATAATAAAGAAATCCAATAATTAAAAGAACTGCTATATTTATATACAGGAATCGAAAAAATAGAACTTGTTCAATAATTACAAGAGTCTCTTTGTAATAAACCTCTTTTAAAATAAAACAAAACAAGAGAAAATAAAAGTTAACAAAAAATAGATATTGAAGATTATTTAGTGCTTCTTTTTCTCCAAATTTAAAATAATTATAAAACAAAACTGCAAACATTAAAAAAATGATCTCAACAACAAGTATTATTATAATATCATTAAGAAATTCTGGTGAAGTGATGACAGTACCAGTCTTACCTAAAAGAATTAAAACAAAACTAATAAAGAAATAATTAATTAAAAGCATTCCAATAAATGAATCATTACTCAATTACATCACCTTTTATAAATATTTTATTCACTAATTTTTTCTATTTGGATCTCGGAAAACTGTAAAATGATTTTATAATTTAGATCAGGGAATGGCTCTATTTGAATTATATGAAAAGAAGATGAATAATAAAAGATTCTGTTTTACAGAAAATCCATTAATACTTAATGTGAAAAAAAGAAATAAGTTTATGAGTCAATCAAATGATATTTTAGAAGTAAAAACCTCATTTAATTTGCTGGAAATCTATGAAGAATATTTGTTCAAGCGTAATTGGTCATTAATGGTAATATTTATAGGAATACTGGACGTAATAATAGAAATTCATTTAATTTTGAGAAGAGATCCTTATTACATTTTTAAAGAAGTATTAGAGGATATTTACGTCCGCCAAGCAATTATTTTTGCTCTTTTATTAGTATATTCATTTTATTTCTTTCTTATAATGAAAAAATCTGAGGTTTACTCTGGTATTATAATGAAAAAAATTCAAATACAGTACCTAATAGCTATAATAGTTCTCTGGTTATTTAAATACTTCTTCCCTATTTGGATTTTCCCAATACACGATTATTTGCCATTTTTTCATGAGAGAATACTATATCCTGGATTAGGATTTATATTGGTATATTTCTTAGTAAAAAATATCCTAAAAAAAAGTGGATTCAAAGAATTATTACTTACTGGATTAGGAATGGTGATTTTATCACTATTTATAGGATTTTTCCTGTTTTCTGACCCTGAGGGATTAGATCCATTTGAATTTCTGAGGTATGAAAATCTAACGGCCTTTGTCTCGTTTCAATATGTAGTAGCGGGAATGATTCAGTATTGGGGAGCGAGAAAAACATTAGGTTGAAATAATGAATAAAAAAACTAACGAGGAGAATTTAGAAACAAATTATCGATTAGCAGTAGAAAATAAAATATTCACCTCAGGTATACGATTCTCAATAATGATAATATTACTCCAGCATTCAGAAATTTCATTAAATAATTTACAAAAACTACTAAAAATAACTCCAGGAAATCTGGATCATCATTTAAAACAATTAGAACAGCATAAGTTAATCAAAAAAAACTCTAAAATATTTAAAACAAGGTTTTTAGTACATATAACAATTACAGAGGAAGGAAAAAGAGATTTTAAAGAATATATTAACAAAATAAAAAATATAATTCAAGAAATCTAGAAATAATTGAAATTAGATAAACTCTTCTAGAAAAGTAAGAAAAAGGTTTGAATAATTAATTTTCGTCTCATTTAATATGAAATCATACATTTATTATAGGTGTGCTTAACAGGATGTAGTGTTTTTTAATATTAAAATAAAATGAAAAATATTGATGAATAGTCACTACAGGAATTATTATAATCTTATTAACAGTTTTCTATTGACTACATATTATACAATCATATTGTCTCGCTGCTAAATAATCATATTGTATTTATTAAGGAATAATATCGCTAATTAATGAGGAAATAATGAATAGAATTAGGGTGAGTCGATAAAAAATAGTGATTTCCAAGACGGTCTTGAAAATCATTTAAGACCAATTGTGAACAATCATTTCAATAAAGAATTAGAACACTTTTTAAGACAAACAGTATAAAAATAAGTATTAAAATCATAAATAAGTATTTCCAATCCATTTATACATCATTAATTTATTATACATTAATCGCTTCGTTAAGAGTTTATCTAGATCTAATCAAATATTTACTCACTATTGGATTTCAATCCTTTATAGAATCCGCGTTGGAAATATTCTACATCGCAGGTAGAAAACTCAAATCATCATATTCAAATCCACAAGGAACTATTTATGTCATTACAATCGATATAAAAGTAGAAAAGAAGAAAAAATAAAAAGATTACAAAATACTGATACATTTTCGTAAACTAAATTTTCATTATCGAGAATGATGGTTTTTGACACTATTCATATAATTTAAATCACTTTCAGTTTACTCTCCCTGTGGCAGCATGGTCTTTTAACTTTCAAAGAAGTGTCAAACTAGTGAAGTTGTTTTGGAAGCATTCTTGTTAGATTTATATCCTACTGAAAAGGGAGTTTTTACCAAGAAATTATTGATAGTACTACTTTAAATATTAAAGATTGGAACATTGGTGAACAAATTTATTTTGGGGGAGGAAAAGGAAATGTTTATCAAGGAAATGCCACTATTATCGGTGTATTGGAAAGCTTTTCTCCTAATTTGTATAATTTGGAAAAATCTTTTCTTATTGCTCCTAATATTAATCTAAATTATGCTTACAGTATTGAGAATCCAACATCAGGATTTCTTATTAAAACTACCGATAGAGAGAATGTTGATATCTTAGTTAAAGACTTTCAAACCGATCATTCTATTCTTTGGTTCATAGATGATATCATAACATACAAAAGCAATTTGGAAGAAACTACTCAAGGTAGAGAGTTTCGTACAATTTCAAAAGCTTTAGAATTGAACTACCTATTTGAATTGGTATTAATTTCATTAGGATTTATGTTGATATTATTAATAAGAATTTTCAATAAGAAATATGAAATAGCGGTTTATAAATCATTAGGAATGAATAATAGAGATATTTATAGACTAATTTTACTTGAAAGTTTATTTATTATACTATTTTCAATTTTCACTGCATTAATAATTAATATTATAGGAGGAATCGCTTATTTGAACTTTTTACCAAGTTTACCAGTAAACAAATTTGTGATTTATCCTATAAAGTTACTAATCATATTCTGCTTAGCAGTGTTTGTCAGTTTCATAATTGGATCAATTATTCCTCTAAATAATGTTAAAAAAATAAATATCCTTAGTACAAAAAATTATAACTAAATAATTAATTGAAATCAATTGAATATAAATAATTACTGTTAGATTTGATCAAAGAGAAAAGAATACTAGTATTTTTTTTAACAATCTTCAGAAAGATAATTGCTTCTGGGATTTCTTTTTTTCAAACCTCAGTAGTTAATTTTATTTCATTATCACGTGTTTGAATAACTCTCACGCGCTTATTCGCAAACATTGACATTAATTCTTCAGGAATTTTTAAATATCCTTCATTATCGATATCTATATGCTCAATTCCAGATTTCAAAGGTTGTTTTAATATTACACCATCCTTTATAGTTAATTGTCGTTTACACTGTTTCGCTACTGTTGGATTATGTGTAACTATTAGCATAGTTTTTCCATATTTCTCATTCAGCATCCTAAGCATATCAACAATATTTTGGGAAGTTTCTGAATCTAATTCTCCTGTCGGTTCATCTGCGAGAAGAATTTGCGGATCATTTGCAAGAGCAATAGCTATACTCGCTCTTTGGAGTTCTCCACCAGAAATTTGAAATATACGATGTTTTGCTCTGTGAATAATACTTACATCATCTAATAATTTCTTTGCACGATCATTAACTTCACCTCTCTTAAATTTTCCAGCAGCAAACATAGTTAATCGTACATTATCAATTATGTTTAAATCTGGGAGTAGATTTGCGATCTGCCATACGAATCCAATACTTTCACGTCTATATTTAGCTAATTGTGATTCAGATAAAGTAGATATCTCTTGTTGATTAACTTTAGTAGTTCCTGCGGAAGAAATACTTATTCCACCAATAACATTTAAGAGTGTTGTTTTTCCTGAGCCAGAAGAGCCTAATATCGCCAACATGTCTCCTTTCTTAACTTCAAGATTGATACCTCGGAGAGCAGTAACCTCAATGTGCCCTTTTCGATATATCTTGATCAAATTTTTTATTTCAATGATTGTATCCCGTTCTGCAGACATCCTTACTCACTTTTATTTGAATTTTTTATCCTCTTCATTTGTAACATATTAAGAATCTCTCATTTCGTGCATCTTAACCTTGAGAAAAATACCATGTGATGCCAATTATAGTTTTAGGTCATGGCCTCATGATAGTTATAAATTCCCCTTTATCGAGAATAAAACTAATATTTTTTAGTGCATGAACTTCGTTGTCTCCTTGTTTATATATTTTACTTAAACTATCAATAACAAGGTAAGAAATAGCCGTTTTGGATTCTATCATTTGTCTTTTACTCTCTGTTTAGATTCTTCAGTAGCTTTTTCTGATCGAATTAATATAGCATTGCTTTTAATTCTTATATTTGCCTTATCAAGGATTTGAAGAAGCAAAACTCCTTCGTGAACGATTTGATATAAAAAAAAAGAAAGAAAAACACCAATTCCGTATACTTGCCTATGATGAAGGGTTTTTAAAGGTATTAGGCATTAAAAGTTATCTTTTATTTACGTTGGACAGAGATGGAAAACCTTTAACAGTACAAATTGAAGAAGATCGCACTGCAGAGACAATCTAAGGACATTTTCTTTCAGCTATGACTCAACAAGGAAGAGTAGATATTGTTATTGCTGATGGAGCATCTGCTATTCTCTCTGCGTTACGTGCACTGCGAACATCGTTGTTATTTATACAACACATTCATAAAGACAATGGAAAACGTGCCAGACTTATTTTGATTTCTCCTGTTAAAAATAAAAAATTTTTATGAGAAACAACAATGGAATTGAATACAGGATCATTATTACCGAATACAGAGTCCATTGTAAAAGTATCAAGGAACAGGAGGTATCCAACAAGATTTGCAGGAAATAAAAAGGTTAAAAAACTCACTGAAACACCATCAAAAAAAGATAAGAGTAGCATTAAGAGAAAAGGTATCTTAACCCCAGAAGAAACACGAAAAAAGAGGAAAACAACTCAATCAAAAGCTCCCTCAGTAATGAAAGCAATAAAAGTCGTTCTAACAACAGGATTAGCACCTGGACAGGTCGAACTTTCATAGCTGGATCCTTCTTCATTGAAAGCTATTGAAAAGCTCCCTACTCTTCTAGAACTTTCTGGAATGGCTTTACTAACCCAAATGGTGCTTCTTAATCAGTTTATCACAAGTAATATAGCGGAACGATTTAATGCTCTCTATGACCGTGAACAAGTTTACTGGGAGAGAAAATCCATTAATCATGTCAATCAGGACTTGCTTGCTTGGGTGATATTAAGATTCTATCCTTAAGGGGCAGAAAAAATTCTTTCACAAACTCATTGGAAGATCTCAAGTAATCTATTGTCAGTTCTTCTTCCATTAGGTATTATAAGAATTAATTTTCCTTGAACTGGTGAAAAAATGAAAAAGGAGGTGCAACACAATAGGTAAATTCTCATATCTCGTAAAAAGAAAATTCAAATAAAAAAATAGAATGTTAGGTTAAAAGGTTTACTTATTATTCTATTAACAGAGTTTGTCTAGGACTATCTTTCAGACTGGTCAAAAATAATTACAATGGAAATACTAATATACTTCTCATCTGATATTAACGTAGTCTCTACGATGTGATGTAGATACGAAAGAATTTGTTGTATAAGTAATTTGAATCAGATAATTGACGAAGTAATGACGAGATATTTTACTTAATTTATCCATATTGTAAACATGCTTTTTTTTCCTTAGCTTACATTTTTATACCACCATTGTACTTTCAATTCATTGAGATGTTACAAAATACTTATAAATATCTTCCACTACTTTACTTACCAACTCACAACGAAAAGAAATCGTTTTTCAAACGAATATGCTAAAGGATTGCAAATAGCGACAAGTTATTTTTCTAGTAAATGATGTTTCATAAGTCATTAAATTTATATATTTTTCTTAAGTAATTACTAAAAACTAGATAGGTAGTTGTTGTATGAATTTGAATAATATTTTTTTTTTAACTCAATTTATTTTAATCATAGTTACAGTTATGCCCTCAAATGGAACTGGAAAAATAGTTTCTGTTTCTGATGAGTATTCTATTCCTGTTTTTACTACAAATCAAACTGAATTTACTGATGAAGATCTCTTATCAGCTGTGTATTCTAACTATAGTCATCCAGAAAATTTTTTTTATGTTAATCTAAATATTAATCAATCTACCTCTTATTTGCAAACCTATGATTTAAATTATACTAATTTTGAAAAAAGATCAGAAATATGTGCTAACAATAATTCTGAAGCAATTTCACTATTTGAAGATTTATATCACCAAAGTCCATTACAGTCAGAATTATTAGAAGATGAAAAGTATTATCAAACAAAAAATTCCAGAATTCATAATTGCCTATATTTTAATCCAAATGGTTCTCTTTTTGATAATTTTGAAGAGATTGGTGTCTTTGTTAAGAGACCGATAACTACACAAAATTTTAAAGAGTTCTCAGAATATTTATGGTCAATTTATTTAACAAAATTTGGTTCATTAACTCCTCTAAGTTCAATTAGTAACAAAAGCCCAGATGTTTTTATTCAATCAATCTATT
>MDVS01000006.1 GCA_001940645.1 Candidatus Heimdallarchaeota archaeon LC_3
AGATGTCCACAGTCAATCTTATCTACAGGTACCATTATTAAAGCGTGAAGACTGTATAGTTTGTTCAAACATTTATAAACTAAGTGGTATTCCTTTTATAGTTGAAACTGATCCTAATGCTGGAATGTACGGGACTCTAGGCAATGTTCAGATCATTATTCCAAATGAAACTCCATGTTTAGAATGTCAACCACTTATTCCTGAAAGGGAATTACAAAAAGCTTGTTCATTACCGGGTGACGTAAGAAAAGAAAAACAAATGGAAAAAAAAGTGGATATCGAACTGAATTTGTCTGAAAATTCAAAAATATCAGATGAAGAGTATTTTCCAGCATTAGGATCAGTTTCAAGTATAATAGGGGGTATAATGGCACATGAAACACTTAATCTTATTCATAATTCTAACGATACTCATCCTGTTCTGGATAAATATTTGTTTATAGATGTCCACAGTCAATCTTATCTACAGGTACCATTATTAAAGCGTGAAGACTGTATAGTTTGTTCAAACATTTATAAACTAAGTGGTATTCCTTTTATAGTTGAAACTGATCCTAATGCTGGAATGTACGGGACTCTAGGCAATGTTCAGATCATTATTCCAAATGAAACTCCATGTTTAGAATGTCAACCACTTATTCCTGAAAGGGAATTACAAAAAGCTTGTTCATTACCGGGTGACGTAAGAAAAGAAAAACAAATGGAAAAAAAAGTGGATATCGAACTGAATTTGTCTGAAAATTCAAAAATATCAGATGAAGAGTATTTTCCAGCATTAGGATCAGTTTCAAGTATAATAGGGGGTATAATGGCACATGAAACACTTAATCTTATTCATAATTCTAACGATACTCATCCTGTTCTGGATAAATATTTGTTTATAGATGTCCACAGTCAATCTTATCTACAGGTACCATTATTAAAGCGTGAAGACTGTATAGTTTGTTCAAACATTTATAAACTAAGTGGTATTCCTTTTATAGTTGAAAAAGGTGATACTTTGAAATTATTTAGAGAAAAAATAAGTCTACAATTTAATTTGATAAAAGATTCGATCACTATTTCATCTTTAGGCCAAGATCTTACAGAGGATGAAATTTTTCTTCAAGAAATTCTTGAGGAAACAAGCTCAGTATATATTTTTGCAGACGAATTACCATTACCGATGAAAATACAAATTCAATGGCTTAACTAATTTGTATTTTCTAAGTAAAGTATATTAAAACAAGCAATATGATTGGTACTACTGCTGATATGCCTATAGATAGCGCTCTTTTTGTTCTGAACATTTTTTCTGTCCCTAAACTCACAATCCAAGCACCCCAGATTAAAAATAAAGAAAAAAAGAGCAAATTTACAATCCAATAGTCATTGTAAAAATTTTCAGAAAAACTTGGAATCGGGGATAGAATCCCACCTTCAGGTCCTGAAACAACATTGTAGTTATTACTAAAGCCTTCTGGAACAATAAAAAATAATAAAATATTCAAAACAATAAGTCCTACAATTAGGGGAGAAAAGCTATATCCAATTAATCCTTGGGACTCTTTAAAAGTAGCTGTTTGTGAACCTGATAAATATTTTGCAGAAATATGATAAATAAATGAAATTCCATACCAAAAAACAATTGCAAAAAGGAATAATAGAGACCCGATAATTAAACCTGAAGAAAAGCCTAATATAATGAAATAAAGAATGTCTACACTTTTATCTGTAGATGCGTTAAGATAAGGAGCTAGTCTGAATGCAAACAAAAACGAACACGTATATAACACGAATAATGCCCCTTTTCTATCTGGATGGGTAGAATATTCATCAACTACTTTTTTCGTTTTTTGAGGATTTATAATTCGAATGGCTCTACTAATCCCCTCTCTCAAGCTAATTTTAACATTCATCTTAGCTCTTAATTCTTTTACAAGAGAAGCACCGTCATACGGGCATACAACATAATCACTTGGAATATGCTCACCGCACACTGGACATACAACTGTATCAGACATGGTAGACATTAAAAATACCTTAAGTATAATATTTTCTTTCGATATATTAAAAAATATCTTAATTCTTTTAATGAAAAGAAATTGTTATAATTCATCTGGGAAAGATAATATCGATTAGCCTTGACTTTTCTCTAAGGATTTTTACATTTATTAAAAATGATTGTAATAAATTGAATAATATAGTTAATAGAAGAGATTAACTGTTGAATTAGATTAAATACTGGTAAATTGTAAAGTAACTAATTCCTATATTCAAAAATATAAATACTAAAAATCCAATATAATAATTAAATATATCGCAGCAATTAAAAAATTTACAATTGTCAAATTTACAGGTGAAATAAAATGAAAATAAAAGTAGTCTCAGCTATTGGTGGCAACGAAGAAATTCTTTCAGTCATGGAAACATCTAGTGTACAAGAAGTCAAAGAAATGATAGCTTCAAGGAAGAGAATTCCACCAGATACGGTAATAGTTGTCTTCAGGGGTCAACAGCTTCAAGATAATCAAACATTAGCAGCAGCTCAAGTAAGTGATGGGGATAAATTATATCTCATTACACGTACTGTTGGGGGCTAATTTATACCTAATTTTTCCATTTAATATTTTCTCAAGTTTAATATAATTATTAAATTCATTTAATGATTAGAATTAAGTTTTCTTTTTTCTTGGTAGTTCTTTTATGAAAAAACAAGATTTCAAAATAGATTCAGTGAAAACCCCCCATGGTTCAGTACCCACTGTAAAGGGTTTAGAAAACGCATTGAACAATGTAATAGATCAAGTTATTCCCTTAGCTGAGAGTTTTCACTCCATAGAAGAAAATGTTAGTCAAATACAAGAAATGGTGCTAAATGTTGCTCAAAATGTTCAAAATTTAACAGATAATGTTGCAGAAATTATGTTATTGCTTGCTAAAGTCAATTCAACAATTTCTGATGTCTTCCAATTCAATCAACAAGAAAAATCAAAAGATTTACAAAACCAACAAGCCAATTTAATTGAATTGCAAACTATTTTAGCAAAAATGATGATACAGTTTGAAGAAGGGATTAAAAACTTAACAAACACACCTAAAAAAACAAAATGATAGAACATGATAGAATTTCATCATTTACAGCTTAATGTTAATGATATTCAGGATAATCCAGACAAGCACGATAAATTTATAACTATAAAAACATTGGATCACCGATTACAAATCAAATCTTTGAATGTAAATATTTCACATCTAGTTCTGAGAGAAAATACTATTGGTGAGTGGAATCCCCAAAAAGCTGAAAGGTGTGGAATTTGTTGGGGATCTTTGGAAAAAGAGCGGGATATTGCAAAATGCCCTCATTGCTCAAGAAAATTTCATCAAGCACATTGGTACGAATGGTTAGGAAAAAAATCTTATTGTCCAACATGCAGGAAGACAATAAAAAAATTTAGATAATAAATTGATTATAATTTGATAATATCTTCAGGCAAAGATGACTTATCAACTTGATAAGCTCTCATAATTTTACCTTCTTTTACATTTTTTGAGAATTTTTGTAAATATTCAACAAGATTCAAATTAGGATCACCAGATATTGCCAACAAAATCGGTGAGGATTCTAAATATACTACCAACGTTTTACTTTTGGCTTTTATAGAATCTAATTGATTTTCTAAAGCTGGATTAATAGCGCCTTGGTCTCTAAATGGTAGTTGAACCCATTCGATATCCTTTTTTCCTTCAACAGCTGTTTTCAAAACAGATGAGATCAAGCTGGTTTGTAAGCTTTTTACCTCTTTTCCAAGTTTTTTCCACTCTTCAAAAAATTTAATACCTGTTTTTGGAATATCATCGAAACCTACTTTCCAAATCTCACTTAAATCACGTAATAAGCTTTCTTGTTTTTGAACACGTTGGACAGCAGTCTGTCCTATTACATAAGTCAAGCGAACTATCCCATCTTGAATACGCTCAGCACTCGTGATCTTTAAAAATCCTATTTCCCCAGTAGAATTTAAATGTGTTCCAGAACATGCTTCATTGTCTTTAAAAGAAACAATTCGTAAATTTGTGCTTGGAATTGCTCCACCAGCATAAATTGATGTAGAAAATTTAGCTTCTGCTTGATCACGAGGATAAATCTTAATTGTTGATTTGATCGGTTCAGAATTTATGTAATAGTTTACCCTACGTTCAATTTCATCAATTTCATCTTGTGTAAGGCTTTTAAAATGGGTTAAATCTAAATGAGCTTTTCCTGGACTTTTCTTTGCTCCTGCTTGAAAGATGTGTTTTCCTAAAACATCATATGCTACAGCATTAACTAAATGAGTTCCAGAATGAAGCTTCATCAATTCATAACGACGGAACCAGTCAATTTGAGCAGTTATTTTCTGGTTGATTTTTAATTTTGTGGTTTTTTTTACCTTATGAAAAATTATGTCTGAATCAGATTGGACATCAATGACTTTTTCACTATTAATTGTTCCAATATCGGCAGCTTGACCACCCCCTTCAGGGTAAAAGTGGGTTTTATCTAGGACAATCCACTCGTTGTTAATTATATCAAGAATATTTGCTTTAAAGGATTTTTTACTACCATACGTATTTTCATAATATAATTGTTTAGTTTTAGGAACACTCGAGGTCAATTTGAAAGTTTTTTCAACTACTTTCTTTTGTTCATGTCGTTCCTGGACACGAAGATAAAAATCATGAGGAATATCAATAGTTGGATCATATTGCTTAACTAATTCGGGAGTAATTCCTTGAGAATCATATAAATCTATGAATGTATCTATAGTTACTTTCGTTTTTCCCTTTAATAACCGTTTCAATGACTTCTTATTCTTTTCTGTTGTTTCTGAATATCGCTTTTTCTCTAAATCAAGAATATCGTACAAAGAACCTGTTTCTTTTAGCTCTGGAAACCATTCACCTAACTCCTCAATGTGAAGTTCGAAAATTTTGTGAAAATCAAATTTAAATTCAAATTCATCAATAAAACTATAGCAACGACGAAGAATGTTTCGCAGGTTATAACCTCCACCTACATTTGAAGGCAATGCTCCATCACGAATAGCAAAGAGTAAATTACGTGTATGATCAGCAATAGTATATAATGCCCGAATAGGATAAATCTCTTTATCCAATTCTTTTTTGGTTAATCCAATTTTCTTTGCTACCTCTTTCCAACTCTCAGAAATATTATCCGTTTCATCAACATTCAATAATCCAGCATATTTCATGAAATGAGTCCAAATGTCTTTATTCGGCTTATAACCTGATTGATTATACAAATAATTCAATACCAAAGGAAAGGTAGTTTCATAACTGGTTGGCTTATCACTGCAGAACCAGCTCCATCGCTCTAAACCTGCTCCCATATCAATTACACGAGTATCTAACTGTTCCATTGTAGCTGAATCAAACTGTATATAAACTTGATTTCCTAACTCCATACCGCCTGCGAAAAATTCCATACTTGGACCATAGTTCCCACCCCCGCTCCACACATCTTCCATAAAAATTAAATCATGAGATGAAATACCTAATCTTTTGTTAAGAAATATATAAATTTGTTCAATTCCATCTTCTATCCAATATGACTCTCCTAATTTTTTAGAATTGAAAACATGTTGCCCTACCATTATAAATGCCGAATAATGGGTTCCAGTTATTCCTACATTATCCAAATCATTAAATCGCAAACACATTTGTGGTTCTAATACACGTTGATAAGGAGGATCTTGTTTACCTTGAACAATATAGGGCTGAAATACGTTTATACCGGCTGCTGTGAACTCTAATGCGTCATACCATCTAGATACTACGGGATATCGTTTAATTGGTTTATAATCCCATTGTTTGAATATGTCTACATAAGCATCCCAAGTTTCTTTATAGCCCAATCGTTTTGTAGTCAATGGTTTTCCTATGAATCTATATCCACCAACACAAACAGATTCATCACATACTTCTCTATCAACAGTAGACCAAAAACCTCTTCCACAATTTGTACAGATATTTCTTTTAAAACCCAAAGTATCTAATTTGTCTACAGGATAAAATTTCTGATAATTTTTATGAAAAATTGGTTTCATTTTCTTTTTAATTTCTTTATCAGAGAGAATTTTGGGCTCTTGTTGAATTTGAGAAGACATCTAATTTTGCTATCCTAAATAATGCTTAATTTTAAAAATAAAAATGACTTTGTTTTTTTCTTCTTATCTCCGAAAAGTCTTTTTTTTTGTACTTTTTTCATAACAATAAGAAAAATATTATTAGTAAAAATTGTCTCTATTAATGCCTTTTTCTACTTCAATAAATGAATAAGTTGTGGCCTTTTCATTAAATTCAACGAGATTTTCTTTTATTAATTTTGCAAGATAAACCTCTATTGTAGTTTCTAAGACTCCTAATTCCTTATATGGACTTTTCCAATCAATAACTAAAGTATCTTCAATATGTTTAACTAATTTTTTCAATTTTATAGTTCCATAGCCACTCAGAGTCTCTAAAATTGTTGTTTCCAAGTGTTCTTGAGCTAGAATTGCCTCTTGAGTTACCCGATCATAATCGGTTCTATCAATAGGAGGGATAAAAGTAGGAAACAGATATTGAGATTTTAGCTTTGCAAATAATTTTAAAGCTTTCTTCCTTTGTTCAGGTGATCCAGTTAAGTCAAAGAAAAAAGAATACTCAGAATCTGGATAAATTCCTAATTCATCACCAATAAATGAAGCTTTATTCTTGTATGCATGTATTAAAATATGATCTGAACTATGACCCCCAGTATTTTGTATAATAAATATTTCATCACCAATTTTGATATCTTCACCTCCTTTAATGTACTTATCTGGCTCTGGAAGCTTAGTGAGATTATTCATTATATCCGTGTTCCATGCTAAAGAAATTTTTTCACCCGTGGTTGTAATTGAGAACTGTTTTTCAAGCACATACTTTTTACCCTCTTCAAAAACGGGTTTCGATGATTCATGAACATAGATTAAGGCATTGGATTTCTTTTTAAGTAATTTTAATCCACCTAAATGGTCTGGATGAGTACATGTTAAAAATATTGCTTTAATAGATTCTGGTTCTAGCCCAAACTCAGCAACCAGAGAAAATATTGCTTCTGCCATTTCTTCTGAGCTTCCTGTATCAATTACAACTAATTCCTCATCTGAACATTTTATTAGATATGCAATATTTTCTTGGTTAACTACAACTCTCCAAACGTTTTCTGTCCATTCAATCCATTCTGCCAACAAAATTCCTCGCAATTATTCTTTAATTGATTTTTTTTACTTTTGTTCTATTTTAGGATGAAATTTTTTTACTGTATTCATCTTTGTTAAAAGAAAATAATTACCAACATGATAAAATATCTTTTACATGAAAATTAAAATTGAAATATTTTAAAATATTATTGTAGAGGTGTTAAATTCAATCAAATTTAAACTATAATAGAAAATCATATTAACATATATCATTTATAATAATTATTAGAATAATTTATATCCACAATGCCATTAGCATTGTACATAAACGATAATACGAAGAAATCTAACTTATATTTTAAATTTTCAACAATACCTGAACTTGGAGACACGTATAAATTGGAATTATCTGAAGCACTCGAAAAAGAATTCGTAATGATTGTAGATCCTAATTCATATGATTATGGAGATCCAACTACTTTTATATCTAACTACTGGCGAGAAAACCTAGAAATCGCAGTTGTAGCAAAAAATGAATTAGGAAAAGTATCGTATAGATCCTTTTCAGGCCCGAGAGATCCTAAATATAGTGAATATTTCTCATCATTTGTTCAAATAGCATCTGAATTTGAAATTCCAATCCATGGTGTTATCCATACTTTGGGTGATGCATTTTTGGCGTCTGATCCTAATTATTCAGTTCATAGAGGAGGCCAGGAAATACCGCAGTTTGTATGTCCTTCTAATACATCATTTTGGAAATATTCATCTACCATTGCAAAGGAAGTAGGCCGGTATTCAATATCAAGTTTAATTCTCGATGAACACTATTATCCAAGATTGGATTATTGTTTATGTCGGAGGTGCAGAGTAGAATTTAGAAAACTTACCGGTCAAGATCATGTTGATATTACTATAGAAGATCTCATTTCTGATGAGGATTTACTTTTTGCTTGGACAGATTGGCGTAGTGAACTTCTCACCTCAAGTTTAGGAGAAATTATTGATTCTTTTAAATCAGAACAACCTGATACCCCTATACAAGCAGTAATTCCAGTGGATCCAGAATTGGAATGGTTAACTGGAGCAGCTATGCATTTAGGTATAGATTTTGAAGTTTTTAATCAATTATTAGATGGAGTTGTTTTATCGATTATGCCTTTTTCTCCGGTGTATCCGATTACTAATACCCAAAGTTGGTTAGAGCTCGTTCAAAGAATCAAGACAGTTCAAACTAAATATCCAAACCTTAAGGTCAGTTTACTTTTAAATGGAATAGAACAGGAATGGGATGTAGATTGGTTCAAAGATCTCTTCAAAGAGATCAAAGGAAATAAAATGTTTGGAAAAATGGGTCAAGGTAAACTTTTCAATATTAAAAGAGAATTGCATAGAGGAGTAGAGACGCATATTTAATTTTCTTTACTAATTGGATATAAAAAATAATTGACGAGTTTGACCTTATATTTTTATATAATAGTTTTGAGAAATTAGATTTTTTAAAAGTCTGGAATTATCTCTAAAGGTTATATAAACCTTCTTGGACCTCGATGTGTCTTTCTTTCAGATGCTGAACGAATTCCTGCAACACCTCGATGTACTGCACAATTTATACAAAGATAACTTATTGATTGTGTTCGTGCTATCTGAGTTCCACTTTGTCTGAGTTCTCGGGCTATTACTGGATCAACAAAAGTTCTAAATTTTGTTTGTTTTTTTGCTTTGTCTCTAGGAACTGATTTGCTGCATGCTGAGCATTGAACATAACCTGAAGCACCCTTTCCGCCTTTAGTTCGTCCACCACTTTTTCTTTTTTTAGGCATTGTTTTTTCTCCAAGTTTAAACATTAAGTTAGGAAAAAATTCAGCGTTATAATAAATATTACTACTAATTTAGTTAGTTTAAATGATTAATAATATCTTTTCATTTAGTTAGAACTATTTTTTTTCTTTTTCTTATTATTCTTGAAAATCTAATTTTTTAGTATTTTTCTAATTATGCTAAGAATAAATTCTTCTTTATAACGATTTAACATATTTTTTTTTCTTTTAAAATTAATTATGTTGTTTATTTGTTTTTTATATAAAAATTTATTTCATCAAGGAAGATTCTTACTAAAATATTTCTTTTTTCATTTTTTCAAGGATATTCCTTATGTACAGTGCGATTTCAAATAAAATTTACCAACTTCTAAAATTATTTTGTTACCCAAGAAAGAAAACATTATATATAGGGTAATTTGGTGTTCAATTAGGAGTCATGAAAATTTGAGTCATGATTTCGATTTCGATACTCTCTTTGACGATTTTCGTGGTGGAAACACTACAAATCCGTCTAATGGATTGTCGAATGAGAAAAATAGTAATTTGGATGTTTTATCCAAATTAAAGGTAAATTTGACAAAAAAGTCAATTTTTCTTTATATACTCCAATTACTATCTAGAAGAAAGGCTCTCTATGGATATGAAATTCAATCAGCAATTCAGGAAGAATTTGACATCGAAAATCTAGCTATGTCCCAAGTTTCATGCTATAAAGAACTATATAGAATGTCACAACAGGGTTTAGTTGTATCTAAGGTGTCCAATGCCTCAACTCGTCGACGAAGATACTACTTCATCACAGATCAAGGTATTATCACTCTTCGTGAGGCTGCTAAGTTTCTGAAACATACTTATGAATCCCTATTTGGGCGTGATCCATTAGATTCAGATATTATGTGAATTTTTTGGTTTACATCCATTGAAGAGATTGATAATTGAGCTATTAATAGATAGTAACTTTCTATAGAAAATCCATTAAATTTTTTGTTTTCTTTTTTTCTTCTTTCTTTAATAATTCTAGGTCTTCTGATTTCGCAATTTCTTCCTCCTTTTTGTAATTTAAAATCTTTTCCTCTTTATTAGCCTTTTTCTTAGTATTTTTAGGAATTTTTTTCCCTCTCTTTTCTAATTTTTTTATGTTTTTTTCTTTTCCTTCTTCTGATGATACTAATTCATTTTTAAATTCCATTTCATCATTTTTAGGTTTAGATTTGTCTATTTTAGATTTTTTATCAAACGTTCTTTCCAGTTTACTCATTTTTCCTCTATCATTTATAATAAATTCTTTAACTAGCTCACCTTCGTATTCTTCAATACTTTCTTGAATCCACGGTATTAATGCTGAATTCTTTTTGTAAAAATATTCTAAATCGCTACTGTTGAAATCATTTGCATATGTAATGCGAGTTACTTGATCTAAAGTCGGATTTTCTTTTCTGGTTAAGTTTTTCTTCCCACGAGGTTTCTTTAAATTCGAATAGATGATTTCTAAATAAGGTAAAGTACCATTCATAGTTTTATTAATAGATGTATGAGTTGTTTTACCTATTTTAAAAGCAATATCCTTTCTTTTTTGTCGCTGTGCCCAATTTTCAAAAAATGCAGAATATCTTGCCATCTGTTTTCCAAATCCAATAGGAGTCTTTTTGGCATTTCTAACTCCTGCTGACAAATGAAAATAAAAATATTTAAGAAGAGACCACTGTTGTTCTCTCATGATTCTTCCGCGAAAAACATCAGCTTTCGAAATATGATCATACATATCAGCTAATTCTTTTGTATTAAGAGCAAAATGAAGAGCATTCTCATGAACAAAATTTATAAAATCCTGATAATCTACATCCAAATCTCTTGTATCACTAATTGCTTGTATTGCAGATTTTGATTCCCCAAATATCTTTCGAAGGGCAGTGAAAATCGTGGTTTCGTAATCTCTTTCCTTTAATACAATAATTGATTGTTTTCCTATCTCTTCCCTGCCTTGTGCAAGATTGGCTAAATCATTAATTGCGGCGCGAATATCCTTGTTTTTTGACAAAATGTTTATTACTGTTGGATCAACAATGATTTGCTCATATTTTACAATGTTATTCAATACAAATGCTATTTCTTTTTGAGAAGGACTTTTCAATTGTAAAAATTTACTGCTGAGTCTTAAAGTCCGAAGTTTGATATTGTAAGGATCATTTGCAGTTGATACAATTGGGAACCTAGATTTTTTAGATAATTTCATGAGTGCTGAAACCCCTCCTCTATCGTCTCTTCCAGATAATCCGTCCACTTCATCCAGTAATATTATTTTTCCATTATATCCAGGATTAGGTCTGGTTCTAGATGCTCTTCCCACTAGTGATGTAATAATTGCTTGGTTTCTTTGATCAGAAGCGTTTAATTCAATTATTTCATAATTCAATTCTTTAGCTATTGCTATTGTTCCTGAAGTTTTACCAATACCTGGTGGACCAGCTAACAATGCTATTCGTTCTTTTTGACTGGAATAATTTTTAATCCAAAAGAAAAGGGTTTCAAAAACTGTTTTATTTCCTATAATTTCTCTCATATTTTTAGGAGCGTATTTATCAGTCCAGTTTATAGAATTTTTTGATGAGTAAATTGTTTTTAATCTCCATGAAAATGAAATCGAATAAATTTAATATTTTAATTTTTTAAAAACACTATTTATATGAGATACAGCAATTCTTAAAATGTTTTTAATTAGAATTTCTATAAAAACATAATAATTATTTCCTTTTTATGCTTAATAATTTTTCATGCTAATTATTCTTTGGTAGCATTAGTCGAAATTTATAATACTAATTAATAAAGGATAATTCATCCTTTATTTTGAATATGAGATGATATTTTAGAATTAAAATGTCTTAAGATTAAAATACATATTTATTTTATTAAAAAGTTAAATTTTTGAATTAATTTATTAGGAATAGATACGAATGGCAAGATTCACTGTTGAAGAAGCAGAAAAATTAATGATGGATAGAAAATATGTAAGAAATCTTGGTATTATCGCACATATCGATCATGGTAAAAGCACTTTAGCAGACTCTTTACTTGCAGCATCAGGTTTGGTAAAAGATGATATCGCAGGGAGAGCTCGTGCTACAGATACAAGAGAAGACGAACAAGAGAGAGGAATTACAATAAAAACCACCGGAATATCGCTCCATCATATTTATAAAGGTGGGAATAAAATACCAGAGGGCAATTATTTAATTAATTTACAAGATACTCCAGGACATGTTGATTTTTCAGGTGAAGTTACCGCAGCGTTGAGGGTAGTTGATGGAGCATTAGTAGTAGTTGATGCTGTAGAAAGTGTTATGGTACAAACAGAAACAGTGGTTTCACAAGCATTACAAGAACATGTTAGACCTGTTTTATATATCAACAAAGTTGATAGATTGATTACTGAAATGCGTTTAAAACCCGAAGATGCATATGAACAATTCAAAAAAATAATTGACCAATTTAATACGCTTATTCAAACCTATGCTCCAACAGAATTCAAAAAAGAATGGCAAGTTGACCCACTTAAAGGATCTGTGTGTTTTGGTTCAGCTATGCATCGATTCGGACTATCAATACCAGCCCTAGCTGAAATTTGGTCTAAACAATTAAATAAACCTGTTGATGTATTGATACCATTTTTATGGCAAAAAACAAACTTCGTAAAAGGTGTTCTCGGTCCAATTTACGATATTTATCAAAAAACTGAAGAAGGAAAAACTGACGAATTAAAAGCTGTAGTAGAAAAGTTGAAACTAAAGGTTCCAGATGAAACTTGGATTAAAAACCCTAAACAAATCGCAAAAACGATATTAGAACAATGGCAACCCGTGGAAAAAGCTGTTCTTGATATGGCTGTTAAATTTTGCCCATCACCAATTAAAGCACAAAAAAATATAGAAGATAACGGAAGTGGTAGGATGAAAGGTGCTTGGGACGGTGATTTTGAATCTGATTTAGGTAAATCCATGCTAACTTGTGATGAAAACGGCCCTTTAATGATTTCTTTAAGTAAAATGTTCTTACAAAGAGCTAAAAGAGTTGTGGCGATTGGAAGAATATTTTCAGGTTCAATAAAACAAGGTGACAAAGTAACAGTATTTTTACCAGGATACAATCCTAATAATCCTAAGGAAAGAAATTTTACTACTAATGTTCAGCAAGTTTCAATTTTGATGGGAAAAGATGCAGAACCAGTTGGTAAAGTAATTGCAGGAAATATTGTTGCTTTAGTAGGTCTACGAGGAGCAGTCTCTTCTGCTACAGTGTCATCTGAAGAAACATTAATTCCATTCAAGTCATTAACTTTTGCAGTTGAACCTGTTGTTACTATTGCATTAGAAACAAAAAATCCCAAGGAATTACCGAAACTAGTTGAAGGGATGAAACTCATAGAATTAGTTGATCCAAGTTTAAAGACTAAAATTGATGAAGAAACTGGTGAATACTTATTAAGTGGGACAGGAGAATTGCATTTAGAAATTGCAATTAAAGATCTTCAAGACATGCAAAAGTTAGATGTTAAGCAATCTGAACCAATTATCACTTTTAGAGAATCATGTGAGGGTACTTCACCAAAACCAGCTTTAGCTAAATCCCCTAACAAGCATAATAGATTGTTTGTCACGGCTAAAGTATTAGAAGAAGGAATCATAGATGCAATTGAAAATAAAATGATCACTCCTTATACAGATTCCAAAAAAGTAGCTGCCATTCTTAGAGATGAAGGTGGTTGGGAAACTCAAATCAGTAGAAAGCTCTGGGGAATGGGCGGAGCTGGTGGTGCAGATGATGGACCAAATGTTTTCGTTGATGGAACAAAGGGTGTTCAATATCTCCGTGAAGTAAAAGATTATATTGTCCAAGGAATGCGCTGGGCTACAAGTGAAGGCCCAATTATGGGTGAGCCCATGTTTGGTGTACGGTTCGATATCAATGATTGTTCACTTCACGAAGATCCCATACACCGTGGAATCGGCCAAATGATGGGAGTTGGTCGTAATTCATCTTTCGGGGCTCTTTTAAGTGCCCAGCCTATAATTAAAGAGCCAATTTATAAGATACAGATCACAGTCCCAGAAAAACACCTCGGAGCTGTATACAAAGTACTTAGTAAACGGAGAGGTAAGATCAATGAGACAATTCAAAAGGAAGGAACTCCTATGAATATCATTTCAGGTGAAATTCCTGTTTCAGAATCATTAGGTATCAATACCGAACTCCGTTCAGAAACTTCAGGATTTGCATTCTCTCAATTGATATTTTCTCACTATGAAAGAGTTCCGGGTAATCTCTATAAATTAGAGGAAGAAGGTGGTGGACTGGCCAGAAAATTTGTAGAACAAGTAAGGAAGAGAAAAGGATATACTAAAATAGCTCCACCTCCCGCTGAAGATTATATTGACAGAATGTGAGAAAGTATTTGATTTTTTATTATATTCTTATTATAAATTAATTAGCTCTAAGAATTTATTTTTTTTTACTTAATTTCTTCTCTTTTCTGTCATGCGTAATAATTAACTTTTATAATAGCTTGTATTGATATTTTAAATATGTCTGCTCAACCAAAATTAAAGTATTTTGGAACTTCTGGTATAAGAGGAAGAACATTAGTCGATATAACTCCAAATTTTGCAGAACGTATGGCTAGAGCTTATGTAGATGTTGTTTTATCTGGTATTGATCAAGCTCATGTTGTTATTGGTCGTGATACTAGATTCGGGGCAGAAACACTAGAATTAGCAATAATAGCTGGACTAACAGCTTCTGGAATATCTGTGAAGAGATGTGGTATAGTACCTACTCCAGTTTTACTCACTTATCAACAACATATCAATGCTGATGGTGCAGTAATCATAACAGGTTCTCACATTGCACCAGATCGTATTGGGTTAATATTTATTGAATCTGATGGTTCTTACTGTTCAGATCATGTAACTTTGCAAATAGAACAAAGATTTGAGATTTTTAAAGAACATGATGGATTATTACAGATTAAAAATATTAATGATTTACAAAGAATTGGTTCAATAGAGGAACCATCCGATGTTTGGGAAATTTATTTTTCTTTTTTAAATTCTAAAATTAATTTAAATCTCATTAAGACCTTTAAAGGAAATTTAGTTGTAGATCCTGGAAATGGGACGGCTGCGCATTTTTTTACAAAATTCTTATCTGATAATGAAATAAAAGTAACTTCAATAAACGATAAGTATTTATCATTACCAAATCGTTTTTCTGAGCCAATAGAAGCAAATTTAGATCAATTAAAATTAAAAATTAATAATGTTGAAAATTTAGGAATAGCATTTGACTTAGATGCTGATAGAGTAACCTTTATGGTTATTAATGAAGAATCTCAAATTGTAACCATTCCTGCAGATCACATGGGTGCATTATTCATAGATTACTTATTGAAAAACAAAAATAAAGGAGAAGTAATACTTCCAATTAATAGTAGTCTTTTAGCTGAAATAATTCTTGAAAAATTTAATAAAAAACCTATTTATTGCAAAATTGGACAACCTGCTACAATAGAAATCGTTAAAAAAGTACCTAATCCATTGTTTTCGTATGAAGAATCTGGAAAATTTTATTTTCTTAATGAAGGAATATTATGGACAGATGGAATGTTGATGGTATTAAAAACAATAGAGCTTCTTGTCGAATCTAATAGACCTCTTTACACTGAATTAAAAGAAACATTTAGCACATACTTGGAATATATATCTATTACAAAAAAGATAATTTTTGATGAAGAAAAAATTATTACTCTCAAAGAAAAATTTAATAAAAAATTGGAAGGTATTAAGTTTTCGGGTGAAACTAATCGAATCAACATTGATGGAATTAGAATTAACTTTGATAACAAATCTTGGTTATTATTCAGAGCAAGTGGGACTGAACCAGCTTATAAAATTGTTGCAAATGCGAAAAATAAAGCTTTAACTGAAGAATTAATACTGAAAGGAGAATTTTTTTTTTCTGAATTAGTTGATGATTATAAATAAAAATATTAATCTGGAGTTTTCATAATATTTTGGAGAATATTTTGCACATTCGAAAAGAGTTAATAAATGATGTTTTAAGGCAAGTTGCTGTAATCCTGCAATCATATAGACCAAATGTTGAAGAATTGGAAATCATACGGTCAAAAATAGATATAATGGTTGAAAAAAACAGAATTGTAGCAATTAAAAAACAGAAACTCCAAACATCATTTAAAAATCATGCAATTCCTGAAAAGTGGTATAAAATAAAGATTGATGATTAATTAATGTTATTAATTATACATGAACGGGATTAATTTTTCATATTGTTTAATAATACTATCTCTTTCGTCTTCTAAGTTTCGTAGTTTTATTGAAAAGCTTTCATACATTTGGTAATACTCAGATAATTGTAGTTCTGATCGTCTGTCTACTAAATCTTGTAAAAAATATTGGCATATCTGAATTTGCTCTTGAACTTTTTCGATTTGACCCTTAAAGTATTTTTTGATTCCTGAGTTTTCTTCATTGTTATTTTCTAAATCAATTTTATTAGAAAAACCGTTTGGACTGTTGAAGAAAACATTTTGATAAGCACTTTCTTCATTTTCAAGACTGACATTATTTGAGTTTTCATTCGTATTATTGATTAACTGATAAACATTTAAACGAAATTGCTCAGGAGACCAACCATAAACCCATAATTTCCAATCTGATACAGAAAAAACAGTTTCGTTTAAAGAAAAATTAGTTATTACATTTTTAATATTTTTTATTGACTCCCTTGATCCGGTTAATCTAATATTTTCACTATTTGTTATTATCTTTAATATTCGCTTTTTAAACCTCTTTTTTTCTCTGATTTGAACTTCTTTTAATTCAAAATTTTCAATTGAGTTAATTAATTTGTATTTTTTGAATATCAGATTTCTTTTTTGAATGAAGAACATTATTCTACTAGTTGTAATTAAAATAAACATTTTTCTAGTTCTTAAAGTCCCATACAATCGATGTATACTAGAAAAATGAATTATTTTTTCATTCTCCGTTAAAATACTGGTTGTATTTTTAAAAAATTTTTTTAATCTTTTAACTGTTAACAAATATTTTCTATAAGATGTATTGAAGTTTTGAACGTCGTCGAATAAAGGTTTACATCTTTCTTCAGTGCCTTTTCTGAACATTTTCAAACGATCTGAGATTATTTTGATCCTCATTTGACAAGATTGTATTCGTAATGGATCAAGAAAGAACCTATTTAATGGAGCAATAACTTCACGGAATAAATATGCTAAAGAAGGGGAAAAATCTTGTAAATAATGAGTTAGAAATGTATCAATCTTTGATAACTGCATTTCTAAGTCAATCTTTGGAGTAAAATCTTTTGAATTAGGGATGATTTTTTCTTCATTTTCTAAACTAAGTAATTGATTTTGTAAGTATCGCATATCTTGAGCAAATGCAACTGGTAACAATGCAACTTCTCTAATTTCAGATTTTATTTCAATGAAATCCCGAATTATTAGGGATTTCATTTCTTCTAAGGTAAGATAATCATCAGGACAATTATTATCGTCTTCTGTTTGTCTTAAAAGACAACTATTACAAATTATTATCCCAGATTTTCGATTTATACGTACATCTACTTCTGTAACTCGATTACCACATAACGAACAGTATAAACTTTGAACAGAGGACATAATAATCGTTTAATTAATATTTAAATAAAAAATTGTCATGAAATGCAAATTAAAGTTGTTCTCAATATTGAAATTTTTAAATCTAAAATGAAGTTTAAATCAGATTTATAGGCTAAAATGAGTACTAGTGCAAATTTATTATTATCAAATAATATCTGGGGAATATTGGGTTTTCAGAGAAAAAATGGAAAATAAAATTTCTATTAGTTAATTAGGACTATTTCTTCATTCTATAGGTAAAAATCTAAAAGATTATAAAATTTACTTTGAATTGTTTTTTAATTAGTTTTTTAATAATTATCAATAAAATTATTAAAATTTTTTCATACAAATAACCATTTGATCTATAATTGATTGTTTTTATTGAAACTATGAAAACAATCTAATCATTGAAATAAAATAAATTAATACAACCAAATTAGAAAAAAATGTCATCTGATCAAGATTACCAATTTACTAGAGCACTCTCGTTATCAGAATTAATTGGTCTCTCTTTTAAGTTACTTTTTTCAAATATTTTTATTTGGGTATTCTATTTACTAGCCTTTTTGTTGTTCACTCTTTATTTATTTACGATAAAAGATTTAGGATTTTCTACATCCCTAGATGTTGATTTTAGTGAACTTCTTGGTTCTATTGATTTCACTGATCCAAATACTGACACTAACGAACTTTTAAATCTCTCTAACAAAATTCTATTTACATTTTTTACTGAAAGTTTAGTTATCAGTGTTTTCTTATCTATAGCTTATGCTATAACTCTATTTGTTGTGAAATCTAACTTTGAGAGGGTTTTACCAAATAATTTATTAATAAAAACAGTACCAAATGATATGAGTGAGACAAAATCACTAATCACCAAATTAAAAATAAGCATTTCTAAAGTGATTCCAAAATTAATTCCCATAGTTATTGCGGCATTTATTTTAAATTTTTTAACCCTTATTGGACTTATATTTTTTATTGTACCTGGAATAATAATCTCTGGATTGGTTTCGTTAGTTCCAGTTATTATATTATCAGAATCAGATATTTCTGTCGGAAAGTCATTTAAACGTTCATATGAACTAGTAAAAGGATTTCTTCTAAAAACTCTAGCATTGTTAGTTTTTATAGGTATTATACAATTTATTTTAGCGACTATTGTTCAATTAATACTTGTTAATATTTATGTTGTGTTTTCCGGAATTGATCCCGAACAAATTTCGACATCGACTGACCCCATTTTCGTGATTCTAAGGTATGTTAGTGAAGCTTTTTTTGCACCATTATCAATAATAAGCTTGATTTTGTTCTATTATAATTTGAAATGGGAAAATCAACAAAAATACTCCCAACCATGGAATGTTCCTATCCAAAATCAGCCTATTCAGCCATATCCACAATATCAACAAATTCAACCATCTCAACAATCTTATCAACCTCAAACTGAAAATATTGTTCCTCCTCATGAAAAGAGTATTTTTTGTATAAGCTGTGGAAAAGCAAACCCTATTTATGGTAGTTTTTGTGCATTTTGTGGTAAAAAATTGTTGAAATCGTCAGAAACCTCTACAAATATCGGAAATAATAGTGAAAATCTAGATTTAAATAAAATCGTTTGCTCTACTTGTGGAAAACCACCAAGAAAACCAGAAGATAAATTTTGTGCATATTGTGGAATGAAATATTAATTATAGGATTTAAGATTTTTTAATGCAAAAAACCATTTTATTAACAAATGATGATGGGATTCAAAGTCCAGGTTTGAAAGCATTAAAAATTGAATTAAAAACAGACTATGATGTAAAAATTGTTGCTTCTTATACTGCTCAAAGTGCCCAAGGAGTTTCTCATTCCCATGGTGATCGTTGGGTAAAATATGAGAAATTTGGTGATGGTATTGCAGTTCACGGATCACCTGCAACCTGTGTGTCTGTTGCATTAAGAGAATTAGGAATTAAACCAGATTTGGTAGTATCAGGGATAAATTTTGGTGAAAAATTAGGATTAAACATTTTTATTCTGGAACAGTTGGTGCAGCTTGGGAATCTTCAATGTCGGGATATTTATCTTTGGCAACTTCACTGGAATTACCTCCAAATTTACACTATGTCCTCGATGAATCTGTTAACTTTAGCAATGCTGCCTATTTTACTAAAAAAATTATAACTAAATTGTTGGAAACCAATCCCAGTTGTAAACTTTGGAATCTTAACATACCTAATAAATCAACTTTATCTACTGAAATTATTCAGAGTAAATTAGCAACTGATAAGTGGAATTATCCTGTAATTCGAGAAAAGATCAAAAAAGGTAATACATCTAGTATAAGATTTGAATTTGATCCAACAGATAAAAAATTTAGTTTGGAATCTGATGTTACTAATCTACGAAACGGAAAAGTTGTATTAACTCCAATCGATTATATAAATTTTCCATGGGCAAAAAAATATCATAATAAGATAAACATCGTATAACTTAAGCATTATTTATTGTGTTTGAAAAGGGAAAAATGTTTGGAAGTAATTTAAAAAAACTATAAAAAAAAGAGAAAAAGAAATAAAACACTAATAACTATCTATTCAAATAGAGAATTAATTAGAAAAACTAAAAACTAACCCGTTGTAACTTAGCCCGGTAGAGTGCCCGGCTGTAGTTCTTGTAATTCGTCTCAACTTTTGGGATGGGTACTGATAATAGTCACCGGGATGTCGCCGGATCAAATCCGGCCAACGGGACCAAGAAAGGTTTTTCTTTTTAATTCAATGAGAAAAATAGTTTTAATTCTCAGAATAATGAATTTTTCTTTTTTTTTATTATTTGATGATTTGAAAAATTAAAATTTTCTATCAACCTTTTATATTATGAATAACAAAACTTTAGATGGTATTTTCCTATTTTATATAAATAGGAATCTATCTACCAAAGATGTTTAAAACTAAATAATTCTTAAATCATAAAAAGTCTGGAATTTTTAAGTTTAAAATCTAGCTTTAAATTACTTTTATTGAATTGGAGTACAAAAGTTTTGAGTACACGTATCGAATTGCCTTTTTCAGGTAATACAATATGCGAAATACGTAAAGATAGTCGTAAAACTATTTTAACTTTTTATAAAAATAATAAGCAGATTGGTCAAAAATCCTTTATGGGAGATTTGACAGAAGATGGGCTAGTTGATGGTTTAGCAACTGCTGGAGTAGAATTTTTAACATTCAGCGCAGTATATGATGCTTCTTCTTTGATATTGAAAACTGTTAAGGAACTAGAGGATCAAGAATCAGAAAAAAAGCAATTATTTGATACATCGGACGTAGAAGGGGCAGTTTCTGAAGTTCAAGAGGTAGGTGGTGCATATTCACTTCCTGGGAACATTACTGGAAAAAAATTGGGTGATTTGATTTTTAAATGGGAAATACCTTATTCCCATAAGACTTACTTTTTTGTTTTTAGAAAGAAAAGGCGTTTTCATGTCTTGTTTGTAAAAAATGATCAAGAATTACACAGAGCTGAAATTGTTGGTAATATAAATGAGAAGAAAGCTTACAAAATTGTTGATGAAGCAAAATTAGAATTAGTTCAACTCAGTTCTTCAGCTCAAATTGTAGAGAATTTAATTGATATTGTTCAATCCCCGGAGAAGTATGAGATAATTGCCACTGAAGTACAAATAAAACTAGGCAATAAAGACAAAGATACAAAAGATTCAATTCCAAGAGGACAAGACGAGAAACTAGAAGCTGATAAAGCTCCTAAGGAAGAACCTATATCGTTATTAGGGATTCCAGATACTGCAGGGAAGTTATTAGATGATTTCGAACTGCCATATTCAGGTGGATCTAAACTTCAATCTTTTTTTAACAAAACAGAGGCTAAATTTACTTTTGTGTTTTATAAAGATAGTGGTATAATATACATACATGAAACTACTGAAAAATTAGACTCAGATCAAGTGACAGAAATAATTTCATCTTCGAATATTGAATTTGTAAGCATGACTGTCATTTATGATATAGCGGATCATATTATCGATATTATGAATAATCCTGCTTCCTATCCAAAAGGAATTTCAATCTCAAATTCTGAGAGTTCTGTTCCTCCAGTTACTGATACAGGCATGCGAGATTCAATTGAAGAAATTTCAACCGTTGATTCACCAGTAATTGACAGCAAAGTAGAAAATGTTATTGAAGAAGTGGAAATTGGTGATTATATCACCGCAGTTTCTATTCCATATTCTCATGATACCATTTGTAAAGTATTTTATAATTCTGAAACCGCTAAATTTGCTCTATCCTTTTGGAGGGACAATCAAGAAGTAGATCAAGCCTTAGCTGAAAAGAAATCAACAGAAGATGACATAGTATCTATACTGTCTAATGCAAAAATCGAATTTATTTCTATGTCAGTTGTTTATGATGCTGCATCAGAAATTCAGTCCATATTTGAAGATCCAGATAAATTTGTTCATGCAAGAAAAGCAGAACAAGCAAAAACAGCTAGTGTCAAAACAGGTGATGAGACTGGTCAAGAAACTGTTGTTGTAGAAGAAGAAGCACCAATAGATTATTCACAATTTCGTAAACCTGAGGATATTGACGCATTAATTAACGTTGTCAAACGATCTTTAGGTACAGATCGTCCTATAATGGTAAGAGAGGGTAAAGTTGCAGGTTTAAAGAATATTGGGTTTAGAATTTTTAGACAAGGAGAGAATATATGGTCAATGGAATTTTTCAAGCAAAAAGATAATTCTATATTAACCCAACGACCTATGAAATTAAAAGAAGTCAATTTTGATGAAGTTTTTCGTGTTGTTAATAACGGTATTCCTCAAATTACACTTTCCGCTGTAAATGATGCCGCAGAAGGGGTTTATAATGATTTAAAGTTAGTTGCTGACCGGCCAGCAGATGATTTAATTTTTAATCAAGTTGTTAACCATTTTGAGAAAGTTATAATTGAACATGAGGATTCTAAAGATCTGAAAGGAGCAATAAAATTAACAGAAGGATTAATGAAAAAATTAGAAGAATTAGAAAGCGCTTCTGGTGTAGCAAAATTTGGTACAAGATTAGCAAAATTATATGAGAAACAAAACAAATTTCCTGATTCAGCAAAACTACGACAGGATATTTTCCCTAATTTATTGAATTCTGGAGATTACCAAGCATCACGGGAATTTTTAGATGATTCATTAGACCTTTTCACTAATAAACTAAACAGGTTCTTAGATGCTGCTCAAATGTCGTTAGAATTCGGTGACAGAGTTCTAAAAAAGAAAAAAGATCTATTATTGGGACTTCAATATTTTAAAGAAGCTTCAATCAACTACAAGAAAGCGAACCTTCCTGTTGCTCAGGCAGATCATAACCTAAAATATGCTAAATTATATTTACAATTATTAAGAGGAGAAGAATCCCCTGATTTCTTTGACTTAGATCCGGATTTAAATGAATCAAGTAAAAAAGAAGATACTACAACCGTTGTTAACGAAGTGACATCTTTTTCTTTTGAAGAAGATCCTTTTGCTGTACCAGCCGAAGATGAAGGTGAATCTAAGGATGAAACTGAATTAGAAAAAAAAGAAATTGATCAAAAAACTGACCAGATTCAAAAAGAAAAATCGAAATCAAAAAAGGATAAGGAAAAGAAAGAAGTAGATAAATTTCCTGGATCTAAACGATTTGATTTAAGACCTGAATCTATAGAGAAAATCGTTAACTCAATTGTTGAATTTTTTCTGGAAGCAATATCAATTCATGAAGCAAGAAAAGATCGGTTCGAAGTTCTCGAAAGCATTACTGAGGTAATTTTACAATTTAGATCTTACTCATTATTAGATCAAGAAATGATTTTTGCTAAAAAAGGAGTAGGTTTATTATCCCAATTTGGACAAGAAGATAGGGCATTGAAACTCAGTCTTCAAATGACTGATAAATTGTTATCTGATTCTGAATATATTACTCCTGGGTTAGAATTTTTTAATGAAGCGATTAAATTATATTATTCTAAAAATGATTTATTACAAGCTTTACAATTAAGTTTTTCGACCGTTAAAAGGTTGATCAAATTTAAAGAAAAAGAAACTGCTCAACAATATCTCACATTTACCTCTGGATTATTAGAACGGATTTATCCAAAAATATCTGAGGAATCACTGGATAGTTATTTGAAATTAGCACAAAGTTATCAAGAGTTAGGACTTGCATCAGAATCTATGGTTCATTTGACACAGGTATTGAAATTCAAGAAAAAAAATCCAAAAGTTTTAATTGACTTTTGTTTAGATACCGAGAGAAGATTTCTGAAAGAATTAGATCTAAAATTTGCTCAAGAATTCATCAACACAGCGTTGTCAGAGATAGGAAATAAAGATCTAGAGACTGTTCTTAAAATATCTGAAGGTTTTAGTATTGATTTGTTTAAAGAAAAGCAAGCACAACTTTCCATGCAATATTTGACGTATTCCTACCAAATTGCTCAGGGCATGAAAAATCCACTAGATAAAGCAGGTGCTCTTATTATTCGAGCTTTAGAACGATTCTTAGAATCTCAAAATATAGAAGGAGCTATACCATATATAGAAAGCTTGCTTCCAATTGCTCAAGCGTATTATCAACAAACTAGTAACTGGGAAAAAGCTACAACAATGTTTAGCAAATTGGTGTCTGCTTTACTATTTACGCGAAAGACTGATCTAAAAGTTAAATATACTAAGGATTTAGCAACTTATTTTTTCTGGAATAAAGAACACAAGAAATCTGCTGAAACCTTGATAACAACTAGGGATAAAATCATTGTTGAATCAATGGACAATGCCAGAGAACTAACAGATATAGCTATTAAAGTTGTAAGTGAACTTGGTAATGAAGGAACAAAACTAGCTATTGATTTCTTTCCTTTATTAATCAAACAATTGATACAAGATAAGAATTACAATGATGCGTATGTTTATACAATTAAATCAGCAAAAAATTATGAGAGTTTAAAACAAATAGCAGAATGTACCGAATTTTTGAAAGATATACGATCATTATTTGAAAAACATTCTCAATTTGAAGATGCTGAACGAATTACAAATTTGATGTTAAGACTAAACAGAAAATACGGATTTTTAGAAGTATCATCCAAAATAGCAGTAGAATACTTCCAAAAGTTAGTACAAGAGAAGATGTGGGAATTTTCTTATCATTACTTAACCGTTGCAGCAGATATTGCTGCTAAGAATAAAAAATACGATGATGCAGATAAACTTCTTGATTGGGGTTATGATACTTATATTGAACAAAATGATGCTCAAAACGAGGCTGAAGATTTAATTAACGAAATTATTAAATTTAGAAAAACCGTTAAAAAACTCAAAAAGAAAGATGAACTTGAATTTTTAAGACAATCAGCTTTAAGAGCACTCGATTATAAATCAATTGATTTAAGCAACAGACTAATGAGTAAAGTTGTATTAGGCACCAAAGAAATCAATCCAAATGCACTACATACGACATTAACTGTTCATCTAGAGAAATTAACCTCACTTGAATTTTTCGATGCAACGCTACCATATTTATCAGATTTATTAAATATTCATGTGAAAAATCCGAATTACCTAAGAGATTTGTTATTTTATTATTTAGAAATTTATTTAAAGGCAAATAAACCCGATTTAGCAACAAAAACAGCAGATACAGTTCTCGAACGATTGAAATCGGACTTATCGATAGTAATAAATATAACAATGCGATTCATTCAACTTCTAGTAGAATACAGATTTATTGAAACCTCAAAAAAATACCTAGATCAAGCAATAGAAAACATTTTCCCGAAAGGAGCTAGCTCACAAGGCGAACAACTAGCTTTAGCAAGTATCAATCAAAAATTTGCAAATATGGTCTTTGAAAAAGCACCTGAAATTGCTGTGGAATATTCTATTCAAGCAGCTGATATGTTTCGACGTATCCGGGATTATGATAAGATGATTGATACTTATCTCACTGTTGCGAAAAAATCCTCTGATTTAGATATCGGAATCAGGGTTCTAAAGCGTGCACAATTTCAAAGTGAGCAGGTGAATTTAAAATTAGAAAAGCAATTACCGATTCAGAGGTTATTAGTTTTATTACAAATAGAAACAAATTCATCTGGTTCCCGAAAAGATTTTCAATCTTATTTATCAAAATTAGAAAATAGACAAGATGTTAAGGAAACTTTAAAATTCTTAGAAGATGCATTTGCGAAGATGATACGATCGTCGCAATTTGATTTCTTTTACAATTTCATTGATTATGCTATGACTTTAGTAGAACATCTCAAATCTAGTGAACATCTCAAATATTTTGTTAGAATTGCTGGCCAATATTATCATAGAAAAGGTGACAAGACCCGAGTAGCAAAATTACGTGATGCTTTTAATAAAATAAAGGAAAAAGATCCTACTCAAGAACAATTAGATCATTTTTGGAAGCAAGGTGAATTTATTCTCCCAACAGCTAAACCAATTCCAATAGCAGAAGAAAAGAAAGTTGAACCTGTTGTTCATGAACCAACTATTGCTAAAACAGCTCAAGTAATTGGTGATTCTGGAGAAGTTGAAGAAGAAATTGATTTAGATTCAATTAAGGATATCAGTTCATCATTGTCTGCTGCAATTAATGCCTTAAACGCCTTAAATGCTAAACCTGAAGAAGTAGATATAGAGAATGCACCTGAAGTAACAAAAAAATCCATTCAAGATTTCCAATCATCAGTAGCAATCCCACAACAAAATGAAGTTTTTGAAGCTACAAAATCAAGTGAGCTATCAAGTCCTTGGGGTTCATCTGATAAAGCTAAGGAAGATATGGGAGAGGTAGTTAATGAGTTAGCTAGTAAATTAGCTACAAGAGAAAGAAAGAAACCAGAAAAAATTACAATTTTAGGAGCTGATGAACCATCAGAAAAATTATGGGAGGAAGCACAGCTAGATACGCCAAAAGTTTCAGTTGAAACTTTAGATACAACGCCTACAAAGTCTTCTTTATCTCCTGATGATTATAGTGATTTATTTAAGGATGCATTATCCAATCTTCAATCTTTAATCAGTACAGTCTCTGAAGACGATGATGAAAGCGAATTAAGTGAAGAAGGAGATGAAGACGAAGATCTTGATGTTGAAGATCTTCTTAATTCTCATACAGATGTAATCCAATCGCTCCGTGAGGATTTACTAAAAGAAACTCGGGGAAAAGGAAAAACAGAAGAGAAAAAATCATCTGAAATGAAATTTGAGTTAACACCACCACCGACTTCAAGACATACAATATCAAAAGGTTCAGGGCAATTGACTCAATCTGAAGAAGATATCTATATTGAATTAACTATTGCTTATCGAAAAATAGTTGAAAAGAATGAAGAAATTTATCAAGCGAATGAAAAATGGCAGAAAGAATTACCAAAACAATTGAAGAAGTATAAAATTGATGAAAAGCAATTTGCAGAAATTTCTGAAATTGGTGATAAAGATATTCAACTCCAAGATTACATCGAGAGAAAAATGAAAGGTAAAAATTGATTTTTTATTTATAATTAACTTTTTCTTTTACTTCCGTATTTATCTGAATCAAATAACGGGAAATTAGCGATTTTAGCTTGAATTTTGTATGTTTCAGCTTCAAGAGTTACTTCATTTACATTTTCTTTATTTATTATATATCCCATTCCGATTCCCAGCTTTAATAGAGGTGAGAATGTACCAGAAGTTACTTTTCCAATGATTTTATTGTTCAATTTTATATTCATATCTTGTCTTGGAGACCTTCCTCGTGTTAAAGTTACTAAACCTACTCTTTTTGGAAGTTCTGTATTTTTTAAGTTATTTTCAATTGCAGATTTTCCGAAGAAAAATTTCTTTTCAAGGTTAACCAGTGCTGGAAAAACTAATCCAGTTTGTAAGGCTTGAACATTTTCTTCAATATCATTACCATAAAGGGGCATGCCTGCTTCCAAGCGTAAAGTATCCCGAGATGCTAATCCACAAGGTAAGATTGATTCATTTACTTTATTTTCAAGAATATCCTCCCACACTTTAATTGTAGCACTTGGATCGTCGTTTGAGGAATCTGAAATAACTATTTCACATCCAGCTTCACCTGTGTATCCTGATCCCATTATTAATAATTTAATTCCTTGATAAGAAGCATAAGAACTTCTCCAAGGACCAGGAAATTCTCCGAATAAGTTCTTAGTTATAATAGGAGCATCAGGCCCTTGAAATGCAAACATAGCAGTTGAATCTGATATATTTTCAATAGAAAATTTCATTTCTGAGATGGATTTTATTAAAGCTTCGAATTCTTTAACCCATAACCAAATCTTTTTTCTATTCCCAGCATTATATGTTATTAAATACAAATTTTCTTCAATTTGAGCAACAGTAATGTCGTCTCGGAATCCCCCCCTCTCATTCAAGAAATAGCAATATGCAACCTTGTTCAAAGGTAAAATTGATAAATTTCTTGGAATTAATAGATCTAAAAATTTTACGGCATCTTCACCAGAAACTATCATTCTCCCCATATGTGATACATCAAAAAGCCCAGCACTATTCCTCACAGATAAATGTTCTTTAGAAATATTACTAGGAGAATTATATACCACAGGCATTTCAAATCCTGCGAAAGGAACCATTTTAGCTCGGCTTGAATGCCAATGGTGTAGCTGTGTTTTTAATAATGACATATAAGTTTCCTCACTTTCTCATTTGGTAAAATAATAAATATTCATATTAAACTTTTCTAATTGGATTGAATAATCAAGTTATTCTAAACATACATGATTTTTCCTAAGGTAAAAAAAACTAATTAATAAGCAAAAATAGTAGTATTTTAAGGGTATTAGATTTGTATATATCAAATTCCAGATCAAAATCAATTGAAATAGCTGAAAAGTTAAAATCATTTTTTAACATAAGAGTTATTGAAAAAATAAATAATAAACAGCAATTCTATAACAAGCTTAGAGATTTGAATAAAAATGGACACATTTCTGATCCTGAATATGCGTATTGTATAGCAAATTTTTATAGAATAATATTAGACCTCAGATTGTATCATTTATTCATTACCAATGCAAAGGACAATGTGTCAGGCCTTTTTCAATTTTGGTTGGATGTTACTGATGAGTTGGTGCGAATAAATGTTCAAAAAAAAGATTTTACATCTATGAAGAAAGAGATTTTAGCTAAATATGAAGATATTGAACAAAAACATACTTTGAAATCAGAACAGGAAGAAAAATTATCTCCTTTTGCTAAAGCTCTTAATAATATTGAATATTTATATAATTCTGATCAAAAATCCTTTGAACATTTTCAAGAATCTTTACAAGCTTGTCAAAAAATATTGTTTGAGCTGAGGGAGATTTTGAGCTTATCAGGTATTGTTTCACCTGTTTTATATGACATTGTTAAAGTAGCTAGAGAATTGCCACGTCACTATACAAATAAAGATGATTTGCTTAAAGATTTAAAAGAATTGATAAATTTATGGAGAAAAAGATTAAAGAAGAATAATTCAATTCTAGACAAAAAAACTATGAAATAATTAATTTATTCTTTCCATAGATCTTTTTCAATCCAATCATCGACTATTTCCTTTAATTCGGACCATTGTGACATTTTTGCTAAAGTAAAATCTTTTTTCTTCATCCAAAATTCAGAAATTATTTCTGATTTATCTTCGGATTTTTTTCTGATCTTTTGCCATCTTTGGATCATTATTTTATATTTAGGACTAAATTCTTTTTTTGGTTTATCTGAAACAATCGAATCATCTTGTTTTTGAGGTTTAGATTTTAATAATAAAACAGCTGTCCACCACAGGCCTCTCTTGCTTAAAGTTTTTCCTGTAATCAATTCATCATAAGGAGAATTAAAAGGAAAGTCTTCTTCTTCATCAGAACTATTTTTTTTCAGTTTTTTAGTTGTTTTTTTATTATTTGAGGACATTTATTACTACCTTAAGTTTGAATTAATAAAATTTTATCTTAAATAAATAATAACGATAATTTTTTCTTATTTTTCATCTAATTAAAAAAATTTATTTAAACATAGAAATATTCTTTTTTTAAAATAGTAATAAATGAATTGTGAGGTAAATTAACTGAGTGAAGAATATATTCGTTTGGATAGATTATTAGTAGTCGTTCAATTTCTGGCTATTCCTATCTATTTCTTTAGTCTCTCAAATTTCATGCCTATTATTTTAATTCCATTTATTTGGGATACAGTTCCTATATTAAATGACCTTATAATAAGAATAATTATTCCTACCTTATTCAGTCTTCCTATTATAATTTTCACTTGGCATAAAAGATATGTTTTATCAGATACATATGTTGAAATTTCAAACACAATATGGAAATTACCGACAGGAATAAAAGCATTTTATGGTTTTAATTTTGTAATAATTAGTATTTTTGGACTTCCAATATTTGCTCCGTTAATTGGACTTTTAGGAGGATATTTTCTTGGTCTTATGATATTTGGAGATTCATCAGACGATAAACCAAATATTAGTCGCCCTAAAATAAAATTTATGACAACAATTTACTTACCCATTGCAATTATATTCTCAATAATTTTTTATCTACAGGTTTGGAAATTTTTGGATCAATTAATTTTAATTTGGAAAGATAACATAAATGTAATGTACCTTTCTGCTCTGAATTTAGCAGCTGCTGTAATAATTACTTCATTAGTAATTCTGATTTTCGAAATTAGAAATAAATATTACTACAGCTCTGATATGCCTCCTATTAGTGCTATAGTTGCTATTTTGTCTTTTCTATTACTTGAAGTCTCTCTATTATTTTTCTATTACTCAGGTGATATAGGCTTATCTCAAGATGTTAACCTAGTTTTCAATGCTATACATATTAGTGCATTTCTATTTAGTGTAGCTTTATTGTTTATAAGATGGCTCTTAAATATTTCTCAGGATTCAGAAACTGGTAATTCTTTATATGCTTGGGTAACGATAATAATTTTTCAACTGGTTAATATTGCTTCTGGAGATATTCAATTAATTAGCAGAACAGTAGCGATATTATTGACATGTGTTATTTTTATGGGTCTTTTTGTCCTTACTTATAAAGAAGTATCCAAAAGTTATTAATTTACCAGTCATCTATTACATACTGAATTTTAGAAGTGGAATAATGGTTTCTTCAATAGCCAATTTGGATAAGGCTAATAAATTAAGGTTAAGCTTTGAAGAATGGATAAAAATCGAATTTGAAATCATTGCTAGACAGCATGAAGATCAAGAATTAGCAAAAATCACTCGTTTCATTTCAGTTGATGCCCTAATTCAAAGAAGTGAAAGGCAAGTTGGAGCTGTTTCCTATATATTTACAGAAGAAAATATTTGGGTGATTTTTTCTCAACCAATATTTCGTAAACTTGATGACAATACAATTTCATTATTTTTAAAGGTTATGCTGCAAACTATTGTTGAATTAAAAAATTCTAAAGACAAAAAAAGCATTCGCGAATCGGAAATAAAAGCATATAACAGAATAGTACAAGATTTAGATAAACTTAGCAAATCAGAGAATTTAATAAACCAAATAGAAAGAATGAAGCAATCTATTTTCTTTTTATCTACTCAATTACTTAAAGCAGGATTACCCGTTATAAATCCCCAATCATTGATTCCTGCTAAGAGCGATAATTTGCTCATGAATAAGATTAATAATGCTTTTTTAAAAATAAGAACGAAGATGTATAATGCAATAGATCATGTTCATTTTGATAAGGCAAAGTTTAGAATTTTACCTTATTATTTCAAGATTATTTATCAGGATCAAAATGATGATCGATCAGAACTTCGTGTAAAACCTATTGTATCTTTAGATGTCTACGATGTTCAAAATAGCTATTCTTTTTCATTATTTATTATTAACACATTATTCCTAGAATCAATTGATTTAGATGATTTAGAGTTGTTATTAGCTTATGAGCTAATTTCTCTTATAAATAGTAGGAAATTTAACAGAGGAGAAATGGAAAAAGAAATTTATAACATAATTACTAAAGAAAAGCATTTTGATGAAAATTATGAATTTTTAAAAGGTTTTTATGGCAGAGAGTTCATAGATAAGACGAGGATAAAACTTAATAAGCAAATTGATGAGGATTTGAGTATTGAATCAACTCCTATTTTACGTATTGAATAGGATACACTTTCAGAGTTCACATACTAACCAGTTATTCAAAAATTTATCGATATAATAAAGAGAATAATTCGTCTGTAAACTGAAATAAACTAAAAATTTTAACTAATCTTACACTACTAAATTTAACTTTAAAAAATGATTTAATATTTAATTCGGTGTTCATATTGAGTCTTGGAAATGTAGATAAAATAGTTCAAGAAATAATTGCCTCAGCTGAAAAGGAAAAACAAGAAATTGAAAATAAAGCTAAAGTCCGAATTACAGAGTTAAATGAAGCTGCCAGTAAAGATTTGGACCGAATCCGAAATCAAATAGTGGAAGAAATGCACGGTACGATAAATGCTGAAAATAAAAGAATTTTGGGGAAAGCTAGACTTGAGTCAAAAATGTCTCTTTTGAATGAAAAAGAGGAAAAAATTCAAATAGTTTTTGAAGCGGCCATAGAAAAGTTAAAGTCCTATACTCAAACAAATGATTACTCCAATACTTTAATTAATTTAGCAGTTACCGCAGGAGTTGCATTAGAGGGTGGAGAATTAGTTGTTTCACTGAGAAAAGAAGATGTTTCAAAATTTAATAAGGATACTGCTACTCAGAAAATTAGTGAACAATTAAATGGAAACGTTTCGATTACTGTTGGTTCTGAAGAACCTAAAACAAGAATTGGTGGATTATTAATCCGTAAAGGTAAAGTTTTTGTTGATAATACATTTGAATCTATTATCTCAAGAAGAAATGATAAACTTCGTACTACTGTAACCGAAATACTTTTTAAAGTGTAGATTTTCAATATATTTAATTTTTATATTTTAACATTTGTTCATATTTGGCCAAGAATACTTTATCTTATAACGTTGGAATAATTACAAAGTGTTCTCCGTCTGATTTTGTATTAATTTCAATCTAAAAGTTAGTAGATGAAAGAAATAACGTGTCTAATGTCTGAAGAGGCTTATAAAAAGTTTCTTAAATTTGTTTTGGAATATGCGAATCCAGCTTTGCCACATTCAACATGGCAGGAGACTATCGGATTTCTTTTTGGAAAATTCGAAGATTCTGATAATGGTACTGAGGTTCGGATTACTGATGTTTTACCAATGGATTCAGGATCTTCAGTTTTTGTGAAAATTGGTGATTATGCTCCAATTTATGAAGAATTAATAAAAAAAGGTGAAAAGGGTGAATTTATTGTTGGTTGGATTCATAGTCACCCTGGTTTACAAATTTTTTTATCTGGTACTGATGTTTCAACTCAGAGGTTATATCAACAAATGGATTCCAGAGCTGTTGCAATAGTTGTTGATCATACAACAATTACTGAGAGTTTTCCCGGATTAAAAGCATTTAGGGTAGATAAAAATTCATATCATGGTGTAGACCTAAAAATAGAAAGTTCTAATGATTTTTTTTCGATATTCAAAGAACTTAAAGACGAAATATCTGTAATTTCACCACCTAAACTTTTGAAAGAAAGAATATCTATCTCCCTTGAAAATATAGTATTCAATATTGAAGGACCTAATTATTGGTTTGATAATGATGAATTAATAAATATTGAATTGAAATATAGTATAGGTGATTTAGGATTATTGAATTTAGAGTTTCAACCAATATTAAAAGGTGCTTTTTTTTATAGGAAAAATAAGAAAATTTTCCGATATCAACTTTATGATAAAGGATTGCTTGTCAAATTTGGTATTATTCCAGACCACACACTGCAAGAGTCAATTAATTTGGAATTAATAGATATAAAGGTATATGGAAAAGATAAAATAAAGAAAACAACTAACAGTATTGTTTTTAATATTAAAAAAGGGTAAAAAATTTCAATTATCTTGAATATTTTGGTTTCTTTATTTCTACGGTTTTATTGCGATTACCATAATATCCTATACCTAATTGGATCAAAATGAGTAATGTGACTAAATAAAATGTAGTGACTATAAGTTCTGGGGGATTAATGCCTGATATTCTCATATTTAACGTGAAATTATATGCTGATTTAGCAAATAGTTCATTTGTGGTATTTGAAGGATCTACATACGTAAAACCAATTTGAAAAATAAAAGATTGATCATCTTCGGGAATATAGATGTGTGATTCTAAATTTTGGGTTTTACTTGTGTAAGGAGCAATTTCTAATTGTTGTGAACTTCCTAAAGAATAATCAAAAGTGTGGGTTATAAGTACACTTGTCTTATTTAGCATATTTACAGTAAAAGATTTCAAAACAACTTTTACTTCACCTTCATTGTAAAAACTTCCTTTGAAACGTGCTAAACTCCCATTCACAATATTTTGAGTGACACCTTCCCCCTCTCTGTGAATTTCTATCCATGTATCATTTTGTTCTTGAACTTCAAATTTAGTATTTATCGTTCTAACTGGGGGAGTTATTTCACCAAATTCCTGATTTGTTTCCACTGTGCTCATTGGAAGACTTGATGCTTGTGATACTTGTGCACTTATAACAAAGACAATCACTATCAGTGCCAATACTTCCATATGACGTTTCAATTAATTACACCTATTAATGATGATTAAAGTTAATGAGCAACACATTTACTTCATTAATTAATGAATCTGTGCTATTTAGCTAAACAAATAATAATTTAAAAATTTCATTTAATTACTCTATGAGAATTCTCAATAAAAGAGCACATTACTTTTTATCTTGATATTCTTTCTTTCTAACTAAGTGAATAATTACTCCCGAATATATAATAGCTCTGGTTAGTGGTCGTGTGACATTTCTAATTCCATCTATAATCATGGGGCGACTAAAAACCTCTAAAACTTCTAATACATGATAATTACGATTCATTTCAGCTTCAATGACAGTTTTTTCAATTTGCCCCCAATTGGGAACAAAAATAAGAACTGATTTTCCATATTTCAAATATTTATGTATTTTATTTATAATAAGCCATGGAGTAGCGAGATCGATGAAAATTGCATCAAAATATTGTTCAGGAAGATCCAATAAAGGATTAACTTCTTCAAAATCTCCCAAACGAAAATCTACCATGTGATCGAGTTTGAAATTTTTTAAATTCTTTTTTGCAATATTTTGATGATCAGATTTATTGTCTACAGTAATAATAGGGGTAATACCACTATCATTTTTGTTAGAATCAGGATATTCATAAAGAAAAGTAGCAATATAAAGGGTAAGACCCCCAGATCCAGTACCAATCTCTAATACATTATTTCCTCTTTTGATATTTGCTTTAAAACATAACAAGCTTGCATCCATATTATAAATAATATTAGTTGCATGAGGCATATATTGTTGAATGTGTTTCAAATTAGGTTCTAATAGGATAATTCTTCCAGACCCTTTGCTATATGGAACAACACTACCATATTCTTTCCCGATAACATCTGAAAATAATATTTTTCCTCTATGTGTATCCAAGAAACCCTCTAAAGTTATTTGACGTAACCATTCTTTGCTTTTCATATCCTGAAAAACAACCCAATCTTCTTCTTTTATCATGAAACAAAAATCCCTCTCAAATCTGAATCAAAATTTCATTAAGATAATTTATTACGTGGTTTAAGTTTAGAATCTAGTTATTTTTTTTCAAATCTAAATATATGAGGAATGGTTTTTAACTGTACAATTGGAATATATTGAATATACCCAAGGTTACTATCTCTGTCATCAAAGCCTTCGGTGAAAGTTATTGCACTCTCTGCTGATTCTTTTCTAATATCAAATCTAATGAAATTACTTTTCGGATTGGAATCATGTTCTACATAAAGTAATAAGGGTAATCCTTTGAAATTGTAATATCCTGGAAGAATAATCAGTGTTGCATAAAAATGCTTATCATCTTTTTGGAAGTAAAAAATTGTAGCTTGCTGACCTTGACTTGAACTAACTAACCAACGGATAAGATCCTGGAGAGAATATAATTCCATTGGCATAGCTGAAGGAATTTCTATATTTTCCATAATTGTTGCTCTCAAATAATTTCTTAACTATTATAAAGATCTGCAGGAGTGAATTTGTACCCATAAACAAGAACTGCATCAGCAGCCTCAGCACCATATTTTCTAAATGTTGCTACCATAGGTAATCCTTCTTTGAGGTCATTTACTCCTTCCATACCAACTCCAACTATCTGAGTAGTAACAGTTGGACCTTCACCTTCGTCAACATCAAGTTGAACAAGACCCATAATATAAGGTGTTTGTAATTGTTGATGAAGAGGTGGTACATGAATGACTGTAAAGTCAACTAGTTTTCCTTTCCCTGAAAATGCTACACCATCTTCACAAGGTTCTCCACAACTTGGACAGACAAATCTGGGAGGAAAATAATTAATTTTTTCTTTTACACATTTTGTACCCAATAAACGGTAACGACTACTGATAGTTCGCCATGATGAAGGAATTGATAATCTTGTCATTTGATATACTCCTAATTTTTACTATATACGTGGACTGCTACTGTCGATCCTATTCCACCAACTGATTGTGTTAATCCAAAATCAGCATTGGTTTGTCTTTCCTTTTCAACTGTATTTCTAAGTTGATGGTATATTTCAACAGCTTGCGCTACTCCAGTAGCACCAAGAGGGTGTCCCATTGCCTTTAATCCTCCACTTGGATTGACAACAACTTTGTCTGATCCTATCGCTGTTTCATTGTCTAAAGTTGCTGGACCACCTTTTCCTTCTGGAAAGAATCCTAAATCCTCAATAGCCAAAATTTCACCTATGGAAAAACTATCATGAACTTCAGCTACTTTTATATCAGCTTGATTTATATTAGACATTTTGAAAGCTTGTTCCCCTGCTAATTTAGTTGCATTAAAACGTTCTAAGGTTTTACGGTCATGAACGGAGATAGTATCAGTTGCTTGTCCTGATCCTTCTATAAATACTGGGGAATCTGTAAATTTTTTTGCTATTGATTCTTTTGTTAAGATAACAGCAGCAGCCCCGTCACTACTAGGAGCTGTATCTAGGAGTGTGATGGGATCTGCTACGAATGATGCGCTTAATATCTGATCAATTGTGAAAGCTCTTCTAAATTGAGCCATTCGATTATATGTTGCATTTGAATGGTTTTTTGCTGACACAGCAGCCATCATTCGATTTGTTGTTCCGTATTTACGAAAATGAGCTTTAGCTATCAAAGCATAAGCACCAGCCAATGTTTGTCCTTGTAAAGCTTCCCATTCTGAATCTAATGAATTTGAAATAATAGATGTTAGAGAAGCTGCTTCAGTTTGATCTGTCATTTTCTCAACACCACAAACTAATACTGTATTTATTAGCCCAGATTTAATCATAAAAAAAGCACTACGAATTGCTGCCCCTCCAGAAGCATCTGATGATTCAACTCTGATAGCAGATATTCCTTTCAATCCCGAATGGTCTGCAATTAGTGACGCAAGATTATTCTGATTATTAAGTGAATCAGAACTTGCATTTCCAACTACTAATCCAGATATATCTTTTAGGGAAATACCATTTTCAACAGAGTCTATTGCTCCGAATATTGCTTGGGATGCCAAGGAACGGAGAGATGTTTGCCAGTGCTCTCCAAATTTTGTCATTGATGCTGAAACAATTGCTACTCGATCAGTCAAATTTTTTCCTCCATCATTGTTTATAATTAAATCTAATCTGGTAATTCAATAAATTTTCTTCTATATTTTGCATATTCTGCATAAGAAATCTCTTTTCTGTATTTCGGTGATATATAAGAGTCCGTTTTAGGTGCCAAGTCTCGAACCTCAGGTAATTTATCAGTAACAACCCATGAAAAGGCATCACTGCCAGCTCCTGAACCATAAGACACCATTAGTATTCTATCACCAGGTTTAGCAACATCTAAAACAGAACACAAACCTATCATTGACGCCCCAGAGTAAGTATTACCTATATGCTTAACTGGAAGAGCGGTTTCTAATTTTTCTAGTGGAAAATTCAACATTTGTGCAGCTGCCATTGGAAATTTTCCATTGGGGGTATGGAGAACAAGATAATCGATATCTTTCTCTTGTAAATCCAATCTTTCCATCAATCCCTTGGCCCCGTTAACAGTGTGCCTGAAATAAGCAGGTTTACCAGTGAATCGTGAACCATGTACAGGAAAATTTTGTCCTTCTCTACGGAAAAAATCAGGGGTATCAGAAGAATAAGAATATGTCCCTTCGTTAACGGCTAAGACATTATCTCCTGCACCAATAATAAATGCTGCTCCACCAGCACCCGCGGTATATTCTAATGCATCTCCTGGTCGTCCTTGTGCAGTATCAGAACCTACTGCCAGACCGTATTTAATTTGTCCAGCTGCTACCATTCCTAATACCATTTGTACGCCTGCTGTGCCGGCTTTACAAGCAAATTCTAAATCCGCGCATGTACTATGGGGGACTGCTCCTATGGCTTCTGCAACAGTAACTGCTGAAGGTTTTACAGCATATGGATGAGATTCTGAACCAACATAGATAGCTCCAATTTCGCTTGGATCCGTAATTTGGGATCTTAGAATAGCATTACGTGAAGCTTCAACTGAAATTGTAATTACGTCTTCATCAACGTCTGGCACACTTTTAGCTTTAACACTTATCCCTTTTGAGACTGCTTTACCATTTTCATGCCATGTGTTAGCTATTTCATCTACTGTTATCCGAAAACGTGGAACATAAGCACCATAACCAACAATACCGACTCCTGCGCTTGCCATTCTATTTACCAGCGTATTAATTTGTAAAAATTACCGTAAAATTTAAATGATTTGAATATTTATCCACATAATGTTTTTCCAGTGTATATTAAAAAAATATTACGTCTATATAAAAAGTATTTACGTGAAAGAAAATTGCTTTTCCTACTATTCTAAATAATTAAGAAGAATTTGTGGCTTAAATGCTGTTCATCTATTTTTCCATAATAGATTACTTGTCTGTCGATTATTTATTACTTTTATTATTTTGTAATATTCTTTAGGTATTTTTGAGAAAGTTTGGTTCATTTTGTTTACTTTATAATCATCATCAGCTAACTTTTGATAATCCGGCTTCTCTTCTAAATGAATTTTGGCTAATAAACTCCCTAATATCATACTCTTCTTAATGTTTTTTGATAATAAATAAAATATTAATGTACCAGCAAAGAATATGTCACCTGCACCAGTAGGGTTAATATCAAGTCTATTTTTAATAGAAAAAGCAGGTATCAAAAAACTTTCATTATTGAATTCATGATTAGATAATAATATTGATCCTTTCACTCCTAAAGTTATAATTTGATAATTTTTTTTAAATTCTGATATTGTTTTGAACATTTTCTTTGATAATTCATCTTTTGAAATGCTTATAATAATAAGAGATTTTAACATGCTTTCTGAAGGTATCCAATTGTTTTGGATGATATAACAATTTTTATCCTTAGTTCTTACAAAACCTTGAGCATCAAGCCCTATAATTGCATTAGGATATAGTTTTTGTATATTTCTTACAAAATCCTCAGAAATTTCATTGTATACTGGACAACAGATAATAACATCTGGGTCTTTTTTAGGCTTATTTAAAAGAAAATAATCATATTTAATTTTTTCTGGAGCTTTAATAATTTTTACTATTCTTTTTTGGTTTGTGTAAATTAATTCAAACGTTGTATGAATTTTATCTTCTTGTATGTGAATGTTAATAGATTCATCAACATAAATATGACTTAAACAATTTTCAGGTCCAGAACAATATATATCAATTACACTACCTTTAAGAATAATATTTATCCAAGGGATAATAAAAGAAATAGATCCCCCAAAAGTTTTTTTTATTGAATTATCAATATGAACTATATCTAGGGTAGAATTTCCAATAATACATATATTAAAAATGGAATCTGATTTATTTTTTATCAAATCTTTAAACATGATTTACATTATAATTTTAAAGCTTTATTAAAAAAATCTTATTAAGTTGTAATTATAAGTCATAATATAAACATATCTTGAATTGATTTTAGTAGATTTAATATATTATTGCAATTAGCTTTCAATAATTTTATTTTCCTATTTAAAACTTAATATTAATTGCACACATTTAGGTAACGGTTATTAAATATGTCTTTTCAGCTGAGTAATGAACAAAAAAAGAAATTAATTAAATTATTACAAGAAATCGTCCGCTATGCAGATCTCGAAGCATTGGCTCTCGTTACAAAAACCGGTATAAACATAGCATTTTTCTCGGAAAAAGAAGCTGATCCTGATCTTTTTTCTGCTATTTCAGCGGCCGTTACAAGCACAGGTGCAATGGTTACAGAACGTTTAGGCCAAGGCCAATTGTATGAAGTTACAGTAAGAGGAGCAGAAGGTTATACAATTCTTTCATCAGCAGGAACTGAATTCATTCTTATTGGTGCAAGTAGAGAAACTCACTCTTTAGGTTTAGCTATAAGAGTTTTAAGAAGATATGCACAAAAAATCCCAACAGTATTTGAAGAAGAAGATAAAGACATTGGCTCTTTGGTTTCTGAATTAAAGGACCTTCTACAATAATAAAAAATATTTTATAAATAATTTCCCTTTTTTTTTCTCCTCAGTAATACTTGTGAATGAAACATGAAAAAATATGTCTACCTATTCATTTTTGTCATTAATTTAATTTTAAGTTTTGTTATTCCTACAAGCTCTGATTCTGTTGCATCCTTAATACAATTTTATATAATGTATTTTGTAACAACTTTGATTTTTATGTTTGATTGGATTATTACAAAACCTCGATACTCCAATGAGCAAATGTTAGATTCTTCGGTAAGTCTGCAATCTTATTTTCATATTATGACTAATTATGGAGATAGATTAATGGCTCTAGCCATTATTGCAGTTTGCGACATAGTAATTTTTGGGATGGCAGTCCCAGATAGCGTAGTTAGAATAATTGAATCAGATTTCGGTACTCCATTCTTGTTAACTCTCATTACAATCTTTATAATCCCAGCTTTATTATTAAAACTTTTTATTGAGCCTTATGCAAAAAAATCTGAAAAAATTATTTACCAACGTATGAAAGAAGGAATTCTTAGTGATAAAATAGTTATTCCACCTGAAATTATTCCTTATATTAATTCAAAGCGAGTTAAAGAACGAGAAATAGAATTTTCTAAAAATGATTTAAGTCTTTCATTACAAGCTTATCCTGCTACTGAAGAACAAGTAGAAGAGGTTGAAATTAAAATAAAAAGTGAAATTGCATCTGAGATTGATAGAGAGGATCGCAGAGAATTAATAGAAAATGCGAACAAAACATTTATAATTTCGATTTTTCCTGAATTGTCAGAATATGTGAGTAGGAAGCCTGTGAGTATCCAAAGTGCTTTTTTTTACGAAATTTTAAATAAAGTAATTAAAAAAGAAGCTGAATGTCGTATAAAACTTGGTTTATAATTGTATTTTTTTTTAAAAATTGGAACGGAAAATTATTGAAAAATATATTAAAATAAAATATGAATGAAATAATTGGTTTTAACAGCATTTACATATAATTTTTCTTAAAGGAATTAAATAATTATTTGGTGGCAAATTTCAGTGAGATTAACCTTAGATTGTCTAATTTTTGTTAGCTTGGTATACAAACTTATTTAAAGTTAAATAATCTAAACTTGCTTATTTTAACTAAAATCGACTTAAATATGATTGGTCAGATGAAAAGAGAGAAATCCAAATTAATTATTTGTATTCTAAACAGTCCTCTTCAAACGACGCTTAAGTATTTGAAATCTCAAAAATATAAAAACAAATATGAAGCTAAATACTAAACCGGGAAATAAAGTTAATGCTATGATGATTTGATATATTAATCCAGAAGTCACTCCAGCTTCGATAGACATGTAAAAGAAGATAACTCCAAAAACAAGAAGTATTGGTGTTGCAATTGGGAAATATTCAGCATAATTGATTGCATTTGCATATTCATTATAATATTTTTTAAAACTATGTTGAGAAATTTCGCCTTTCTTATATTTATCAGAATAGTTCTCTCTCCAGTTTTTCTCTTCTTCTTTCTCTCTTAAATCAACAAATTCGACATAAGAATTGCGAGCTAAATGGAGTTTTTGCTTCTTCTCTTCAAATGAAACCCCTATTGGAAGATCTTTTTCTAGTAATTCTTTTTGACAAATTGGACAATTATTAGATTTAGTTGAACTAATATCAAAAAAATATTGACAAGATTCACAAAAATTTGTTTGAACATTCATAATTTTCACCAATAATATAATTTCTTGTAATGTGTGTTTTATTCTTATCTACTTATATTATTAATTAGAAATTGAGTTTTTTTGATTAAATCGTATATCTAAGCAATTCTCTTCGTAATGAAAATCAAATTGGTAACCATAATCTTTGTTTTTCTATTGGAATTTTACTGCTAAGGTATATTAAAAATTAAATCCATTATCTTTGTTATCATCCTTATATTTGACTGCTAAAATAAGACCGTTAAATAAAACATCTTCTAAAAGCATTTTCTCTCCTTCTTCTCTACTGGAAAATAAAAAATTATCTGAAAGTATCTGTGTATTTTCAATATCATACAAATCAATAGGCACAAGGAGTAAAAAAGCTTTATCAAGTCTTATTAAATGTGTTAAACTCCGTAATTACTTATACTTATCAAATAAGTAAGTTATTCTATTAATAATTATGGAAGGACCCATTTTTATGGGAGCACTACTCCATTTTATGGAAACAATGATCCCTTAAATGGTATCTGGCGCTATCGCTATATCAAGGTGGATGTTTATGATGGACATGATTGCATTTTACCAGACAGTTCTCAAACGGATGGAACATACATAATGAGAAATTATGGAGGATTACAATTATATCAAGAATATAATACAAACTGTAATCACGGTCACTTAGTATTTTTAGCTCCATTTGTTGCTGATTCCTCTGGTTCATATAATATTAACGTAGAATTTTCATACAAAGGGGAAGTCAACGGGGTACTTCATCCAACTTTGGGTTCCGGTTTTACCTATGTAGCTGCAATATTGAGTAGTCCTGATGATAGTCCTCTTAGTTCAAATAGTAAGCGGGTATTGGATGTTGATTTTACGAATACGGGTATTCTACAAGACACTTTTTCGTCTGGTTATGGAGATTTCGTGACCCTTATTGGAGGTGTTCAGTACTATCTTTTTGCTGAAGTAGACATACTTCTCAATGCTGATGTCGATAATTATTTATTTGCAGATTTCTTTGGTAATTCTAATCATTACTTTAATTTTAACGAAATAATTCTCCAAGAAATAGGATGAGTATACAACATTATTTTCTTAAAATTATTATTATCAAATTCCTTCCATTCCTCAAAATAACTTTTTTGTAAAAATCTGATGAATATTTTGTTTGACCAAATAATAAGATTTTTTCCCAAATAAGGAGGAAAAATATAACGAAAAAACTATATCAATGCCTATTAATGTTTCAAATATTGCTAATAGGGACATTAATTTTAGATAAGATCGAAATTAATACAACTGAGAAAACCCTTGAAGAAGAAATTGACGCTTCTCCGGTATTTTTCCAAAAAGTCAAGAATGAATATAAACTACAAAATTTTTCTCCACAATTTAGTACATTATTTGGTGGCTCAGGTGAGGATACCATTTCTTCCTTGACTCTTGATTCCTCTGACAATATTGTTCTAGCCGGTCAAACAAGTTCAGGTGATTTTCCGACTTTTAATGCTTATAATAGCACTTATGGTGGTAGTGAAGATATTTTTCTTGCTAAATTTTCTTCTACTGGACAATTATTGTTCAGTACCTATTTAGGTGGATCAAGTTTGGATTCTATTTCTTCCTTGAGAATAGATTCCTCTGGAAATATTGTTCTTGCTGGTGCAACAAGCTCACCTGATTTTCCAATTCTTAACGCCTATAAAAACACTTATGGAGGAGATATTGATGTTTTTCTTGCTAAATTTTCTTCTACTGGGCAATTATTGTTCAGTACCTATTTAGGTGGATCAAGTTTGGATTTAAATCCTTCTCTGAGATTTGACTCCTCTGGAAATATTGTTCTTGCTGGTGTAACAAGCTCTTCTGATTTTCCAACTCTTAACGCCTATAATAGTATTTATAGTGGTAGTGAAGATGGTTTTCTTGTTAAATTTTCTTCTACTGGACAATTATTGTTCAGTACTTATTTAGGTGGCTCGAGTTTGGATTCTATTTTTTCCTTGGGAATTGATTCCTCTGGCAATATTGTTCTTGCTGGTGTAACAAGCTCCCCTGATTTTCCAACTCTTAACGCCTATAACAGTATTCATAGAGGAGATCTTGATGAATTTCTTGCTAAATTTTCTTCTACTGGACAATTATTGTTCAGTACCTATCTAGGTGGCTCGAATTTGGATTTTAATCCTTCTCTGAGAATAGATTCCTCTGACAATATTGTTCTTGTAGGTAGAACATACTCAGTTGATTTTCCAATCTTGAATGCGTATGAAAGCACTTATGGAGGAGGAGATGGTGATGATTTTCTTGTTAAATTTTCTTCTACTGGGCAATTATTGTTCAGTACCTATCTAGGTGGCTCAAGGGGGGATTTTATTTCTTCCTTGGAAATTGATTCTTCTGGTAATATTGTTCTTGCTGGTATAACTAACTCCCCTGATTTTCCGACCCTTAATACCTTTGATAGTACTTATCGTGGGGTTTTTGATGTTTTTCTTACTAAATTTTCTTCTACTGGGCAATTATTGTTCAGTACCTATTTAGGTGGCTCAAGTGGGGATTTTATTTCTTCTTTAGTTCTTGTTTACTCTGACAATATTGTCCTTGCTGGTCAAACAAGATCTGTTGATTTTCCGACTCTTAACGCTTATAACGGTACTTATGGAGGCGGAAATGGTGATGGTTTTCTCACTATATTTTCTTCTACGGGGCAATTATTTTTCAGTACCTATTTAGGTGGCTCAAATGTGGATTCTATTTCTTCTCTAGTCCTTGATTCCTCCAACAATATTATTCTTGGTGGTGGAACATACTCAGATGATTTTTCAACCTTGAATGGATATAATAATTTATCTGGAGGTCCAGATGTTTTCCTGACAAAGTTTTTTTTAGATGATTATGATTTTGACCATATGGCAGATGATTGGGAGCAGATTTATGGTCTTGATCTTACGAAGAACGATGCTCAAGAAGATTTGGATGGCGATGGTTTGCCAAATTTATGGGAATTTCAAAATGGCTTAATTCCTAATAGTAATGATGCCTTAGAAGATAAAGACAAGGATGGGTTGACTAATATTCAGGAATTTAGACTTGGATCATCTCCAAATAATAAGGATACAGATAACGATGGCATACCAGACGAATATGAGTATTTTATGGGATTAAATTTAACATTTAATGATGCTTTCGATGATAAAGATCAGGACGGAATGCCCAATCTTTGGGAATACCATAACGGATTAAATGCTACTCTTAATGATGCATACAATGATAAAGACGGGGATTGGGTAACAAATGTTGTTGAATATCTGAGTGGTACTGATCCAAATAATTTCTGGAGTTTTCCCCTACTCTATCAGGAATTTCCTTATATTATTAATGCTCCTATTGGTTTGTCAGTTTTGTTTAGTATATTAGGAATTATCATAGGATGGGCAGCAGCGTACAAATTAAAAAAATATCATCAAAGACGTCTTATAATTCAATTAGGCGCTCCAGATTATACTACTGCATTAAAAATGCAACAAGGGAAGTTTTCTGATTATGATACGTATCAGAAGGCATTGGTTCAGAATATCACTAATGGAGAGGATTACCAATTGATGAACGAACCAAATAATATCTCAGAATAACAATAACAATTGCAATTTATCAAAAGACTTTCAGAACAGACTATCCAACATAATGATACCAGTCCCCATTTGACGAAAATCTAGACCATAGAGTTACTGATTGCCTTTAAATTTTATTTTTTAACAGAGTTCTTCAAAATTCATTTTAGTCATTTTTCCTCTTAAATCCGACAAAACATCCTTATCGTAATTCTTAGATATATAGCAGTTTCTGCACAATCTACTCCCGGTTTAAATGCTAAATGGAATGGTATTATTTCTATAAGTGATATTCTGGGCTACAGTGCTGTATTGGCAGATATGGATTATATAACTGTTAGATACGTGACCTCCAAATTTGCTATGTTTCATGATGTAATGATAAGTCCCGAAAAATTCCAAAACGGTCTATTTGAATACTGGAGGCAAGGATCAGGTCCTGCTTTAAATATCGGACAAACCCAAATTTACCTGTTTGATATGCGTGAAGATGTAATGTATGATGATTCGTACATAGGTCAATATCATTTATCTCGAAGTTATGATTCATGGTACTCAATAATGGCTGAATATGGAATCGAAGAATACAATTAATTAAAATGATGAAAACATGGTAGAAAAATTGGAATGACATTTTTAATTGGAATGACATTTTAATTTATTCTGTCGAATTCGAAATTAATTCCGGTTTCACAGCACTTTTCTTTCAGATTATGATGGCATTGACATTCTTTTCGGGTCCTATTGAGAGTTATTTTAGTTTTTATTCAAATGGCAGAGGAATAGATCGAATCAAAAGTTGAATTCCAAATCTTGAAAGAAAAAAGAAATTCTTAATTCTTAACTGTTATAACGGATATTCGTTATAATGCTTGCTTATGATAGACTGTATCGTATTGCATTTTCTGTTATCTAAAGACCAAAAAAGATATACACATGAATACCAAAAAAGATATTAAAATAAAAAATTAATGATATAATTGGTTATTTCAGCATATATATATGGTAATTTCCAAATGGACTTGTAACTTAGCCTGGATTGATCCCAAACTAAGGATCCCAGTCGGAGTGCCTCGCTTCGGATAATATTTAACTTCTTTTAGAAGATACGAGGAGATCGTGGGTTCGAATCCCACCAAGTCCTCTTTTTTTCATTGTAAAAGTTATTTTAATACTATTTTTTAATTTTTTTCTTGTTAAAATATTAGAATATACTTATCTTTCTGTGAGTTAATATCGAAAAAGAAATAAATTATTTTTCCTATCGTAATATTGTGTTTATTTTCAGGATAGGATTTTTTTTATGAGTGATCCATTTGGTAATGATTTTCCTAAAGGGAGTCGTCGCGGAGAAAAAGATTTTCCCTATGATGGTGATTTTAATGATTTCTTCAAATATATTCAAAAAATGTTAGAGAATTTTCTTGATTCGGATTTCTCTTCTGAATTCGAAAAAGCTTTTGAGGGAGGGGGAGACAAACCTTTTGTTTGGGGTTTTTCATTTAACCGGGGGATGGATGGTAAACCAAGAATTGAAAAATTTGGTAATCTTCAATCCAATAGACAATCAACTAATAAGGAAGAAATAGGTATTCGAGAACCGCTAACCGATATTATTGAAGAACCAGATCAAATTAGAGTAATATCTGAACTTCCAGGAGTAGAAAAGGAGGATATTGATTTAAGAACTACAGAATCAAAAATGATTCTGAAAGCTAAAGGAGAATCAAGGAGAGTATATAAAAAAGAGGTTAAATTCCCTTCAGCTATTTTCCCTGAAAATGGAAAAGCTAAATTCAAGAATGGAGTCTTAGAAATAGTATTTCAACGAAAGATTAATTCACATAACTCAAAAAAGATTCCTAATAAATAATAATCTTGACATCTATTGTTGTTAATATCGATGTATTATACAAAAGTCATAATACCAATATCCAATTTATGTAAATAAGTATTCTCAAAATTAATCTAAATTTTTATACTTAATCTCGACTTGATTTTATGAGGAATGTTTTTGGTCGAAGTAGATACCCTTGAAAATACGGAATTAAAACTTCGTGTTAAAGCAGCTCATTTACCTGATGTAGGCAAAAATATTGTTCGTATTCCAAATCGATACCTAACTGATCTACAAACTAAGGAGGGTGACTTAGTAGCTATAGTAGGGAACGAATCTACTACTGTGGTTGCATACAAAGCAACAACAGAGGATGAACCATTCGATATTATAAGAATGGACGGTAATGTAAGACAAAATAGTTCTTCGTCAATTGATGATTATGTTATAATTAAAAAGACCATTGCTTCTAAAGCAGAAATGATAGAGCTCTCACCTTCGGGTCAACATCATTTACGAGGGGCTGAAATGTTTTTCAAAAGAGAGCTTAAGGGTAAACCAGTTTCCTTTGACGATAAAATTAGAATTTCAGTAGGCAATAGAAAAGTTGAGTATAAAGTAACAAAATTATCTCCTGATGAAACTACTCTTATGGTTACTGATGAAACCGTTGTTCAAATATTAACCTCAAAGAAAAAAGAAGACAAATCCAGAGGTAAAAAAGGTGAATTTCCATTTCAACATGTAACCTATGAAGACATTGGTGGTATGAAGGAAAATATTGCCATAATAAGGGAAATGGTAGAATTACCTTTACGATTTCCACAGTTATTTACCAAATTAGGTATTACTCCTCCAAAAGGACTATTATTATATGGACCTCCTGGTACAGGGAAAACAATTCTTGCTAGAGCTGTAGCAACAGAATCAAAAGCATTTTTCAAATTTCTTTCAGGACCAGAATTGATCTCAAAATTTGCCGGGGAATCAGAAAAAAAACTAAGGGAAGTTTTTGAGGAATGTAAGAAGAAGTCTCCTAGCATCTTATTTATTGATGAGATTGATTCTTTAGCTCCAAAAAGAGAAGAAAGTTCAGAGGCGACTTCTCACTTCGTAACCCAGCTTTTAACCTTAATGGATGGAATTGAATCTCGGGGAGAAGTGATAGTAATTGGAGCAACAAATTTACCTAATGCCATTGATCCTGCTTTGAGAAGACCAGGAAGGATTGATAGAGAAATTGAAATTGGAGTTCCAAATAAAAATGCTCGAAGAGAAATATTGACGGTTCATTCCCGTAATATGCCCTTAGATGATAGTGTCGATATCAATAAAGTTGCTGAATTGACTTATGGATTTGTTGGTGCAGATATCGCATCATTAGCTCGAGAAGCAGCTTTTCGTTCTATTAGGAGAGTTCTTCCAAATATTGATTGGGAATCCAAGACCATTCCTGCTAATATCATCGATAGTTTAAAAATTACTATGAATGATTTTCTTGGCGCTCTATACTCTATGAAACCTAGTGCATTGCGTGAAGTTTATGTAGAGATTCCAGATGTAAGTTGGAGCAATATTGGTGGTATAGATCGTATAAAACAGATTTTATTAGAGACAGTAGTCTGGCCTATCAAAATTCCTGATCTTTATAGCCATGTACAAGTAAAACCAAGGGGTTTACTTATTTTCGGTCCTCCAGGTGTTGGAAAAACTCTTGTGGTAAGAGCTCTCGCTCATGAATCAAAATTCAATCTCATTTTTATAAAAGGCTCTGAGTTTCTTAGTAAATGGGTTGGGGAAACAGAACATGCTATCCGTGAAACATTTCGCAAAGCTAAACAGGTTTCACCCTGCATAGTATTTTTCGACGAAATTGATGTGTTAACCCCATCAAGGCAAATTAGTGGTAGTTCTTCTTCTGACAGTCAAGGTGTTCTAGAACGAGTAGTTTCAACAATCCTAACTGAAACAGATAATCTTGATGATTTATCAAATGTTTTTCTAATCGCTGCGACAAATCGTCCTGATGTAATAGATCCTGCTTTAATACGTCCTGGCAGAATAGATCGGCTAATTTACATCCCATTACCAAATGGAGACAATAGATTTAGCATATTAAAAATTTTAACTAAAAAAATGCCTCTCGATTCTGCTGTGGATTTATCTCTTATTGCAGAAAAGACAAAAAATGCCTCTGGTGCTGATATCCAAGCAATATGTAAATTAGCTGGTGTGTTAGCAATAAGACGATATATGAAAGAAGAAATTTTGGAAAATTTTTCATTAGATGATGATATCTCTGCCTCTGATGTCCAAAAACTTCTTGAAAATAAATCCCTTAAAATTTTTCAGCACGAATTTGATGAATCAATTGATTCACTTGGTTTTATCTCTCCTGATGATTCACGTATAAGATGTTCTGAAGAATTTGCCCAAAAAAGGGGGATTCTTAATTCTGGAATGTGATTTAATTTAAATTTTTCTTTTTTATCCTTTCTGAACCCGATTATCTAATATTTGAGCACAAAAACAATTCATAGAACATTTATATAATAAAGAAACAGTATATTGAGTTTTTTGTCTGAAAATACCACGTGAACAATAGCAAAGATCAATTTCTTGAAAGTGCGTCGATTTTGGAGCTTCTAATGCCTCTAAAAGTAATTCGATTCTCATAAATCCTCTTTTACGTATGTTGAATAAAAGTAGGAGCATACCTCTGTAACAAAAAATTCATACGGTTTATGAATAATTTAAATTGAATTGAACAATTTTCTTTTCATAACTCGCTTTTCTCACTACTTCTACAAGCGAAAAAGCTCTTATTCCAGCATCTATATCGACTAAAGGTTCTTTTTGATTGATTGTATCTAAGAAATTTGTAATTTCTTCAAATAAAGGTTCTCCATAAACTTTTATTCTCTCTCCTGATCCAAAAGGGATCGAAATTGATTTGGTATCACCTTTTGCAATCCCTAATTGTCGAATTTCAATGAATTGATCTAGCAAATCTACCACCATTGTAGCTTTGGTTCCTTCAATTTCAATTTTTCTGGTTTTTCCTGCAAATTCTCTTGACAACAAAAATGTGCAGTTGATATTATTCCCAGTAAAAACTACTGTCGCGGAATTGATTATATCCTGATGGGTTAATGCACTAGCAATGACTGAAAAATTTCCTGATTTTAGAAACCTTGAAGCAATATCGAAATCATGAATCCCTATATCTTGAAAAACATCTCCTATTGAATCTAAACGACCATCAGAAACTGCTCCCCGTCTTTGAAAAAGAACTGATCTAATTTCTCCAACGATATCATTCGTTTTTAATAAATGAAACATTCTTTGTACAACAGGGTTATAAACTTCTATATGTCCCACAGATACTTTTATTTCGGTCTTTTTTACTTTTTCCTTTAATTTTTCTGCGGCTTCAATACTGTGAGCAATTGGTTTTTCAATTAAGATTGCTTTCAATTGATCATAAGATAGTAAATCTTCTGCGACTGAGGTATGATGCTCTGTTGGTGTAGCAATAATTATTCCTTTTATTTCTGGATGTTTTTTCATCATTTCATGATAATCTGTATAAATAGGTATATTATACTCCTTACCTGCACTTTCAGGAGGAATAACATCGCATACAGCAGTTAATCGACCCAATCTCGATAGAATTCTACAATGATATCGTCCCATTCGACCAATACCAATCACAGCAATATTTTTTACCATTTTCCAGTTCATCTTCTAAATAATTTTGAGTTTTTTTTCTTTTCAATTATTTTTACTTAAGTCCAATACTTTTAAGTGGAGTTACATAAATTTGAAAAAGGTTTTATTTACAAAATCATTTTTGAGAATTTATTTCTCATTATTCCTATTTTAAAATAGATTATTACTCTTTCTAGATAATATTTTATGCTATTTTGACTGGTTCAAGAAGTTCCATCTGTTCTATAATATTTCCATTTTTCTTTTCAAAAAATTTCTTGAACTCTTTCTGTGCACTAAGGGATCCATGTATCATAAAAATTCTAGAAGGTTTTGTGGCTTGAATTAAATCAATAATACCGTTCCTCGAGCTATGTCCACTGAAATGGAATGTTTCCACTTCTAATTGAAGATTTAAATTTATTGATTCCCCCCAAGGTGTTGTAAAATTAAATTTTCTCAACCCATTTTGAATATCTCTTCCAACCGTTTCGAGTGCCTGATATCCAACAATTGCCATTGTATCAGCAGGATTTTTTTGATATTTAAGATAAGAATATAAAGGGCCCCCTTCAACCATTCCGCTTGTTGAAAGAATGATTTTTCTCTTGTTAGAAATCATAATTTTTTTTCTAAAAGTTTCCATGTTACCATTTATAGTTTCTCTTGAAATCATTTGTAAATTTCTATGATCAAAAGGAGAGTCACCATAATTCCTATCGTGAAATTTAGTGATCGCTTTTTCTGATACCCAATTGCTATTGAAGTATTTCTCATATATTCTATTCATTTTCAGAATCATTCCATCAACTACAAGCGGAAAAGATGAAAGAAATTCATTTAAATGATCAATCAAATAGAATTGCATTTCTTGAGATCTCCCAAGAGCAAAACTAGGGATTATCATTTTTCCTCCGCGTTTATAGGTGGAATAAATTGTATCAAGTAAGGAATTTATTACATTTTCTCTATTTGGTACAATTCTCTCAGCATTTGTAGTTTCTGTAAGTAGAACATCAATTTCTTCGTCTGGAAGAGCATATTTATTGTGGAAAGGAGTTTCTTGATCATTAATATCACCAGTATATAAAACTGAAACCCCATCAAAATTTACCCTAATTAGACAAGAACCCAATATATGTCCTGCGTCATAAAATTTTGCAAATACTCCTTCACAAATTTTAATTTCTGTTTCATAATTAAATCCTTTTACTCTAGATAATGCTTTTTTCATGTCCTCCTCGTTATAATGATAGCGTCCCTCAATTTTGATATGATCCATCCATAATATTTTGATGATGTCAATTGTTGGTTTCGTTGTATAGACATATCCATCAAAACCGTGATGAAATAATGCTGGTATAAAACCTGAGTGATCTATGTGCGCATGTGATAATAGCACTGCTTCAATTTGATCGGCTATTTCCAGTATTTCTTTCGGACCATCGCTTTTTTTTCCTGATCTTCGTGAATAAATTTGTATTCCACAATCTAATAAGACATTTCTTCCCTGATTATCTGACAAAAGGAATGCTGATTTCCCAATGTTTTGAGCCGCTCCATAACTTGTGATTGTCAATCCGGTGTTTTTAAGCTTGTTCATGTATATTATGTCCGAAAATAGCTTGTGTATTTTGATCCTTTATGAAATTAAAATAAAAATAAGGTATTAAATCCACTTATAATAAAAGGACATTTTTAATAGTAAAAAATTTATGTTTCTTTCAAAAAAATAAATCAAGAATATCAAAGATTACTAAATAAAGAGATTAATATTTATTTTTTATTTTTTATATGGTTCTTGTTCAGTATAGTTGATTTTGCATGGGATTACGGCGTATTGAAGATAAATTGGCTAAAGAAGCAGCATTAAGAGAACAGGGGGCAGATTATGCTATGAAAGAACTGGAAGATATGATTGATAATCTTAAGGATCTTCATAATCAATTAAAACAAATTGAAAAGAAGTATGGTGATAAACTGAAAAATCCTGTTATTTCAGCAAAATTAATGAATATTCGGGAAGAACTTGGCTTACCAACTGCGATAGGAGCATTTAAACCTAAATCTAAACCCGGCTTGGTCGATAAATTATCAGGAGGGGGATTTTTTGAACAACTTGCTTTACAAATCTTGGAAATAGGTCAGGAATCAATTCCGAAAACTGGGGGAACTCTTTCTTATGCTGATTTAGTAAAAAAGATTCAAGAACGATATTCTGGGTATGTAATTTCTCTTGAAGAAATGGGAAAAGCCATAACAATATTGTTAAAACATGACTTACTTATTCGTGTCGAGAAAATAGGTGGTATTAAAATTTTGGTTTTTGCTGAATCTGATTCTCCTGATTTAGAGACAATCATGAAAATTGCAATTAAGAATAAGGGTCAACTTTCGCGAGAACGTATTTTAATAGAAACTGGTTGGAAACTGAATCGAATAAACCGTGCTTTAGAATCACTTGAAGAAAAAGAACTTTTGGAAAAAATAGATTCAGTTGAAGGAATCCAGTATTATTTCCCAGGAGTTTAACATTTTATTTTACTTTTTATACTTATTTTTTTCTGGATTAATGAAGTAAGTTTACTGATGAAAATTCTTTGAGCCAAGAAACAAATATTAATATAATTGATTTGAACACATATAATTATAATACCATTAGTATTTAACAATTAATTTCATTATAATAAAGAAATTATCTTTATAACAAAAATATTATCAATTAAATATATAATTTATTACAAAATGAGTTGTTTTTGTATGTCTGGATTTAGAAGATTTATAACCGGGAGGAAACCAAAAAAAAGCTCTGAAACAGTAGCTCTACTTAGGAAACGAACGAATAAACTGCAAATAAGAGCTAGAGCACTCAAACGAATGAGTCAGGATGAAAGGGGCAATGCTAAACAATTTTTAAAAGAGGGGAACAAATCTGCTGCCCAGCAATCACTTTTACGAAGAAAAAGATTCCAGAAAGATCTAACAGATATATATAAAAAGGCTGCTCTTGTCCAAAACATAATTACTGGAATCAGTAATGCAGCTGACAATGTAGAAATGGTTAAAGAATTACATCAAGCTTCTAACGTAATGTCTGATCTCAATAGACAAGCTAATCCAGAAAAAACTGATGAAGTTATGATGAATCTTGAAACAAGCATGGAAGAATCCGATTATGTTTCTGAAAGATTAACAGATTCCTCTTTAATCGATTCAGAATTAGACCTTGATGTTGATGTTGGAGAACTTGATGGCGAGCTTTCTGCATTAATGGCGGAAATTGAAGAAGAGGCTGGTATACCTTCATCAGAACGAGTTAAATCTAAAATAGCAAGACCAGTAGAGGTTGCGGATTTGCCTGAACCAGCTTCTGATCCACGCGAAAAAGAAATTAAAGATGAAATTGCTCGTATTAAACAAGAAATGGAATCAGAATTAAAATAATAAAAATGTAAATATCAAACAAAAACAAAATTAAAAACAAAATTTTTCCTGAATTTTTAAAATGAGCACTAATTTAATTGGAAGTCAAATAATATGGGTAGAATGCCTTTACAGAAATGGATAATCAACATGAGGATGGTAGAGAAACGCCTCGAAAGACAACGACGTAAGATGAAGAAAGATGAACAAAAAATGATGCGGGAGGTCAAGCAAGCTATCGAAAATGATGATATGAATGGTGCAAAGCTCTTTGCTAAAGATATTGCAAGAAATAGAAAAATGGCTCATAATCTTCAAAAATTACGTTCTCAAGTAAAAGGGATCGGATACAAACTCGAACAAGCATCAGCTGTACAAACTATTAGTGGAGATTTACGTGGATTAGTGAGAACTCTAGGCAAAATTAACAGGCAGATCGCTATCCCTCAAATGGAAAACATTCTTTTTGCGATGGAAAACGAAATTGAGACTTTGAACTTAACTACAGAGACCTTGGATGAAGGTCTCGAAGCTGTCGGAGCTACTGATGATGATGTGGGCGTAGATAGTGAAGCAAGTCAAATCATTGAAGAAATTCAAACAGCTGGAGCTGTTAAATCAGGATTACCGGTTCCTGCCGATTCTCGTGAAAAAGAAATCAATTCTCGATTGGAAAAACTTAAAGGAGATAAAAAATAGTTCCAATTCAGCTAGTCTTTTTTCATCTTATTTTTACAATTTATTCATATATTTATTATGAGGTTACGAAGTGTCATCTGGTCGGATAGATCTATTGAATCAGGCAAGGGAAGATGCAAAAACAGCTGTTGAACTAGATAAGGCTGGTCGCGGGAAGGAAGCCATTAATTATTATGTTCGTGCAGCTGAAAATTTACAGCATGTTTTTAGATTCACCCACGACGAAAAAATGAAACAAACGTATTACGATAGAATTCTTGGATATTTAAACCGTGCAGAAGAATTAAAAGCACATCCTGAAGGTAAATCTTCAACAAAGACAGGTAAAAATGGTAAAGATGACTCTGATTCCGAACTTTCATCTGCCATTGAAGGAACCATTATCCGAGAAAAACCGAACGTAAAATGGGATGATGTAGCAAATCTGGTAGAAGCGAAATTAGCTTTGCGAGAAGCAATTATTTTACCTATGGCTCGTCCAGACTTGTTTACTGGTGCAAGAAAACCTTGGAAAGGAATTCTCATGTTTGGTCCTCCAGGTTGTGGAAAAACTTATTTAGCTAAAGCAGTAGCTTCAGAAGTTGATGCAACCTTTTTTTCGATATCTGCTGCTAATATTGTGTCAAAATGGTTAGGAGAAGCAGAAAAATTAGTTAAACAACTCTATGATTCAGCAAGAAAAGAAGCTCCATCTATTATCTTTTTTGATGAAGTCGATAGTTTGGTCTCATCGCGTGGTGGTGGCGAGAATGAGGCTATGCGTAGAGTAAAGACACAGTTAATGCAAGCTATCGAAGGAATCGGTACTGGGGATGAATTAATTGTAACTATAGGAGCTACTAATCTTCCTTGGGAATTGGATCCGGCAATGCGTAGAAGATTTGAGAAAAGAATTATGATCACACTTCCAGATGAAGAAGCTAGATCAATTATGTTTAAAATTCATACCCGAGGTGTAGAATTAGATGCTATTGATTTTGATATGCTTGGAAAACTTTCTGTAGGATTTTCTGCAGCAGATATTGCATTAATTTGCCGAGAAGCATTACTATTTCCCATTAGAGAAATGGACGTCTCAGGTTTACTGCAAAATAAGGATTTAAATCCAAGAAATCCACAAATGGTCGATTTTGAAAATGCGTTAGTACGAATAAAACCCACAGTTGCTCCCGAAGAATTAGCAAATTATAATGAATGGGCCGAAGATTTCGGAAATGTATAATTTTTCTCACTTTTATTTAAATTTTTTCCCTGTTTTCGTTTTCTAAATATTTTGTGGTGTAGAATTGTTTAAAGAAAAAAAGAAAAAACTAGAAAATGATGAAGAGAAAGAAAAACAAGAAGACGCAAAGTTAAATGGTGTCAGTAAAAATTTAAAGGAAATAGAAGAAGATTTACAATCATTTATTGAAGAAGAAATATCGGATAAAGAAGTAGAACAAGAATTAGCTAGATTGGAACAACTCATTCAGAAAGAGAAATTAGAGAAAGAAAAAGAGTATAAAATTAAGTCTACCTATACGGTAAAAACTAAGAGAATTTCTGATGATATTCGAGAAATACTTCCACTTTGGATTGAAAAACCTATTTACTGGATCACTCCAGGAAATAAATTTGAAAAAAGAAAGGAACAGTGGACGAAGGAATGGGCACAATTATTAATTGCTTATACCGACACAAAACATATTTTTGTTGTAATTGTAAGAGATATTATAAATGAATTCCCATTTAAAAATCCATTAGTTAAAAAACAATTAAAACGCGAACAATTTGTAGAAATTGGAGATCAACTAGTAGGGGAGAGACGTGCAGACTGGCTTGATAAGAAAAAAACACGACTGTTTGTAACATGGCAAACACGTGATGAAACAAGTGAAGATTTGTACCTGTGGGCACAAGAAGAAGGAAGACAATTTTTAAGTATCTTTGAATTGATGGAAGATGAATACTGGAATACTTTACCTGAAGAAGAGATAAGAAAAATATTTTCGTTACTAGTACGAGAAGATAAGGCTATTTATGTTGATTCAAGGCAAAAAAACAGTATACGATTCGAGTTTCGATACTAAGAAAATATCCACAGACGATAATTATAGGAAAATCTCAACTGCATACAAGAAATAAAAATTTTTATTATCAATCATTGGTTAAAAAAAATGCATCTATGTAGGAATAACCCTGCGGGGGTATCCGAGCCAGGTCAAAGGAAAAATTTTCATAATCTTTCGACCAATACGGTTTTGTTCTGCCTTATGCGATTCAAGTGGGCTAAACTCCGTGACCAAAGGAGCAGGACTTAAGATCCTGTCGCGTAGGCGTACGAGAGTTCGAATCTCTTCCCCCGCACCAACCTTTTCTAACTATTTCTAGCTGATACATTCAATTCTGTAACAAAATGAGTTTTATTGGGAGAAACATCACGTATAATGCGTGTGTTCATTGAATTTATTTTTACATCATTGTTTGTTGCCTGATAACGAATACTTTCAAGTAATTGTTGTAGCTCAATATTTTTTCTTAAATCTTCACGATCAGATGGTTCCTTGTGGGTGAAATGATATAAATAAATGGTAACTTTCTTTTTAAAATTACCAAAGATTCTTTGAAAAATACCGGGAAGGAAATCTTTAGCAGTTTCAGGAAGATTCATAAAAATACAATCAGAAACAGGCAATTCGACAATAGCCTGTTGAGCATCAAGATTATAAGGAAAAATAGTTCCCACCAATTTCTTCTTATTTATTTCGATATTTTGTTTCAAAAAAGTCATAGCTAAGCTATTGATATCATTAGCATAAATAATAACATCTTTTTTATGAGCTAAGGTAAGAGAAAAAGGGCCAATACCACAAAAAAGATCCCAAACAACTTCTTTATCTTGGATTTGATCAGAAACAATTAGATACTCGTTATTCAATCGAGAATTAAAATAGACAGATTTAATATTAACCATAAAATCCAGATTATTCATTTTATGAGTTGTAACAGGATTATCAAAACCCCCAATACATTCCCAGGATGCAGTACGATAAGAAGAAGAAACATTATCAGTTTTGCGAAAAACAGAATCAATGTTTAAAGTATTAAGATAAACATCGGCAATATTATGTTTAAAAGGGAGTAATTCAGGCTCTAACTTGACTAAAAGAATTTTACCGATAATATCGTAACTTTTAGGTATTGAAGAATGAAAATCTTCTGGGATATTATCTATTAATTGATCTTCAATTGATAATTTACTCTGTTTTACTGGAAACGAATAAGAATTAATTTCTAGATGTTGCAATGATTCTGGAATTTTCGTAGATGGATTATCTCCAATTAAAGGAAAAATAACATAATTATCTTGTAAAATGGTTTTAGCAGTACGAAACAACAAATTATTAGCAATAAGATCTATTTTAGTAATATTAGCGTCTGATTTAAGACATTTAATACCCAATAGATCAATGAAAGTATTACTATTCATGAAAACAAAAATCACTTTAGTTACAAAAACCAGATTACTAAATCTTACAAAAAAAATAGCCATACATGGAATAATTAATGTTTTACATGTACAAGGATTAATAGATTGAAAATAACAATAAGGACAGAAGTTCGAACCAAATCATCCTGAGAAAAAAAAATTCGAACACAACATAGAAAATTACTAAGAAAAGATCATTTTCAATTAACCAGGCATTCTAAAGTGAAAATGAAAGCATTCTTTAAAAGAAGAGTCTAAAAAAGATATACCATAAATACATTCATATTAATACTATGAATGATATACCTACTACTAATTCGAAAAGGATTTCATGAACAAGAAAAGTATACAAAGGAAGCGCAAGGGGAAGTGGATGGGTAACGCTGCCAAAAGAAAAAGAAGAAACCTCATCTTGGGAGAATATTATACTGTAACGATAATAACAGCAGTAAACAAAGAAATAGTATTAACACTAAAAATGAGGAAAGTAAAAACTAGTTGGGGATTCTATATAACACAAAAGATATGTCAGGAAAACAAATTGATAGGAACAGTATTAACCCTAACAATAGAACAAACAGAAGCAATACCAGGAAAAATAACAGAAAACTAAAGAGTACGACTACCATTAGAAATAGCACAAGAAAAATCAATAAAAGAAAATGATATTTATGAAATAGAATTACAAATAGGAGAAGATTTGTTCACTGAACAAGTAATAATCGAAACAATAGACCGGATAAATCGAAACAGAGAAGACGAGTATTATTACACCATCAGAATGCAAAAAATACCCACAAAAACAGAAGGAAAAACAACAATAGGAAAAAAGATTGAGAAACTGTCAACAGAAAAAATACAAGATGACCAAGAAATTTATCTACCAGGACTGTTTCCAGAAGCACACATGGGAAAACTAACAGAAAACACAATGATCATCTTTATGGGAATCCATAAACCAATCATAACACCAATAACCATACAACTAATAGAATTTATGCATTATTTTGGATGTTATTATGCAGATGGGACAAAAAAAGGCCATTCCTGGAGAATAAATGCATCTACAAAAGAACAAGCGGAATATTATCTGGATTGTTATAATAAATTAATTCTCAATCAAGATTTGAAATTTGAACTCACATACACGGAGGAGCCTATTTCAGTACATAAATGTCTTCAAATTTCCTGAAATTTCTTCTATTTTTCATAAAATAAGAAATAACAATTAGAATTGATTTTAATTCAATAAAATTTATCCTAATCCTTGATAGACTATTGTTTATGACACTGTTACAACTTTACTAAGGTTTTTTGGTTTATCGGGATTAATCTCCTTCCCTTTTATTCTCTTTCCTGCTGCTGCATAGTATGCTATTAGTTGTGTCACTACGGTTGCTGGGATAAACATTAATTCCTCATTTCTTAGTTTTGGTATCTTTATTGCTATGTCTGTTTCTCTTTCTATGTGTTCATCTTCTTCTAATATTGTTATTGTTTTTGCTCCTCTTGCGGCCATTTCTTTTATGTTTCCTAGTAGATGGTGTCTTGTTTTATCTGTTGATGCTATGAATATTACTGGGAAATCTTTTTCTATTAGTGCTATTGGTCCATGTTTGCTTTCTGCTGCGTTATATCCTTCTGCGTGTACGTATGCTATTTCTTTTAATTTTAGTGCTCCTTCTTGTGCTACTGGTAGTGTTGTGCTTGTTCCTAGAAAATATGCACTTGGTTTGTATCTGATTAGGTTTCCTACTTGTTTTGTTAAATATTCTGTTCTTTTCACTACTGTAGATACTATTTCTGGTAACTCGTATAGTTCTGCTAATAAATCTTCATATTTCTTTTTTGTTATTTTCTTTGTTTTGTATCCTGTTTCTATTGCTAGTCTTGTTAGTGCTATTACTTGTGTTGTGAATGTTTTTGTTGCAGCTACTCCTATTTCTGGTCCTGCATGTGTGTATAAGCATACTGTTGACATTCTTGGTATTTGTGTTCCTACCATGTTTACCAATGATGCTACCACTGCTCCGTTTTTGAGTGCATATTCTAATGCTGAAATTGTATCTGCTGTTTCTCCTGATTGTGATACTGCAAATATTAGACTGCTCGGTGTTATTGCTTTGCTTTCAAGTATGTTTGGTAGTAGAGTTCTTGTTCTGATTCCAGCAATATTTTCAAATAAGAATTCTGCTACAAGGCAGCTATGTGATGATGTCCCTGCTGCTACAAAGAATATTTCTGGTGCTTCAATAATTTCCTTTGTTATTTTTGCTATGATATCCTGATCCATGTTTTGGAGTGTATTTTTTAGTGCATGTCCTTGTTCATGGATTTCTTTAAGCATATAATGTTTGAATCCTCCTTTTGCTGACTCCTCAATGTTGAATTGTGATACTGATATTTTTCCATCTAAACTTAAAAGTTCCCCTTCCAGATTATACAGCTCTATTGAGTCTGCTGTTATTTTTCCTATGGTCATATCTTCTAAAACTATATATTTTTTGGTATGTTCCAGAAATGCTACTTCTGCTGATCCTATATAATTTTCGTTTTCTCCAACTCCCACAAGTAATGGACTTCGGTTTTTCGCGAATATGATTGTATTTGGTTCGTCTTGGAATACTGCTGCGAATGCATAACTTCCTCCAGATCCTAAATCCTTCACTGCTGCTATTGTTGCTTCCAAGAATGTGAATCCATTTGAATTCATGTATTCCTCTATCAGGTGTGGAATGGTTTCAGTATCAGTTTCTGATCTGAATTCGTGTCCTAAATCGAGTAATCTATCTCTTAACTGTAAATAATTTGTTAGTATTCCGTTGTGGACTACTGCGATACGTTGTTGGCATGACGTTTGTGGATGTGCATTGATATCTGTTACTCCCCCATGCGTTGCCCACCTTGTATGCGCTAATCCCACTCTCGCTTCTGATCTAAGATCTATTTCTGCTTCTCCTATTTGCCCGATTGATGTTTGTATATCTAAAGTTCCTGCGTTTAGTAACGCAAATCCATAAGAGTCATATCCACGATATTCTAACCTTTTTAGGCCATTGAATAATTTACGAAACGCATTTGACTGTTGATTACCCGCTATTCCAATTATTCCACACAAATTTGATGTACCTCTATAATTTCCCTGTAGATGAATGTGATTGTAATATTTTAATAAAATTGATTTAATTTGTTTATTAATTTGTGAAATTAAATGAAATCCATTGTTAGGATGTATATCAGTGGATAAACTACTTCGATAATTACTCTCTTAAGAAATCTTACAAAATAATATCTAGAATTGAGATAGAGTTGATAGGGTTATAAAAATTTCTTTTTAATACCCTTAAATTTTGAATTAATTATCATAAGTTGAGGTTTCCTAGCACCAAATAGAGGTTATTCTTATTGAAAAATGATCAGAACTCTGAAAATTTTGAGGAATTAGTAAATACTATTCAGTTAACTCCAAAAAACCTTATAAAACTTTTTAATGTTAATGGATATGAGATTTTAAACAGTTTATCCTCGTCCCCTAAAACTGTTAAAGAATTATCAAAGGAAATGCGGCTATCTGAACAAGCAGTTTATTATCACATTAAAAAATTGCTCAATCTTGAAATCATTACTTATCAAGAAGAAATTGAGAAATTACCGAGTACTACTGTAAAAATTCATAGGTATTCTTTAGTATCTGATAAAATTATTATTGATATGTTTCCTGGATCAAATAGTTCCAATAGTTATTTTCACAAAGCTGTTTCTGGTATTAATACACGTATTCCAAAATTTTTACGATTTATTGCACCTAAAAAGAGTATTATTGAAGGATTTTTAGTAGTAGGGAGTGCAATTATTCATGGAAAATATAACGCTACCGCACAAGATGGACATTATGTAGGGTATATCGGTTTTTTATTGGGACAGCTCGGACTGCAATATAGAAAAAATTTTTCTTTTGTTAAATTAGATACTGAAATCAATAGAGAAAACCTTCAAAATACAAATATGATAGTTATTGGTGGACCCAAAGTAAATGTTATTACTTCTGAATTACAAGACAATGATTTTCTTCCAATTACTTTCGAAATTAGTAAAATCAATACAATAACTAATAAAAAGGTAAAAAAATCGATTACTGATCCTTTGATTGGAGTAATACAGCTCATAGCTAATCCATGGAGTCATAGCAAGAAGAAAAAGATTTTACTTCTTTGTGGTCCATCGAGAATAGGCACACAAATAGCAGTGTATGCGATTACTCATTTTTCAGATAAAATTGATGAGAAGCTAACCAAAAATAAAGAATTCGTTCTTCTTCAAGGCATTTTAGATAATAAAGAGGATATTATTGATATTTCTTTTTCGAAGTACCCCTAAAACCTTCAAATACTAATTTTTTTATAATAAATGCCTCTCAGTCGGCTCTTCTGGCTTTCATTATGCTAAATCGCACTCGCCGGGGATAACGTCATCACAGGGGCAAAAAACCAAGGTACTTTGAAATAATATTTTTAACTTATTGGATAAACCAATACAACCACGAGCATAAAAATTATTGCAAGGAAAGTAACTACTGTCCATTGAACAAGTAATGGTCGTAGAGATTCAAGTTCTGTATCTTCTAAACGGTATCTCAAAGCCCAAGTAAAAACACCCAGAATCAAAATCATTAACAAGGGAACAGAATTTGATACGTTAATTTTGAAAGCTGCCAGATAAAATGTAGTTGAGATTATAAATAGTATTAAATAAGTAACTAGTGAAAAATCAAGTAATTTTGAAGCCCATATCTTATACTTCGCTAAGGAGGTAGACATTATCTTTTTTTCCTATTCAATTTAATATAGAACTGGGTTGTTCCTATTCAATTTGAGCTGAAATTTTTAAACTTAAAATCTTTATATTAAGAATTTAAAAGAAATATTAATTATTGAGAAAACTGAAAAATTTTACCTTTTTTTATTTTTTTCTATAAAATAAGCTTAATCCTGACTATTTTTGTTAAATAGTTAATATAAATACTATTATTGTTACTTTTTAAAGTTCTGAAATTAGTACGTAAATCTTTTTACCTAAAGAAAATAAAATAATAAAAATTAAAGAGTGAAATACTAATCTTTACATAATCATTTATATGAATTGACCTAAACATAATTTAAATAATTTCTATCTAATCAAACTAATAATAAATTGGTTTTTTATTAATTAATAAATTATTAAATAAGTTATTAGTGCTAAATTTTTTAAAATAAACTAAAAAAGGAAAGATTACGCTTATGAAAATACCTGGACTTGCGCATGAAGTTGAATTGAATATTTCTGGAGGAACCCATAATCTGGATTTAAAATTGAGAGGAACTGCTATTGTAAGTACACCAATTAAATCTAGATCTGAGCAAGGAATTCGAAAAGCATTAGATGTATTAGTATCGAAAGCTGAAATTTCGCATCAAATCCAAGGATCAATTCTAGATAATTTAGCAAGAAGACTTTATTCTGATAGTGGATACCTCGACGACTTGCAATCAAAGGGAGGAGTAGGAACAGAGGATGTTTCAGACGCTTTAATTGTTAAGGTTGACAAAATCCTCGAATTTCTAAAGCGAATCGAAGATAGATTAATAAAACTAGAAGAAAAAAGTTAGTCATCATTTTTTCTCATATTCACTAATTTTGATATATCTTTTGGTTTTTGTATACATGGCAAGATCTTTTGTCTTAGAATTAGATTTAGAGCACTTTCAGGGTGATAATTGGAAAGATTATTGTATTCCCTGTCATGAAAAATACGGTGATTGTTGTAAAGACCTTGAAATGACTCTTTTTCCAGACGAGATTAAAGCTTTCCAAGAAAAAGATCCAAAAAATCTTTCCCAATATTCTCTAGAAATTAAAGAAAAATCTGGAAAAAACAGAATTGTCACATCCTGGGGATATAATGCTAAAACATGTGTTTTTTTGACAGATAAAGGATTATGTGAACTTCAGATAACTGGAAAACAAAAGCCTGTAGATTGTTTAATGTACCCAATTAATTATAAAAACCAAAAAATCTTTTTAGATACCAGTTGTCCTGCAAAATCACTTGGAGACAAAGTCAAAGCAAAAATCCTTCTCAAGGAAAAATTAAAACAATATCCTGATTATTATTACGTAAGTTATGAGATAATGTCCGAAGACCTAGAACTAGATTCCTTTTGATTGATTCACTTAATATTGAAAAAATTTAATGTATTTTGGGTTGTTATTTTAGCTACTTCCTCAACAGTTGTTTCATGTAACTCTGATACTTTTTGACAAGAAATAAGGATATTTTTCGGTTCATTTTTCGGAGGTTTCTTACCATTCACTCCATTGAATGGAGATTGAAAAGGTGCATCAGTTTCTAGCGTCATATTCTCAAGAGGAACATTTTTTGCTATTTTTCGATATTTTTTTCGGTTTTTAACAGAGGTCGGAATAGAAACTACAAAACCATACTCGATACATTTCTTTACATTTGCCAGTGAACCGTCAAAGCAATGCATCAACACTGGTACATTAGAGTATTTATATAATAAATCTATTGAATCGGATTCAGCTGAACGAGAATGAATTACAAGAGGTAAATTTAATTCATTTGCAAACCTAATAATCTTTTTAAAAAATGAACGTTGAATTTTTTGTTGTCTCTCATCTTTAATCCAATAATAATCTAGTCCCACTTCACCAATAGCTTTGATATTAATTTTATTATTAAGAACAAAGTTTTTGAATGAATAGAAGGCCTCATCATTTACATGAGTTGGTTGAAGACCTATGTTTGCATAAACTTGATCAAAAAAGTTTGCAGATTTTATAACTGCTTCATAATGTTCTTGAGTTGAACCAACATTAACTATTGTAGAGACGCTTTGTGTGAAAGCATCTTGAACAACCTTGTTTATTTCTTTATCAGAAAACCAAGGATCGAGTAAGTGACAATGAGCATCAGCTAATTCCATTGAGACAACCAGAAAAAATAATTACATTTCATCAATTAAAAGAATTTTTTTTTTAGTAATTTGCATAGAAAATTTGGACTGAAAAGAATATTTAAATTTTTAATTAGAAATTATCATTAATGTCTTTAATCTAAAGTCTTAATAAAGAACAGAATAAAGAAAAAGATATTGCGATTACAAATTAATTACCATGTTTGCTTAACTTATGCACAGAAATTATCTTATAATAAATGATACAACACAAATCATCTTGAAGATATAAAATGCCTGTAAAAAAAATACTTTTAATGGCAGATATACATTCTAATATATTTGCATTGAATTCTATATTCGATAAAGTACAGGAAGAGGTAGGGAAAATAGATTATGTTTTCGGCTTAGGAGATTATGTCGGATATTCGTGTTATCCAAATGAAGTCCTTGATATTACTAAAAAGAAGTTTGATGTGATGATCATGGGAAATCATGACTTAGCTGCGGCATTGGGGAATGCTGATGGTTTTAATCGTGATGCTAAGGCTGCTGCTCTTTGGAACAGCGATAAGCTTACTGAGGAAAATAAGACCTTCCTTTCAATTTTAGAACAGCAACATCATTTCCACGTTTTTTCAGAATGGAGCATATTTGTGATCCACGGTCACCCTGTTGACCCGATTAACGGTTATCTCAGACCAGATATTCCAGACGAAAAAAAGGATGAATATTTGAAGATGATTCCCCAATCACGCTTTATGTTTACAGGACACACTCATATTCCTATGATTTACAAAGGATCGGGGATTGCTGGTGATACCATTATTATTAATCCCGGATCGGTTGGACAACCACGCGATAGAGATCCTAGAGCTTCAGCTTGTGTCTTATTTACTTCTGAAGATCCTAATTATCTTGAGGTTAAATGGATCAGGGCTGAATACAATATAACCGATTTAGCAAGGGAAATGCGTTCATTAAATCTTCCACACCGACTTGCAGAACGATTATTCTTCGGTGAATAGTCGCAAAACTACTTTGAATATTAAACAACTCTTTTAGACAATTAGTAGGTATTCCTACATTTATGAAAAAATCATGATCATTCATAATTTTTCTTATTACTAATAATGACCAATTAATGTAGGGCTAAATATCAAGTTAATTTAAGCTTAAATAAAAGCTTATTAGTATCCAGGTGAAAAAATATGAAATTTTTCAATAAAAAGCAATCTACAAAAAGGGGATTAGATAACAAGGTTAAATCCCAGATAAATGTTATGCAACGGTTCATTTATTTGAATTGATTTGTAATTAAATGAAGAAATACAATATTTTCAATAAAGGTGAAAAAAATGAAATTTATTGAAAAATCAAAATTTCAAAAAACCGGTTAACTTAACGTTATGCCGTAATTTATACCCCAACTTATCAATTCATAAGTTGAGTTGAAAAAGGTAAAAACTCTTTTTTTAATTAATTTACCTTTTTAATACTTATAGGAATACCATTTTTTTTATGTAATTTAAATTTGTATTTAGATTATAAAAAATCTAAATTAATAGAAAAGTTTAGAAAAAAGGATTAAAATCTAATGATTTTTTTTCAATTAGAGGGTGGTTTGGCTAGAAACCAAACCATAACAGTAAATAATGAGCCAATTAATGGAGCACCAATAGAAGCAATGGGGAGACTTGTTGGATCAGATCCTGTGACGAATGGTGAAGCAAAGACACTAACTAACATTACTCCTATCCATATTGCAATGATTGAGACTGAAAGAATATAATGTAATTGGTAATTAATTCGTTCTCGAACCATTCGAATTACAATTGCTGTTGCTAACAAAGCCCAAATCCAAGCTGTCCATCCAACAAGAGGAAGATGTTCTTGTTGGCTCCCTGATATCAAATCGGGAGAAAATAAGCTAACTATAATCGTTGAAATCCAGATTACAGCTAGTGAAATTAAAGTCCAAACAATTTTTTTGTTTGCTAAAAGATCGTTCTTTTGAGTAATATTTCTATTTTCTGATTGAAAAGACATAATAATTAATTCCTTTTAATTCAATGTTTTATTAAGACAAGAATTTGTGTTCAAATTTCTTGCTTGAATAATTTATTAAATTTAGGGTTTATAAATTAGTAGAGTAGTCTTGTTTAGAAACTTGTTGGCATTTCAGACGTGTTTAAACTTCAAACATACTTATTCATTTTTAAAGATCTTCGTGAAATATTATTATTATGAGTACTGGTCAGTTATCACCTAAAGAAATCAAAGAATTACTTTTCTATCTCAATAATGCTAAATTAATGGATAAATTGCGTGTTCTTCAAACAGATGTAATAATCATCATCACAGGAGCATTGTTAATTCTTATCGCAGGTTTTTCTGAAACTTTCCTTAATATTACTCAGGGATCTGATTTTACTATTATTATCTGGATCTTTACTTTGATTTCTATTGGGACAATTACAATTTTTTTAAAGGAACAATTCTATTTGACTGTAAGACCAAAATTATCATTTGTCACACCAATATTTTTAATAATTTTAATATTAGGAGTTATAACAACAATTTTATTTGATTTATTGTTAAAATTTAATATAATTATTTTCCCAATATTCTCAATATTACTCGCAATTTACACCTATTCAATTCTAAATCCATACTATAGTAATCATAATGACGTTTTTAAGAAGAATTTGAGTTTATTAATTCCTTTTTCCTCAATAATCTCTGGTATTACTAATATATTAGGCGCAGTGATCTTTTTTTTCAATCCATCTTTTAAAGAATCAATAATAGCAAATCAAGCTTTTGATTCGGTTGAAAGCCTAATTTTTGTATTATTCATTTCTCCTTCATTGTTTATACTTGCATTCTATAATAGAAAGCAAATTCGAAATTATGTCTCAAATATTGAAGTACAAGAAAGATAAAAACAGTTAATCTTAAAATTCCTTTTTGTTCTGTTCTTGTAAGCTTGTTCGTAAGATCGTTGATAAATTTTGTGCGTAATCTAAGACTTGTTTTCTCCCAAAATCAGTTATTGAAACAATGGTTGTTGGACGAGCCTCCATAAATTTCTTCTCAATTAATACTAATTTTGCTTGATCTAATTTCTTTAAGTGAGTAGATAGATTTCCTCTTGTTAATTTTAAGCCTTTAGAAATAATAGAAAATGTGGCCTCATTTCTTGAGAGCAAAAATAATAATATTGCTAGTTTTGCAGGAGAGTGGACAACTTCGTTTATATTAACAAGAGATTCGAGATCTGATTGGTTCAATGTCGAATCGTCAAATTTTTTTTCATTTTCCACGTCTATCAAAAAATCTTTAAATTAGGTTTTTAAAAATTTTACGTGAATCTGTTACCAAATCTTTTAGAAAAATTTGTTCTCATCAAATCGAATTTTTTTTGAGAAATTAGGTAATAATTTCATAACCATTTAATTTATAAAAGTAATTTGTTTATCTGTAGGTACAATCTCACTTGGTATAATAGTTAATTATGGAAAAATCATGTACAATCTGAATAAATTCAGTAAAATGAATAACTTTTCTTAATATGACAAATTTTTCCTAAAACTCATAACCTCATCTATTTTTATATGTCAATACCATAATTAATTGAGCAAGAATTAAGCAATAAACAATAAAGTGAGAATTAATTAAGATATTCAACACAAAAAGATTTAACAAAACAGCTAATCAAAAAATATTTGTATCACAGGTTAATTTTACACAGCAATTATTACGCTAAATTTATGCATGTCTAAACCGGAAAATATTGATTAAAATTCTAAAATGGTGGTTATTGATGAAAATATTAAAGAATAAAACACTAAAACCAAAAGGTTTAGATAAACTAATAAATTCAACTGTGAATATTATGCAACAATTCATTCGCTAGGGTGTATAAAAATAAAAGGATAAATTTGTCCTTAAAAATCATTTAAGGTGAAAAAATTGGAATATTCTTCAAAATCAAAATCTGTTTCACCAGCTGTAAATAAACCACACGTCTCAAAGATTTATGCTTACATAAAACAAATCAGGTAGGAAAATTTTAAGGACGTAAAAACTTTTTTTTTAACTTATTTTACATCATAAGAAAATTTTCAAATGTAATTATTGTTTTGATTATATCTCTATGAGTTTGGACAAAAATATAGCTCATACTGATCTGGATTATTAGAAAATTTTTATTATCAATCAAATTTTCTTTCTATATTTAAATCTGACTAAGATTTATAAAATTAAATGAAAATAGATAAAAATCAAATTTTTTTATAATTAATCTAATATAAATTAAGATAATTCAATATAATACAAGAATTTACAAAGTTATTTAATAATTGGTGAAAATTTTTATGTTTAAAGGTCCTATAACATCTGGTGAAGAATACATTAAAAGCTTACAAGGAAGAAAATTAAAGGTATATTTATTTGGTGAAATAATTGAAAATATTGTAGACCACCCTGTGATTAGACCCTCTATTAATGCTATGGCAAAGACCTTTGATCTAGCTAATAGTGATGAAAACCTTGCAACCGTATACTCGTCACTTTCAAACCAGAAAATTAATCGTTTTTTACACATTGCGGAAAAAAGTGAAGATTTAGTATTCCAAAATAAAATGCAACGGAGATTAGGCCAATTAACTGGTACATGTTTTCAAAGATGTGTAGGTATGGATGCAATAAATGCACTTCATTCAGTCACATATGAAATAGACGAAAAATATCACACCAAATATCATCAAAAATTTCTAAAATTTGTAGAAATGGCACAAAAGAGTAATTTTGTTTTAGGAGGAGCAATGACGGATGTAAAAGGAGACAGGAGCAAAAGGCCCTTCGAGCAAGATGATTCTGATATGTTTGTTCATGTTATAAAGCGTGATGGAAAGGGAGTATATATTTCAGGCGCAAAAGCCCATCAAACTGGCGCGCTTAATTCTCATTGGCTAATTGTTATGCCAACAATGAGAATGACAGAACAAGATAAAGATTATACAATAGTAGGCGCTATTCCAGTTGATACACCTGGTGTCACCTATATATATGGCCGGCAATCGAATGATTTAAGACATTTGGAGGGTTTCCCAATTGATACAGGGAATCACTTCTTTTCTGGTCAAGAAGCATTAGTAATATTCGAAAATGTGTTTATCCCAACTGATCTCATTTTTATGAATGGAGAATATGAGTTTGCAACAATGTTAGTTGATAGATTTACAAATTATCATCGTAGAAGCTATGTTTGTAAAAGTGGAGTTTCTGATGTACTTATTGGTGCAGCAGCGACTATTGCTGATTATAATGGAGTCTCTAATGCCTCGCATATACGTGATAAGCTTGTCGAAATGACTCACTTAAATGAAACAATTTACGCGACAGGAATTGCTTCTTCTTACCAGTCTTATAAAATGAAATCGGGTGTATGGATGAATGATGACATGTTAGCAAATGTTTGCAAACAAAATGTCACAAGATTTCCATATGAATTAGGACGATTAGCTCAGGATTTAGCTGGAGGGTTAATGGTTACATTACCTTCAGAAAAAGACTTGAAACATGATGAATTAGGACCTCTTTTAGATAAATATCTTAAAGGAAAAAACGAGATATCAACAGAAGATCGTGTACGAATCCTACGGCTAATCGAGAATATGACTTTAGGTCGAAATGCTGTTGGGTACTTAACAGAGTCTATGCATGGTGCTGGTTCACCACAAGCTCAACGAATAAATATTTATAGACTTATGCAAATAGAATTTAAGAAAAATTTAGCAAAGTATTTAGCAGGAATCGATATTAGCGAAAAAGAGCTTTCAAGGTTTGAGAATTTTTATGAAAGAGTATTTTCGTGATTTTCTAACTGTTTATTTAATAAAAAAATCTTCGATACTACTAAACTAGGAAAACTATATTAATAATATTATCAAACTTTAGTTATCATATTTTCGAGGAATTATAAATGAGTGTATCTCAGTCACAGGATTATTTCAATTACATCTTACAGATAGTTAGAGCTGTTATTGAACATAGAGAGTATAAGGGAACCATACCTGAGGCTTTAAAGTCAATAAATCAATATTTTCCAACGGTATCTTACAAGGACAATGAAAAAGCATTTAAAAATGTTTTCGAAGTTTATCTTAAATCCGTTGAATTAATCAATAAGAAAGAAAAAAAATTTTGGGAATTCAGTCAAGCTAATAATCTTGATGCATTAATAGATCAAGAATTAAAAACTTTTAAGAAAATAGATGTACCTAAAGAAATACTAAAACCTATGCTTCAATACATCTTTTATAACAAATTTCAAAAACAATAAGATTATCTCTATACCTAAATTAATTTTGATTTCTATATGGGTATGAATTCTCTTACGAATTTAAATACTTCTTGGAATTCCTTATAATTATCTTTATTAAGAATTATTCTCATTTCATTTTCATATGAATGTAGAAAAGATTTCTCGAATTGGTATGTGAGATAAGAAGCAATTGATTTTGTTACAAAATTAGTTTCTGATACTATTAAAAGAGTAGTCACAATTTTTCCGTGGTTCATTAGAACTACTTTATCTCCAAATCTAATCTCCTCTAATTTAGAGTCACTTTTTACAGTATCTTTTAATGAAATATTCAACATCGAAAATATTCCCGATACTAATTCTTCAGGCAATTTAACTTCACTTTGATAGGAAATACCCTGAAACACAAGCCCAGTTCTTTGTTCGATCATTATTATTGAATTTAAAGATACAGAAGTAATGAAAAAGAATGCTTTATCTTTATGAATTGATAAAGCGAAATAGATGAATAAAATACTAATGAAAACCATATAAGTATAGTTGGGTAAAGCACCAGGAAATAAAAATCTCGATATTGAATAAAATGACAATGTCGATATTGCAATCATAACAAAAATAATCAACCAAATACGGGAAGTTATCGGAGAAGCTCTTTCACTCTTTTTTATGTCTAAAACAGTTCTGATTCTTTTTATAAGAATCAGAACTATCAAAACAAATTGAGAAAGAAACAAGAAGGAACCTAATAGTGTATAATTCGTCAAAATGAAATTTCCCACTACTTTGATTTCAATATTCAAAGCAGTATAAGCCATATTAGAAAATATCAATAAATTTACAAAATTAAGTTGAAAGAAAGAACGATAGGTCATCTTAAAATCAACTAATATGACTGCGTACACAATTAAAACTAACCCCAATTCACCAAAAAAAAATCCTAATCGGTCAAAAAATACACTATCCAAATTAAGATTGTTTGGTGTTGATAATAAAGGATTAATAAGAAAACTTGCTTCCATTAATAATATAAAAAAAGATGCTACATAAATTAAAGTAATTTCTTTTAATGGATTATTCCTAGTGTTATAGAACATGATGATCACGCCTATAAGAGTACTAAAAATAGCCACTAACAGAAAAAAAACTTCATAAATTAACAAAATATTCCCTTGGAAAGAAATTTCTCTTACAAAAATACTTTAAATATGTAATAAAAAATATTATAACAATTATTCTTTCCTTTAGAAGAAGTTTATTTTTAAAAAGCTTTAACCATTAAATGTGCTGTGTTTGGACAACTTCCTTTGAATTCTTCTGATTGTTCAATTTTTGAATTTGCATTTTCCCTTTTAATATAATTAAAACCAAATTTTTCATAAAGTTTTGGAACAGTGTCTGTTAATAAGAATAATTCTTTTACACCCTTTTCATTAGCATAATTTAGAAGATATTCAATTATTTTTCTTCCCAATCCTTTTTTCTGATATTTTGGATCAACCGCAATCGATCGAATTAATCCGGCTTCTTGATATATTTCAATTCCACCAGAGCCAATTATTTCATTTTCATCTTTAATAACAAAAAAATTTGAAAGATGATCATCAATACCTTCAACAGGTAGTTTCAATGATTGTAAAAGAGTAAATATTTTCTTCAAATCTTTTTTTGTGATTTTTTCTATTCGATAATTTTTATTCATGATATAATTCTCCTTAATTCTTCTAATTATTGAAGCATAGTAAAATTTAAAAGGTTGTTCTACCCAAAGGTAGTAGTAATAAGGAGAAAATGAAATGAGTGAAGCGGTTAAAAATATTTCAAATACTGGTAATACTGATTTAGAGATTATGAGTTTACTTGAAAGTGTAGGATTAACTAAAAATCAGGCACTAGCATATTTAGAATTAATTAAACGACAGAGTACAGAAGCTAGTGTTCTATGTGAGGAAACAGGAATAAAAAGTTCTAAAATTTATGGAATTTTGAGCAAATTAGAAAATTTAGGGTTAATAGTAGTTGAAACAACTAAACCCAAAAAATATCGTGTTTTATTATTAGAAGAAAGCTTAGAAAATTTTACTAATGTTATTAAAACAGAATATGAAACAAAAATTAAAATTTTAGATGAATTAAAGGTCAGGTTATCTCCATTATTTGATTCTATAACTTCTGTGACAGAGTTTGCTCTTATACTTAAGGGACAAAGACATGTATTTAATCACATAATTACAAAGCTAAATAACTCGGGGAAAAGTATCGTGTTTATTTCACCTAATATTAAACAATACGAGATATTTAAGGAAACTTTGAAGGAATTATCAAATGAAGGAATTTCAATACGAGTTGGAGTTCATACAACAAAACCATTAAATTTGGAAGATTCAAGTCCAATTGAATTTATATTAATGAGTTGTAAATTGTTTTATATTATAATTGATAACACTTACTTGATATGTGTCTCAGAGTGGGAGGATCCGAATTTGACCTACGCTATTGTCACGTCTGATCATAATTTAATTCATATGAGTAATAATTATCTTGAAAGCCCAACATGTCAAGTAAATCACTAATTGTTGATTTTCAATCCAGTTTCTTTGATTTGTAAATTCTTTTTTCTTCCTCTCTACTACCAATTAGTAGTAGTAAATGTATATATTCTTTTCTTTGATATATTTCATTAGAAGTAATATCGAGGTGATTTTGAATGATAACAATTTCCTTAGGTTCAATATTAGCATCAAAGAATTTATCTGATCAAACACAGACAATCGTAATAAAATATTTTATTTTTTCAGCTTTAATGCGTGGAATATTTATGCTATCCAGTACATTCTATTTTTTGTTCATAGTAGAGTTGACAGGATTTGCTGAAGCTGCATTTTTGATAACAGTAGCATTTATCATTCAAGGTTTAATAGATTATCCTAGTGGAGCTCTTGGTGACAAAATAGGGCAGAAAAAAGTAATATTTATTGCATATTTGATTCATTCTATCGCCTTTGCTTCATTACTATTTATTAATTCTTTTAATTTTCTTATCATGATTTATCTTGCAGAAGCAATTGCAAAATCATTAGAATCTGGTGCGATTAATTCTTGGTTTGATAATAATTACAAAATTACAGCATTAAATAAAGATAAAGACCATGAGATATATAAAGAAGCTAATTTTAGAATAGAAATGTTGATAGGAATATTTGCAAGCAGTATGTTCCTGTTAGGAGGAGTGTTGGCTTATTGGACTTTTCGAGAATTGATATTTGTTATTCAATCGATTTTAATGATTGTAATTGGGGTAATAATACTTCTAACATTAAATGATATTAAAACTAATGAAGAGAATAAACAGGAGAATTATTTAAGAATATTAACTGGGGGTATAGGACTTTTAATAAAAAGCCCTAGATTACTTATGTTCGTTGTAGGATCTATAATTCTTGCTACTCCTATTATCATTTGGACGGAGTTAATTCTTTTTATCTTTTATTTTGGGTATACAGGTTCGGATGCTTCAGCAGGATTGTTTCGATTTATAGTATGGTTTTCATCCAGTCTTGTGGTAGGGATTGCAGGAATTTATTCAAAAAAACTAACTGCAAAAAAATCTCTTTATAAAATGCACTTAATACATTCTTTCCTATTCTTTGGGTCGTTTGCACTTATTATTTTTCTATTTCCTTTAACTGACCAATTTTCATTATTTGCATTAGTCCTATCCCTAATTATATTCTCAATGGCAGCAATAATTCATTATTCATCAGATATTTTAAAGAAAAGCGTGTACTTAGAACTTATACCAAATGAGAAAAGAAATTCATTCTATTCATTGATTCCGACTTTAACAATGCTTGTCTCATCACCTTTAATTTTCATATTTGGAATATTAATTACTACTCATGGATTAGTTATCTCGATTGTAGTATTGGCAACAATTGAAATTATTGGAGCTTTAGTAATAGGCATAAGTTTTCACTTACCAGAAAAATGGAAGGCTTTTAATAAAATTCAACCTATTTTGTTGGCAAATCAAATTCATTGTTGCGTAAATTAGGTAAACCTAATTATATACTTTTATCATTCCTCACATACATTTATATACACTAAATGTATAAATTATACATACTAAAATAAAACTATATTTCACAATAAAATGGTGAAACAAATCATGGTAAAACAAATAGTAGTTGTTGCATTACTCCTCGGATCAGTAATGAGTGTTGGAATTTTTGGAACTGTTTTGTTCCTAGGTCAGTCAGGATGTCCTCCTGCATTACATTTATCAATGGTAAATGATGAAAATTATTATGTTCAAGAAGGATTAATCATAAATATAACTGATATTGATTTGGAAGAACGATCAAAATTAAAAACTGCTTTGGATAACCTAATCACTTCTGGTGAATCTTTTTATTCACAAGAATTAACGATTGAGGATCAAAACAGTATAATTGACTTCTTAAAAGAAATATCGGGTGATAACAGTTTTGATTTTGTTATATTTTATAAGACAAAATATGTAAGCTTTGGTATTGTTAATTGTTAATTGATAATTTTAAAAATATTGTTAATTTTATTTATTTATTTATCCTTATCCTCAAATAAGATTTTTTTACAATTACCTTTAATAATCATTTCGATTCAAAAAATCTCTTACATAAACATGAGAGAAATATAATTGAATTCTAGAAAGAATTGTAATTCTTTAAATTTTAGCATTTAGTTAACTTTTTCAATAAGTATTTCTTCATTTCTCAATTTTGCTTCCAAAATTGTTTGCTCGGTTAGTTGATGAGAAAGGAGATAATCAGCAATTGGGTTTTGTAGATATTTTTGTATTGCTCTTCTAAGTGGGCGTGCTCCATATGCTGGATCATATCCCTGCCCGGCAAGAAATGTTTTAACATCTTCAGATACTTTTAATATAATATTTTGATCTTGTAGTTGTTTTTGAACTATTTCTAATTGAATTTCAACAATATCTAGCATTTGATCAAGAGTTAAAGATTTGAAAACAACGATATCGTCAATACGGTTAATGAATTCAGGTCGGAAATGATGACGTAATTCTCCTTTAACAGCATTCTCAATTTCTTTATAAGTAGCCTTTTGAGATGTTAAATCAAAAATCAACTGACTTCCAATATTAGATGTGGCAATAATTACCGTATTCTTGAAATTCACAACACGTCCCTTTGAGTCTGTGAGTCGTGCATCATCAAGGATTTGTAAAAGCATATTAAAAACATCAGGATGTGCTTTTTCTATTTCATCCAGAAGAATTACTGAATAAGGTTTTCGCCTAACTGCTTCAGTTAGTTGTCCACCTTCTTCATAACCAACATAACCAGGGGGAGCACCAATTAATTTAGCCACTGAATGTTTTTCCATATATTCAGACATATCTATTCGAATCATCATTTGTTCGGAATCAAAAAGGAATTCTGCTAATGCTTTAGTTAATTCTGTTTTTCCAACACCTGTTGGTCCTAGAAATAAGAAGCTTCCTAAAGGACGGCCTTGTGGATTAAGACCAGCACGTGCTCTTCTTATTGTTTCACTTAAAGATTTAATTGCAATGTCTTGGCCTATAACACGGGAAGACAACACTTCCTCCATATGAATAAGTTTATCCGATTCCTCTTTTCCTATTCTCTTTACTGGTATTCCTGTCCATTGGGCTACTACTTCTGCAATATCTTCTTCCCCGACTTCCTCGTTTAATAACGATCCTTGTTCTTGTGCTTTCTCCAGTTCTTTTTTATAATCTGTTAGTTGTTTTTCAAGGTCTGGTAAAGATCCATATTGCAGTCTTCCTACTTTTTCTAGGTCTACAGCTCGTTGTGCAAGTTCAATTTCTAGTTTAATTTTTTCAATTTCTTCCTTAGCAACAGATATCTTATCGATGATTCTTTTTTCATTTTCCCATTTCAGTTTAGTTTTTGCGAGTTCAGCATTCAAAGTTTCCAATTCATTTTCGATTACTTCTAATCTTCTTTTAGCTGAAGAATCAGACTCTCTTTTGATGACATTCCTTTCCACTTCTAGTTGACGAACTTTCCGAATTAATTCATCAACTTCTGAAGGCATTGATTGAATCTCCATAGAAAGTTTAGCTGCCGCTTCATCCATTAAATCAATTGCTTTGTCAGGAAGGAATCTATCACTGATATATCGATTGGATAGTGTAGCAGCTGCAATTATTGCCTCATCTTGAATCCTTACTCCATGGTGAACCTCATATCGCTCTTTTAATCCTCGTAGAATAGAAATTGTTTCCTCTACAGTTGGTTGGTCAACAGGAACCGGTTGAAATCTACGTTCCAATGCAGCATCTTTCTCGATATACTTACGATATTCATCTCTGGTAGTAGCTCCCACACAATGTAATTCTCCACGTGCTAATGCAGGCTTCAGTAAATTACTGGCATCCATTGCTCCTTCTGCTGCTCCTGCACCAACGACGGTATGTAACTCATCGATAAAAAGAATAATATTCCCATCAGATTTATCTATCTCTTTTAGTACAGTTTTCAATCTATCTTCAAATTCTCCTCGGTATTTAGTTCCTGCTATCAATGCTCCCATATCTAAAGCAAGAACTTGCTTGTTTTTTAGTGATTCAGGAACGTCTTTTCTAGCGATTCTCTGAGCTAGACCCTCAGCAATAGCAGTTTTTCCAGTTCCGGGGTCTCCTACGAGTACCGGATTATTCTTAGTTCTACGAGATAATACATGAATTACTCTTCTGATTTCTTCATCACGACCAATAACAGGATCAAGTTTGTTTTCATAAGCGAGATCTGTTAAATTACGTGTGTATTTTGAAAGCGCTTGATATTTATTCTCAGCTTCCGGATCAGTAACTCGTGAAGCACCTCGAATATCTTTTATCGCTCTCAATAAATTTTGGTATGTTGCACCATGATTTTTGAGTATTATTGCACTCTCCTTTCCTTCTTTAGCGATTCCAAGTAATAGATGATCAATTGCAACATATTCGTCATTCATCTGATGAGCTTGCTTTTCTGCTTCTTCAAGTGATTTTCTAGCAGATGTAGAAACTTCTGGGCTTGATCCTCCACTCACTCTTGGTTGTCGTTCGATCAAATCATTGATTTCTTGTTTTAATGATTGATTATTTACTCCATTCTTTAATAAAATAGGATTAATAATATCTTCTTGATTTAATAATGCAAAAAGCAAATGATAAGGCTCAATTTGTGCATTTCCTAATGAATCTGACTTTGATTGTGCTTCTGTAACTACTTCTTGTGCTTTATATGTGAATTTTCTAAGGTTAACCATTTTTTAATCCTCCATTCATTTTTCTAATAAACTCACCAATAGATTCCCATCAGGATTAATTCCTTTTCCTATAATACGTAATTTTTGACCTGATTTACTACCTACTGGAATTTTAATAATTAGTGATAATAAAGGAAGCCGAATTTTACCACCATCATTTAATAAATTTTGTGGTAATCTGAGTTTTATCTCAATATTGTTCTTTACAACCTTAATATCAGAATTTTGGGTACCTATTTCAATTGTGATATGATATTTCCCATCAATTTTTAATGTTGTTCCGTTAGCAATTCCTGGGGGAATTGTTAATCGTTGTATTTTTGGGGAGTTATTGATTTGAAATTCTTTTACTGTTCCTTCTAGAGCTTCTTTCAATGTTATTGGTAAGATATAGTTTGATTGAGAGCGTTTGATATAATCAATATCTCTCCCATGAATAGAAATTTCGTGATAATCTTCATAGTCGTCATTAAAGAAATCATCTATAAAAAAAGATGAACTTTGATAACGATTTCTTCCTGATCTGAATGAATAGGAGTCAAATCCAGGACCAAAGAATTCTCTAAAAATTTCATAAGGATCTATTGTCATTTTGCTTGTATACACAGTTTGATTAGGGCCATACTGACTTGGATGTTGAAAACCTGCATCAAAAGCTGCCCAACCAAATCGGTCATACATTTTGCGCTTTTCAGAATCTGATATGATGGAATAAGCCTCTCCTATCTCTTTGAACTTTGTTTCTGCTCTTTTAGGGTCTATTCCTTTTCTTTTAGCCGAATCTGGATGAAATTTCATAGCCAGCTTGCGATAGGCTTTTTTAATTTCCTTATTACTAGCCTTTGATGTAACCCCTAGTATTTCGTAGCAGTTTTTTTTTTTAGCCAAGAAGATCTCCATCCGTATTATTAAAATAGTTGTTGAGTGTATTCGACTGAACAGTCAAGCAAGAAAATTTCTTTGAATTTTATTGAGAGTGTTAGATATAGGAAGTGAGAGAGGGTTTTCCCTCCCAATTTTGCAAGGTTATTTAGGTTATTTGCACGTCATACTTCTTTGGAACGTCTTTTTTAATTTTCAAAGTTAAAATTCCATCTTCATATTTTGCTGTTATTGAATCTGGTTTGATTTTGTGTCTAAAGTAGAATTCTCTTTTATAGGCTATGGAATCATCGTTTTCTTTTGCATCTTTTGTGAAAAATGCAATAGATCTTTCTGTTGACTTTAATTGGATAAGATCTTTCTTTAAACCAGGAGTTTCAATTTTCAACTCTATCGTATCAGTTTCGTCATCGTAATTGGAAGCGTAATAAGGAACACGATAGGAATCAGTCTCTTCTTCAGAATATTCTGAAGTTAAATCCATAAATTTTGGAAAAAATTGTCTAACTAATGACATAATATTCACCGTTTATTTTGTTTTTATATCTTATTTTATTTTATAGTTTAACGTTTAATCGACGTTAACATCGTATTTTTTTGGCACATCTTTTTTGATTGTTAATTTCAGTGTTCCATCAGCATAGGAGGCTATTATAGAGTCTCCCTTAATTTTATGATGAAATCTAAAGTGTCTTTTGTATCTTGGAGAAGTTTTATCTTCTTCATTTACGACAGTAGACAAAGAAAGTGTTTTATCGGAACTAGAAATCTTAATATCTTCTTTTTTAATTCCAGGAAGCTCAACGGTTAAATTAAGCAGATCATTTTCTTCATCAAATTCGTAGTAAGATTTTGGTATTCGTGTCAAATCATCTTGTTCGGTACCAGAAAATCCATGTTGGAAATATCTGGGCATAAATGCTGGTTTACAGTAATTATAGTTGTACATTCTCATAATATTCACAGTATATTAAATTTAATTAACTTTAACTTTAAATCCTGAATCATTATTTTCTTTATTTGCAATATCGATGCGAATTTCTAAAACACCATTATTATAAGTTGCCTTAATTGATTTCGGATCAATTTCAACATCGAGTGGTATGAATTTTGCAAAATTTCTTGCTGATAGTTTCAAACCATCACGCTTAGCTTTTAAATCAATATCTTCTTTTTTAATTCCCGGTAACTCAGCTAGAATTCTGATTTTATCCTCTTCTTCAATGATGTCAATGAAAGGTTCTCGGATGTGATTATTCTCTAAACCTGATTCTATATTTGCTGTCTTACCTCCACCTACTAGATTTAATCCTCCGGGTGGATTTATATTACCCCACATTTTTGTTTGTGGAACTCCATCTGGGCCTATAAAACTTGAAAAACCCCAAAACATTCTCCCAAGCTCTTTCAATTTTTCTTGAGCTTCGGGTTCATTCAACCAATCCATTTCTGGAAATGTTGGAAAATCACCAGATTGAAAGAATTCTTCAAAGGATTCAATAAAATTATTGAAAAAGTCTTTACGATTATTTTTTTTGTTATTACTTTCTTCAGACATGAATTATCACCTTTTTGATTGAGAGATCAAATTATTTAACAATTATACTATTAGTATATTTGAGTATTTAAACATTCTCGTATTAACTAAAAGTATATTTGATTGATTATTACTTAAAAAGTGAATTAAAGGTTAAAATTTTCCTAGTAGAGCAAATAAAGCTATTTTTAAACATAAAAATTTAAATAAAGTTAATTAATATAATTATAATTAGAAACGTTAACCAAAAAAATCAATAAAAAATAAATTTCAACTATCAAGACTTTCTTTGAATATCCAAGCAGCTTATTATTACATGGACCCAGGATTAGCTTAAGGTTTTGAAGATTTCCAAATACCTATAATCATTGCTATTAGAATTAGAAATCCTCCTATTATCACTGATGTTCCATAAAATACTCCTAAAAATAATACATCTATAAGCAGTGGTATTAGAACTTGCATTAATAGTAGTAATGTTACAATATTAGCTGAAATGTATTTTATTGCAATAAAATATCCAATAAAAGGAATTATTGTTGAAATTATTGCTAACAAAATTATCCAGAACCATGAACTTTGAGGAATTGATTCAAAAGATGAGAAACTGAACGTGAATGTTGTAGCAAATAATGCTACTAATAATGTTACAACATAAAATACTGTTAGTGGATTATTATCAGGATTAATTTGTCTCATGTACTTTGATGACGCCAACAAGTAGAATGAGTAAAAGAATGCAGACCATAATAATATAATCATTCCAAAATTGATATTTGTAAATAAACTGGCTATATTACCATTAGACGCTATTAATACTACTCCAATTAAAGCACCAATCGTTCCAATGAATTGAAAAGAAGTAAACTTCTCATTTAAGAATTTGATTGCAAGTATTGGGACTATTACAACAAACAACAATGAAATTAATGTTCCCAATCCTGCAGAAACCGTTTCTAATCCAATGTATTGAAAGGTGAGTCCTAAAGTTTCGAATAAAGCAATAGACCATATCCATTTATTTTTCAATAAATTTATTAAATTTTTTTGGTTAACAAATAAGATAATGGGAGTAATCAAAATAGTAGAAGTTAAGAATCTTAAGGATAAAAACGGAAGAGACGTAATATTCTTTAATCCCAAGGAGATAAACGTTCCTGATAATCCCCATCCTATAATTGCTAAAATTAGTGCTATAAATGAAAAAATGACTGGATCATTATGTTTTTTTAAAATAAAATCTAATTTAATTTGTTTAGATTGAATGGTTTTTGTTCTGATCATATTTGAGCTATTAGAAATTGAATTCTTCTCTTTTACTTGGTCTCCTAGGCAACTATTTATTGAGTTGCCTAGGCAACAAGTGAAAATATTAATACTCTTAAATTATAATAATTTTATGGTTTTTGAGTTATCAGTTAAGTTACAGCATAATTGTATTTATTTAGATTATTCTGAAGCTTTTGGCAACAAACAAATTTATCACTACTGTTCTAAGTTTAATGATTATCTTATTGTTCCAGGAAGATTAAATGATGAGCAAAAATTGTTTACTGAGTTTGTTTTTGGAAAATTTGATAATTTACGATTTAAACAAATTGGAGCACCATCCGAATATACCTACGTTATGTTTGATTGTAAATGTGACGAATTAGAAAGTAATTATATAACACCTAAGATTAGGAAACTTAAAGGTATCCCAATTTTTCCTCATGTTTATCAAAATGGTTGGGAATACTATAAAATTTTTTGTAAAACTAAAGAAATAGCAAATGACATAGTTAGTATGCTAGAAAATGAAAATAGATTTAAAATGATAAGCTTATCTGATTTAGGAGATGATTTGTTAATTACTCAATCCGCTATTCTTAATCAACTAATAACTGAACTTACTCCAAAGCAATTAGAGGTTTTAACTTCAGCTTTTGAAAAAGGTTATTATAATATTCCTCGAAGTATACGAACTATAGATATTGCAGAAAAAATGGGTAAAACTCGATATGCTGTTGATAAAAGTTTACGCTCAGCTGAAAATAAAATTATTAACTATATTATGCCCTTTTTGTATTTACATCAATCAAATGTAAATATTAAACCTGCATTATTAGATAAATTTCCTTAAAACTATTTTTTATTGGATTAAACTTCCAAGAATATTTACTTTCATTTCAGCTTTTGAGTAATATTGTTTATTATCGATTCAGGATTTAGTTCATAACTCGTATCTTTTGGTAGATTATGTCAAAAGGATTCAATAATCTTTATTTTATTTGATCAGCTATAGACCAAATTTCATCGTTTAGATAACTGATGGTTTTTAATACTTCTCCTCTATCAGGCATTTTTATGCTAGAATATATAACTTCCCCAATCGATAAAACATTTCCCATTGGATTCACTACTTGTACCACTTGATTTTTCTGAAAAATATCAAATTTTGTTATTCCTGGTCTAAAAAGGTTTGCTCCATTTAACAAAAATTTTGTTGCATCTGTATCTGTCCATATTTTAGGGAGAATATCTGGGCACTTTCTTAATGTTTGTAGTGATGGGAGAATTTCGTTATTTTTTACTCTAATAATTAATAATGGTTCTCTTGCTTCGTCATCAAAGATTAATTCAATATCATCAGAGAATTTAATTAGAAAAAGATATTTTCTCGATTGGAGATAGGCTAAAAACTCTTCCTTAAATGTTTCTCTTGCCTTTTTTACTGTTTGTTTCCAACGTTTTTTAGATAACTCTTCTTTCTTCATTTTCTCTAGTTATCCTAATCTAATTGATTCAAGGTTCTGTAAAACACCAGTTTGTAGACGTAAACGTGATGAAATTGCTTCAGCAAGGGAAGTTGATTTCTGATATCGTCCGTGTACAAACAATACACGTTTCGGTCTTGGAATTACTTTTCTAACATAGGAAATAAGTTGATTTCGATCTGAGTGTCCAGAAAAGCCTTCAAGAACCTTTATTTGAAGATTAATAGCTGTCATTTGCATTTTTCCTCGGCTAAAGTATCTTAACTCTCTTGCTCCCTGAACTACTCTTTTTCCTAGTGTTTTGTCGCTATTATCTGGTAACTTGGTAAAAATAATTGTATTTTTTGGATCAGGGGCTAAAGCGTGGAAATACTCTACAGCAGGACCTGAAGTCAACATTTCATTGGGTGCAAGAATTATAGCTGGTCCTTTTTCTAGAATACTCTTTCGTTTTGAACGGTCAATTAACTTAAACCATTCACTTTGAAACGGATTTTGTCCTGCTGAAAAGATTGCATTCTGCAATTCTGGAGCTAAATATTCTGGAAAAGTACAATATATTGCACTTGCTTCATGTATATTGCTGTCTAGATATATTGGTATATTTGGAAGTCTATTTTGATTAATAGCGCTATCTATTGTTACCATTAGTTCCTGAACAATACCTACTGCTAAACATGGGATTAGTACTTTTCCTCCTCGATGAATCGTTTTATTTAATGTCTCTATTAGCATTCTTTCAGCTTCTCGCTTAGATGGAAGGATATCTCTGGAAGCTCCATAAGTACTCTCCATAATTAACGTTTCTAAACGTGGAAATTTAGCATTCGCTGGAGCTAATAGTCTGCTTTTAGCAAATTTAAAATCATTAGCAATAACAATGTTATTTTTTCCATCTCCAACGTGTAGATGAATAATACTGGATCCTAAAATATGGCCAGCTGGACTAAGTGTCATTCGTATATCTGGAGCAATATCTGTTACTTCTCCAAAACGTCGGGGTATAGAATGTATAATTGAAGTTACAATATCACGTTCTGAGTAAGGGACTAAATATTCCATTTGGGTTGCATTTGAAATGTAATCTCTTTGTAACATGGTCATTAATGATAATGTAGCGTCATTACAATAAACTGGTCCTCCGTAACCATATTTATAAAGAAATGGCACGAATCCTGAATGTGCAAGATGGGCATGACTTACGATTACTGCATCAAGTGTTTCAATATCAAATTCTGGTGTATCAAGGAAAGGAAACACTTCTCCAGGCTCACTTGTTCCTATTGCAGCCCCACAATCAACTAAAACTTTACTTTCTTTAGTTTCAAATAGCAAACAAGATCTACCAACTTCACTGGATCCACCAAGAGGGGTTAATCTTACATATTCGCTGTCAGGAAATAATAATGGCCTGTGAATACGCTTTCCAATTTCACGTAAAGCCTTTCTTCTTCTGACAGTTTCTTTTTGATAAATATTTCTTATGGATGAAATAACACCTGATTTCAAAGGCAAAGTACGGACTACAATTGGACGCCAATAAACAGTTTTGGTAATTTTCCTGAGTATATTACCCGATGAACCAATTACAACTCCAGGTTTTTTTGCTTCGATTAAAACTTCACCTAAAATTGAATCAAATTCCATGTTAGAAATTTCAGCATCTTCTGGAACTATTTCTCTAATTAATTTTTCAGCTTCTTCTACGGGTAAACGAACTTTTACATCCGATCTAATAACTATTCTTTTACGGAGTTGTTTAGCTAAATTTTTTATTGTTCCTCCACTTTCAAGTAGCATATCTGGTGTTTTACTGTATAATACCAAGAATGGTCCTTCAAAACTTATGTCTGATATTTTTGCATCAGGAGGTAATAATTCGTCAAGATTTTTACGTAATTGATTTTCAACATCGTCCATGTAACTCATGAGAGCATTTCCTTTTAATTTAATTCCTGAATAAGTCTTAAAACCAATTTTTTTCCTTAAATGATTTATTATTTTACTTTCTGTCTAAATAGGTTGATTAATTGTCTGTCAATACGAAGAATTATGAGTATTGCTTAAAAATCATTAGAAATTTTAATGATTGCTTTAATAATGATTTATCAAGAAAATAAAACAGATATATATTATCTAATTGTAAAAATATTGAAAATAAAACCCTTGAATTTGATTTTTTCAAAAATAACTTATAATTAGTTAAAAAATCTCTGAAAATATCAAAGAGTTATAAAATTATAAATCTTTATTATTTGGATAAGTTTGTTTGACAATTTTACGTACTTGAAAATTTTTGAATAAATTTTAAAAATCAGGATTGCTCCAATTTGTTTTCAAAAAAATTATTGGAATCAGAGGTTAGTAGACATATCACATTAGGAAAAAATGCTCTATATGATTTACCAGAAATTCTTACTAATTTACGGACCGGTAAGAAGAATTTAATTATTACACAAGATTCCAGATATTTGACAGATGAATACTTGCCTGAGATTAGTCAAAGATTGGAACAAGCTGATTTTAAAATAGAATCTATTGTGGTTAAAAAACCTAGGGAAGATTTGGATCAATATCTAGAAACCATTAAAGATTTTTCACCTAAAAATCTAATTCTCTTAGGTGATGCAACTACTATTGATTATGGTAAATTTTTGCTGAAAACTGTTGATCAAAACCAAAGAGAATCAATTGAATGGATTTCTATACCATCAACCCCAGAAAGTGATTCAGTTTGTTCACCTTTTATATTTCTTGATCAAAATGATCAAGGGGAACAATTTTTGGGTCAAGTTTCAACCCCTTTGGCAGTTGTTGCTGACACCAGTCTAATCACTCAAGCACCTGAAAAACTACTTTCTGCTGGTATAGGAGATTTGTTAAGCCGTCAAACATCAATTTGGGATTGGAAACTAGCAAATAGATTGAGAGGAGAACCAATTAGTGATTTCGTAGTAGCTGTATCAAGTGAAACCATAGATATTCTTAAAAGACAATTACAAGGAATGGCTTCTGAACATGAAGAAGCTACTCCTGTCATAATGAAAGCTTTACTTATAGCAGGATTTTTAACAGGATTTGCTGCGGATCTTCGATCATGTTATGGATCGGAACACATGTTTGCCCAAGCATTAGACGCTCAAGAACCAGGTAAATCTTCACATGGAGAACGCGTCGGATTAGGCACAATTATGATGGCTTCCATTCAGGGTCAAGACTGGCGAAAGATTAAAGAGTCTTTAGACCAATTCAATCTTCCAACAACAGCATCTAATGTCAGTTACAAAACAAGTTCAATAATAAAAGCTCTTATAAACGCAGTTGATTTTCCTAAAGGCCAACAATTTTATACCATACTTGGGCCAGGATTGACGGAAGAAGCAGCTTGGACACTTGCTTACAGAACTGGTATAATTGGAGAAAGATTGTAACTAGAAATAACACTAAAAATAATATCCTAATAATTTCAAGTTACTTTTATAAAAAAAATAAAAGATTATTTCACTAAATATCAAGTCAACTTGTTTTTCTATTTATTATTAGCTTCTGTTCTTAAAAATTGCCATAAATTAATAGAGCTTTATTCTTTAATATCTTACTCTTCTTTACAAATGTAATCTTGCTGAACATTAAAAAATCTCATGCTAAAAAATTTCTTACAAGTATTACTAAAGGAAAAGATTCAACCTAGCTGGAAATTAGTAAATTTACTATTTTTAAAAAAATAACCTCACAAATTCAGTTTAAAGAAAAATTCCAATTCTAATTTTTTAACAATGATGAAAACTTATCTTAAAAGTTAGTTTGCTAATAAAATTTTAATGAAATTGTATTTAATTTAAATTTCACGTTTTAAATGATATTTCAATGAATTAACATAATCAAAAGATTAAATACATAGAAATTTTTTATTCTTGAGAAATTTCAAGCACTTTTCTGATCTATATTTTCCAATTGGATAACAAGTTCTTTTTCGAATTGAATAGAAAAAAAGTGTTGATAAGATAAATGAGTAGGTATATTTACATTAAATATGGATTTTGATAATATGGATAATTTAACATCTTCATTAATTAAATTTTTAAAAAGTACCATTAATGTCGTTAATAAAATACATATGATTATTGGTTGAATGGGATAAAGACGGGTTTAAATTATAGTTTAAATATCGTTTGGGTTAGTGAACCTTATAAGGTCATTTTAGGAAACTAATTATTTAGTCATTATTCGCTAATTGGCTTCAGCCTTTTCTTTCTTTTCGAAATTGTAGCGAATGGAGTAGTTTGATTGCACCGAGATCATAAGTTTTCAGATTCTTTTCGGGGATTACCAAACAAATTTACGACTAGTGACATTTCCATTAATTTCAATTTTTCTGCAGAATTTTACATGATATTTAGCTCTATATTTTATGAAATTCCAACCTAGGACAAATTCGTATCGGAGTAATAATCAAATGATAGGTAAACCAATAACTAAAATTGTTTCAACTGAATCAGACGTCGATCTAGATGTCGTCAGATGTCCAGAGTGTAATAATGAAGAAATTGTTACTGACATACACCGTGGAGAATCTACCTGTAGTCGCTGTGGAATTGTTATAGAATCAAAAATCATTGACTCTGGCGCAGAGTGGCGTGCATTTAATCACGAAGAACGTGAACGACGTTCAAGAGTAGGTTCTCCTAATTCTGTTCTCATACATGATAAAGGGCTATCAACAATAATTGGATATGAAAATAGAGATATTTTTGGTAATAAACTCTCTGCTACAAGGCGTGCACAAATCTATAGATTGAGAAAATGGCAAATTCGAGCACGTGTGCATTCATCTATAGACCGTAATCTTGCATTTGCAATGTCGGAGCTCGATAGGATCTCATCACAATTGGCTGTTTCAAGATCAGTAAAAGAAACTGCTGCCGTAATTTATCGTAAAGCTGTAGATTCACGCTTAGTTCGTGGTCGTAGTATCGAAGCTATGATTGCTGCAACAGTTTATGCTGGTGCAAGAGTGAGAAGAGTTCCACGAACATTAGACGAAATTGCAAATGAATCAAGAATTTCTCGAAAAGAATTAGGGCGTTGCTACAGATTATTAATTAGAAAATTAGGATTAAATATACCCTTAGCCTCCCCAGTAGATTATCTGGTAAGATTTGGTACTGAGTTAGGTCTATCAGGATCTTGTCAACGGGATGCTGCGGAAATTCTCTCAACAGCAAAAGAAAATGGATTGACTGCAGGAAAAGATCCAACAGGATTAGCTGCGGCAGCAATATATATCTCTGGTATTATCAAATCCGAGAGAAGGACCCAACGTGCAATTGCAGAAACGGCCCGCGTAACCGAAGTAACCGTGCGAAATAGATATAAAGAATTAGTAAGAGAACTAAATATCAATATCCAAATCTAAAATCAGTAGATTTTTTCTTTATTTTTTTTGATCTAAAGTAAAATTTCTAGGAAACAAATTAAGAAAGCTAAAGGTTTGATATTTCCTAGTTATTCATCCCTAAGAACATTTTGTGGATTCGTTGATCAGGACCCAATTCAGGATGAAAAGTAGAAGCAATAATGTTCTTATATTTAATTAAAACTGGATCATCATTATATGAAGCTAGAATTTCAATTTCATTGTTTTGTAATATTTCTAAGGCTGGAGCTCGAATAAACACTCCATTATAGTTGGTATCAAATCCCTTAACGGTTAAAGATGTTTCAAAACTGTTTTGTTGCCGACCATAATGATTTCTTAGGACTCTAACAGGTAACATGTTAAGAAAAGGCTTAAGAGACTCTTTTTCGGGAAAGGATTTAATTTCTTGAGCTAACAATATGACCCCAGCACAAGTGGCAAGTAAAGGAAGATTGTTATTAATTAATCGGCTTTTTAATGAATCAAAAAGGTTAGATTGTCTAATTGGATGATTAGCTAGCCTGTTTATGGCAGTGGATTCACCACCTGGTAAAATCAATCTATCAATGTGTTCTAATTCCTCTGCGTGGATTACTCTTACTACATTAATATCTGGATCAATTGATTTCAGCATTTCTTCATGCTCTAGAAAATCACCCTGTAATCCTAATACACCAATAGTTTCAGATTTACCCATTTTACTCTCCTCCTCGTTGACTCATGCGCAAGTCTAATGTTTTAAGGTCCATTCCATACATTGATTTTGTTTCATCAATCATAGATTGGGCTTCCATAACAATTTCAGGATCATCCCAATATGTTGTTGCTAGTACAACAGCCCTTGCCCTTTCTAAAGAATCTTCACTCTTAAAAATGCCTGATCCAACAAAAACTCCATCACACCCAAGAGCCATTAACTCTGCAGCATCAGCAGGTGTAGCGATACCACCAGCAGCAAAGTTGACAACAGGTAAACGCCCCAAACGACCTGTTCTAACAACAGAATCTATAGAGACGTGTAATTTTCTAGCTTTAAGAACCAATTCTTGATAATCTTGCTCCATGACTAATATTTTCAGTTGGGTTACTTCATTCATTAAAATGCGGATATGATTTATAGCTTCAGCAACATTTCCAGTACCAGGTTCACCTTTTGTCCTTATCATTGATGATCCTTCCTCATATCTTCTTAGAGCTTCACCTAGATTTTTGGCTCCATTTACGAAAGGTACATTAAAAGGCCACTTCCAGATATGTCTAGTTTCATCTGCAGGAGTTAGAACTTCTGATTCATCAATTGTATCTACTCCTGCTGCTTCAAGAACTCTAGCTTCAGCTGTATGACCAATACGGGCTTTTGCCATTACTGGTATAGTTGTATTGTCAAGAATTTCTTTTATTCTTGTTATACTAGCTGGACGTGCAACTCCACCATGTTTTCGGATATCTGATGGGAGTTTATCTAAAACCATTACAGCCACAGCACCTGATTCTTCAGCAATGTTAGCTTCCTTAACTGTTGTAACATCCATTATAACTCCACCCTTAGTCATAGCTGCAAAGCCACGTTTAAGGCGTGAAGTACCGTGAATTGCTAAACCTGATTCATCAACATATCTAGATTCATATTTTTCACTATTTAAATCAAGAAACAAATAAAACACCTCTAATTGAATGAATTTAAATCCACAAAAAAGATTATGCACATCAACCAAAGCTGATTTCTCTATGTTTCTGCATATTTATAGAAAATCAAAATAAAAAAGTGATTTAAGAATTTTCAAAATCTATGTTTTATATGAATTTATGCAAAAATTTGCATTAATGATTATATTTTAAATAATATTTCTAAAAATTGCTCTATACCAATGTTAATTTTTTCTAATAGTTGAAAGAAAAAAGTTAAATCAAAAAAATTTTAGAAATGAATTTTTAATCATGATTACTTGGATAATCTGTCCGAGTTCTTGAAAATGAGATCTTTTCTAAGCGATAAAATTGAAATTATCCCTTTGCTAATTTTTTTGGATATTTTAATTTTGATTTTAACAGCATTAATACGTCCCCAATACGTTTTATTTCATATTGCTGAAATAGTATTTTCTGGGATCTTGATAATAATATTTATTCGGTTTCATAGGAATAAGGAAATTAATGAAGAAAATTTACTAATAATTTTTTATAATGCTTTGTTAGTGTTTTCTATTCTTTGGCTAGGTGGAGTCTTATTATTAAATCGTATTGCTGTTGAATTGCAACAAGACTTTTCCTATGCTCTCCTTTTAATTATCTTTTTCATCACAATTCTCATATTCATCTTAATAAGTCTAAGAGAAATCATGTCTCATAAGCAAGTAATAAAATCCTCTCCTCACATTATTGTCCTAACTTGGATCGTGATAGGATCATACATATTGTTAACAACGTTTTTTCTTGCTCCAACAGAAGATGTATCTGAAATTATAACTAATATAAACGGATTATTCTAATTTCGGAGGTTTTCTTTTGGTTAATAACGCAAAAATAAAATTGAATGATCAGATGAAAATAGAAAATGATGCTTATTTGCGTTATTATTTATTTGCTGGAGTGAGAAATTTAATCTCAGATTATTTAAATAATAATAACAATGTAGATGAATTTCTTAATCTTTTAATTCAAGATCTGCCATTAGAGTGTATTCAAGAAGCTGAAACTAACAAATTTAAATCACCCATCGTCTTTCCATTGCTCAATGAAAATTTGTTAGCTGAAATTGTGGAAAATGATCTTCTTGGGGAAGTATACAATCATTTCTTATCCAAAAAATGGAAAAGCGCTCAAGGTTATTATCTAACACCTTTTCATATAACAAAATGGATGATAAATCATTCAAATATTTTGCAATCTGAGTTTATTATAAGCACTGTTTTAGATCCTAGTATCGGTACAGGACGCTTTTATCTCAGTTTATTCAAATTATTAAAGGAAAGTAATAAATTAACTGAATTGAATATAGAAAATATTGTTGGATTTGATAATGATCCATTTTCAGTTTTCATCTGCCGTACCAATCTTTCATTACAATATCTATTGTTAATGAATATTACAGAGTATTCGGATCAAAAAAAGATTGTTATAAAAATATCAAATTCAATAATTAACCAAGATTTTCTCAATCCATCAATAATGAATCTTAATCGTTTTTTTCTGTCTTCTAATCATAACATTACGACTTTAGATAAGATTATTAACAAAATTCCTCCATTTAAAGATGGTATTAATTACATCTTTTGTAATCCGCCATATAGCAAAATTCAATTGTCAGAAAAGCAACAAAAATTATTTCAAAAATCAATCTACGGTCATGTAAATGCATATGCTGTATTCTTACACTTAAGTATTGATATAACTTCTAGTGATGGGAAAATTTCATTTATAATGCCAGAATCATTTAAGTCAGGGTTATATTTTAAAAATTTGAGAAAATTCCTTCTATCTAGTACAAATTTTATTAAAATTGTTTTAATTAAGAATCGTACTGGTATTTTTGATAGTGTATTACAAGGGCTAGGGATTTTTCTCTTCCAAAAGCTGCATGAAGAAAATTTTAATAACGAAGTAAAAATTTTTCCCGTCAATACAAGCCAAGATTTATCTTCATCGAATATTAATAATTTTGTAGTTGAGAAAAAGAAAACCACTTATTTCCATGGCCAAGAAGTCTTTTTTGTATTTGGAAAATCTATAAAATCTTATCAAATATTTGAAAAAATTCAATCGAAATCAATTTCATTTCAAGATTATTTGGATGATATTTATGTTACTACTGGTCATATTGTGTGGAATCGCCTAAAAGAATTATTAAAAGATGAAAATATAGATTCATTGACTAAGGATGATTATCCCTTAATATGGAGCGATAATTATGGGGCATATTCTTATGATCCAAAAGGAAAGATAATACGTAAGCGCTTTATCACTTTGAATAACAAAATTTCGAAATTTCTTTTAAAAAAACCCGTTATATTAGTAAAAAGAGTAACTGCTAAAGAACAATCTCAACGAATTGTTGCAACACTTACTCCTGAACATTTGTCAAATTATTTTGTAGAAAATCACAGTAATATTGTATCAAGTCAAACTTGGACTCTTACTGATAAGCTATGCATTTTAGGGTATATGAATTCTTTAATTGCAAATTATTTATTTGCTCTTCTTAATGGTAACACGCAGGTTTCTGCTACAGAGCTGAGAGTATTATTTTTTCCAAAACTTACAGAAATGCAAAAGGTAGAACTTTCTTCTTTGGTAAAAAAACTTCTTCATAAGGATATTGACGTAAAAGAGAAAAAATTGTTTATATCTAAAATTAATTATTTTTTTTACGACTTTTTTGATTTAACCGAAAAAATCCAACATGAAATTTCTCTGAAATGAATAAAAGAAAAGTAAAGAGCAATTCTTTTTGGTGTTGCATTCAGGAGAGGGACAATTTTGGGGATATTAGATGTAATTCTATCATTATTTGGAATAGTATTCATGGTTCATAAAATATAATGGAATTGATTTTAAAATTAAAGAAAGAATTTAACCTTAGCCAGTTATTTAATTACTTCTTTTATAGCTTATTTATAATTCTTATCTTTATTAGACCAATTTTTTATTTATTAAAAAGATTAAGAGGATTTTTTAATGTCTAAACTTGTTGAATGTGTTCCAAATATAAGTGACGGTCAAAACCAAGAAGTAATTCAAGCTGTTTTGGATGCTATGACAGCTATACCTGGAGTAACATTACTCGATCATGAATCAGATAAGGATCATAATCGATCAGTAATAACCATTATCGGAAAACCAGATGCTGTGTCTAATGGTGCTTTTGAGTGTATAAAAAAAGCTTCTGAATTAATTGACTTAACCAAGCATAAAGGCGAACATCCAAGGATGGGAGCTACAGATGTATGTCCTTTTATTCCTATCAAGGATGTTACTATGGAAGAATGTGTTGAATTGGCTAAAGCACTAGCAAAAAAAGTAGCTGAAGAACTTAAAATACCAGTTTACCTTTATGAGGAAGCTGCAACAAGACCAAATAGACAAAATTTAGCTGTAGTAAGAAAAGGACAATTTGAGGGAATTAGAGATGAAATTAAAACTAATCCAGATAGAAAACCAGATTTTGGGCCAAATGATGTTCATCCCACAGCAGGAATCATGGCCATAGGAGCTCGAATGATTTTAATTGCCTTTAATGTCAATTTGGATTCATCTGATGTTACTTACGCTAAAACTATTGGCAAAGCGATTAGATTTAAAGATGGCGGATTTCGATACACAAAAGCAATGGGTTTTGCTCTTAAAGAGCGCAATATTTCACAAGTTAGTATGAATATGGTTAACTATGTTGGAACTCCACTTTATAGAACCTTTGAATTTGTCAAGAATGAAGCAATGCATTTTGGAATTTCAGTTATAGGTAGTGAAATTGTTGGTTTAACACCCTTAAAGGCTTTAAGCGATGCTGTTGAACATGCATTTAGAGTTCCAGAAATCACAGATGAGATGATTGACTGGGATGATAAAAACAACTCCCTAGAGTTTACAATTGAAGTTGCAAAATTTTCTTCTGAATTAGGTAATCAAATAATAAATGCACTTTCTGAAAATACTGGTGGTTTTAAAGGTGTTAAAGCTAATGTTAGTAACAAAACATTAACCATTAAGGTAGATGATGCAAAATCTACTCCTATGCATAGATTATTTTATACTACACTCTCTGAAACTGAACATTTTGGCACAACAATTACTAAAATGAGTTTTGAGAAAATCCCAATACATGTATTAGTAACTGCTGCTGTGTTCTATTTAAGAATAGAAAATTTTGATATAGGTCAAATATTAGAAGTAAAACTTAGGGAAAAGGTTCAATAAAAATATGAGGTATAAACAATGTTGATTGATAAATCAGTAATCGAGTTTTTGAATGAAACCGCATCTGATAGCCCAGCTCCAGGTGGAGGAAGTGTTGCCGCACTAGCAGGATCACTTGCTGCATCTTTAGGTGTTATGGTTTGTAATTTGACTTTAGGTAAAGAAAAGTACAGTGATGTGGAAGATGAAATTAAGGAAATAAGTTCTAAATTACAGGTCAATATGAAAAGATTGAATGAACTTATTGATGAAGATGCTAATGCCTTTAATGACGTAATGGAGGCTTTTAAAATGCCAAAAGATTCTGAGGAGCAAAAAACCATTCGTTCTGATGCTATCCAAAAAGGATATAAAAAAGCAATTTCTGTACCAATAGAAACTGCACGATACTCTCTTGAATGTTTAGGTTTTATTAATACTCTTGTGAAAAAGGGTAATCAGAATGCGATTACGGATGCTGGAACAGGAGCACTGATGGCGTTATCAGGCGTAAGAGGAGCTATTTACAATATAAAAATAAATTTAACCTCAATTAAAGATCAAGACTATGTTAAAAACATTAAAAATGAAGTTAATAATATTGATAACTCTGCTTTGGAATTCTACAGAAAAATAAATTCAGAAGTTGAGGAAGTATTCGAATAATTATAATTTTATTATAATGGACTAAATAACTGGTCTTCGGGTAGACCAATTTCTTCAACAGACACACTTTTCTTACTTTTATGTGGAGACCAACATCTCCCACATAAAAATATTCTCTTAGGTTTTATTAGTGGATCTAAGCTTCTTCCTTTTCCACCAGGAATTATCCATATCCCTTCCCAGTTAGCCCTTAGATTTCGACATTTAATACAGAAAACTGCTCTAGTTAATTTTTTTTCTGGTGTATCCAAATCCCATCCTATCTCCAAACCACGATCTTCACTGTATATTGCTACAGTTCTTAGTCGTTTATTTCTTACAATTTGATATTCTTCCTTTTTTTTATTGTTCTGTTCTTCAGCTGGAGGTCCATGAGCTTTTTTGGTAAAAAATTTTTGTGGAATCCTTCTTTCATTATGTCCTTTAGTAAGATTCTCTCTTTTCACATTTTTTGATATAAATGGAGTACATTTCTTACAAATTTTGTTTCTTTCAAGAACTGTTCCACATTCAACGCAAAATTTAAGATTAGAAATATTCATTACCAACTTGATCTTCACAATTCTGATAAATAAAAGAGTAAAGAGACCTAATTAATACTATTGGTTGCTTGAAAATTTTCTATTTTGAAGAATATTCAACGTTCTTTCTTTCTATTTCTTCTCTTTTATCATCTTGACCCATTGATGATGAATTATTATTAGATTTTTTATTCACCAAGGTTACTCCAGATAAAATGAGTATCAGTGAAATCGAATGAATTACTATATCTATCTTTTCACCTAAAAATAGTCCAGAAAGAACAATTCCAATTAAAGGAATAAAATTAACAAATATCACTGCTCTATTAGCATCTAATCTATTTACTCCTTCAACATAAGTTAAATATGCAAAAATTGTTGAAAGAAATGCAAGATATAATATTCCAAACCAAACCCAAGGAGAAATATCAAAGTAAGGATTAATTGATAAAAATTCTGGGCTAATTAGATAGTTGACTGGAATTAAAGTAATCAATCCTAATACAGAAACCCAAGTAACGATAGTTAAAGAACTTGGTTTGGATTGGTTATTTTGATATTTCAGCATCATTTGTTTAAGAATTACTGTGTATGAAGCATAAGCTACTGCTGCCATTAGCACAAGTCCATTTCCTAATAATCTAGTAGGCATTTCTTCATTTTCCAAAAAGAAGGAAACTAAAAATACCCCAAAAAATCCTAAGAAAACTCCAAAGACTTTTCGCAAGGTCAATTTATACTTAAAGAAAATTGTTGTAATTAACAGTACCCAAATAGGGGATGTTGAGATTACCAAACTCGAATCTGAACCTGTAGTGTTTTTAACGCCATATAGGTATCCAAATTGGTAAATAGTGACAGAAATAAACCCCATTATTAATAATTCTTTCCAATGTCTTTTTAAAAAATCAATATGAAAGGATTTTTCCCTTAACCGTAAAACAATTAAAAAAACAGGTACTACAATATAATATCTTATAGTGGCTATAATTAAAGGAGGAGTTGAAGCTACATTCTCTTCGGTAAATAAGGATCTTCCTAGAGGCCAGGTACTACCCCATATTATTACTGTTACTGCCATAAGTACGTATGCTGAAAAATCTGATTGGTTTCTTTGGACTAAAGTGCTCATTTTTACTAACTCAAGGTCACATATGTATTAATTAGTAGTCTGCTACAAGATAATGATTATTTCAGAGAATAAAAAAACAAAATTTTTCTTTTTCCTTTCTATGAAAAACTTTCAATATTATTTCATTAGTTTTATCTTATTTAGCATGACAATTCAAATAAAAACGTATTAAACTTATAAAATTAATGCCGAAAAATAGTCAAGTAATTTTTTTTAAAAGATTGAAGAGCAATAAGGTATTTTTTGACTCTAAAACTTATCTTTGAGCTGATATTGAAATTTTCTTTACTTATAATGTTACCTTGAAATCCTTGATTATCAGTATATATGAATTTATAGTACCGAATTGTTTATCAAATAATAAAAGAAGAATAATCTATGTCTGAAGAACCTAATGAAAAATTAAATTTAGATATTGATGCTGAAATAGTTGGAAAAATTGAAATATTAGTTGAAAAGGGATTATATGACAACACAACGGATTTTTTTGAAAATGCTATAGAAAAACAATTATCTATTCATAAAGCGACTTTTGAGAAATATGAAAAAAAAACAACAACAGTATTTGGAATTCTAAATTATTCAGCAGAGGGACTTAAAAAATATGCCCAAAAACAACATAAGTTGGAAATAAAGGTGATAGGATCACTACGATTTGGAAAAGATGTTACCCCTGAGTTAGTTGAAGCCAGCATTTCCAAAATATTTTTGGCAGGACGATTAAGTGCACCGGATGATGTAATCCCATATCTCAATAAGAAAAGACATACATTTTTGGGAAAACCTTATTCAAAATTTAAGAAATTAAAAGATTAGAACTAATCAAAATATTGTTGAAATCAAAGGTCGAAAAATGGCTGATAATAAAATTAAAACTTCTTTAGAATTTTCTACTGAAATACTAGGAAAAATTGAAATACTTTGTGAAGAAGAGTTATATTTGGATCCGAAAGCATTTATTGAGAAAGCAATTCAAAATGAGCTATCTCTTCATGATACAACGATTAAATCAATTATTAAAGAATATGCTAGCAGGTTTGGAATTTTGCATCTGAATGCTAAAGATTTAGAGACATATATAGCAAAAGGTCAAAAAGTAAAATTTAAATTTGTTGGTTTGTTGAGTTTTGCGTCAGATATTACACCTGAATTAGTGGAAAAAGCAATAGATAAAATAAATCTTGCAGGAGCTTTAAAAGCAAATGAAAATTTGCTACCTTTTTTACAAGAAAAACGATATTCATTATTAAGGAATCGCAAGTATTCTAGTAAAATGTTAAAAGAGTAATATAAACAAATTTTTTTGTAATAGTTCTAAATTAAGCTGTATGTGATTCAAAAGTCGATGAAAAATAGAGAATAGCTTGAAAATTAAAATCCGATAATCAACATTAGAAATGGTAAAAATATTATCATACTCACTTCTTCGTTGGTTATTTCTTCCTTTTCAGTTAGTTTAAAATAAACAAACGTTGATAAAAGAAAAAATATAATTATAAAGGTATTCCAAATAATAAACCAGCTAGATAAAAAGAACTGTTTTAATAATACATTAAAATAAAACGAAATCATAATCATCAGAATTACTAAAATATTCAATTGTAATTGTGTTTCAGACTCTAATTTTTGTATGATTTTCGTGTGAAATAAGAAAAAAATCGTAAAAATTATAATAATTATTAAATTTTCCATATATGGAATAATTATTTCAGAATGTAAAATTATAGAGTCAATAATTCTTACAGAAACATTTTTCTGGCTCAAAAAAAGATAGAAAATCCAATAAATTATCATTCTATATCTTTTATTCATTTCTTCGAATTTCAATAAATTTCGTTTATTTATTAGCAGTAAAAATGCCAATATTGTACATATTATGATTGAAGACGTGAATAAGTGAGAATTATTGTCTAAGATACTTAGAAATATCTCTAAAATTATTATAATTAAGAACAGGCCATTTAAAGATGATTCCACAAAGCTATCATTAATTGTATAATATTTTTTCACTAAAAATATGAATAAAAAGTAAAAAGATGAAAATCCAGCAATTAATAGGAGGAAATTAATCTTCAATATTATTATATTCGAAAGAATTGTTTGAATCGTAATAATAACAATATCCGAAATCCATTGAGGAAACAAGATCATATTAGAAGGCAAAATTGGCAATAAATCATTTTGTGAGAATCCAAATATAGTTTGTAATTCCTCAGAAATAATTATAAGGAATATAATCATTCCTAAGATTAAACTGATATTTAATATCGTTTTATTTACAATTTTTAGTTTATAAATGATAAACAAAACCAAAAATATCATGGAAGTTGATTTAATGATAACTATAATTATTAAAAGCTCAATCAATGCAGAATTTTGAAAGATATATAAGACTTCACCAGAAATGATTATAAATAAGATTACAATAATAAATACAGTCATTAAATTTTTAAAAAACGTTGTTTTATTCGTTAATGTAATCAAAAATCTTCTTCTCGATAATATAAATTCTTTATTGAGTAAAATGATCTTATCTTGAAAAATCTATAAAAATAAATTATAATTTTTTATCCTATTGTTTTCTTAATATTATTAGAGTATCATAAATACCTTAAAAATTGATAATTTATATCAACCCACTATAAGAAATCATAATATATATAAAAGGTTAAATGGACATTCAACAGCTTATTCCTCAATAACTAGAATTATTAATTCCAATAATAATTAATCGAATTTTTATATCTCAAATCCAAAATTGTGAATCATTTTGAGTTCTGTACATGCCAAGGTGGTCTTATTAGGAGATGGAGGAGTAGGTAAGACTGCTAGCATATATAGATTCATCGAGAATAAATTTAAGTCTGATTATGTGGCTACAGTAGGATTTACGATATTGAATAAATCAGTTACGGCTAAAAATACTTCGGTAAATTTACAACTTTGGGATATGGGGGGCCAGAAACATTTTCGAAAATTAAGATCAAATTTTTACAAAGGAACCTATGCTGCTCTTCTTGTTTTTGATGTTACTAATTTAGATTCATTTAACAATCTAGAATCTTGGATTACAGAAGCAGTTGAAAACATTGGACATGATATACCATTTATTTTAGTTGGAAACAAAGCTGATCTTGAGTTACATAGAATAGTTAACAAAAAAATGATAATAAAAAGAGTTGCAAATGAACGTCGGATTGTTGCATTTTTTGAAACCAGTGCTTTAACTGGTGCTGGTATCAATGAAGCTTACGAAAAATTAGCTTTAAAAGTTGAAGAAATAGTCTTAGAACGTGAGGAAAACAGGTTTCAAAGAAATTAATAGCAATTAATTTATAATCCATTTCTTTTGTTAGAAATATAAGGCCTTTTTTCTACATATTTACCTCATATTTTCTATGTATTATCAGAAGAATATCTCTGATTATTTATGTCGGGATTTTCAATAACTCAAATTCAATCAAATATTAATGAAAATGATTGTAGGTTATTGAAATGACTAATGAAAAATCAACAGATGGTTATGCAAATCCTAAAATGGTAAGTTCAAGTGCCATCAAGATTGCTATTACTGGTGATGGTGCTGTAGGTAAAACTTCTTTATGTAAAAGTCTAACTGATGGGGTAATACCCTCAGATTATAATATCACTGTAGGTACGGAGATACACAGTAAAAAACTTAATATAGCTAACTCAACAAAACCTTTAAATTTGCTCATTTGGGATTTCTCTGGACAAGAGAGATTCCATTCAGTTCGTAATGGTCTATACAAAGGAACGCGTGGAGCTCTAGTTGTCTTTGACGTCACATCACGCGGTAGTTTTTTCGACGTTTCTGATTGGATTAGAGAACTTAAACATAATTGCTCTGATGCCCCCTTCGTTCTCGTTGGTAATAAGTCTGATATGAATGACCGTGAAGTTTCTAAAGAAGAAGCTGAGGAGCTTGCAAGAAATTTGGGCGTTCCTTATTTAGAAACATCTGCTCTTGATGGAAAAAATGTGGGTACAGCATTTGAACATATAACAAAATTAGCTCTCAATCGAGATAAACGCTTTGTAGCATATTAAATAATAATTATTTATTCACCCTTTTCTCACTCATCTTTTTTATCAATATTTAGAATAATATTCTCCCTTTTCTTTAATGAATTATTTTTATCATCATATATTCATCTCTGTCAGTAATTACTTTTGTGTAACCACTAAGATAAGTATCTACGTATTCATTTCTTGTATCAACTCTCAAAACTTCTCCTTGTATATTTTTTAATTTATTTTTAGTTGCTACAATCCAAATACTCTCTTTAAGTAGTTTTTTAAGTATTCTTGGGCTTAACTGATGATTTCCGCGTCCAAATATATATCCTTGACCTCCTATTGGAGTAACAATTAAAATCGGACTAAAATTTAAATTCTCGATAAAACAATAATTGTAAATTTGATCCTCTGTGGCGTCTTTTAAAACTAATTTATCATGAAAATAGACATCTACCCCTAAAAGAGAATGATTATTTCCGAAGGATAATTTTAAATTTTTAAATGTACTTCCAGGACCGATTATAATTGGTTGATTCCTTTCTGTATTAAAAATTTTCTCTATTAAATAATCAGTCATTCTTCTATTTGTATCTTCATTATCAGGAGTGTATAAACTAGGAGATTTAGTTTGTTGAAAATATTCAGGATAATTTGGTACTAAAACCCTTCCCTCAACTTTAATTGTTAGATTTCCTTTTCTGTATTCATCTTCATCGAGATCTAGAATATCTACTTCATGAGTTGTAGGCTCAATTATGAATTCTTCTATGATAGATATCGTTTCTTCAATATTATGTGAAAAAACTTCTCCAAAGGTCTTTACACCACTAGGAATGCCAATTACTGGAATTTGTTTAGTTAAACCATTTAAAACATCAGAACTTGTCCCATCTCCTCCCACAAACAAAATTAAATCAACTTTTTGTTTACAAAAAGCAGACACAACCTTAATTGTATCTGAAGCATTTGTTGGATCATTTAAAGTAATATCGATAACCATAGAAGAAATTTGTGGAAAATCATCAAATATTTGTTTTCCCATTGGTTCGGGTGGTGTTAAAAACAAGAATTTTTCAGACCCACTTTCAACTAATTTTAGCAAGAAATTTTTTGTTCTTTCCGGTGTAATTGGTGTTGCGCCCATTTTTAAAGCTATTTCAAGTGTTTCAACTCCATCAGTTCCTTTCAAAGCATATTTTCCTCCCATTCCAGCGATAGGATTTATTAATAATCCTATACTTAAAATCTTGCTTGTTTCTTTTTCCATGATTGATAACACTAGATATTAAATTATTATTAATTTTAAAAATAATAATTAAATTATTGGAGCTAAGAAATATATCAAAACGGCTATTAAAGAAATAAAGAAAACTAAAAGAATTATGTTTACTGAAAAAAATCTACTTTTAATTCGATAAGTTACACTAGAAAAAAATAAAGAAATCAAGGAATAGAAGATTAACAAGAAGATGAATATCAGTCCATATAACCATAAATCAACATTACTACCAAAAATGAATTTATAAGCTTGTTCAGTTGTGATTATTGTAATAAAAAATAATGTTATTGTTTGAAATATAATCTGTGAAAGATTTTGGAGCATAGATAATTTTACAGGCATCTCAAAGCTATATTGAGAAATTTCTTCATAATTTGAGTGTCTTTTATATCCCAAATAGTTTGAAGACCTTGCTATACAATATATTAGTATCAAAGCAAGTAAAGTCTGAATTATTCTTATTGATAGATCTAAGCTCCATGGGTTTATTCTAAAATCATTAAAATCCCAATAATTCCCAGAAATAATCCATAAATACAATACAATAAATGACAAAAATTCATATACTGCATAACTACCTCCATAATAATTTTTTCCATATCCAGGTTGAATAGTTCTAGTTTCTAACTCATAGAGCAGATTAACAAATGCTACCATCATGAAAAATGCTAAAAATATTTCGAGATCGAATTCAGAAATTATAAATATATTGAAAAACATTATTAATAGAAAAATGGCTAGGAAAAAAAACCTTAAACTCAATAAGAGCAATAATTTTTGATTTGATTGACGATACGAACTTTTTATATTTGCAACAGACCTTTTTTGAAATCCCTTCTGGATTATACTAAATCCTATAAGAATATATTTTAATTTAAACTCATTTTCTGAAATTATATGCCAAAAATAGCTAAAATTGATATAAAGAATTAAATATAGAATGAAAAAAATAAAAAGTGCTGATAACCAGAGAAAATTATCCATATTAAATGTTGATTCAATCATTTTTAATTATTCCTCAATACAATAAAAACAAAACCCACTTATGTCAAATAGTACATTAAATGAATGAGGTGGATTTCCTTTGATCCTTTGAGTAAAAAAGGACCAATTTGTCAGAGTAGGACTTTGCCATGTGAAATCAATTATATCGAGGTTCTTATCTATCTTTATATAATAATTAATTTCTCCACCAGGACTTTCTATTCTCGCCCATCCTTCTGATGATTCGTGGGCTAAATCTTTTTCATTAATAATTAATGAAACTTTTTCCAAGGTATTATTATAAATTATTTCATGCATCAAGGATAGACTTATTTTTATTTCTTGAAAATATCTGAAAAAAAGTGTTAATATATCATGAAATCCAGAAATTGATGCAGGTAGATTTATGGAAACAGATTCATAACCATTTTTCGGATCATTTACTCTAACGTCATATGGTAATCCGACTGCTCGTGCTATTATACCAACTGGGGAATATACCTTTGCTTCTTTTGTATTCATTCTCCCCAATCCCTTTAATGATTTAAAGTATCCATTATTCTTTATTTTTAGTTCTAAATCATTGATCATAGATTTTAATTCTTCTATCCAAGTTAATAGTTCTCCTTCTACTGTAAAACTAGGTCTTATCTTTACTCCGCCAAGTTGTATCAAATCTGCTATCCGTACATTTTTTCTTCCACTATAAATTAATGAAAATTTATTGTGAAGGAATAAAGTTTTTTTTATAATACTTAATAATCCATTAACACCAAAATTGTCTAATACAGAAGTAATTATTTTTAAAAATGACCCAACACGACTCCATTCTTGAAAAAGTATTCTTGCATAATTTCCATGCAAAGGAATTTTCTGAGTCAATCCTAATGCATTTTCTAATGCTTGATAAAAACCCATTGTATGGAATAAACCGCAGGAAGGGCAACTTCTTCCTATATTTTCACCAATAGTTGTCCAACTACTTTTAGCAAACCTTTTCCTAATACCTGAATAATTTAATCCGAGATTGATTTCTATATTTTTTAATTTATCGTTCATAGAGTCAGTTTCAAGAATTAATTCAACCTGAAATGGTGAAAGATAATTTTTTAAATGCCTGTTGTCCCAAAAAAAGCGATTTGCACTAGTCATTGTTACAGTTTTCCAGAAACAATATTAATTTGTTATTACTTTTATAAAATCATCAATATTAATGGGACATCCTTGTATTACATCAACTGAAAAATAATCAGGTGTATAAATAAAATTATCTCCTAAATCCAAATGGGAATCTCCTACAGCAATAATTTTTCGAGGAAAAGGCAAATAATTAATCTTATTTTTAAGATCTTCTAAAAAAGGTTTTTTAATCATACTTGGTATAATAAATAAGTCAGATAAAGATGTATCCACGCTAACAAGAGTCAAATCTTTATTATCTATGGAAAATAATTCAATGAAAAAAGACTGACATATTCCACAAGCAGAAAATGGAAAATATGAATATAACTTCAACTTAACTACCTTTTAACTTATTATGAAAGAAGTGCAGAGTAGTTCACTAAATATTTCTTCTTTTATATTAAGTTCTCTTGAAAACTTAACCTTTAATAATTTTAAGATATTTATTTTTCTTTCATCTCCTTTTCCCAAATAGAATGGTTCCTAACCTAACTATTGTAGCACCGCTTTCTATTGCTTCTTGGTACGAGTGACTCATTCCCATCGACAATTGAGTGCAATTAGGAAAATTTGACGAAATTTCTCTAAATAGATCATAAAAATTTTTATAAAATGATAATTTTTGATCTATAGTTGTTGCATTTGTAGGAGCTATAGTCATTAATCCTTGCCATACAATTTTTTCTTTATATTCATTTCCCATAACTAATTCAGCTAATTTGTGTAATTCTTTTTCACTACATCCATGTTTTGATCCTTCTTGAGAAAAATTGACCTGAAATAGAATTGGATATGGTGTTTTTTGAAATAGATCAGCTTTAATAGCAATTTTTTTTAAAATTTTCTCCCTGTCTACCGTTTGTATTAAGTCAAAAATTTCTACAGCTTTATTTACCTTGTTACTTTGTAATGGACCAATGAAATGTTTTTTCACATGATTTGGAATGTAGCGAAGTTTTGAATCAGCTTCTTGGATCATATTTTCACCGATATGTTTCAATCCAACACTGATTAGATCATGAATTCTATCGAGAGGTTGTTTTTTAGTCACGCCTACAATAGTTATATCATTTGGATTTCTTCTTGATTTTTGAGCAGCCTTTCTCACATTATCATTTATTTGTCTCCATTTTTCTAAGTTGTCCATTAATTAGGCCATCAATTTTATTTTAATTCTATCTTAAGGAATATTTTTAAGTCTTGAGAATAATAATTCTTTGTTTTTATATATTTTAATGATTCTGTGAAATGGAATTGCTCTTTCTTTGACTCCTGCGATTTCTTGATCTGTTGATAAGAATTCTCCCAAAGAAATTGACTTATACTCGTCGAAATCCCGATAAGTAACAGTATATCGATTAACCTCAGATTCCCCTCTCATGACAGCATAATCAATAATTTCTTTAATTCTTCCTTTTTTAGTCATAACTTTTTCCTTTTTTTTCTCTTTGAGAGGTAACTGAAAAGTGAATACTTAAATTATGTTAATTACAATTATTATTTTAATAATTTCATGCAAATTGATGAATTTATCTAATGAAACATTGTGTTATTGAATGCAGCTATATAAAAAAAGGCTTAGTAAGGGAGAAATCGACAAACATGCTGTATTGGTACTTAAATCTGTGTTGAAATTTTTTCCAGATTTAGATACTTCATTTTTTATTGCAGTAAACTGCTATGGGAAAGAAGAAAAATATGAAACTACTATTGAAAAAGATTATTGTGAGTGTAGGGGAAATCCTCACTTTCATTTTTATATTGATCTTTTACCTGTATGGCAATGCTTTTCTTTTGCTGCTGGAGACAATATTTATATAAAAAAAACAGATGAGAGTTATTTTTTAGAACTGATCTAATTTTTTTCTTAAAATATAGCTTGTTTTTGTAATAAGGTGAAAATCATTAGTTCTTAACAAAATTTGAATTGAATTTTCTGCTAAATATTCTTCAAATTCCTCCTTTCTTATTGGTAGTATAATAATATCGGAATTTAGTTTTTCATCTACTTTAAAGTAATCTTGTAACAATATGAATCCATTGGGTGCTAACAAACTTATAAGACAATCAATAGAATAATAAAATTCATCTTTAGATAAATTGTAAAATGAAAAATTAGCTATAATTCCATCAAAAGTATTTTTATTAGTTCTTTTTAATCTTTTTAATTCTGGAAGGCTGTCATTAATAAATATTATGGAATTTAACTTATTTTCATCATTAGGAGGAAAAATTAAATGATCACTAAATAAAGTATTGTATTGATTTGTTATAACTTCATAATGAGTTAATTTTAGGATATTAGTGTCAATTATTGTAGTATTAAACCCATTTAACCAAGCTAAAAACCCATATTTTGTATCATCCTTAGAAATATCTAGAATTCTAGGAATGTTCGTTTGTTTAATGGCATTGATAAAGGTTTTAACTAAATCTAATGGGAAGGAAGGCTGAATTTTTAACTCTTCATTCTTTTCAAGTACAACATTCTCGGTATTGGAAAATATAAAATCTAGCTTAAATCCATATAAATACCCATTTCTAAGTTTTTTTGTTGAAATATTGCAGGAATTCAAAATAGAATAAGAATATTTACTAATTTTTGAATCATTTATTTTGAAAATAGATTTTATGATTCCCAATAGTTTTTTTCTCTGATCAACAAATAAGATGCTTATATTAGGAGGAAAATTATCTATTATTTCATGTTTACGAATAATTTTCTCAAGAAAATTCTTTTCGTTTAAATCAAATAGTTCTTCAGGCAGATTATAGTAGTTTTCTATTTCAAAATTTATTTCAGTGACAATTTTTGAATTCGAATGAATTTTTTTAATGACTTTTTTGATATAAAAGAGATCTATTATAAATAAAATATTGAATACTTTTTCGATGGGTAATTCTGAACTTTTATCTGAATTTATTCTCTCTCCTATTTCTATTATTTCAGAAAAGATTTTTTTCGATTCATCATATAGAGGATTCCATTCAATAACCTCAAATTTCATAAAACTAAACCTTTATTTACAATATTAAATTTTCTTTAGAACATTAATTCAGAAGATTGAATGAATTTAACATTGTTTCTCTGTAGATCATTTATAGCACTTTTTGTACTTTCTTCAGCTATCCCGCGCGTTAAATCATGTATAACATAAATATCATATTTTTTTTTTCTTCCGTCAAAAGCTGAAAAGTAAACGCAATAATCAAGTGCTAATCCGCACATAAACACTCTTCTAATGTTTAATGATTTGAGAAATCCATCAAGACCTGTTTCAGTAGTTTTATCATTTTCCAAAAAACAGGAATATGAATCAATTAATTTTTTATATCCCTTCCGAATTATTAAATGAGCGTTTGTTAGATTAAGATCAGAATGGAATTCAGATCCTTTAGTGCCTTGAACACAGTGATCAGGCCATAATACAGGACCAATTCCCAGAACATTATTAATGGGATCAAATGGGGATTTCCCTGGATGTTGTGAAGCAAAAGAATTATGATCAGAAGGGTGCCAATCTTGAGTGAAAACTATTTTTGATCCTGTTTCTTTAAATTTTTTTGAAATATTGTTCACAGGAAGAATAATTGAATTTCCATCCTGAACTTCAAGAGACCCCCCAGATAAAAAATCATTTTGTATATCTATAACGATTAATGCATCAGTAGTAGTTATAGATATATTTTCATGCCAATTTATTTCATTAATTGCTATCTCCTCCTATACATATAATTATTCATAGAAGTTTATAAATTATTTTTGTGCGAAAATATTAGTAGCCTTATTTACTCGAATAATTCGATAGCTGTTTCATCAATAATTGTGCTGTTAATAAAAAACTTCTACATTGTTAAAAAATTAGTAATTATATCAATTAAACCTTTTTGTGACTAAATAATGCATTTTCAAAGTTTGAATATTAGTTTATCACGGTCAATTAATCTATCTGATGACAGAACAGAATCAATTACGATAAAATATGAAATCCAGATTGATGAGAATGAAGATAATCCCCAAGAAGTTTATTCAAGTGTTTACCGTTTAATAAACCTCCAACTCAATTCATGGGAAAGAGAATTAAGACAAGAAACTCAAAAGAACCTGTTTTTATCTTCAGAACCTCCTCCGATTACCACAGCTGCTAGTATGATAAATAATGTCAAAAATAATCACTCTAAATCTGATCAAGAGATTAAATGTCCAAAATGTAATGAAGTGATGTTTCAAAAGGACGGCAAAACTTATTTTTCTTGTCTAAACGGTCATTGGGGGTATTTAGAGATGATTAAAAAGGGAGAAGTTAGATAAAGGAAAATATTATTAATTTTTTTCATATTTAATGTGTTTTTTTTTAAATTTACATCAAGATACTAGGAAATTTTTTTTTCTCTTAAAGATTAAAATACCCCCCTCTATAATGAGCTTACTTAATCACAGCTCATCAAATACAGTTAGTATTATAAAATATTATTTGTAAAAAGATTTAACAACATTCTTTAAGCTAATAAAAAATAATTAGTCCAATTACAAAAAATTAAGTGTTTTTTTATTGCAGTAATGGAAGCAAAATATTATTTTAAATTCTAATAATTCTTAATAAGCATAATTTGTAATATAGCAATATTATACACATAATATATCAAAAACTGAATATAGTTCAACTAGATAAATTATTATACTAACAATTAAGATACCAAATTAGAAATTAAAAAGAAAAAGGAAAAATAAATGGGTAGAAGACGAAAATTACAATTAGGATCTATGGGAGTTTTCCTTAAGTTAATCTTGTTAGGAGATGGAGCTGTTGGTAAAACGACCCTAGTCAGATCTTTCATGGATCAAACATTTCAATCAGATTATTTAATGACTGTTGGAATTGATATATCTGTTAAAGAGGTTTCATTAAAGAATGGAAAAAGAATCAAATTGACTATTTCGGACGTTGCTGGGCAAACTAGGTTTATGCAGTTTAGATCAGTTTTTTTCAATGGAGCTAACTTAGCTTTTCTTTGTTTTGATGTAACAAGACTTGATTCGTTAGAAAATTTGGAACGAGAATGGCTTCCTCAATTAATACCTACACTATCTGATCCCAAATTTAAGGTTTTATTGGTTGCAAATAAGATTGATCTTGAAGAACAAAGAAAAGTAACAAGTACTGATATTCGACTTGTTCTAAAGCGATTCCAAAAGAAATTTCCTATGTTGAATTGGGTAGGGTATATAGAAACATCTGCACTAAAAAAACACAATGTTCAAGAAGCTTTTGGACAGATAACTGAACAGTATTTTGAAACTCAAGAAAAAAAAATTGTTTAAATTTTAATTATTCTTTAATTATTGAAGAAAAATAGTCCATATCTTTAAATAAACAATATTTTTTGTCTTCGATTTCAATCATTTCAAAATTTTCATCTTTATCAAGCTTTTCAATGATTTCTACTACTTCTTGAATTAGCATATCTTCAATAGTATTAATTACTTCTGCAAAATCTGAAAGAAGTATAGAAATTGTTTTGTTGTGCTTATCGTAATGGATCTTCTCTTTAGATGCAAAAAGCATAAGAAATTTCAATTCTGGAATAGTAAATTTTGAACTTAAAACAACATTATTTGTCTCAGGAGTACCTGGTTTTCTGCTTTCTTTTGCGAAATGAACCATTTTTCTCCATGTTTCTTGCGAGAAATCTGGGGCGCGAATTATCAGTTTTTTCAAAGCTTTGTCTGCTCTCCCATGGTAAGCAACTAAGGCATGTCTTACTTTTCCATAGTTCGATTTATCTTTATCTGATTTTTCTCTGAAAGATCGATATTCATATACGTAATATACCTGTGACCCCTTGGGTTTCTCTTGAAATTTTAAAAAAGTCATATTTATTTCTTCTCTTTACAAATAACACAAATTATTATCATTTTATTTATTTTGAAAATTTGCAACGCTTTATCTCTGCCAGTCCATCCATCAGTTATAAAGTTAATTATTTCAAAATAAGCATATTATTTTTAAAACTTTTTACCATTTTTCCATACAAAAAGAACTTTAATTTGAAAGAACATCGATTAATGGAATTTGTGAACTTATAATTTTAGTTAGATTTACCATCTACGGGTTTTAAATTTCTTTATTTATAGAAAATAATGCTATTTACGGTTGTTAACTTTAGTAATAAAACCTATTGATTTTTTTTAACATTAATTGCCTTTTATCATGTGTATAATTACAATTCAATATGAACATTTTAAAATTTATAAATTATTACGTAAATAAAGCCAAAATAAAAAAAAGCCTTAAGGGATTATGAATGGAACCAATAAAAGTCGCTATTAATGGTTTTGGAAGAATAGGCAGATTAGTTACAAGAGCCTTATTAGAACTTCATTCTGAAAAAGGTATGAAGATAGATATTGTAGCTATAAATGATCTAAGTTCTGTAGATATGTTAGCACATCTTTTTGAATTTGATTCAACTCATGGACGTGCCTTTTCACACCAAGTAACTGCTGATAACAAAAAAAAACAATTAATTTTAGCAGGTGATAGCTTTAAAGTACTTTCTATTAAAGACCCTAGCGATTTGCCTTGGAAAAAATTAGATGTTGATTTTGTAATCGAGTGTACCGGAAGATTTCGAACAAGAAAAGATTTACAAAAACATTTAGATGCAGGTGCTAAAAGAGTAATTCTTTCTGCACCTAGTTCAGATGTGGACATCACTTTGGTTCGTGGAGTTAATATGGAAATGTATGATTCAAATAATCATTTTATCATTTCAAATGCTTCATGCACAACAAATTGCCTAGCACCAGTTTGTAAAGTTTTAGACGATAATTACGGAATAGAGCATGGCATAATGACTACAGTACATGCTGCTACTAATGATCAACGTCTTCTTGATTCTCAACATAGTGATTTCAGAAGAGCACGTTCTGCCTTCCAAAGTATGGTTCCAACTTCTACTGGAGCAGCAAAAGCGATTGGAAAGGTGCTGCCCAAACTCAATGGAAAGATAAATGGAATAGCTATTAGAGTTCCTACTCCAAATGTTTCATTAGTTGATTTAACAGTTAGATTAAGTAAAAATGCCACAAAAGAAGAAGTTCAAGAGACTTTTAGACAAGCAAGCATTTCTCCAGAATTAAAAGGAATTTTAGGTCATGAATGGAGATCATTAGTTTCTATAGATTTTAATCATGATCCAAGAAGTGCAATAGTTGATTTTCCTAGCATGATGGTCGTTGAAGGTAGCTTATTAAAGATACTTTCTTGGTATGATAATGAATGGGGATATGCAATGCGAACAGCGGAACTCATTCACGATTTAAAAGCCAGAGAGAATTAAATAAAAAAACATGAATGATTTTATGAATAATAAAGAGCTAAAGAGTGAAAAAGAAAAATTTGATTTTATTATAACTGAAATGAAATATCAATCAAATTTAATTAAGCATCTAATTTCAGAAATCAATCAACTAAAACAAATTTTGATTTTATCAAAAAATACGTTACCTAATACTGGGCCAAGTCCTCGATCAGCATATAATCAAAACAATAGTTTGTTAACTATTGACAAGCCTTTACAAAAGCCACCCAAAATAACTAATGAAGAAGCATTGAGCTATCCTTCTTCTAATATATCTTTCCCATTAGAGGAAGTTCTTTCGAATTTAACAGATTCAAATAAAGATTTGATTATTGAAGTTTGGAAAAAATGTCAAGATGAATATAAAATCATCATTGAAGCCAAAAAGGATGATAATCACGAATTATTTATTAAAACTACTTTTAATATGTTCCTATTTATTTTCAATATTATGATTATCATTTTAAAGTTTGAGGAAGACAAATTTATTACAGCTGATCAATCTTTAACTGCTATTGCAAAAAATTTAGGACCATTGCCAATATTACTTGATTTTGATTTAGTAGATTTTATCAATGAACAAAAAAAGAATGAAAACTATTCTATAGGGAAAAAAACAATTAATAGTTTATTTGCAAAAATAGAAAAGACCATCGATTCTTTAGGAGAACTTCTAAATATAATTTTAATTTAATTTTATTTGCTATGAAGAATTAAAACCTTGCATCGTTCTCTAATTAGAATTTGGTATTAACCTCAATATGTTAATCAGTGCACCTGCAAGGTTACATCTGAGCAATTCTATTTTTTTTTAAAAAAAATTTTCGAAAATGGTGAAAGTATGTTCAAAATTGCAACGGGTCATCTACTTTTATTGGATGGAGCAATGGGGACAGAAATTGAAAAAAGAGGTTATAATACTTCTTCAATTATTTGGAGCGCCCAGATTCTTTTTGAAAATCCATCTTTAGTACAAACAATTCATGAAGAGTATTTCAAGGCTGGAGCTGACATTGCGATTACAAATACGTTTCGTACTAGCCCATATTCTTTTAAAAAAGCTGGTCTTGAAATAGATTTGTTTAAAAAATTCATGTTTAAAGCTATTGAATTAGCAGTTGGGGCACGGAATAAATTAAATAATCAAGGACTTATTTTTGGTTCAATTGCGTCATTAGAGGACTGTTTCAGACCGGACTTAGTTCCAGAAGAAAGGATACTAGAAAAATACCACCAAAAAACTCTTAGATCAATGGGAGAATCCTCTGAATTAGATTTAATACTTTTTGAAACCCAAAATAATATGAGAGAGATACAAGTAATTTCCAAACTTGTAAGCAAAATCACTATTCCTTCAGGATTATCTATAACATTAAACAACAAAGGAGATTTACTTGATGGTACATCTTGGTCTAAAGTTGTTAAATTGATTGAAAATAGTAATTTTTCTATTTTTGGTGTAAATTGTTCATCTCCAACAATAATTACAAGAGCATTACAAAAATTAATAGAAATAAAGCAACTTGACATCCCCTTAATAGCATACGCAAACATAGGACTTCCAGATCCAATAACTCATCAAATGAATGATGTGGTAACAGAAAAAAATTATTTAATTGAAGCTGAAAAATGGTATGAGTTGGGTTCCTCCATTATAGGCTCTTGTTGCGGATCTAATCCATCTGTAATTCATAATTTGTCACAAGGTCTAAAAAATTGACCTTTCTTGTAGTCCCCAAATCACCCGATGAGTTTAAAAACCAAAATCAATGAAATGAATTTAATCGATTTTTTTAATAGTTAAATATTGAATTATAAAGTATTTATTTTTATTTTAATTTAAGATTTGAAGAAATTTTTTTAAAAAATAGTTATTTCTTTTTAATTTCTGGTGCAATTGATTTATGAAAGAGTATCCAATAAAACATTCAGATATTACTGGTTCATCTGAAGATGAAAAACTTTTACAAGATGCTTCATTAAAAAATCTCCATTATTTAGTATATGAAGATTTTAGAGAAAATATTGGTATTATTGATAATTATGACTTTGGTACAACCAAACTAGATGAATTAGAGTTTTTACCTATCTTATATGATATTATGAAAGGATTTTCCACCAAAGAAGGAAATGAAAATAAGAAAATTCAAATACTTGATGCTGGATGTGGAACAGGCCAAGTCTTGATTGATTTACTTGAATGTGGATGTCTTGATGATGTTTTTTTAATAGTTGGCCTTGATGTTAATACTCTAAGGCTAGGTAAAGAAACTAAGAAACGATTAAATGACTATTTATTATCCAAGGATAAAAAGGACATTATCAATCTTCATTCTTTCATGTGTGATGACAATCCACCTTTTGATTTTTCTATGTCAGAACGTGACATTGTTTTAATATCTGGAGATATTCAAAACGTGTATTGTATTCCAGATAATACATTTGATATAATAATTACTCATAGATTATTTTCATTTGTTTTTGATGTCGTAAAAGCTCTAGGTGAATGTCTTCGCATGCTAAGACCAGGTGGAGTGTTATTTATCCCAATAGAATATATTATAAAATCAGGGATACCTTCTTATTTTCTTGAATTGGAAATGGATGATGAATCTGAGAAAAAATATCTTATTGATCAAGTTTTAGAAAAGAAATCTAGAATAACATATAGTGAATTAAAAAAGGATCATAAAGTTGACAGATATGAAGCTATCAATTACTTTAAACATAAATTCAAGTGGTCAGCAAGAATTGGGTTAGCTGAAACATCAGATTATCTAAGGGTTGAAAAAATTTCTTTTGAATCCCCCAAAGATGAAGATTTACCTCATTTTGTTGGGCCTGTATATGGTGATGATGTTCAATTTGTGCTCTATCGGAAAGAAAAAGGAGCTAGAATTGAATAAAAATATTTTTTTAATATTTTCTTTTTTATAATTTAGAGTTGGTATCCTATTGAATGAAAGGTCCCCAAAAAAAATAAGTGATAGTCGAGTTACCACATATAAATCCATGATGCCAGAACATTCCAACCCTAGTCCTGATTCACATTTTAAAAATGTTAATGGAGGAGTTATTTTAAATCTTATTGACAATATAGCAGGAATTGTGGCTCTACGACATACAAGAACAAGAGTAGTAACAGCTTCATTTGATGCAATGGAATTTTTACACCCTGTTCGCGTTGGAGAATTACTTATAATCAAATCAAGCATTAATTTTGTAGGAACATCTTCTATGGAGGTAGGAGTAAAAGTAATGGTTGAAGATTTTTTCACTGGTGAGACCAATGTGACAGGTAGGGCATATTTAACCTTTGTTGCTGTTGATCAAGATGGAAAACCAATTCCTGCCCCTAAACTAATTCTAGAAACCGATGATGACCATCGAAGATTTAAACAAGCTCAGGAGAGAAGAAAAATCCGTCTAGAGCATCGACAGATACGAGATTAGATCATTTTCTCTCTAATATATATAACTAAGTTTATTTAAATTATTCTGTATAATTAGTGAGAAATTATATCTTTAAATTCGATTGTATTTTTAGTGAGAATTTATGGTATCAGGCAACAAATTAAGCAAAGCTCATTCCATTAATGCTTATCTACGCATTGAAACTGCTGGTGGGGCAGTTTGGAGTCCAGGAACAAAAAAAAGGCATGCAGGAAGAGAGATAACTTTTGTATATAATGGATCTGGTAATTTTCAGATTTACAAAATGTTATCACGTTACCCTGGGTCTTGGCCGCAACGATTGACCTTTACTGACGATAGGACAACCAATCCTCTCTATATACCATCAGGAGGAATATTATTTTCTTCAGATCATGGGGGAGATGAAAAATGGCAAATATACTTAATAAAACCTGGAATGGGATATGAACCATTACAATTGACTAATGATTCAGAAGTTATTCATAATTTGACTCATGTAGGTGAAAACGGATATTTTTTTAGCTCTAATAAACGTAATCCAAAAATTTTTGATATTTATTATGGTAAATTTAGTGATGTTGATAAGGAGCAAAAATATGTCCTTCTTTTAGAAAACCCAGGAATAAACATTATCCGTGTTCTTTGTTGTTACCAAAATCGTTGGTTATTAATTCAGGAAATTGTTAGTAATTTCGAATCACTACTCCAAGTCTACGATACACAAGAAAAAAAGCTTATTCCGATTACTTCAGAATTTTCTAAAGGGAAAGATGCTCGTTGGTCTAATGCATGGTTTGTAGATGAGACTTATATGTTAGTAGTATCAGATTTCGGACGTGATTTCCTATCACTTGGTTTAATAAATTGGCAAGAGCCATTAGAAGGAATTAAATGGCTTGAACCTGATCAATATGATACAGAAGATGTGGATATCCATATTCCAAATAAGAAAATAGTTTATACAAAAAATAAAGATGGATATTCAAAGTTATATCAAGGATATTTAAATGAACAAAATCATTTTCTAATTAAAGAAATTCCCGTTCCTGAAGGAGCGGTAATAGCCGCTGGTGACCAGCGATCATTTACAAAGCCTATTTTATGGAATCCTGCTGGTGATCGGATTGTGGTAACTATGAGTACTCCTCAATCTCCAATGAATGTATGGACATATGAATTACGAGAGTATTCATTTGGATACTGGAAAATTACTAGTGCTGATGGAGCTGGAATACCATCTAAAGATTATATTCGTCCGGAATTAATAAAATACAACTCATTAAATAGTGTAAAAATTCCATTCTTCATGTATCTTCCCTCAGGAAATCTTCCCAAAAATGGCTGGCCAGCTATAGTTATGATTCATGGAGGACCGGAAGCTCAAATTAGACCTGCCTTTAATGGAATTATTCAATATTTCGTTGCATCAGGAATAGCAGTAGTAACACCAAATGTTCGTGGATCCACAGGATATGGACGTCGTTATTCATCTCTTGATGACTTGGAAAAACGACTGGATTCTGTAGCTGACATTAAATTTTTAGTAGACTTCCTTGAATCTGAGAAAAGAATCGATACGAAAAAACTTGCAGTTTATGGTGGTTCATACGGTGGATATATGGTATTAGCTTCAATAACTGAATATCCTGATCTTTTTCAAGCAGCAATTGATATTGTTGGAATTTCTAATTTCATTACCTTTCTAGAAAATACTGCAAAATGGAGGAGGCATCATCGCGAGCGTGAATATGGATCTTTATTATTAAATAGAGATCTTTTAGTCAAAATTTCCCCAATAAACAAAGTAAGCAAAATAATTACTCCAACTTTAGTTATTCATGGAGAAAACGATCAACGTGTTCCCGTATCTGAGGCTATTCAAATCTCAAATGAATTGAAATCAAGAAATATTCCCTCTGATATTATTAGATTTTATGATGAAGGACACGGAATAGTTAAACTTAAAAATAAAGTTCAATTATATCCACAAATATTAAATTTCCTAAAAAAATACTTAAAAGTCTAATTTCAGCCAAAACTTTTTATTTTTATCAGAATCAAAAAGTATTATACACTTATAAGCTAATTTAATTTAAAAAATCTTTATTTTATATTTGGTAAGATCAATGTTTACATCAGAAGAGCTAAACAAAATTACTCTTATTATTGTTCAAAATGGTGTACAATATCAAGGAAAAGCCAATCTTGGAGCTGTTTTAAAAACTATTGGGAGAAATTATCCAGAATTCAGACCAAGAATGAAACAAATTAAAAATGACATTATTAAACAAGTTAATAAATGGAATAAAAAAACCGTAGAAGATTTTCATGCTAAATTAAAAGAACTTGATCCAATAAAGTATCAAGAAATAGTTGAAAAAAACCAGGATCAAAAATCTCGAACAGAAGAGATTCAACTACCTGAATTAAAAAATGCAAAGATAGGAAAAGTTGTTCTTAGAATGGCTCCCTATCCTTCTGGTGCACTTCATATTGGTAATGCCAGAATGGCTGTTTTAAATGGCTATTACGCAAAAAAGTACAAAGGAAAATTGATATTAGTTTTTGATGATACAATCGGTTCTGAAGCGAAAACAATCAATGTGGAGTCATATGACTTAATTCCAGAAGCACTCGATTATTTAGGAATAAATCCAACTGAAACTGTCTATAAATCTGATAGATTGCCTTTATTTTATGAACACGCTGTTAAACTATTTGATATAAAAAAACTATATGTCTGTACATGTGATGCTAATGTTTGGCATAAGCAAAATAAACTGATAGAGGAAAGATCAGGTATGTCTTGTGCATGCAGGAGTAGAGATACAAAAGAAAATTCAGATTTATGGGGAAAAATGATAGATGGATCTTTTAATCCAGGTGAAGCTGTCGTACGTATGAAAACTGGTATGGATCAACCCGATTCAGCTTTACGGGATCAGATTGCATTAAGAATATCTGATAAAATTCATCCACGTGTTGAAGATAAATATCGGGTTTGGCCTTTGTTGGAATATTCTTGGGGCATTGATGATCATTTATTAGGAATGACACATATCATAAGAGGCATTGATTTATACAAAGAAGGAGAAATAGAAAAGATAATTTGGGATTGGTTTGGATGGTCTCATCCAGAAATCATTCATCATGGAAGAGTAAAAACAGAAGGATTTACTTTTTCGAAGAGCAAAGATGCAAAAAAAATACGAGATGGAATTTATTCTGGATGGGATGATCCCAGAACTTGGAGTCTTCAATCTCTTAAACGTAGAGGATATTTAAAAGAAGCAATATGGAATGCGACATTAGCTTTAGGTATGGGGACTGGAAGTGTTAAAATTTCTCCTAAAAATTTTTATCATGCAAACAGAGAATTAATAGATAATACTGCTTATAGGTTATTTGGGTTAGGAGAAAAAATGCTAATTAAAATATCAAATATTCCATCATCAATACCTAAAAAAATTGAAGTACCTAATCATCCAACAAATGAAAAATTAGGAAAACATTTACTTCTTTTCGGGGATATAGACCAAGGAAAGGTGAATTTATTTATTGATAAGACGGATATTAAGATATTAAAAAAATTCCCGTACGCACGTCTTATGCATTTGTTCAACGTAAAAATAGACAATGTGACTAAAACTCATGTATTAGCAACTTATCAGGGTGATGATCATCAGTTTATATATGAAAATAAATATCCAATAATTCAATGGTTGGGAGATGAAGATGAAAAAGTTTTTGTCACTTTAGAAAATGGAGAAAAAACAAAAATGTTTATTGACCCTTACGTAACTCAATTCAAAAAAGGAACATTATTCCAAGTAATAAGAAATGCATTTTATTCAATTGATGAAGAATTCCCAAATTTATCGTTGATTTTTGCCCATAAATAGAGGACAAAAAGATGTTGAAAAATTCCATAACTCCAAGAGAAACGTTATTTAAGATAATAAAAGAAAAACATTTTCTATTAAAACAAATATTAATAGAAAGACAAATTCGCTGTTATATGATTTTTGTACGTGAAACGTCTGCAATGAAAGATCCTGCGATAGATCTCTTGGTTGGAGGTGATATAGTATGGGAAGCAGCTTTTATATTTTCAATAGACAGGGAAGGTAATTATCGAAAATTAGCGATAATAGGTAATTTTGATGCTGATAGTGAAAAAGAGAAGGGAATTTGGGATGAAGTTGTCCCTTATGACGAAGGAATTAGTTCTGAACTTAAAAAAGAAATCGAAAAAATTGATCCTAAAGAAATAGCTATTAATTTTTCACTTGAAAATTATATGGCTGATGGCATCACGCATGGTATGTTTCTTAAATTAGAAGAATATCTTCCAAATATTAAATTCATCAGTGCTAATCCCATTGTTAGTTCAATACGAGGAAGAAAAACCACAACCGAGCTTCAACTAATTAAAAAAGCAGCAGAAATAACCGAAGATATAAATAATTATATGACTAAACAAATGAAAATAGGAATGACTGAAACAGAGATTCAGAATAAGTTCCATGCTAAAATGGATGAATTGGAAGTTGGGGAATCATGGCAACGATCAGGATGTCCAGCAAGTGATGTTGGACCAGAAAAAATAATGGGTCATGTCGGACCTAGTGAATTGAAAGCTAGAAAAGGGCATTCTTTTCATAATGATTTTGGTATTAGATACCAAGGTTATTGTTCTGATCTTCAGCGAATGTGGTTTTTCGGGTCTGAAGATGAAATTCCTGAAGAATTAATTCACGCTTATGATACTGTTCATGGAGCGATAACGAGAGCATTTAATTTCATCAAACCTGGTGTTAAAGGATGGGAAGTAGATAAAATTGCAAGAGATTATGTAAATGAAAGAGGATACAAGGAATTTATGCATGGATTAGGACATCAAGTAGGACGAGAAGCCCATGATGGAGGTGTATTACTCGGTCCTTCCACATGGGCGAAGTACGGAGAAGCTCCGAAAGGAGAAATTGAAGAGAATAACGTTTTTACTTTGGAATTGCACGTTTATACAAAAAACTATGGTGGAGTTTCTTTAGAGGAAATGATTCGTATTACAAAATTTGATGCTGTATGGATAGTTCCTCGAACAAAAAACTGGATTTGTATTTAGAATTGAATAATGCATTATTCTTCTCAATAACTCATTTGATCATTTTTCCTATATTTAATCATTCCCCACCTGAATTTTGGGGTTCCTGTTCCCACAATTGTAAAAATTCCTTTATCTGTTCTGAGTTATGCAAAAAGGAAAATTTTGTTACTTGCCGTCCAACTTCCTTGAGTCTTTCTTCGAGATTGGAATTAAAAGGATGTCCTTGGTCATCAAATTCATTTTTTGCATTAGGTATTGAGACTTGAAGAGGTAAAACCCATGATCTTAAATTTCTACATACAATTCTTAATCCATTTACTGTATTTATTGCTCCTGCAGCCCCTCCAGCGATTCCAATAAGCCCTACAATTTTTGACTGAAATTCTCTAAATCCCATTAAATCTAGAGCATTTTTCAGTATACCAGTATATCCACCATGAAATTCAGGAGATCCTAAAATAATTCCTTGAGCCTCACTAACATTTCTTCTTAATCTAAAGACATCTTCCGGATAATCTTCGTTTTCATCGTAAAATGGTAAATTATAATCTCTTAAATCAACTAAATAAGTCTGTGCTTTGAGTTCTTCAGCTCCTTTTAGTGCTATATTTAATGCAAATCTTGTGAAACTCTTTTGTCTCAAACTTCCGCAAATAGCGACAATTTTCTCACTTTTTGGAGTAATATCTTTGTTACTCATCAATCTCAGCTTATTTTATTTTAAAGATTTTAAAAAAAAATTTGAATTATTTTTTTTGATTTTTGAGATTTAAATTATTCTTTAAAGTTTAGTGTTCTAAATTCTTAATATTAGATTTATATTTCATGAAATACGGAATTATTTATTAAATTTTTTCTGGTTAGGCACTTAATTATGAATGTTTCATGGATTGAAGTTTTTATTGATTCAATATCTTCTTTACCTATTAGATTAAAAATAATTAAACCCAATGACATATCTAAAGGTTTTGTTTTACACTTTCATGGATTTCCAGGATACCCAGTAATTCAAGATTATGATAATATCGCTGAAAATTTATTTGTTAAACTTGGATATACTTTTATTACTTATAATTATCCTGGATTGTGGGATTCTCCAGGGGTGTTTTCAGTTGAAAACCTAACAACGAGCACTTTAAAAATAATTGAGACAATTTTTAGTAGTGATAATTTATCTCATAAAAAATTGATCCTTTTTTGCGAATCTTTAGGAGGATTAGTTGGAACCAATACTGTAAGGGAAAATTCTAATGTTGTTGAAAAAGTAATTCTCCGCTCTCCAGTGCTTGATTTAGATCCTATTCTTCCCTTTCTACCCCTAACTTTTGATCAACTCAATAAAATGGGTATATTGAGGTTATCGAATGAAAAATTTAATTTTGATGATCTTTCTCAGTATAATCCCAAAGTGTTATTGCAAAATATTACCAATATTCCGTTTTGGGGAGTTATAGGTAAGAATGATGAAGTTTTACCTGGAGAAATAATGATTAAAGCGGCAGAAAAGATTCCAAATATAAATTTAGAGCTTTGGGAAGATTTTCCACACAATGATATATCAGAAAACCTATGGAAAAAATATTTTGCTTCTATTGAATTGTTTCTAGATAAATAATAAGTCAATTTTCTAATAATTATCATATTCAGGCATATGATGAACAATAACCGCACAATCAACTTTATTCATTATTCTATAGGCTAATGGGGTTCGTAATCTGTATCTTAATCCTTTATCTTTCGTATGTCCCATAATAATAGCATCTGGTTCGGTTATCTCAGTTTCTCCTGCTATTGCTTTCACTATCGAGTGTCCATACATAAAATGTGGTTGAGCATCAATACCAAATCTTCTTGTTAAATCAATAGCATATCGATCAAATTTTGATTTGCTGTTATGAATACTTGGTACATTTAATGCTTCATCTAAAGGAAAAATATCTGGTAATTGTAGAATATAATACGCTGAAACTTTAGATTCTATACCAATTGATGAAATTAGTTGTGTCCATCGTGCAATGTATGAATCCCGATCAGATCCATCAAGAAGCATGTATAAATCCCCTATATCTCGATTTTTCATTCCATATCTAGGTGGATGTACTTGTAAGACACTGCAACTAACATTTTTTACTACATTTGCTGAAATACTCTTTTCAAACATTCTTGTGAAGAAACCATGCTTACGTCGCGAAGATAAACTAATTAATTGGTAATTCCCATTTTTATAGACATCAACAATTTGTCGATCTACATGGTTTCCTGGACGAGTTACCGTATCATATTCAACTTTAAATTCCTTAAAAATCGATTCAGCTGTTTTGAATGCTTTGCCATTTTTCTTATTTTTTCCAATTTTTCCATTTTTTGCAATATGGAGAAGTGTAATTTTAACACGATATTTTCTAGCCAAATAAGCTGTTACAAGCAAATTTTGTGTTTCATAGGATTTTCCTGAAACTGGGACAAGTATATTATCCATATCTATGAAAAACTGATCGCTAGAATCAGAATAATGGAATTCTTGTATTAAGTCTGTTCCCAAAGGAGCTAATTGATATGAAGCTAAATCTGCTTCTTTTTCTTTTGATAAAAGTTGGTTCCCAACCATCCAAATAATTGTAACTATAGTTAGAATTGTTAATACAATTAATGTTAAGCTTGATGCCTCTCCACCTTCTACAAAGATAAGATAATAAAATGCAAGAATTATATCAACAAGAATAAGTATTATAGCAATTTTACTAACAAAATTTCTTTCTTTTGGGTATACAACAACTGCTGCTACATTGATGCTAAGAAAAATACCTAAAAATATAATTGATGCCACTTCTGCAATACTGGAAGCATTTCCAAGAAATGTAAAACCAAGAGAAATAATGGAGGTAAGAATTATTGCTAAATACGGAACTTTATTTTTTTTACTGATTTTTGCCAATCTTTTAGGAAATGCTGACCATTCAGACATAACAAAGGCTAAACGACTACTACCTAACAAAGTAGCATTAATAGCTGAAGTAGTGCTCGCAATGGCCCCTAAAGTGACAATAGTAACTGCTGCTGCTCCTAATAATGAAATTTCCTGAGCAATATCTATTCCCTCAATTGCTTGGATAAGTGCTGCTTCATCTATTCCATTACTTGGATCTACTAATCCAATTGTAACAAGTGTAACTCCAATATAAGTTATAGTGACAACAATGACAGATAAATACATTCCAATTTTTACATCCCTTGCAGGATTTTTCAACTCTTCAACAGTATTAGCTATAACTTGAAATCCTTCATAGGAAACAAAAATTATTGCTCCTCCTACAAAAATTCCACTAAATGCATTAGATAATGCTTCCCCAGTTGTTCCTATAGCTAAATCCCATGATTTTTGATAATTTGCACCAGAAACGAAAAACAATCCAATTAAAGCAACTAAAAGTAAGACCATTAACTTAAAACTAACAATTACATTTTGAATTGTTCCAGTTTCTTTTACACCCCTAAGATTAATCGCCATAAATAATAAAATAGCAAATGCAGCCATTACTCTACGAAAGGTAATTATTTCAAGGTTTGTTGGATTAAAAAAACCTTCTGAAAATATATTTGTTAAAAAATTATAAAGATTTATATCAAAAATAGTAAAACTCTTGCTAAATTCTATGAACCATTCAGATACATATAATCCAAAGGTAAAAGCATACAATGCTATTGTAACTGAGTAGCCTAACCATAATAAAGCACCAATAGTATTCCCAAATAGTTGGTTACTAAATCCTCTTCTAAGAATAACAAATTCTCCACCTGCTGAAGGGTATTTACTAACTAATTTTATATAACTATTAGCAGTTAAAAAAGCTATTATTCCACCTAAAAGGAAACTGAAGACTGCTAAAGGTCCTGCAAGTCCTGCTAATCTTCCTAATACAGTAAATATTCCCCCTCCAATCATTGCTCCAACAGCTATGGCGATTACTTCTTTTAATCCTAGTTCTTTAGCAAATTCCCTTTCTATTGATTCTACTACCATTAAATGCATTGTCCTTGTAACTGTCAGTTATAAATAACTTGCTGCCACTGTTTTAAAATTCAATTTCTATAATATATTAATATTAGAGAATAAATTAGTAGATTTAATTAGAAATTTGAGGATATTTGTTTAATACATTATAACTCTGAAGTTCAGGATTTATTTTGCTTTCAATTAATGTGCTGAACTTTATTCTTTATGAAAAAGGAATTCAATGGCTTAAATATGATTTTTATACACTGATGAAATTTAATCAACAATAGATTAAAAAAATGTTTTTTTTGCAGGATTAAATCTCTAAAAATGAAATTATAAAATAGTGAACTATAGAAATTAATTTTAGTATTTCAGATTAAAATGTGCTATTTTTTTAATATATTGATAATAAATACCAAAAATTTGTACTTGATTTTGGAATTAAGATAAAAGGAATGATTTATGTTGAAAATTGATGATAATCTTGATTTCTAAATAAACTCCCAGGACACAACATTTGTTGGTCAATCTCTTTATAACAAGGTAAACAAAGCAAACTTTCACACTTTTTACAACGAACAAATTCCATTTCTGGTTCAGTTGGTCCATGTTTTGAACAGACCTTCCATTCAGAAAATATATCAAAATCTTCAAGGTAACTATATTGCTCTGGGGCCGGTGGAGTTGCTAACGGTGAAAGTGATAAATCCTCTTTTCTCACTAATTGAGTACTTAATCTTCCCATAATTGTATTTGTTAACCATAAAAAGCCTTCATTTAAATCAGACCATCTACAATAATAATAATTAGGTAAATCCAAATCCATATGAATTGCTAATCTTTCATCAAAGATTAATACTTTTAATAATGGATGTTTCACTAATTTTCGTAAATCTGGTAGATGATCAGGTGAATAGGAATGAGTTTCGCCATTTAACACAACAAAAAAATGAGTATTATGGAATTTTATTTCATCTTCAACAGATTCAAATGTAGGATAAGGATCCGAGGTTAACCATTGAACAGGTTGAAGGATAAGATGAAATTCTATTCTTGAAGATCCCTCTTTAATCTTTGGCTCATAGATTATCAATAAATTGTTATTAATTTTAATCGGATTAAATTCCAAAATAAATTTGCTTAACGTATCAATACTAGGATAAAAAATGTACCCTTTTTGTTCTATCAATAACGAATTAACCTTATATTCTTGTTTCACAAGATTTTCTTTCTTTGATTTGGCAGGAATTGGCGGTAGAGGTAAACCAGATGAACCAGTAAGATTTTCTCCAGTATCTTCAATAGATTTTGATTTGGATCGTTGGTACTCAGCTGAAAAATCTTTTTTTTCAATTATTCCTTCCATTTTATTGATAAAACTATTTTTTTCAATTCTTTTAGGTTTTAGTGATCCCTTTATTGTAGACTCACAGTTGGTACAGCCTAAATCTTTACTAGCATAATATGTCCCACAATCTCCACAAATAGGCAGAAACTTCTCACCTTTTAAAAATAATTACTAATAATAAAATCAGATTTAGATTTCTAATAAAACTTGCTTATTTCAAAAAACTCATAATTTCTATATAATAAGGTTTCAACTATTTTTTCTTTAAGAAATATTATAAAATTCGGAATAACTTTCATACTTCCAAAAAAATCGAATGACTTAGTCATTTATAGGCTTGATTTAATTTTTCTTTAAAAAAAAATAATGAGTGAGATGATTAAAATGATTCAACAACTTAAACCCCTTGTAGTAATAGCCTTAGGTGGGAATGCTATTATTCGTGGTAAACAAAAAGGTACATATGAAGAACAACTCGAAAATATTATAGAAACATGCAAACAGATAATGAAAATAATTAACAAAGGATATCGAATCGTTATTACTCATGGTAATGGACCACAAGTAGGAAGTATCATGCTTCAAATGGAAGCTGGAAGTAAAGAACCATATAATAGACCAGTCCTTCCGATGGACGTAGCAGGATCAATGACTCAAGGACAGATTGGTTATATGATTCAACAAGTTTTAGGTAACCTCTTACTGACTGAAGGACCGCCTAGTCGATTAGATCCATTAAAAAAGATTAAACCTGTTACTATAGTTACTCAAAATCTTGTATCAAAAAACGATCCAGCATTTAAAGATCCTTCAAAACCAGTAGGTCCATTTTTAACAAAAAACGAAGCAGACAAAGCAAAAAAAGAACATCCTGACTTTTTTTACATAGAAGATGCAGGGAGAGGATATAGAAGGGTCGTTCCGTCTCCAAATCCTGTTGATATCTACGAAAAAGACCAAATAAATTCTTTATTAATAGATGGATATGTCTTAATTACATCGGGTGGTGGAGGAATACCGGTCATCCAAAATGACGATGGAACCCTAACTGGTGTTGAGGCTGTTATTGATAAAGATTTAGCAGGGGCAAAATTAGCTAATAATGTTAGTGCAGATGTATTCGCTATTTTAACTGATGCTGAACAAGTTATGTTAGATTTCAAAGGGCCAAATGAGCGGGGGTTAGATAAAATCACAGTTAAAGAATTAGAACAATATCTCGCAGATGAATCTTTTGGCGATAAATTAAAAGGTAGTATGGGACCAAAACTTGAAGCTGCTAGGAGATATATCAGAGACGGAGGTAAAAAAGTTATCATTACTAGTCCTGGTCTTGCTGTAGATGCTTTAGATGAGAATGCAGGTACAACAATTGTTCCATAATGAAATAAATCAAATTTATTTTAATATTTTAATTCTGATAGATATTAGTCTATGTTAAAGTGATCTTTTCTAAATTTTTTACAATTTTAGATCGAATACTTAAAATAAATTTAATTAGTAAAAAAGCGAGAATAATTTTGTAAATAATTCATAACGAAATATAATAGAAAATATTAAGACAATTCCAAAGAGTATCACAATATCCACGTGCAAAATCTTGTTATATTTAGATGCTGAATGCTTAGCAAAATTTTTTCTTCTTGACATTCACATCAACTAATATCGCTATCATGTTCATTCATACAACGATAATAACGTATACAAAATAAAATATTTTGTAATTAGAAAAAAAGGTTCTTATAGAGCTTTTTAAAAAAATAAGGGTAAAACAATTATTAAAAGAACCATTGGAACTACAATTAGAACAGGAAGGATAAAAACTGTCAGAGTTAGAAAAACTTTTCGTTTTTCATACAAAAGATGCATGAAAAAGCCTGCAACTAATACAGCTTTAACTAAAGTGAAAATCAAGATTAATATTGTCCCTATTAATCCTAAACTTAAAAATGTTAAAATTATCTCAATAGTTGTTAGAACTAATAGCCCGAGCCAAACGTAAATATATGTTTTTACATCTCCACTATGATCCTCGTTTACTTTATTGGATTCTGATACGACTGTCATTTTTTAACCTCTAAATTAAATATACAACAGCAAATAAGACGATCCATACTAAATCTATGAAGTGCCAGTATAATCCCATTAATTCAATGCCGGTGTGATTTTCTTTTGTAAATTTTCCTTTTACTGAAGCAATTAATACTCCTAATAATGCTACTAATCCTATTGTTACGTGAAATCCATGAAAACCTGTTTGTAGAAAAAATGTTGCTGCATATAAGGAATGTTCCGGAGTAAAAACATTAGAATTTTGGACTAATGCTGGTTCTAGATGATGTGTCATCAAAGCATTGTATTCGAATAGTTGTATGCTTAGAAAAATTGCACCTATAACGAAAGTTGCTAAGATATATAGTTTAAACTTTCTGTAATCTCCTTTTTTTATTGAATCCTGTGCAAGAACCATAGTTAATGAGCTACAAATCAGGATAAAAGTGTTAACCGCAGTTAAAAGAATATCTAAATATTCGCCAGGTGCACCCCAAAATCTTTCTAAAATGTTTTCTCGAACTCTAACCAATAAAGAAAGCCCTATAATTCCGGTGAAAAAAATGACTTCACTTGCTAAGAATCCCCACATTTGTAAATTACGTTCTGGTACAAAATCTGGGTGGGGTGGTTGAGTAGCTCTATAAAAGAAATATATCATTAATAATGCAAAAAAGCTTCCCCCAAATATGAATCCTAATACCAATTCTTGTTTTAATAGGTTATACATCCCTAATCCTGCTAAAATCACACCTAGCGCTGGAAGCCATACTAATTTATCACCATATGTATCATGTTCAGTATGGTGATCATCATTGCTGGAATGAGAATTATTTGAAAGAGTAGGATTTGTCATAATTATCTAAATCAACCGTTTTTATTATATTTATGAATGTTTTCCTAAATCGGCAGTATTAAGCAAGTAATAGAATTCGTTTTCAAATTGAAAAAGAATTCAATCTTTACGGAAAAATGTTTTAGGTTTACCTAAGTCAATTAATTTGCTAAACGATAGTCAAATTAAAGATTCTTTGCCCCTTCATTTGTATTTTGTATTTTTTCAACATATTTTGTAGGTGAATTATAATTAAAAACTAAATTAGGTAAATATTTTGAAATCTTGTTAATCGTTTACTTTTAACAATAATTTTCCTTTATTTTCTCCACTAAATAATTTTAAAAACGCATTATGGAAGTTTTCAATTCCTGAAACGATATCTTCTTTTGATTTAAGTTTTCCGTTTGAAATCCATTTTGAAATATCTTTATAAGCTTCTGGATATCTTTTTCGATAATCCATAACTATAAATCCCTCCATTCTTGCTCTGTTCACTAAAAGTGAAAGATAATTTTTCGGACCATAAACTGGGCTAGTTTTGTTATATTGAGAAATAGCACCACAAATAGCAATTCTAGCTCCTCTATTAATTCTTATCAAAACCAAATCTAATAATTCCCCACCAACGTTGTCGAAATATATGTCAATACCATTTGGACAATATTCTTTTAATTTTTCATTAACATTCTCAGTTTTATAATTAATTGCTTTATCAAATCC
>MDVS01000007.1 GCA_001940645.1 Candidatus Heimdallarchaeota archaeon LC_3
AAATTCTTTTAAGCTAACATTCTTGGTGCAGAAACCATAGATATTCTCAAGAATTCTATTTCTTTTCCTATATCCTCTTGCAGAATAGGAGATAATTTATCCCTATCTAAATTTGTAATTGCATCTCTCTTACTTGTATAGACGGCAGAATAAATAAATTTTCTATGATTAATTGTTACATCAGTAAACCCAATATAAACAGGTTTCTTATCAAGTTCTTTTTGTTCAATTATCAAGAAAAATTCTTCACTTGGATTTATTTTATGCAGATTCCTCAGAACTATTTGCTTCAATTTTTCAGTATGATCATGGGTGAAAGCACTGTACATTCCTAAATAAACCAGCGTATCGCTGTTTAAAATAGCACAAAATGGTGATTTATTTGCAATTGCTATGTTAACTAATGATTCTTCAATCCAAGTTTTAATAGGAACTAATCGAGACAGTAAATTGGTAAATGCTGATGTAATAGAAGCAGGATCAAAAATAGAAGTTAAATATATTTCTTCTGGAACCTTCCATCCAGTTTCTCTCACTATATTTTTAATATTCTCATCTAATTGAGTTTTATATGCTATAAGGTCAATATTCGGGTCAGCTTTGTGTAAAAATATTTGAAATGGAAACGGTAATTCAAGGAATTTAAGTAATTCAATTAGTGATTTCATATATGCCAAAGATTCTTCAAACCGTTTTTGGTTTTGTATGTCCAAAACAAAAATAAGAGTGTGACTGTCAAGAAAGTACATTTCAGGTTCTTTCAAATATTGTGTGCGGTACTGCTCTTGTCCTCCCAACTCCCAAAGTCGTATAGATAAACCTGATAAATCAATCTCTTCTCTCATTAATCCCGTAGTCGGGGGTAGATTGTTAATTTCTCTATGAATCTCTAACAATGGCTTTTTTCTTTTTAGTAGAGATATTATTGATGATTTTCCACTGTTATCCAATCCAGCTAAAATTAATTTCACTTCATCTGAAACTTCAATATTTTTCCCTCGTATAAGGATTCTACATGAAGCTGAAATTTTCTCTAATAGGGATAATTTTATGTCACATTGTTCAGAAATTTTATTTGTATCCATCCAATGATTCGATAAATCTTCAAGCGTTTTAATGTTAATTGATGCTAATTTATCAATCTGATCTTTATTTAATAACTTTATACTATCTAATCCAAGTTTTCTATAATCAGTGAATTGATTTTTTTCAATGTTTTCAAGTAAAATTTTATCTGCTAATTTTGATAACATATTACGCATCACATTTTTACCTTTTATTAGGATAAATTCTAATAATAAGGTTTATTTGATTAATAGGTTGCAAATCATTCATTAAATTATTTTTATTTTATATTTTTTTTTATTTTCGATAACGGATTAAACATTTATAAACTTTTAATCTCGGGGTTTGGTATTATTTAAGGCACAGTAGCACCCTTCAGGTTTTTTAGTCATTGATCCTGTAAATCCGTAACTGTTTGCCATTATTTTAACAAATTTCTTACACCATATTTTACAAGGAAAATCACTAGGCATAATTGATGGTCTATTGGAATTCATTACTTTATATGGTAAACAATCAAAAACAAAGAAAGTTGTACTAATATTTGATTCATTTTCAAGCTCATAATGTGCTTGATTTACATTTGACATCATAGAAGAATAAAGTTCAACAAATTCTTCAAATTCAAGCTTAGGATTTCTTCTTACGTGTTCTTTTCTATGATGATTAATTAAATATTCAAAGAATTTGTTTGCAAAATCATCGCCTAATCTACCTTTCAAAAAAGAATTCATTAATGCCAGATCTTTCATCCAAAATCCAAATATTTTTTCAATATTAAATGGTTGAATGTTTTGTTCTTCATTAGGATTGTTTTCAGAATTCTGTTCATCACTCATGTTTTTATATCAACATCACTAATATATATGGCTTTCACAAAAAAAAAATTCCAGTTTTTTCACTAGGATTATATGTTCATTAGTTAGTCTAATTTTGCTTCCTTTTCAATATGGGAAATAATATTTTTATTAATCTTTGAATACCATTAAAATAATCTAAAAAACGTAATACTGAATAAATATCACTTAGAAATGCTCATGCAATGCAAATACATTTAGATTTCAATTAAACTTAAAACTTTGAAAATAGCTACATTGTAATAGTATGCCACAGAAAATGATTTATATTGAATATTAAAACCGTTATATTGTAATTTATATTTTAGGAAATAAATAAATACTTACATTAGCGTCAAAAATCGGTTGAGTTCCTCCCATGAGTCCAGTTGAAGAAAAAGAAAAGCTGAAGACCAGTGAAGAAATAGATTTAGAAGAACTCGTTTTAATTAACCACGAATTTACGCAAACTGAACATAAAACCATGGTTCAAGCCCTAAAATCTTTTCTTAACTCAGCACTAGTCCCAATTACGCAAAGACCGACAAAAATAGCGATTTCAGCATTGAAACGACAAAAAAATTCAGCTGAAAATTTGTTAAACGCTATTAATTCATATTCTGCAGAAATGGCAGTATCAGAAAACGAATTAGGTATTATCAAGCGTGCTTTAAGAGTTTTTATAAGTTTACCGAAACCTTTGTGGCAGGATATTAATCAAATAAGAAAAATGAAAAATTATCAAGATACTGCAGCAAGTTTGTTAGACACTTTTGATTTGGAAGAATTATAACCATCCTAGTTAATTGAAATTAATCAATTCAGTTTCTTTTTTTGAGTTAATCCAATCTTGTGAAGAATAACGTTCTTTGGCAATTAATTTCATAGTATCTTTTTCTTCAGAGGTTAAAACGGGCTTTTCGAGTTGCAATTGTTTTATATTAAATTCCTTCTCAAATCCTCGTTTCAAATGCTCAGATATTTCTTTAAAGTCAGTAGTCACACCCAATTGTTCTAGAGTAGTAACATGTGCATAAACTGATTGAATCATCTTAACTCTAGGTTTATCAGGCCGGGCTTTTAGAACCGTGTACATTAATTCTGGATTATATTTTACCAAGACTGTTCCATGTTGTAAGAGAGTGTTACCAGAAATTGCTTGAGCGTTACCAGAAATTTTTTTGTTATTAACTAATAAAGCTGGACAATGAACCTGTCCTTGATCACTTTGAATATTCAAAGATTGAAATCCCCTTGCTAGAGCTGAAAGTACATGAAAGTAACATTCTTTTGAAGAAGATAGATTAAGTTCAGCGAGATTTGTAATTATTGAATACGTTATTTCACCCTCGTACATATGAAAAACAGACCCTCCACCAGATATTCTTCTAATAATAGATATATTATTTGATTGACAAGCTTCGATATCTACTTCTTCTTCTAAAATCTGATTTTTTCCAATTGATACAGATGACGGTTTCCATCGATAAAAACGAATTGTATTAGGAATATTGTTTAAGTTTTCTGATTTCACTCTAAAAATAGCTTCGTCTTTAGCCATATTTTCTACGGGATTCATTGTTTCTAACGGAAAAATTCTCCAAGAAGGCATAACTATCTTTATCACTAAAATTTTATTAAATTATTAATTTCATTTGAATTTTTAAGATGGAATTTAATAAATTTAGCGTAAGCATAAATAGGTGAATTATTCATTATTAACAAATGAAAATATTTTTTTCCAATTTCTGAGTCTCTGCAACCAAATTTGACTAAAATTTTCTCAAGGAGTTATTTTGTTTAGAAAAATAAATCTAGAGATGTAATTAATCGGAGGGTGAAAAATGACTTATAAAATCTTTGATTAACAAGAATATCACAGTAATGCAATTAGAGGACGAGATTGATGACCTTAAACCATTCAATATTGATCTTCTCGATAGATTTTAGCTTTTAATTAAGTAAGACATGCTGAAGTCATAATATATAATCATTCTGCAGAAAAAAGATAAGAAAAATATCTTTAAATTAATTTAAAAATGATTATTGTTGAAGATAGTATTTTACAGCCCAAAAAGATTTTTTATTGGTTCCCAGGCACTTTTTTGCACTTCATTTAAGAATTCAATTAATGAAGTATCAAACACTGGAATAGTTATGCCTGCAAATAAGCCGAAAAGAGCTACCACTAATGTCGTAATAATTAACGGGAAGGCATAAGCTAAAGATACTCTAGGGGCACTAACAAACATTTCATCGGTTAAATGATCTGGAGATTTATCCATCAACATGAATTTAATTATTCGAACGTAGTAATATACTGATATTGCTGAAGTAATTACCATTATTAAAGCTGCCCAATAAAGAATTGGATTAATTGATGCATTTTGTAAAGCTCCAAGGAATATCCAAAGTTTAGAAGCAAAACCAATAAGAGGGGGGATACCAGCAAGACTTAACAGAGTAAGTGTTAATGCCATTGCAGTTAAAGGCATTCTATTATATAATCCTTTATAATCCTCAATATCATCAGTTCCTGTTCTACTAGTGACAATCATGACACAAACAAAAGCACCAATAATCATGAAAGTGTGAGCGAAAACATGGTAGAGACCAGCTTGGAAGGATAGTGTACCAGCTGATGCAATTGTTAACATAATGTATCCAGCTTGTCCAATAGATGAATATGCAAGCAATCTTTTCATTTTCATTTGAACTAAAGCTCCAACATTACCAACTATCATAGTGAAAATTGCAACAAATGCAAGGATTAATAATACTGCTTCCCAAATCTCATCATTAGCCCATGGAAAAACCAAAAGAGGGACAAGAAGAATCCTGAATCCTGCAGCAAAGCCTACTTTTTTACTGGCAGCAGCAAGCATTGTAGTAATTGGAGTTAAAGCTGATTCGTATGCATCTGGAAGCCACCAATGAAAAGGAACTGTGCCCATTTTGAATCCTAACCCAGCCACGACCATACCAATACCTACTAAGACAAATCCCAGGAAAGTATCATCAGATACGCTTGTAACTGCATCCATAATTACATAATAATTTGTTGGTGATCCATTAAGCCCTACTGGATTTACTAGACCAAATAATAACGAAGCTCCAAACAACATTAAAGCTGAAGAAACTGCTCCGACAATAAAGAATTTTATTGCTCCTTCAGTGCTCTCACGTTCTCCTTTTCTAAAGGCTACTAAAATGTATGATGGAATTGATACTAATTCCCATGCTACCACTAATGCAATAACATCAATTGAAGAGCCAACAAAGACCATTCCTAAGGTGGCCAATAACATTAAAGTTGTGAAAATAAACATGTTATCCTCTTTTTTCATAAATTCTAATGAAGCAATAAGAACTAATAAGTTAGTTATCAGAAAAATGAGTCCTAGAAAAGCAGTAAAATAATCAATTACAAGTAGAGAATTGATATAATTTAATGTACCAGACTCACTAAATCCAAAGAAGAAGCTAGTCGAATCTTGACCAGGACCGGTTAAATACCAAAGCATTGGACCAGTTGCAAGAGCTAAAGTGGCAATACCAATTAAAGTATGAAATTTATGTATGTTGATATATTCTAGTAGTAAAATAAGTGATACTCCAGCTAGAATGATTAAAACCCAACTGAAAGCGAAGATATCTTCAGAAATTATTCCTAAGACTATTTCTTGCATGATGCCACCATACTCTAAAATAATGATGCGAAACTTTCAAATGTTGCTTGCATTGGTGTAATAACAAGTTGTGGGAATATACCTAATACCAATATTGGAATTAACATTAAAACAGGGGCAACAAACTCCCATTTTTGAATTCCATGCGCGTTAACAACACTAGTAGTCGCTTCACCCCATACAACTCTCTGAAGCATCCAAAGATAAAATCCAACAGTAACAACAACCCCAAAGACTGCTATAAAAGCAAGTAATGGAAATCCTATACCAGCAATAGTGAAATAGTCAGTCCAAGCAAATGCTCCTAAGAAAACATATAATTCACTTATAAAACCAAATAATGATGGTAACCCTAGAGAAGCAAACGAAGCGAAAACTAACAAAGCCGCATATCCTGGGAATTTTTGAGTAATTCCTCGTAAGCTTTCAATCTCTCTTGTACCTACAGAATGTTGAACCACTCCACTTAAATTAAACAGTAATGGTGAAATAATACCATGAGATAGCATCATAATCTGTGCACCGATTAATCCTTCCGGTCTACCTGTAGCAGCTGTTGCAGCAGCTCCAAATAATACCATTCCCATGTGAGCGATGGACGAATAGGCTACCAAACGTTTTAAATCTGTCTGCTTTAACGCTACAAATCCACCCCAGAATAAAGAAATTATTCCGATTACCGCTATAATTACTGCGAAATCCTTGAAAACATCAGGAAAAAAGCCTAGATTAAACCGAATCAATCCATATCCTCCCATTTTTAAAAGTAATCCTGCTAAAATCATTGAAATAGGACTTGGAGCCTCTACATGGGCAAGTGGTAACCATGAATGAAATGGCACGATGGGTACCTTCACTATAAACCCTAAGAATAATGCTATGAATAAAAGAACTGTAATTCCTGAAGATCCCAGATTTTGGATTATACTAGCAGAGTCAACAATACTGAATGTATTTGTTTGCAAATAAATTCCTAATAATCCTAAAAGAAGAATTAATGATGCTACATGTGTATAGATGAAAAAGTAAATCGAGGCATATTCTCTTCTTTTACCACCCCATATACCTATAAGGAAAAACATTGGTACGAGAACTATTTCCCAGCAAATAAAGAAGAAAAACATATCAAGAGTTACGAAAGTTCCTATAAGTCCGGTTTCTAGTAATAATACTAGGGCAAAATAACTTCCAACCCGATCTTCCCTATCCCATGAAGCAATTACTGCAACTAATGTAATAAAGGTTGATAATATTACAAGTGGTAAACTTAGACCATCTACCCCAACTCGATAGGAAATATTTAATTGGGTAATCCACTCAATTTCTTGGTATAAACTATAAGTCATACCCCCGCCTGTAAGGACTCTAGTTGTTTCTTCAAATTGCAAAAATGCTATCAATGATAAAATAAACAAGAAAAGCGTAGTTAATAACGTAAACCACTTTGCTAGTTTATTGGAAGCAATTTTTGCGATTAAAAATGTTATTATTGCCCCAAGAGTGGGTAAAAGAAAAATTAGTGTTACTATCCATTCTTCTGGTACCAGAAAAATTATTGATGAAAATACGTCTTGCATGTTTTTCTACCTCGATTATGATATTAACATAAATAATAAAACTACCATAAAAATAATTATTAATCCAGACGATAAAGAACTAACATAGCTTTGTAATACTCCTGATTGCCATGTTCTAAATTTTCCAGCTAATCGGAAAACGCTATTTGAGAGAAATCTTACTGTTCCATCAATAAGAGTATCATCCGCTGTTACAGCCAAATCACATAAATTTACAGTCTTTTTACCGATACCATCGATTATTGCATCTGTAGTATTATCTAAGACTAAAAATCCAGTAGCTACACCATCTTTGAAGAATGTTGCAAATCCTAAAAACAAATCGTCCATATAATATTTTTGAACTAAAAGATTATCAATACTCTTGGCAAAACCTGATGAAACGAAAGACGCTTTAAACCCGGTTAGTCTCTTACCAGGTGAATACATTTGCCAAGCAAGGATAATACCTATAATTGCAAATCCTAAAGCGAAGATCCATAAAAATCCTAACCAGGATCCTAGATCAATTTCAGTTGCATGTCCTTGAGGTAGTAACCAATAATGTAATAATTCACCTAAAACGTGTTCGTTAAACAAATTGAAATTGCCTACTAAAGTAATAGCTTCTCCTACTCCAAAACTTAATATCCCTAGAGTAACTAGTACATTAGCGACAAAACCATCAAGAGAAAGAATACCGGTAATTATGACTAATCCAGCTAGAATCATTAATGGAATAGTCATTAAGTTAGGTGATTCATGCGGTAATCCATGTTCATGATCAACATTGTGATCTTCTTCGCGTTCACCACTGAATACCCTAAAATATAATCTAAAGAAATAAAATCCAGTGAGTAAAGCTGTGATCAGTGCTGAAAATCCCATTAATGTATAAATTATATTTCCAGAATCCATTCCTTTTTGAAAAGCTACACCGATAATAGAATCTTTTGAAAAGAATCCATTAAACGGTATTATACCAGTTAAACCCAATCCACCAATTAGGAAAGTAATGTGGGTCTTGGGTAAATATTTTCGTAATCCACCCATATCTTTCATATCGTTAGAACTGACTGAGTGAATAATAGAACCAGCTCCAAGGAAGAGTAACGCCTTAAATATTGAGTGACTGATTAGATGAAACATACCCGCTGTTAAGGAATAAGAACCTAATCCTATGAACATATATCCTAACTGTGATATCGTTGAATATGCTAAAACACGTTTTATATCGGTAGCTACAAAAGCTAATGTTGCAGCGAATATAGCAGTGAATGCACCAACAACTCCTACAAATAATAGTGCATCTGTTCCTTCAAAAATATAAAATGTTCTTGCAACAAGGAATACTCCTGCTTTAACCATTGTAGCACTATGGATAAGTGCAGAAACTGTTGTCGGACCTTCCATAGCATCAGGAAGCCAAATTTGTAATGGGAATTGTGCTGATTTTCCTATAGCTCCTCCAAAGATCAACAACGCAATCAGAATCTGAATTGATTCGTTCATTTGATAGTTTTCACTACTCATTTGAGCTTGAGTTGCTAAAAAATTTAACGGTGCATCGACACCCGCTGTGAACATTTGCCAGAAAAAGAGCATAAATCCAGCCATTAATAGAATATCACCGACTTTAGTGATCATAAATGCTTTCTTTGCAGCAGAAGCTGGTTTATTGATTTTTTCACCTTTTTCATTTGTTTCTTCCTTTTTAGTAAAGAAACCAATCAATAGGTATGAACAAACACCCATTAATTCCCAGCCAATAAAGAATAATAGGAAATTTGAAGACAATGCTAAGAGAAGCATGGATCCGACAAATAAGCTAATTTCTGCATTATACCTTCCTGATTTGGTGCCTTCTTCACCCTTCATATAGGCAATTCCATAGATCTGGATTAAGAGTGTTAATGTTGATACAAGTGAAATCATGATTACTGATAGGGCATCAACAAGAAAAGCAGCCTTTATTTCCCAGCCAGTTCCTTCTAACCAATTAAACATAACGACTTCTTTCACAGGGAATCCAGCATTTTTGTCCCCTAGATATTCTGTGAACCAAACCACTAATACTAACATGGATATTAGCCAAGCACCTAAATTAGCTAAAACTCCAATCCAAACATTTAATTTGTAATTTTTCTTAAACATACCTGCAAATATAATTAGAAACATTGCAAGGAATGGTAAAATCGGAATAAATGGTACTAATAAATCGATAAGATCTCCTGAAAGCCATTCTACTGAGGAACTGGCCCCTTCTGCTGTAATTGCCACTTATATCACCTATCCTTTTAATAAATCCATTTCCGAAACATCTATTTTTTGCCAGTTTCTGTATAATACCAGTAATAGTGATAATCCCACAGCAGCTTCTGCTGCAGCAATTGCTATCATAAGAAAGGCAATAACTTCCCCTGCTAATGTTGGTGTTGTTAGGGGAATTGTTTGAGTTACAGGACCATAGACAGCAAACACTACAAAATTAATGATTCCAGCATTTAGCATTAATTCTACGCCCATAATCACTCGAACAGCATTTCGTTTTGTCATTACACCATAAAGTCCGATGCAAAATAATGCAGTTGTAAATGTCAAAAAAGCAGCTATTGGAATCATTGCTTAATCCTCCTTTTCAGGTGAAGAATTTTCAGCCACTCCACCTGGAAAGAAATCTGTTTTATCTAGAATAGGTTCTGGTTCTCCTTCGTTTTTAATAAGATAAATTGCTCCTATTAAGACAACAATAAGAATGAAAGCGAGAATGAAAAATGAAGCACTGTATATATCAAATAACGCAATTCCTAATGCACCTATAGCATCACCCGCACCAGAATTCTGGAATACAGGTATTTTTTTCCATAATAATTCATTAAATGTTGTCATTACTGTAAAAGAGAAAATTATTGCAAAAAATAGAAATATTATAAGAAATCTGGTTCTGACCCCACCCGTATTGCCTCTCACTACGAATTCTTCTGTTCTTGTAAGCATTAAGGCAAATAAAAATAAAACTATTACACCACCAGCGTAAACTGTCATCTGTATGGCGAATAAAAATTCATTAGCTAAGAGTAAATACATCCCAGCAATACCTACAAACGCCATTGCTAGATAGATGATAGCATGTGACATATCTTTGGCTCCAAGGACAGAAATGGACATTATTAGAACCATCAATGCAATAAGTATAAAGATTATGAAATCAATGTTACTGACTAAGTCTTGCATCTATACATACCTCCTAAAATCCTTTGGTAACAGCTCCTATTACCACTGCTATTATTAAATTTAGAAAAGCTAACGGGATAAGTCTAGTCCAGCCAATAGTTAAAAATTGATCTACTCTTACTCTCGGTAAGGCTGCCCGTATTAATATCATAAAAATAATAATGACATGGAGTTTAAATAAAAACCACAAAGCAGGATCAAATAGTGCATATATAGGAAATCCGCCAATTTCAAGAGGAATTTCTAATACACCAGGGATAATTATTCGTTCCCAACCCCCAAAAAAAATCAAAACACCAATACTGGCATTCACAAATACATGAAAGTATTCAATAGCCATGATTAACATATAAGGACCAGCAGCATACTCGGTTCTCCATCCCATGACTAGTTCACTTTCTGCTTCTGGAAGATCAAAGGGAATACGCTCCGTTTCACCTAACATAGCGACAAAATAGACTACAAATCCCAAAAATAGTGGAAATACTAGCCAACCATGAGTAAGTTGATAATCAACAATTTTTTGGAAAGAAAAAGATGCGATACCCGCTTCTGAATCCCAATTTATTAATAAGATTACTCCCACCACCGATAGAACCATGGGGATTTCATAGGAAATCAATTGTGCTGCGGATCTGAAACCACCGAGAAGTGAATATTTGTTATTTGAAGCCCACCCAGCCACTAACACTGCTATTGGATAAATTGAGAAAACTGCAAATATGAACAACATTCCAGCTTGAGGATCAGTAATTACGAAGTTATTACTCCAAGGAATTACCATCATACTAATGGCAGCGGTTGCAATCATAAGAAAAAGACTAAACAAAAACCCAAATTTGTCAGCTTTAATTGGAATTAATAATTCTTTTGAAATAAGCTTTATAGCGTCAGCAATATTTTGCATTAACCCATAAGGTCCAATATGAGTTGGTCCTCTGCGAACCATCATACGTGCAATTAATTTTCGTTCCATCCACACAATTATTATTGCTACGTCAACTGTGAGAAATAGAAGAACAATTATTGAGAATACACCTATTTGTGCAAAACCTATAAAATCTGTTTCAGGGACGACACTACTTAATGGTATTATCGCATATAGAATATCATACAAAACATCTGCTAATGATTCAGTTAAGCTTGCCATCTATTTCAACTCCTAAATCCTTATTGCCATAATATTGCTTTTTTGTGAATCCAAAAGCCCAAAACTGATAATGGGAGTAATGCAAAAAATAAATATCCTAATAATGTTAACAACTTACTCTCTACTGAGCCAAATATTACAGCAAATAATAAAGTGAAAGCTGTTATTACATCGAAGACAACGAATACAATTGCGAATGAATAATATTGCAAATTTGTCTGTGCGCGACCTTCACCGATAGGTGTTTCTCCACATTCGTATGTGGTCTCACTATAATTTTCATCAGGGAGATAGGCCTTTCTCCATCTACTCCAAGGAGCTAATAAGTAATTTCCCATCAAAACTCCTACAAACATTGAAATTCCAATGATTACCCATATTATCAAGGCTACGTAGGATTCAAAAACTTTATATGGGGATCCTGCCCTTGAATCAGAGAACTCAGGATTTGATAATCTTAAAGCACCCGAAGAATCTGAGAAAAGGAATGATAATACAAGTAGTATGGATAAAACTATAAAAGCAACTACAACATCACCTGCTCTATTTAACCAATTAACAGGTGGACGTTCCCATGTTTTTGTGTATTTTATATCGACCAATTAATAGACACCAGCTATTTCACTGTAAGATGGATTTATTAGTGTGATAATACTGAATTATTGCTATTATCATCAAAAATTTATTCTTCAAATTTGGTTAAAATCTATATATTGTTGATTAGGAATACTTAAAAATAATTTTGTCTTACATAAAATAATTTTATGCTTAAACTTATTAATGATCAAAGAAAAACACAGTTCTGCTGTTATAAAAAGCATAATGTTAATAATATAAAGTAGGTATTTTGGACTCAGATACTAATTTTGAACATTTAAAAGTCCCTTATTGAAATATAATTATTAGATATTACCAAATATGTAACATAGTGTTTTTCATTAATAATTTCAAGAAATTAGGGTAGGATTTTGGCAAGGTACTGTAATATTAGTATATAGTTATTTTTTGCTTAAAAAAGACTATAAAATTCTGTGAAACAATTTAATGGAAGAGAAAAGAACAGAATTTCCTAACTTTCCTAATTGGATGTCTCAAAATTATGTTTTCTTTTTATTATTTCTTTTTTTCGATTAAGAATCTTTTTTTAACGTTTTTTCTACATTTTTCGTTTTTACATTATCATTTCCTTTAATATTATCTATTTTTTCTTTGATATCTGGTATAGCTTTTAATTCTTTTACTATTGATTTATTCATTGATTTTACTATTGCTTGGAAATCTAAAAATGCCTGATCGATTTTTTCAGTTTTTAATTTCCATGAAGCATTAATTTTAGTGTCAATAACATGATTCCAAATTTTTACTAAATATTCACTATCAACTTCAGCACATTTAATATGTTTATGTTGGTCAACATTCCACATTTTTCCTTGTACCTCGCGTTCACCTTTAGATGTAATTCTAAAGGTATTCCCAAGTATTGACTCTTCACAAGTTATGCATTTTGCTCTTCTATTCGAAATTGTAAGACGAAGATCTTTGAAATCTCCCCAATCGATATCGGTGATTACCTTCTTTTTTACTCCCGGAACAACTAAAACAAATTTGGAAGCGCCTTCATGTTTCAAAACAATGTTACCAGCAGAACTCAATGTGGTTCTTAGACCATAAAATTCATATTCACCCTTCTCATCAAGGTTAATCAAATCTAAAGCTGGTTTTTGACCAAAACCCATCAGATTCATTGATTGTTCGCCATCTGAAATCATGATTGAAGAAAAAATTGATCCTCCTGCATCTGTATTATCTTGAATTGTTCCAATTCTTGTTATTTTAGCATCTATTCTATCTATTACTTTATCAGGGGTAATTAAATCTTTTAACTTAGTTGGATTAATAGATTCGCGGTCAACCTTAGTTACAGATTCAGAAATTTTTTCCTTATCTTTCTCATTGAGATCATTATAACCCTCTAAATCCTCAGGATTAGGCACAGCGGCACCGAAGGTAGTACATTTAGAATGCTGCCATTTATAGGTCAGGTATTGCTGAAAATACCCTGGAACTCCTACACGGATTTCTTCTTTCATGATTTTCTCATTACATAATTTGCATGTTGATCGTGATGATTTTGCATATTCAATTTTATAACTCATAATTAATTTACCGTTCTTTTTTGTATTGAAAACCCTAATTTCTTCATGTAGATGAAAATTTGAAGAGTTTATTAAGTCGTAAAATTTCAATTTAATTAAAATATAATTTTTTGATTCCAAATTATGTATTTGAATCTAAGATTAGGATCTAATAAATTAATCGTTTAAAAATTTTTATTAAAAAAAGAGGAGATTTTTCTTTTTCGAATAGTTTAATTTGTTATTATTTTTTCAAAGCAGCAATAGAGATATTTAATATAAAAGTTAACAAAAAAATTGTTATATTTTAAGATTGACTGAGAAATTACCTATAAATTGTGCTACTCTCTAAGATTTCTTTTATTAATTCCATTTAATTGAAATTTATTATATTATTGATAACAAAATTCGATTCTGAAATGGACTCTGTTATTAATGAAAAAAAAATCTCACAATTTTTTTACGAATAAATATTAGTTTTTTATATTCTTTGAATAGTTGTAAAATTAACCTATTTACCTTTAAATTTCTACGAAAATTATATTATTAACAATTAAGAGAGTCTTCGACATTGGTTCACGATATGGACAAAGAATTAGTTGAACTTTTCATAGAAGAGTTCAATGAGTTATTTGATCAATATATAGAAAACGCACAAAAGATTACTCAATCGAAAAATCCTCAAAATGAACTAAGAAAACTAAAAGAAATTACACACAATTTACAAAAGAGCTGTGAAATACTTGGAATTGATAATTTAAGGAATTTCTTTAAAGCTTTGGAAACAGTTTTTAGTAAAGTTTCTTTCAAAAGTAACAAACGTATTAGTTCTTTATTTGATCAATCATTAGGAATAGGATTTTTTAAATTTCAAGAAATTGCTAAAAGAATTAGCGCTGGAAACGCCTTACATGATATCGAAGTCCTAGTAGATGTAGAAAACTTGTATCAAAACGCTGAATCAAGCAATTTATGAAATTAAATTTTTATAATATCTCTATTTAAGCTTTTATTCGTGCTTTAGTAATTATTCTTTCTTTCACTTCATTTTAAATAAAATTCGTAAATCGGATTAAATTGGAAAATAAAGAAAGAATGAAAAGATAAATGAAATTTTCAACTTTTTTTCTAAGGATGGGAAAAAAAAAATTAAGAAATAAATTTCTTTCTGAAATGAAGCATATTTAAAACGTAATACTTATAACAATACTATTTATCGGCTGTATTGGTATTTAATTTTTTATTGTCGTTCTTTTGTTTTGACATTTTCATATTATTTGAGTTTCATTGGGTAATTTTTCTTTCCAAAATAAACTATAAAGTACCTAAATTTATTAATTGTTAAAGATACTTTGGAGCGTATTATCCCTTGGCTACTGAAAACTCACAATTAGAATATTTATTAACTCAACATTTAGCAGTTTCTCCCACTAATGGAAAAAGAAGAAGAAGATTACCAAGATCTGTCAAAAAAGTCTACGCACTTTTCGAAACAGCAATATCAGAATCTTTAAAAATTAAGGATATCATAGATATGACTGGTATGTCTAAGAAAACAGTGAGATTTGCATTAAATTGGTTGTTAGAAGCTAATATTGTTGGTCGTCACCCTGATCTTGAAGATCTTAGAACCTACTTCTATTATTTAAGAGTTGAAGAATAAATACTTTCTTATTTTTAAATCAAACTGGTTCTTAATCCTAAAATTAGTTCCCCACAATGTCTTTTATTTTCACTTAATTCCCATCTTTTATTTTTAATTACTATTGATCAAATCCCTATTTCAAATTTTTTTAAATAATAATTTGATTTCATATTTATCTCTGAAATCAAATGAAATCTTATAATCAATTGTTAAATATGCTTTATTAATTGTTTTTTAAGTCTATTAAATGAAAGAAGTTTTTCCCGTACTTTTGAGTGTAAAGAACCATAATTAGTAATTAAATATTCGTTTTGTTTATTTGAGATGTACTATTAATATGAATTCTGATAAAAAAGCTGTTTTATTACAAAAAAATGAAAAAAACAAATTATTGTTAGCAGGATTAGCTGAAGTAGGAAAAACTTCTATTTATCAAGTCATTTTTGACAATATTGATCCGAAAACTATAGATACTACTCCTACCCACAATTATAACATTTATACACCTTCAATCGAATTTATAGAAGGAAATAATTTTATTGTAATCGACATTGGAGGACAAAAAAGGTATCTAGACTTAATTTTACGACAATCTAAGGCCTTTTTCAAAGGAATTGTTTGTCTCCTTTACATTATTGACATAAGAAAAGAAAAGAAATTTGATGATTCAATAAAAAATTTCAAAGAATTGCTAACTATTGTCACAAAATATGCTGGAGCAATACCAGTATTTATATTTTTCCATAAATATGACCCTGGAGTTAGCGAGGAAGAAGAAAAAACTAGAGAGGAAAGAGCAAATCAGTTAGCTGAATTATTGGCTAATTCTACATATGAGATTTGTAAAAATTGCATTCTACGTATCTTTAAGACAAGCATTTTTGATAAAGAATCTCTAAGTAGTTCAATGGTCGATGTTATTTCATATGGCCTCTTAGAAGATGTTTTTAGAAATCTTATAGGTGGGATTTTTCTTGAAGAATCTCACAACACTATCCTAATAAATTATAATAAGATGATAGAGGAAGATCCAAATAATCAAGAAACTTTGAAAACGTTTGCAACAAAGCTAGGAAGTAATATTTCTTCAATGTTCAAGGAAGAAATTGCTAAGTTGCAATTAAAATCTTCAAAATCCCAATTAGATGAGAAGAAAACTAAAAAAATGACTTTGATTGATTCTGACATTATTTCAAGGCCAAAAATCGAAGAATTACCAACAAGAGATTTAGAAATAGAATTTAGATGTCCAATGATTGATTATAATTTTCCAAATTCAGCCAAAAACTTAAATAAGGAGTATTGTATAATTACACATGGTTTGTTAGAAGGAATATTATTCACATTAGATTTTCAGGAAGTAGAACAACTACAAACCTCAATAATCCATAAAACACCAACATGCAAATTTCGTGCATTAACATCAAAAATATTCTAATGAATTGAATTTTTTATCATATAGAGATTCTTTTTATCTTGAATAATAAAAAAAAACATAATCTTGTTATGTTTGAGAGAATATTACTTGATGAAATTTCTTTTCACCAATATACTTTAAAGTAAAATTTCATAGTTTTCATTGTGCGGTTACTTTCAATTAGATAAAGAAATACATAATACCAACCAGCATAATTCATTAAATTATCTTATCACTAAAAACATCATTAACAAGGACAATCTACAACGAAATTCATTCTGTGTCGAATTATGGGATTATTAGCTAGAATTTTACGAAAATCAAAAGGAAAACAATTTGAGGGAAATGTCGCATTTATTGGATTATCTTATGCAGGAAAAACAACAATATTAAACCGATTAAGATATGATCAATTTGAAGAAGATACTTTACGAACTATGGGCTTAAATGTTGACAATTTTGAATATAAAGGAATAAAATTCTCTGCTTTCGATCTCGGAGGTCAAGAAACATTTCGTATGATTTGGGAACCTTATCTCAAAACTTCAATTGCTGTTTGTTTTGTGATTGATAGTTCTTCTCCAGAGTCTTATGTTGAATCCGCAGAAGTTCTCAGATCGATGCTTAGACATATACCCTCTAAAGCAACACTATTATTGTTAGCAAATAAAAACGACTTAGCCCCTACTAACGCTTTGGCAGCAATTATAACAGCTTTTAATTTTAAGGAATTACAAGAAACTGCCGATCTGAAGGCCATAAATCTTTTCTATATTTCTGCAAAAACTGGTGATCAATTCTCTGAAGCTTTTGACTGGTTATCTGAGGTAGTAACAGATACTTTAAAGAAAAATGATTACAGAAGAAAATTTGAAGTTGATGACGTAACAAGACTTAAAATTAAGCAAAATTCTAAGGTGCGTAAGGATTTGATTGGTCCCGGTGGAATGAGATTCTGATTTTTCCTTGAATAATTAAATAGGTTTAACTTCTTTTCTTCTTTCTAAAGGATTTATTTTTTCTAGATTTGTCTTTAAAGTAATTTTTCTTAGGTTTCCTTGCAATAAATGATACCTTTCTTGTTTCCCTTAAAATAGGTGGACTGATTCCCTCCTCTTCATCATACTGTAAATAATTATTGTCAATTAGACCGAAATCTTCCTTGATAATTAGTCTGTTTTCTATAGAAGATTTGTGAGGAATATAAGGCATAAGATCTAGTTCAGAATCATCTTCCAATTGAGATATTACATGAGATCTCTTCAAAGATTCTATAGCTTCATCAAATGGTATAGGATGAACTAATACTAATTTATTTGTAACTATCCTTAATTGTTGTATTAAATTTAGAATTCTACGAAGATTATTTACTATGTCTCCTTCCAGCATGGTAGTAATTTGGACTAAATCCTCTATTTCTTCTCCAGAGCTCCACCTCATGGCAAGTTCGACAAAACGTAAACCTATTCTTCTTTGGTTATGAATTTCTGGAACTCTTTCTGCTTTTTCAAAAGAGATTATTTTTTCATTTATCCGCCTAAATTTATGAAAAATATTAAAAATTTTCTTATTTCTTATTTTTGGTATTTTTTCAAAAGGTTTATCTCGATCACCTGCTACAAAGAGAGCTATAGTTCCACATAGTTCAGCTGGGCTTAAATTATCAAAATAACCTAATTTAATTCCTTCACTTATTAAAAGATCATTTTCGTGGTGGATATATGCTAACAAATATCCATAATTACTTAAGTATCCTTCTTCAAGATATCCTATACGATCAAGAACTTTAGTCATTTTAAGAAATGCTTCGTAAGATAAATTTTGTGATTCTATAACTCTGTTTTCTAACTGATGTAAATTTTTCTCCCACTTCTTTCTTAATAAGTATTTTTTTCTATGTTCTTCGAAATATTCACAACCAGAGCATAAATTTTCCTCAATTAAGTATTCAACATTAATTAATTCTTGAGATAAACTCGGACTTGTAGTATTAATCGAATTATCAGACAAATAAGATAAGATTAAAGATTCTCCAGTTAAAAGCGCATCCAGATTCTTTTCTTTAAGATACAAATTAATTTGAGATCTAACAATATCTAATAATCGAACAAATTCTCTTGTTTTTGTAAAGTATTGAGCTTCTACTAAATTTTCAAACCCTGGTAAAATAAAATATTCCGATGGATACAATCGAAGAATTTTTCCTGATTCTAGGACAAACTCAGATTGAAAAAAAGAAGACTCAGTTATAATTTTTTTATTTCTTCGCATTTGCGTTTTTAGGATCCCTAATTTGAAATTTCTAGACGGATTTTCCTGATACACAATTAGCATCCCGACAGGTAGAATTTCATCCCAAATTTTTAAATAATGTATACGTGAATCTGGTTCACTAAAATCTATTGTTATACGCTCTTTGAGTATATAAATTTCTTTTAATAGATTTGAAAGATCTCCTAATGATTTGACAGCCTCATTTGAAGATAATTCTTTTGGACATTCTATTATTTGATTTAAATTTACCTTTAATTTTTTTATCTGATTTATTAAACCTGATGATTGTGAATCTCTAATTTTTTTAGCTGTGTACTCTTTTAATGATGATTGCAACAACACAACTATTTCTGACTGATCACGGGTTTGCATTAAATTTGCGATTGCATTATAAGATAATCTGAATTGACTTTCCAAAGGTTCTGGATTTCCTTCTATAATATCAGAAATCTCTTCTTCTTCAGAACTTAAATTAAGAACAGCTATTGCGTTTCCATAATCATCAATTCCTCTTCTTCCTGCTCTTCCTGCCATTTGATGGAATTCACTTGAAGTCAACAATCTAACTTCTTGCCCATCATATTTTTCTAAAGCATGAAAAAAAACTGACTTTGCTGGAAGATTTAACCCCATAGCAAACGTTTCTGTAGCAAAGAGTATTTTAATTAGTCCCTCAGCAAACAATATTTCTATAAATTCCTTTAAAATCGGCACACATCCAGCATGGTGAAAAGCAATACCATTATGAATCAAATCAAGAGCAGTTTCAATTTGAGAGAGAGTTTCAAGATTTTTATTGCTTTGTAAAAAAATGCTTATTCTCTTATTAACTCCTTTTTGCTCATTCGCAGTAAATATATTAAAATTGATGTGCATTAAAGATTGCGCAGCTTTTTCACATGCTTTTCTCGAAAATATAAAATATATTCCAGGAAAAAAGCTCTCCGGAAGTGTTGAAATGACATCAACTGGAGAAAAAATATCATTTCCATAAACCAATGGGTTTAAAACTCTTTTTTTTGATTTATTTTTCTTTTTAATAATTTTCCTTTTTTCTTTTTCAGAAAAAACGATTTTTCCATCATATTTATTTAAACTTCCATCAAAATAGAATAATTTAAGCGGTACGGGCCTTTCAAAATGTTCTAATAAATGAATTGCGTGTGATTTTCTAAATGAATTCAACCATTGACGCAATTCTTCTCCATTAGGGATAGTGGCAGATAATAGCAAAACTGGAATGACATCGGGAAGAAGTATTAATGATTCTTCCCAAACTACTCCTCTAAATGGATCATTAAGATAATGAATTTCATCAAAAACGACTAATTTTAACCCAGCTAACATAGGATCTTCTGATGAAATATAAAGAATATTCCTTAAGATTTCTGTAGTCATTATTAATAAAGGAGCATCGCGATTGATTACAATATCACCAGTCATAATGCCGATGTTTTCTTTTCCGTAATCGTTACAAAAATCACGATATTTTTGATTACTTAACGCTTTTATAGGAGATGTGTAAATAATTCTGTTTCTTTGACTAAGAAAAGACTCAGAATTATTCAATAAGAGATTTTCAATTGCATATTCAATAATTAATGTTTTTCCTGATCCTGTGGGAGCAGAGACTATAACAGATTCATTTTTTGATAATATTTCCATTGCTTTTGCTTGGAAAATATCTAAATAATATCCTTTAAATTCAGAAGGCATTAAGGAAACATCAACAATTTTCATAGAAAAAAAAAATGACTTAAGTGGAATTTGTGATTTTTTTATAACTGTTTATAATACTATTCTTTAAATCAAAAATCAGGTTTATGTTATTGTTTTTCAAAGAATTTATCACGAGTTTTACCACTATTTCTTCCTTTATTTTTTTTTATAAACAATTTGCTTATTAAACTTTTCAAGCTTTAATATTTTAAAAATCTAATTAAAAAATTAGTTATATTATTTATTAAGGTATAATATTTGATCTCATCAGTTATTAAATTGTAGTTTACTACTATCCGTAAATAAAATACAAATTTGTTTTTTCCAATTAAATTATTAATGTTTTCATTATTAATAGATAATTCCTGATCATTACTATTTTTACTTTGATATTTAATTTTAAAATTGCTCTCCCTTAACAAATAAGTATAAAAATCATAATGAATATTTGAATAATTGACAGAGGTTGATCTAAGTTGATGTTTATCTCTATAAATTGCTAAATCTATATTATCAGGATTTAAATCGTATTTATTTGAACAGTTTCCATGAAAATCAACCCATAAAACTAGTTGATTTTTTGATGCTTGTTTTAAAACCCAATCAATCATTTGCCAGAACTGAGTAAATGTATTAAATTTTTTCCTTCTTTTTTCGTTGTTTTCAATAGCAATATCATGAAACTCAAGAACATTTAAGAAATTTTTCGATAATTTTATGTAAATAACGTAGAGTTTATCACTCATTTTATCCTTAAATTTCTTATTAATATTCTCTACAATCCCTTCAAGGAAAAATTCATTAGAATTTTCATATTTTTCTATGGTTTTTGGCTTATCTGGATCCCAATTACCAGAATGAAGAGAAGTTAACAATATTGGTTTATTTCCTTCGGATATATCGAAAGAGTCTTTGATAAAACTTATATCAATTCCTCACAAGATGATTTTGATTTCCTAGGTTTTTTGAGCTAAATAATTGGATCAAGAGAAAATTTATTAATAAAATATAATAATTCTTCAATTGCATCTTTTAAATTTGTTTTATTGTTAAATAACGAATTTTCAAGTTTTTGGTTTAAAATATTTTTATTTTCATTAATAGACAAAATTTCCTTAATCAATTCAGGAATTATTCTAGTAATATTATCTACGATAGTTACTGAAGCTGTTCTCGATGTACGTGAAAAAGGATTTAAATCTACAGCTATAACAGTTTTTCCCATTTTTATTAAAGCTTCACAACGGTCTCCATCTTCAAGTGGTACGAAAATAACATCTGCTGAAAATATACCATCTTTTTCACATTTAGCACGCTCTGAACTCAATCCTGGGATTCTAGCATCTGCTTTTGCACCTAATATTTTAATATTTGATTTCGATGTATTTTTCAAGAAATTTAAAAGCTTACTCATGCGTTCAGGTGTTCGATAAAAAAGGTTAACTTCGATTGGAACTTGATCTCCCCTTTTTTCGTAAAGTGCTGTTGATAAATTGATTAGATTGTCTCTTACTAATACAGCAGTATTCCCATTAACACTTATCACAGGTTTTTTTGCTGTTAGTAGTAATAAAGCAGCATATTTAATAGCTTTTAAAGATGATTTCGATGTCTTTTCTCCAATCAAGTAATCGAATGCTTCTCCTCTTCCATGTGCAATTAGACCAACTTGAGCAACAAGACCATTCTTCCATCCGCTGACTATTTTTTCTCTTGTAAGTAAGGACAATCGCCGAGGATGGTCCAAGGGTATTTCATTATTCATAATAGTTTTTCATCTATTTTTTAAATATTCATGATTTTAGAAATAACTTTTTCCAATTTTTTAATTCCGAGTCAAAATGAATTGAGAATACAGTTTTAATTACATATCTAGTATTTTCAGGATGATATCAATAATTAGCACAACTCATTGGTCTAAAAGGTATTATTATACGTTTGTTTGTTAATAAATTAATATGATTTTTAATAAAAAATGTTTTTCCAAATTTTTTTTCAAGTAAGCCAATAAGAGTAATTGTTTTGTTCATTGGAAAAGTTTTCTCCCTTAAAAAAAACAATGATCTATCAAAATAGTTAATTCTGATTTTGGTTAAGATTACTTATTTCAAATTGGAATCGTAACTTCATGAACATGAAGCCACATTATCTCATTTTTATTATCCTCTTTATTTGAAATATTAAACACTGCTGAACTTAATCTTGCTTGGGTTTCCTTACCTATTCTTTGCCATTCTTCATAAGTAAGTATAATAGAACTTTCAATCACGTATTGGAAATTAATATTCTTAATCCATATTTTAAAATCGTTTGGATTTGTGTGATATTGTCCGTAATTTGATTTTACAATTTCTATAATTTCATTTCTTTTGATTATACCTCCTCTAGGAGGAATTAAAAAGAAAAAGTCGCCAATAGAATTTGTGAATCTTGAAAATTGATGACTGTTGTTTTCAATATTTCCAGTAAACCAATTTTCAAAAAAAAGATGTAGTTCCTTGATTTCATTTGAACATAGTTCTATATAAGATAATAATTGTTGACCTTGGAGATTCATATTTTCTATTCCGATTTTAAAATATAAAATATTTATTAAGAGCAAAAATGATATTTGAATAACTAAAAAAATTGTATTATATATCATATATTATTGAAGTGTTACATAAATGCCAAAAGAAAAAGTGTTCTGTCGTGCATGCCACCAAATAATAAAGAAAAAACGAGACTCTTTATTTCAACATCATAAAGGCTGTGCTAAAGAGATGTTAGAAGCATTTTATGGATGGTCTGATAAATCAAATATCAAATTTGAAGAATATATCGTTATCCGATCCTTACTCGTTTTTTTCATGACTTGGATGACTAATTTTCAATCCATTATTAGAAAAGTTCCCAGAACAAGTTTAGAAAGTAATTTAAATGATGTTGAAAAGTTGTTTTTAAAAAGGGATATCGCTAACGACTATTCAATACTCTGGAGCGAAATTAGTAGAACATATCCTTCATTAGCCGAAGCTTTGAACGATCTATCCGAAGTACTTCTTTAAATTTATAATAAAATTACTTTCATTCTTAGAATTAGTGGAGAAATATCTATCATAACCGAATCTAATAACATTCCTAATGAAGCTTATATAAGATTTTTATTATTAGGTCTAGATAATGCTGGGAAGACAACACTAGTTGAATATTTTTCATCTAATACTTACATACCGAATTTAAAAAGAACATTCGGCATGGTGGTAACAAGAATGCTTATTGGAGAAGAAGAATTACCTATAATGTTCTTAGATGTAGGTGGGGCTAGAGTTTTTCAAGTTAGTTTATGGCAAAGTATATTAGATGAACAAATATCTGGAGTAATTTATGTAATCAATTCAGCTGATTTCGATAGATATGAAGAACAACAAATAGCTTTTTCTTTAGTATTAGAAGACCCAGATATTATGGGAGTACCGATATTAATACTTGCAAACAAATTAGATCAAGTTGATGATATCAGTACTGTTACAGCTCGATTAGCTCTAGCACTTCAATTAATCGAAGCAAAAATTGACCAACCGGATAGAGAAATTAGTTTAATTCCCATATCATTGAAAACAGGGTTAAATATTGAACAAGTAGTCGAATGGATATATCGTGTAGTTAACTCTTAGTGAAAAACTAGGATATGGATATATTTTTATAATTTTTACATAATTTTAGCTAATTAAAACTAAGTATAAACAAACAAAAATGAAAATAAGTTGATAATAAAATTATATTTTAGAAATATACTTACATTTAATTTCAATTCAAAATAAAAGAAAAACCAATTAGAATTTTTACCAAGAATTACTTATAATTAACTTTGTTAATTTTGTGGTTAGATATGTCTCAGGAATTATACGAAATTACACGAAGAGAACTGAAACCATTAGTGATTAAAGTATTGAGATTCTTTAATAATTGGGATCAAAATTTAACAAAGCTATCCAAAAAACTAATGAAAGTGTTTCAGGTTGAAAACGATTATAACGTTATTACAAAAATAGGAAATTTAGGATTATTAGAACAAGAATATTACAAAAAATATGTTGATACTATTATTAGAAAGTATCTGGAAAACTTTATTCGATTGTTAGAAGACCTACACCCTGAAATTGATCAATTTCTTGTATTTACTAGAAAAGAGGTTAATTCCTTAAACATCATGGTAAAAAATCTGCTGAAATTAGTTGAAAAGGGGAAAAAGGTCATTAACTTTGAATATGAGGATTATTTCAATGTTTTACACGAGTATCTTCTTCTCGTTAATAATTTGATCGACAGCATTGTTTATGATGTCGTGACTAAGCAGAACATTTTGGATGAATTGACCAGTAAATTTCTTATGAGAGAAAGTAAAAATTTAGAATTGCTTCGAGTTTACATGATATGCCTGCAAAATCATTCTTTAGGCGCGGATATTAATATTTTGATTGAAACCTTGGAATTTGGACATCAAATTATTAATTTCCAACCAGATCAATTGGTTGAAGGAGAATATCATAATCGATTTCTACAATTAACAGCAAAAATTGTTTTTTAGAAATAAATAAACTCATAATTTTCATTTTATTACGAAGTTTTTTATTCCACGACTTATATTTTTTGAATTTATTCAAATTATTCTTAGATTCTTCGAAATCGAAATTTTGAATTGAATACCCCTAAAATAAAATTAAAAAATTGCCATATTTTTCAAGGAGAGCGTTTTATTGATTAATTCGATTACTTCGAAAAAATTAGAAACTCCTTTTTGATTTAATATTGGAAGTACAAGAAATTTCTTTGTATAAATGAGTTTTAAGTGTAAATTTTTTTCGTAAATCTATTTATACTAAAAAAAAATAATTTTTTTTAATAAAAGTGGAAAACTAATAGTTAAACTCCTTTTTAACTTAATTTTTTACCATTTTGTAAGGAAAAAAAACCGCAGCTAGATCGGTTACGATATTTCCTCAGTAATACTTCGAAGTATAAGTTTTAAAAAATGCGTTTATTTTTGTTTTTCGAAATGAATAGATTATTTTGATTTTGTTAACTAAGGTTGAATATTCTTAATTTATTAAACAGAAAGCAAATTATCATTTACTAATTGTAATTTTTAATTTTGTCGGATAGAAATTCATAAATTTTCTTTTTGTCGGTATCGACAAAATTCAATCTTGGTTTCGAAGTTTATTATATTCTTTTTCTTCCCTCTTTATCATAGTCGATGTCTTATTCTTGTTATGTTCTTCTTTTGTTTTCTTCTTCCTTGACTACTATCCCAAAAAAGTCTAATTCTATTTTTTCTAATAATTCTAATTCTTCTAGTTTAGTTTCAAAAAATGGTTTTTATTCCAAAAATATATAAATTATTCGAATATTATTAGAATATCATAAGTCATCTTATAAAAATCGTGATTGCAACTTGAACAATATCATTTCTAAAACTACTTTAATTGATCTTTCTGATAATAAAGATCTGGAAAAATCTGTTTTAGATATTTTTTTTAACGATAGTTCGAATTCAGTTTTTAATCATTATGGATACTCCTCTAACCCCTTTATCCGTCATGAAAAGTGGTCAGACAATAACGATTATAAAAAACTTTTTGGAACTAATCTTTTTGTCAATAATGATTTTATAATTGATATATTACGTGATTTTGTAAACGCAGTTTCACAGAATGAGTATTTCTTAATACGAGGTCCATCTGGTATAGGTAAATCAACTATTTCAGATGTTTTTTACTCATTATTATCCACTAGTAACGATTTTAAGACGAAAATTAAAGAAAGACTCGATATTGACAATTACAATGTATTAAAGCTAAATTTTGAAACAGAAAATTGGAAATATGAGATAAATGAAAGATTAAGTCGTATAAAAGACCAATTAGAAGAAAATAGACCTACTAAAAAATTTGATGTGACATTTCTTGTTATTGATAATATTGCTGAGATAAGCGATTGTTGGACTGAAATTACTAAACTATTTGATGAGAATTTTGGTTATTTTCTAATAGTTGGGACAATAAAAATATCTGAATATCTTTATTTAGAATATTTTCGGAAAAAATATCCTACTCAACGTTCACTTATGGTAGATAGCTTTTTAGATGCATTTAAAAATATTAAAGACCTTCAATTGTGGTCTGTTTCAAAAATTAATGAACTTCTTCAAAAAAGAATCTCACTATCATCTTATTCTAAAAGTTTCAATATTGATCCAGAAGTCTTAACAGAATTAGCTGAACTATCTTCTGGAATCCCTCATATTGGATTAGGGTTGTTAGAAAAATTATTTATATTAGGATATGAAGATAATAAAATTCACAACTTTACGTTAAAAAATACTAGGAAACTGTTGACAGATGACCACATCAATAGATTACGGGAGTATAATTTAATAAGCCGAGTTTCAGAGTCTGATACTGGGCCTCCTCAATCGATAAAGAGGTTATACAATGATTTAACCAAACAAACTAGGAAAAGCATCATCACAAACCTTGTATCAGCCTATGGTGGAATTAAATTGCAAACAGGAAGATATCCCTCTCTGAAAATTGATAATCATCTACAGGGTATTGCTAAAGATGCAATTAAAGATCTGCCTATGATTCCATCAAGATTAAGTGAGGAAGTGGATAAAGTAGCATCTACAATAACGTATCATTTAGATTGGTTGGAGAATCAAGGACTTGTTACAAGGACAATGCAAAATGAGAAAGAAAAAATAATCTTATTAAAAGAATCTTCCATAGAATTGTTCGAGATTCTATCGTCTTCTTTTATTAAATCATAATCTTGGATATTTGGACTTATCAATTATATTAGTTGTTTTTATTAAAAAGTTCGAATAATAATTGTTGGTTCTGGATCATTAGTTAAAGATATTTTCCAGTTATGAGCTTTTAAAATTTTTTTAATGATTTGTAAGCCCAAACCTTTTCTCTTTGGTTTAAAGGAATCATTATTATTTTCAATGGTATAAAACATTGAATCAGGAAATTTTTCACCATTATTGCTTACAAAAATAGTGACTTTCCCTGGATCCCCAACAGCATATGTCTCAATAATAGATGCTTTGCCATGAAGGATTGCATTCTCAAAGATATTTTTGAAAACTTGACTAATTCTTACATTATCACAATAAATTTTTGGTAAATCATATGGTGAGAATTTTACAGACTTAGGAATTACAATTTCTGCTATTGATCCAACGACTTCTTGTATATCTACAAGTTTCTTCTCGTTTATTATTTCCCCAGCTTCAGCTAATACTATACTAGTTTCTAATAGTTCATCTATCTGAACTAAAATGCCCTTTATCTTCTCTGTTACTGGATCTTTTTCTTTATATAATATTAAATATCCACCAATGGAATACAAGTAATTTCTTAAATCATGAGCTAATATATGTGCAAATTGGCTTAATTCTTCTTTTTGTACTTTCAAGGTGTTTTTTTGTAATTGAGAATACCGTCTTGCATATAAACCAATACTTGTTTCAAACCAAACTCTTAATAACTCTTGCATTTCAAATAAAAGATCATGTGGACAATTATTAACGCATTTAAAATACAATTCTCTCTGTATTGTTGTTAATCCAATTATAACAGCATTTATCACATCATAAAAAGGAAAATCTTGACTACTTCGTAGGTAAGTTATTCGGTCTACAAAATCGGAAGTAGGTTTGTGATTACCTTTTAAAAATTCCATGAATGCATGAATGTTCTGTAGAGCATTAGATTGTAATTCATTTGTTGGTTGATCCTTATAGCTTGCAAAATTATTTTGTATTTTTTTAATCCAATCAATAATTATTTTATTTGAACTCTCATCAAAAAAATTGGAAAAAATTTCGATGATCTTGTCTAAATTATCAAAGCTAGTTAAAGAAAATTCTGGTAATTGAACCATTGGTTCATGATCTTCCATTTATCCTACCCCATCGTTTTTTTTTAAAAAAAAAATTACTATTTTGAAAAGTTATTTTGAAATTTTTCTTGATATTAATCATTATCTTTAAAACTACTCATAGATTGTATTAGAACATAAAATTTCTAATAAAATCGTGAAGATTAATTGTAATGGGTTTTTTTCCTATCTTTAAATATATATTGCCAAATATTAGCTTGAATTATTTTTAAGGTAATATTATCAATTTATTAGGAAAAATGAGCAAAAAATTTTCTATGATAAGTTTGTACTTTTAATACCAGGTGTTCTAAGATTATCAGGTATATTAGTAAAAGCAAAAGAAGAAATTAAAATACCAATGTTTATCATTGATAAAAAAATTGCATCAAATTCCATAGGAAGCAGATCTGGATCATTAGTAGAGAGTAATACTGAAGCCAAACTAAAAATTCCAAGAATAATTCCGCCTATTAAAAAGGATAACTGGTTTCGAAGATCAGGTGATTTCTGATAAATTTTGAAATAATAATACAAACTAACGATTAAAACTACCGATATAACGATAGTTCCAAACCAAGTACCTTTACTAGGAGTTGTTCCAGTAACTATTGGAGTAATACCTAAAATATCTGATGTAAAAACAAAAATGAAAGTAATTCCTATCAAAAAAACAAATACCGCTATCGGAACTATTTCCTTGTAAGAATCTGTTCCATGTAGGATAAGTTTTGATGCTAAAAATATTCCAAAAGGAGCCCATAAATAAAGTAAAGTTCCGATATTCCCCAAAATTTCAAATCCAGAAAATAAAGGTAAAGTTCCTGCCTTAGCAAAGAAATCCAGAGAGCAAAGAAGACTTCCAAGCATAAACGCTATTGTCGCAAGAGAAAAAGTAATATTAATTTCGGATTTACCTTTTCGTAAAACAAGATAAGTCATAATACCAAATAAAACAGCAAGTATAAAGAAAAAGAAACCTAAAATATTGTCTTCAGAAATTGTCTGCATAAAATACCCTTTTCATTTTAATATTGAATTCAATTATAAAATGATTTAATTTTTTGAATATATTAATTTTATTGTTCTCGTTTATTACTTTGAGGTTTTTAAAAATAAAAATCTTTATCAATAAAACAATTAAATGACTGTGCAACTACCGTCAAGAGTAAAACAGGAGTTTCAAATGAAATCTAGTTGGATAATTGATCATTATATCTTGATATCACTCAATCTCTTAATTCAGTAATGTTTTCATTTATTTGAACATTTGGAAGAACCGGTTCTGTTAACGTTTCTTTAAGATCAATTCTCTAAGGTCATAATTTAGGATATATTAAAAATTCTGTCCAGGATACGATCTAAAAAAACTGCAACATATTGTAAAAAAGTTGGCTTATTTTGAGCTTTAGAATTGAAAATAATAAAAAATCACTTTTTTATGCTGAAATTAATGTGAAATTTCTTATATTGATAAAAAAAGAATATAATGAAAATTTGCTCAAAAGGTATTAATTCCATTAATATATAAAACAAAATTATCTTATCGTAATTGTAATTGATAATTTAAATCATTTTTAAGGACGTTGAGTATGCCAAAAAAAAAGGGAAGACAACCAAAGAAGAAAACTCAAACTAAGAAAGCAAAGAAAATTCAAAAAGAAATAGAAAATAAAACAGGTAAAAAATTCTATAAAGGAATCCTTTTTTTAGAATCTTCTCCCGATATCCCTGTAGAGAAAAGAAAATTACTTATTAGTTTTGAATTCGATGATGATCAAGATTTAAGTAATTTGATTGAAAAATTAAATAATATTGTTAACAATGTCTTTAGTCAGGGATTAAATGAGGCTGGTTATACGCTGGCATATTTATTTTTAAACTTAATGCAATCTAAAGATCCCAAAAAATCAGAAATTGGTCTGAAATATTTAAAAAAGTTAGTAATTTCTTATTTGCAAACAATTACTGAATCACATGACTATGCAATATTAGTGCATGCTTATATTCTTCATTGGTTTAGATTAGTTCTAATATATGAAAAAAGAATTCTAGATTGGATTGAGGCACTTAGACCAAAATTAAAAACAGAATTTGCTGATGATGAAATTATTTTATCAAAAAATATTAATGCAAAAAACATTTTTGATATGTTTCCAACATTTAATCCAGATATATCTAGCCCTCAAATAATAGCTGATGATGAAGAGGCAATTAATGAATTTTTTTCAAGTTTCAAGAAAAAATATAACGAATTAGGTCTTAATTTTGCTAAATATTATATTTTGAACATCAAAAGGTATATTCTTGATAAAGAAGAATTGCAGTACATTTTTCAAATCCAAGCTATTTTAGGAAATAAACTTCAAGAAATAGGTGTTGAAGCAATTGAACAGTTTATAACAGGAATAGGTGAATATTTTTTCCAATTAAATATTAAATTAGAGGGATTACTAAATTCTATTAGTAAACAAGTTTCTAATAAAGAAAAGGATGAACTTAAAAAGAAATGGGACATTTACAGTAGATTTTCGGGAACTTCTTTTTCTGAAATTGTCAATAAATCCTACAAATAAAGGAATCTATTATAACTAGAGAAGGTTTAAATTATTGATATTCAATCAAATGAAAAAACATCAATTAATTCAGTATGAAGTCACAGGATACAAAACAAGAAAATTATAGAAAACAAGTTGATTTTTCTTCAAATGAACAATAAAGATCTGATAAATACAATAATATTAGGAATTGGTAATAAAAACCGTAGTGATGATGGAATTGGTTCAAAAATAATCTCAAAAATGAAGATATTATTACATCCTAAGAGTATTATATTTGAAGATCTGTCAATTAGAATTTTTGATATAGATTACTATTTGAAATTATATCCCAATCTTGATTACCTCATAATAATTGATGCAATTATTGATAACAAAATTAAAATCGGAACAATAATAACTTTAGAATTGGATAATCCAGTATTAAAAGGCATTTCCTTTGCGACATCAACTCATAATATAAATATTATAGATTATTTACTTATGTATAAATCAGTGAATGCTCAAATTTTTCCAAAAAAAGTCATAATAATAGGTGTTGTAGTAGAGAATACTCAACTCGGAGAAGTAATATCTAAAGAAGTAGAATTAAGTATAGATAAAATAATAAATTATATTGAATATATGATTACTAATAAAACATTGTAAGACGTAATATTTGAAAAATCCAAAGTTTTTCGTACTATTCTTCATAATTAATTTTCAAACTAAGAGCATGAGCTGAACAAGATATACAAGGATCATAAGCACGTACTAACATATTTAATTTTAGTTCCATAGATTCTTTTGGTTCTTTATGATAGCGATGTATCAAATCTTCGCAATCTGTTTCTATTTTGTATTGATTAAATGTTGTAGGAGTGATAATATTGCAGTAAGTGCAGTTTAAATCATTATCAAAGGAATATTCATGAATAAGTAGTCCACGTGGTGCTTCAGTTAAAGCAATTCCATTTCCAGTTTTAGGATTTAATTGTGAGAGATCTTCTCTTTGAAAACCATTAATCAAAAAATTTTCAATTAAATTAACAGATCGTTGACAACAATCAACTATTTCGATTAATTGTGCCATATTAATATGGTAAGGATTAATATCAGGCAATTCTAATCCAGAAACCTCTAACGCTTCTTTTCCTTTATCTGTTAAGAATTTATAATTAATATTTAATCTCGCGAGTGCTCCTACCATGAAGGATTCATCATTAAGTGTCGAAAATTTTGTATGAGAATAAGATCTAACCTCCTCAATCAATAATTCTTTATATTTAGCTTTCTCGATAGTTAATTTTGAACCTTTATACGTTAATAGATCAGCTTGATAATAAGCATAGTGATTTGGATTAAAAATAGCAATATAATCACCTTTTGGAGAAATTGAAGGTTGATTAGGGATGTTTCTTAGAATTTTGATCGTTGATAGGGTGTCTTCGATAATTTTAGGTAATTCATTTTTGAAATATTGTAGTTCATTTTCCGTTGGAAACATCGTGAATCCACCAACAACATTTCGAATTGGATGGACCGCTCTCCCTCCAATTTTACGCTGCATTTCATTAGCGATACGTTTACCGTGAAAACCTTTTTTTACTAATTCAGGATGAGATTGAGCTAAAGCAATTGCACTAGGTTGTCGAAGATAATCAGGTAAAGCTAGAAAGTATTCATGTAGTATGTGACTTTGGATAAATTCACTTAATACTAATAATTCTCTTAATTCGTGAGTTTGTTGTAATGTTATAATACCTAGCGCATTTTCAATAGCACGGGTAGAAACTACACTATGTGAGACAGAACAGATCGCACAAATTCGCGAAACTATAATCGAAACGTCATAATACTTTTTTCCAAGTAGGATACCTTCAAAGAACCGTGCTCCTTCCAAAACTTGAAATTTAGCTCCTTTAAGTATTCCTTTATTCATATCAACAGTTAAACTTCCATATCCTTCTACTCTTGCTATATGCTGTAAATTAATAGTTTTGTTACTCATTTTACTACCCCCGTAAGAAAATTGGTTTGTTTGGTATTACCACCAGAGTATCGACGCATTAACATAATTATTTCTTCCATTGATAGTCCTCTGCCTTTCATTTCTTTGATTTGTTCATCAATATGAAAGTCTGTTGTCCATCCACGACATCCATCACATGGCATCCCATTTGTTGGACATCTGGCCCCACAACCTCCTTCAGTAATAGGTCCAAGGCATACAGCTAACTGAGTTTCACAGAAAAGATTTTTTTTATCTTTTTCAAAGAAACAGACATTTCTGTTTTGTTTACATTCATTACACACGGGCTGATCCCAATGATGCGGTTGTCTACCCTGGATGAGACTTAATAAAATTTGGCCGAATTCATCTTTATTGATTGGACATCCCCGAATGGTATAATCAACAGGAATGATGTCTTCTATTGCTTTTACTGGTATTGCTCGAATTCCGGATAAATCATCGTAAGATGCTTTTTGAACCAAATTGTCATTCATAATATTTCTCAATCCTTGTACTCCTCCTAAATGAGCACATGCACCAATGGCAATTACTATTTTTGCATTTTCTCTTATTTTTTTAAGTTCTTTATTTTCATCATTATTTGAAACGGATCCTTCTACTATAGCAATATCAAGATTTGTTTCATCTTTTGGTTCCTCCTGTACTAGCCTCCAATAAGTAATCTCGATATATTTCAATAGTGATAAGAGGTTTTCTTCCAAATTTAGAATTTGTAGTTGGCATCCATAACAGCTCGTTAAACCAAATATTCCAACACGTAATTTAGAAGCTAAAATTAGTCTAAACCCCCTGACATAGCTTTAACTTCTGAAAAAGGAAAAACAGGACCTTCAACACAGACAAATATTCCTCCTCCTATCAAACAATGATTGCACTTACCAATACCGCATTGCATTCGTCTTTCTAAACTAACCCATATCTGTGAATCGAGAATTCGATTATTATTGAGGGATCTTCCAATATGCTTTAAAGCGAAAGGGGGGCCGCACATCAATATAATCCAATCGTTGTGATTATCTACACTAAACTTATCAATTAATGTTGTTATCAATCCAATATTATCTTCCCAATGGTCATCTTCAACACAGCCATCAACTGTCCTCATAACGGTCATATCGTCACGATCACTCCAATATTGGATATCCTGACTAAAACTGAATAATTTGGGTTCGCGAACACCAACCATAACTCGTAACTCACCGTAATTATGTCGATTTTCTAATATATATTTAATACATGACCGAATTGGCCATAATCCAATTCCTGCGCCAATAAAAAGGATATTTTTTCCTATAAAAGTTTCTAAGGGAAAAGGCCTACCAAAAGGGCCTCTTAAACCAACGATATCACCGGTCTTCATTTTATGTAGAGAAGAGGTGACTAATCCTCCTGTATTTCTGACTGCCATCTCAAATCCTTCATCGTAGATCGTATCTGTAATACCAATGGCCACTTCTCCAACTCCATATAGCGTAAGTTTAACAAATTGTCCTGGTTTGTAATAAAAATCTGATTTTGATAATTTAAGTTTATATCTTTTAGAATCTATACTGAGGTTTTCAATTTGTATAATTTCAGCATCAAAAGGGATATATGGGTTTAAATTATTATTTATTGAATATTTCAAAGTCAATCTCCTCCAACTCCCGTTAATACTGATAATGATTCACGAATATTAATTCCAACAGGACAAGAAGAGTAACAGCGTCCACACCCAACGCAACCAAAGACGCCGTAATGCTTTATAATTCCTTTAAACTTATGATCATACCATGCTTCAAGTCGTGAACTTACATTCCTTTTAAAGACATGAGGAGGATCTCCACTAACAGTATGGAATTGTTTTAATAAACATGAAGTCCATTGGCGAGTTCTAGCAGTTTTATCTATATTTCCAAAATCTTCTGGATCTGCTGATATACTTTCATAAACATTGAAACACCAGCAAGTAGGACAAACAAAAGTACATTGCCCACAAGATAAACATATTTCTCCATACTCTTTATGTAATTTTTTCCCTAGATTATTTCCAATATTCATTAATGCTCTAAAACCTACTTTATGGTGATCTGGCTGAAAAATGTTACTTATTTCCTGAAAAATTTTATTGATTTGACTTAAATTCTCATCAACAACATCATCAAATAATGATTCACTCTCATTTATTAGCAATCGTCCTTTTTCAGAACCTCCTTCAACTAGGAACTGTTTTTCTTCCATTTTTGTTATAATTATATCGTATCCTGTCTTTGGATCATAGCTATCCATTGTTCCACAAAATGAAGTTCGACATTTTTCGATACAACGCATTCCAATTATAATATGTTTATCTCTTTGTGCCCAATAATATGGATCAGGGTACTTTCCTGAAAAAACTCGATCAAATAAGTTTAATGCTGTTATATCACAAGGCCGTGATCCAAAGATTATCTCAGGTTCAACTTCAGTAAGGATTGCCTTTGGATTACCTTTAGATAGAGACGCTGTCATTAAAACTTCTTTGGGCTTAAAAAAGTGATCTTTAATAGATAATCTTGTTCGATCAAATTCAAAATCAATGTCAGATGCCTTGTAAATTAATTTGTAGTCATAATTTTCATTTTCAAGCACAGGCCCATAGACTGGATAACGCTTAATCATTAAGTCAATCCAAGACTTCAGATTATTAAAGCTGATTTTTTTTGGTTTCATAATGGAGAAACTCCATTCTAGCAAATTGATTAGATAACACCTGAAAATTTTATATTTACTTATTTACTTATCATGATAAGCAAAGCTGTAACTGTATTCTGTTTAGAACTCATTTGGAGTAATACAAAAATCTTCGTCAAGTAGTTATATTTTGTTGATTAATATTTATATTTCTAATTCTAAGTTTTTTCTTTCTAATCCTATTTTAGGGAATATTCTTCTTAATTCAGTTGCCTTAGCGATACGTTTAATCGCTAAAGCCAGAGCAGAAGTCCGTAAATTCGTAATGTGAGATTTTTCTTTTGTTTTTAAAACTTCTGAGAAACCTTTAAAAAGAATATTTTCTATGGTTTGATTAATTTGTCGTTCAGTCCAAAAAAAGCTTCGTAGACCTTGAACCCATTCAAAATATGAAACAGTTACTCCTCCAGAGGTAGCTAAAATGTCAGGTATTACCTATGTTCCCTTTTGGAACAAATTTTATTCTGCTCTCTCTGACATTATTTTATTAAAACCTTCAACTATAACTCTTACTTTGATCTAGTTCCGGTTTTGTTAATCAATTTTATTAGATTTTTGGGGACTACTTTTTCAGAAATAGTCAAAAATGTTAAAAAAAAGTCTAAATGGTGTTTTTTAAGAAAGAAATAAAAAAAAGATTATTCAATTGAAGTAATTAATCTAATATTCGATTTATTTGCTAAACTACACCTTGTGCCGTCATTGCTCTAGCAATTTTTAAAAATCCAGCAATATTAGCTCCTACAACGTAGTTACCTTTAACACCGAATCTTTCAGAGGTTTCATAAGCATTTTTATGAATACTTTTCATAATATTATGGAGACGTTGATCTACTTCTTCTCTAGTCCATGAATATCTTAATGAATTCTGAGACATTTCTAAACCAGAAACAGCTACTCCACCAGCGTTAGCAGCTTTACCTAAACCGAAACTTACACCGTTTTCAATAAAATGATCCATAGCGTCAGGTTCAGTAGGCATATTAGCTCCTTCTCCGACAGCTAACACACCATTATTGACTAAATAGGTTGCCTCTTCTAAATTAATTTCGTTTTGAGTTGCACTAGGTAGAGCTATATCAAATTTACCTAACATCCAAGGACGTTTACCAGCAAAGTATTGGGCATTTGTGAATTTATCTACATATTCTTTTATTCTTCCACGACGGACATTCTTGAGTTCCATTACCCAAGCTAATTTATCCTTATCAATTCCATCAGGATCATAGATACTTCCACTTGAATCAGATAGGGTTAAAACTTTTCCTCCTAATTCAAGAACTTTTTCTGTTGAATATTGAGCTACGTTACCGGAGCCTGATATTGTTACATTCTTATTTTTAAAACCATCGTTAACTCCTCTTGCTAATAACATTTCACGTGTGAAATATACACACCCGTAGCCAGTAGCTTCGGGACGAATTAAACTACCACCATATTCTAACCCTTTTCCAGTTAATACACCTTCAAATATGTTTTTAATTTTCTTATAAATGCCAAACATATATCCAATCTCTCTTCCACCTACCCCAATATCTCCTGCTGGAACATCAGTATTTGCACCAATATGTCGAAATAGTTCTCCCATAAATGATTGACAAAAGCGCATAAC
>MDVS01000008.1 GCA_001940645.1 Candidatus Heimdallarchaeota archaeon LC_3
GAACTTACATCGTGCCACAATCGGCGGTATCCCGTCATTGTACAAGCACAATTACTTAAGGTGAAAAAAGGCAGAAAGCCAGAAAGGGTTTATCTTGACTTCTATGTGTACACGACCAATATTCGAGGTTCAGCAGATTACATTGAGAAAATTTATAGATCTCGTTGGGGAATTGAAACCCAATATCGCGTTGTACATCAGTTTCAAGCTCGAACGACCTCACTAAACTCTATTTTGCGACTTCTTCTCATTGGAATTGGTTTTATCCTTGAAGCTATTTGGCTCCGTATTAATGCATTTTTGCATATAGTAACTCATGTTTTAAAGGTTACTTGCAATTATGAGCTTCCTATTAAAATTTATAAAATAAGTACATTAATTTTGACAGTTTCAAGATTCAAACGTCTACTTCAAGCACTTTGGAGACCAAATGAACGGAGTTGATCTAGACTTGCGGAAGTACTGATTTATTTTTTTTTTTAAGATGCAAGGAATTTGCTTATAATTTAGATTCTGTAGACTTGTACTAATTTCTCGTTACTATAATTTAATTAAAGTTATTGATTTTCACTTTTTTCTCTTGTTGATAATGTGAGTTGTATACTCATGTAATGAGTTGGAATTTAAATAAGTTCCCTATCTTATTATTTCATAAATTAACTCCCTACACAAAAAAGAGTGTTACAACAAATAGTTCGACTTTTCTTTGATTCTTAAGTAAACTGAAATTTACGATTTCTTCGCCTTTTTCGCCTTAAAACTAACATTATTCTAAAATATAAGTTAGAAATTTCCTGAAAAAGAATTTTTCTTTAAAAATTTCATGTTAAATATAAAATCAACAAAAATTATCAAAAATTTTGAAAGTGAGGTTAAATGAATTCGGGTTCCCAATATTATATTCCAAATTTGGAATTAAGGAAAAAAATTAATGAAGTATCAAATAATAATTTGTCTATTTGTTATCAATGTTCAAGTTGTACAGGGATATGCCCCTTAAATATGCTTTTTCGATTTAATCCAAGAGAAATTATTCGTTGGGGTCAAATAGGAATCGAACTCCCAGAAATGGAGAGCTTGTGGAAATGTACAGCTTGTGGTGCTTGTGAATTTGTATGCCCCAAAAATGTAAAGATAACTGAAGTAATCAAAGCCTATCGATCCCAAATGATGGAATCAGGTAAAGATGTTCCACCGTCCATTGCTCGAACATTAGAAGCTTTTTTTACTCAAGGCAATCCATTTAACCTTCGTGCTAAAGATCGATTAGACTGGACTAAAGACTTTGGAGAGAATGTTCCAATTGCAAAGGAAGGAACGGATGTTCTATATTTCGTGGGATGTACAGCGTCTTATGACCCGCGATCTCAAGGAATCGCAAAAGCTTTGGCAAAAATTTTCAATCATACACAAATAAATTGGGGATTGATTGGAAATGATGAAAAAGAGTGTGGAAATTGTGTAAATTTCATGGGCGAATATGATTTATCTGATTTTCATAAGGAAGAAAATTTAATATCTCTAAAAAAGATAAAACCTTCCATAATTGTCACCACATCACCACATTCCTTTAATTTCATAAAAAATCATTATAACTTGCCAGAATCAACAAAAGTTTATCACTACACTCAAATTCTTGATATCTTCATAAAAGAAGGAACACTACAATTCAAAGATGGAGCACAAGAACAAAAAATAACTTTTCATGATCCTTGCTTCTTAGGAAGACACAATAAAGTTTATGATGAGCCTCGTCGAGTTTTAGAGTCTGTACCAGGAGTTGAACTAGTAGAAATGAAAAACAACAGAGAATTATCCATATGTTGTGGAGGTGGAAGTGGTAATGCTTGGCGGGAAACAGAAGTTGGTGAACGACTTTCAATTCCCAGATTAGAGGAAGCTATGGATACAGGAGCATCCGTTTTAACTACTTCATGTTATTTCTGTCTCCAAATGTTTGAAGATGCTGTAAAAGTAACAAATAATGACGAAAAAATTAAAATCAAGGATATAGCCGAAATAGTCAGTGAGGCGATTTGATAAAAAGGTGAAAAATATGTCAAGTGAAGATATAAAAATCGGAGTATTCATATGCCATTGTGGATCAAATATTGCAGGAAAAGTCGATGTTAAGAGGGTAGCAGATTATGCTTCACAGTTAAGCAATGTAACAATATCACGTGAATACAAATATATGTGCTCTGATCCTGGACAAGGTCTAATTATTGAAGAAATTGAAAATCACAATTTAAATAGAATCGTAGTCGCGGCATGCTCTCCTTTATTACATGAACCTACGTTCAGAAATGCAGTTATGAGAGCTAGATTAAATCCATACCTATTTCAGATGGTAAATATTAGAGAGCATAATAGTTGGGTAACTACTGATCCTGAGTTTGCAACAAAAAAAGCTATCGGATTAATTAGAGCAGCAGTCAGTAGAGTAACATTTCATGAGCCATTAGAAAGAGCTACTGTATCTATCAAACCAGAAGTTCTAATTGTAGGTGGTGGAATAGCAGGTATTCAATCAGCGTTGACAATTGCTAATGCTGGGAAAAAAGTATTTCTAGTGGAACGCGAACCAACAATAGGTGGACACATGGCGATGTTCGATAAAACTTTCCCTACATTAGACTGTTCAGCATGTATTCTAACACCTAAGATGAGTGATGTTGGATCACATCCGAATATTGAGCTTTTAACTCTTTCTGAAGTGACAAATGTTGAAGGATATGTTGGAAACTTTAATATTACAGTAAGAAAGAAACCCCGTTACATCATAGAAGATGCATGTGTTGGCTGTATGGAATGTATTGAAGAGTGTATTTACAAAGAAGCAAAATTTGATAATGAATTTAATCAGAATTTAAGTAAACGAAAACCCGTGTATATTCCCTTCCCCCAAGCTACCCCTCAAATTGTAACAATCGATCCCGAGACTTGTATTGAACTTAAAACTGGAACATGCAAACAGACTTGTGTAGAAGCTTGTGGTGATAGGAATGCTATTGATCTAAAGCAGAAAGAAGAAATAATTAAATTTGAAGTCAGTACTATCATAGTTTCAACAGGTTTTCAACCATATGATGCATCAAAAGTTACTCCATATGGATATGGGAAGTATAAAAATGTTTATACAAGTTTAGAAGTAGAGAGATTGCTTAATTCATCAGGACCAACTGATGGAAGACTTGTATTAAAAGACGGTAGAGAACCAAAATCGATTGGAATCATTCATTGTGTAGGATCTCGGGATGAAAATCATAGTATCTGGTGTTCAAGAGTATGTTGTATGTATTCCTTAAAGTTTGCTCACTTAATCAAAGACAGGGTAGATGCTGATGTTTACCAATTTTACATCGATATTCGTGCATTTGGTAAAGGTTACGAAGAATTTTATCACCGATTACAGGAAGAAGGAGTAGTTTTTATTAAGGGAAAGCCTGGAAAAATAATGATGCAAGAAGAAAATGGCGTTGAAAAATTAATAATTCAAGTAGAAGACGTTATGCTCCAAAAAATGCTGCATATTCCAGTTGACATGGTTATTTTAAGTGTAGGATTAGAACCAAGAACCGATGCTCAAGATGTAAGAAGAATGTTCAATCTTGCCTGTTCTACCCAAGGATTTTTCTTGGAAAAACATCCAAAGTTAGCGCCAGTGAGTACCTTCATAAACGGTGTCTTTATAGCTGGTGCTTGTCAGTTTCCAATGGATATTCCTGATACCGTTGCTCAAGCAGGAGCAGCTGCTTCAGAAGTCCTTGCTCTTATAAGTAGTGGATCAATAGAATTAGAACCAAACACAGCTAATATAGTTGAAGAATTTTGTTCCGGTTGTAGAACTTGTATTCCATTATGTCCATTTTCAGCCATTAGTAGAAATGAAGAGAAAGGAAAAGCTGAAATAAACCCTGTGCTATGTACTGGATGCGGAACCTGTGTTGCAGCGTGTCCATCAGGAGCAATAAGACAAAAATTATACGAAAATGATGAAATTTTTGCTGAAATAAAGGAGTTGTTAGTAGATGTCTGAACAAACTTTTGAACCTAAAATTATTGCTTTCTTTTGTAATTGGTGTACATACACTGCTGCTGACCTAGCAGGAGTATCAAGGATGCAATATGAACCTAATGTGAGAATTATTAGAGTTATGTGTTCTGGCCGAGTCGACCCTCAGTTCATTATGACTGCATTTTCCCAGGGTGCTGATGGAGTACTTATCGGAGGATGTCATCCCGGAGATTGTCATTATGTGAAAGGGAATTATAAGGCAAAGAAACGAGTAATACTGCTTAAAAGAATGTTGTCAGAGTTTGGGGTAGAACCACAACGATTAAGACTTGAATGGATTTCCGCCTCTGAAGCACGAAAGCTTAAAAACATCATTAATGAAATGGTTAAGGATCTTAAAGCTCTAGGACCTGCACCAACAAAACCATCTCTGATAGAAATGGAGGTTGTCCAATGAGTGAAAAACTAAAGATTACTTTTTATTGGGCTGCTTCATGTGGTGGATGTGAAGTCGCAGTTCTCGATATCAATGAAAAAATCTTAGATGTTGTAGCAATTGCAGATATTCTCTTTTGGCCTGTTGCCTTAGATATTAAATACAAGGATATTGAAGCTATGCCTGATAAACATATCGATGTTACGTTTTTCAATGGTGGTATTAGGACTTCTGAAGGTGAACATATGGCCAACCTTTTTAGAAGAAAAACTAAGACTTTAGTAGCTTTTGGATCCTGTGCTTGTACTGGTAGCATCCCTGGGTTAGCTAATCTATCCAACAAAGATGAAATCTTTCAAACGGCATATATGGATACAATATCAACGGTTAACCCAGATAAAATAGTACCTAAAACATCAATAAACGTTGAAGAAGGAATTCTAACTCTACCTGAGTTCTACAATACTTTAAAAACTCTTGATCAAACTGTTGAAGTTGATTACTACCTCCCTGGATGTCCTCCTCCAGTAAAATTAATATCTACAGCAATTGATGCAATAGCATCTGGAGATCTTCCTCCAAAAGGCTCAATTATTGCTCCTGTTACTGCTTTATGTGATGAATGTCCAAGAGAAAAACAGGATAAAGATGTGACAGCATTCAAACGGCCGTACGAGATTCTTAACACAGATCCTAATTTATGCTTTTTAGATCAGGGTATAATTTGTATGGGTATTGCAACACGTTCTGGGTGTGAAGCAGCTTGTTTAAGTGCAAATTGGCCTTGTACAGGTTGTGGAGGAGCAACACCTGAGTCAAAAGACCAAGGTATGAATATGGTTTCAGCAATAGCTTCTATGGCTGGGTTAGAAAATGAGGAAAATCTTTCAGACCAAGAATTAGAAAGTTTATTCGATCAAATTAAAGATCCAATGGGCACTTTTTACATGTATTCTTTAGCAGACTCTATTCTCAAAAGGAGGGTAATCAAATGACAACATCAATTTTAAAGCGAATAAAGAAATCTGAGGATAAAGAAGAGCGAAAAACAGAAGATAAAGAGGTCTTAAAGGTAAATAATCTAATTATGATCGATCCAATAACAAGATTAGAAGGTCATGGAAAAATAGCTATTTTCCTTAATGATGCAGGTAATGTGCAAAATACCTATTTGCAAATTCCTGAGCTTAGAGGATTTGAAAGATTCTGTGTTGGTAGACGGGCAGAGTTAATGCCACAGCTAACTTCTAGAATATGTGGTGTATGTCCTGTAGCTCATCATTTTGCCTCAACTAAAGCATTAGATGTAGCTTTCAATGTTGAACCTCCTCCAGTTGCTTTAAAGCTAAGAGAACTCATGTATTCGGCATATTATACCTATGATCATATTTTGCATTTTTATTTCCTAGGGGGACCAGATTTTGTTGTAGGTCCACAGGCCCCTGCTGCAGAACGAAATATACTAGGAGTCATTGCAAAAGCAGGATTGGAAGTGGGCAAAGAAGTTATTAAGCACAGAGCTTATGGACAAAAAATTACAGCAATCCTAGGAGGAAAAGCTACTCATCCTGTTTCTGGAATTCCAGGCGGAGTGACTAAAGGTATCAATGAAGAAGAACAAAAACAAATTATTGAAATGGGTCAATCTTGTGTCGAATTTGCACAATTTACCCTAGGATTATTTGATAAAATTGTCCTTAAAAATGAAGACTATGTGAATATTATTACTAGTGATCCTTATCAATTAAGCACATATAATATGGGGCTCGTAGATAAGAATAATAATGTCAATTTCTTTGATGGGCAAATAAGAGTTACTGACCAAAAAGCAAATGAAGTAGCAAAATTCTGGGTTAAAGATTACAATGAATATGTTGCAGAACATGTAGAAGAATGGAGTTACATGAAATTCCCTTATTTGAAAACACCAGGATGGAAGGGTCTCATAGATGGACCAGAAAGTGGTATTTATAGAGTAGGTCCGTTAGGAAGACTCAATGCAGCTTCTGGAATGGCAACTCCATTAGCAAATGAAGAATATAAGAGGATGTATGAGACACTAGGTGGAAAACCTATAAATAGTACGTTGGCATACCATTGGGCTCGTCTGATTGAATTACTTTGTGCTACTGAGCGAACCATGGAGTTAATTCACGAACCGGATATAACATCAAATGAATTACGTAATCCAGTCGGTGAACCCGGTGAGGGTATCGGCGTTACTGAAGCTGCTCGGGGTACCCTGATTCATCATTATTGGCTTGACAAAGACGGTCTTATTGAAAAAGTCAATTTAATTGTTGCCACTACTAACAACGCTGGTGCTATTTCTATGTCAATCAGAGATGCCTCAAAAGGGCTAATCAAAAACGGTAATGTGTCTGATGGTCTTCTTAATATGGTTGAAATGGCTTTTAGAGCTTATGACCCCTGTTTTGCGTGCGCTACTCACAGTTTACCAGGTAAAATGCCTTTGAAGGTCAATCTCTACGATAAAAACAAGATTTTGATAAGAAATCTTAAACAAAACATATAGATAATTTTGATTATAAAAATTCTTAAATTTCTTCCTTTTTTCTTATTCAATTAGTAGTTCTTGTGTAAAAGTGAAAACAAAATGAAAATTCTTGTTCTTGGTTTAGGTAATCCTATCCTTTCTGATGACGGTATTGGTTTTGTCCTAGTTGATAAATTACAAAAAATAATAGATAACAAAAATATTATATTTGAGAAAATTAGCATTGCAGGGATGGAAATTTTAGAAATGATGTTTGATTATGATAAAGTAATTCTACTTGATTCGATACAACTTGGTGATGAACCAGGAAAAATCCATCGATTAACAGAAGATGATATTCATCTTACACAGCATTCTTCTACCCATGATTTGGATTTTAAGACTGTTTTGGATTTAGGAAAGAAATACTATCCTGAACGTATGCCAAAGCAGTTATTAATTTATGGTATTGAAGCAAAGGATGTTGTAACGTTTTCAGAAAGTTTAACTCCAGAAGTTGAAGAAAAAATACCCGAGATTATTGAAATCATTAAAAAAGACCTTGAGTGAAAAAAAAGAGAATAGGAGAAATTATTAAGAATTCAGTTCCCTTTTTTTTGTTTTTGGAACAAAATAGGGGAAACTACGATTTTGATGACAATAAAGATCTACTAGATCTAAAGTAGATAATACTCCTACTAATTTACCCTTTGAATCTTGAACAACTAAGTGATGAAGTTGATTTTTGACTAATAGATCAGTAGCAAAATCTGATTGAGCATCAGGGGCCACTGAAATTAATTTTGATTTTATATATTGATCTACGGGAACATTAGGATCAATAGGTTCCTTTGAGACAAAATGAGTTAGAATATCAGTTCTTGTAATTACACCAATAGGTTTATCATCATCATCAACTATAATAATACTCCCTATTTTGTCATTAACCATTGTTATTGCTGCTTCTCTCAAACTATTTCCCAATTTTATTGTTTTAACATCACTACACATTATTTCTGATATCTGCACACTACACACCTTTATTTTAATAATTTTTGATAGATTTAAACGAAAAAATTGAATTTTATTGCTTTGTAGGTGAGATTATTGAAGAAAAAGGAATATCAACTTAATTTATAGTATTTTCAGTTCAAAAATGTTACGAATGAGAATGGATTAATTCATTTTCCAATTTTCAAATCTTCAACATCATTTCGTAATTCAGGAAATCCGGTAATTTCACAGGAAATAGTATCTCCATGATTCAAAACTACTGCTCCTGGTGTTCCTGAAGAAATAATGTCTCCAGGTAATAGAGTCATTACCTTAGAATGGAATGATACAAGAAAATCTGGTGGAAATGTCATATTTGAGACAGTATTTTTTCTATATAATGTTCCATTTATTTTGGTGGATATTTCTAATTTCATTACATCTTCTATTTCATCTGGAGTAATTAATTGAGGGCCAAAGCTAAAAAAAGTATCAAAGCTTTTGCAAACCGTTAAATATCTTGGATTCTTTCGTAAAATATCTTCAGCAGTCATATCAATTATGTTGGTAAATCCTGCAACTGCATCTAGCCAGTTATCTCTATCTATATTAATGGTTTTTTTACCAATTATAATTCCTAATTCTGCTTCCCCCGTAGTGCGTTCAGAAAGTAATGGTAAATTTATTGTGTTGCCATATCCAATTATTGTTGTGGTGGGTTTCATAAAACTTGCTGGTATCTTTTCAGGAGCTGATTCAGATAAATCTTTTGCGTGATCTTTATAATTTAATCCAATTCCCCAAATCTTATTTGGATTCCTATAAAGAGGAGCATAATTAATATCTGATAAAGGAATCGCCACGTCCTTGCAATCCTTAATGAGAGTTTCTTTATTCCTATCATACCAATTCGTAATAGTTGTCAATGAATTAGATCGAATGATATCTAACATCTCAACTGGCCAATTTGTAGATAACCGATCATTAATATTTCTAATTGGAATTAATAAGGATTCAATAATTAACCCTGTTTCTTCAATTGACTTGTTGACAAATGAGGTAATTCTCATACATTTTCAATCCTATTATAACTAGTATCAACAATTTCAAGATAATTCAAACTACTATTTTTACCTTTTTGAGCAAGAAGGCTCATTCCTTCAGGTGTGAGATGAATTGCTCTTCTACGATATAGATCTTTTATCAAATAATTCAGAATTATTTTTGAGGTAAAGATTGATAGGTATTTGGATATTCATGTCATCTACTGCTAGTTAAAAATCTAAATTGGTGTCTTGTGTATTTTAGTGCTAACATGATTTTTTAAAATTAGTTCCTCAGGAAGTGAGGAATATCATGCCTTTGGAGATAAACACCTCTTTACTGGATTTAAAGCGATCCCTTAATAGACTTGTCTTGTGTCTAAGTACAAGTGTTGTCCATGAAGAAGGAAGCTCTATCCTTTTAGGTTAAAGTAGTTCACTTTGAAACAATTTCATAATCAGGAAAAGTGTTTGGATGCCATTTAATAGAACATCCAGCACTTGGAATTTGCTCTTTAGAAATTGGATTTTTATTTACTAGTGCATCTAAAGCTTCTCTTAAATCCTTACCGGTAACAGGCTCGTCATTTCGTGGTCTGGCATCATCATATTGACCTCGGTACACAAGTTTATGATTTTTATCAAATAAGAAAAAATCTGGAGTACAAGCTGCTTTGTAAGCTTTAGCTACCTCCTGAGTTTCATCGAAAAGATAATTAAAATTCCAATCTAATTCTAATGCTAGTTTCTTCATTTCTTCAGGACCGTCTTGAGGATGTGTTTTTGTAGAGTTAGCATTAATAGCAACTACGGCTACATTATTTTCTTGCATATATTTATCACTAAATTTCTTAAATGAATCGCGTATCCTGATAACATAAGGGCAGTGATTACAAATAAACATTATTAGTAAATTTTTACCTTCATAATCAGATAAATTAATTGTTTTTCCATCAACGGTGTTTGTTAATGAAAATTTTGGTGCAGAAGTTCCAAGAGATAAAATTTGAGTTGAATAAGCGGGCATTTAGCGTTGATCTCCTTGAAAATTATTCCAATCATTTATTTGAAAAAAATTAAAGATATTTTCTATTAGCTCTTTCAAGATTTATTTTTCCATTTTTCTCTCATTTTAAGAATCATTTCTCCTAATTTATGGAAAGCATCTTCAACATTTTCTCCTGTTTTAGCTGAAGTTTCATAATAAGGTATATCGGCAAAATACTCCTCATCCCAATAGTATTTACTTATGGCACTAGATAAAGCTAATCCTTCGGATGTGGAAATACAGTAATTGATTTTATCCTTAAGATCAATTTTATTAGCTAATAATACAACGGGAACAGCTCCTTTTTTAGAATGTTTTTTGATTTCCATTAACCATTTAGGAGTATTTTCAAAACTATCCGGCCGGGTGATATCATACATCAATATTGCCCCTACTATTCCCGAGTAGTAAACTGATCTGACTTCTTGGAAACGAGGCTGACCTGCTAAATCCCATATTTGGAATTTCATTACATCTGAACCCGGGGTGTTTAGTCTAATTTCTTTAACAGAAAAGTCAGCTCCAATAGTCATTAAATATTGACCATCAAAGGCTGTACCCATGAAAGTTCGTCGTAATGCAGTTTTTCCTACTGCTCCATCTCCCGCCACTATAATTTTAGCTATAAATGCCATTCCTTTCAATGCCAGTATTGTGTTTGTTTATTATTTACGATTCTGCGGAGAAACAAAGAACTAAATCAATATTACTCTTAATAATTATCAGATTATTTTTCCTTTTTTAATACCTTTTGACCAATTATTTTTGATTAACCAAAAGAGTTACGATTTTTTTTTTAATTCATGAAAGAAACTGAATTTTTTCTCTATTTGTTATTGTCGATCCATTTTGCTAATTTCATAAAAAAGGATTTAAACTTCTCAATATAAAGCTATCCTTATCATCGATAGGAATGATAGATTTATTATCTATTTGGATACATTTTATAACGAATATGCATTTATAATAGAAATACTTTACACATGTATTGTAAAAAGACATTATTAAGGAATAGATTATAGAATTAATTTAAATTCAAAATTGTTCAAAATTTCCTATTAAATGATTAAAAAAAACAATTATTATGAGTATTGGATAAGGAGAATTATATTGCCTGTAAAAGAAAATTCAGATATGTTGGTACCTCCTAGATTGAAATTACCAAAACCTATGGAACGATATACTTCCGAAACCATAGAATTAACATTTTTTGCAAAACGGATTAATGAGGTAACACACTTAATATTAGGCCGAAAAGAGGCTAAGATTTTCTTATCAGTATTAATGTGGGAACAGCTTAAACAATACCTAGTTAACTCTGATGATTTTTATGATAATAAAAATCTTAGACTTCTTACTATGGAGACTATAGACTATAATCCTCTCTTTACTCAGGATGTTAAAGACGTTTTAAAATCTTTTAACGGATTTATTGATAGTTCTATTCCTTACCAATATGTTCCTGATGATCTTTTGGATTTGTATGATTACGAGGGGGAAACTACTTTAGAAGCAGCAATTGAAGATCCAGGGAGTATAATCAGTATTAGGATGAAACCATCTTATGTTAAATTGATAATTGGTATTGCTATACACCTCCGTAATCCTCTTGATGATTCTTATTCATTTATTTCGGATTTATTTCAGATACCTTCTCATTTTGAGGAAAAATATGTTAAATTATCTCCTTTTAATAATGAAAATGTAGCAAGAAAATCGATGTTAGAAGCATTAAATTTATTTTATAGCTTTTTTGAATATCTAAGTACAAAATTCTCTGGGATTAAAGAACATTTTCTAAAAATAGCTGCTACTCTATTTTGGACCACAAAAATAACCCCAACATATTCCTTGGAAATTTTTGAATTATTAAGTGAAATGTTTGGAGAACACAAATTAGAAACTAGAAGCACACAGCTATATTCGGCATCTTCTGATTCTGACCTTCTTCTCTGTGAACGTAAGGGTAAAAACAAGAATCGTTCAATAATTTACTTTAGCTTAAATATTGGAGCCGAGTGGATAATTGCTGGTTTTTTTCCTGATGCCAGACTGATTACTTTACAACAAGCTATAGTAATTTCTTTTTTACGATATACAGACACTTTTCTTACTCATCCATGGGATATTCCTCCCATTGAGTTTAATTATTTACTTGATATTTGGTTTAGAAGCTTTTTGTATACTAATAACTTGGATACTGTTGTATATCAAAAAGCGAATGAGCATGTTAGAACAAAAGACTAATTTTTGTATCGATTAATCTAAAATTATACATGAAATATTTTATTAGATAACTACACAAATGTTGTATTGTGTTAACTATATAATAAAAATTCTTTGAATTTAAATGAAGGATTCTTATAAATGACAAAAATCACTATAATTATTAATGATGCTCCTTATGGATCAGAAAGATCCTATAATGGTTTAAGAACAGTTCGTGCTCTGCTGAAACGGGATTCTGTTGAAGTTAATGTTTTTCTTATGGCTGATGCAACTTTTTGTGCTTTAGATAATCAAACAACACCCAATGGATTTTATAATGTTGGTCGAATGCTAACCAGCATCGTAAATAAAGGAAAAATAGGTGCATGCGGAACTTGCATGGATGCTAGAGGGCTTACAAAATTAAAATTAATAAATGGAGTCCATCGAAGTTCAATGGACGAATTAACAGACTGGATTTTAGCAAGTGATAAAATAATCACTTATTAGCTCAAGAAATATAAAAAAAAAATATTTGGTAAGATGAAAAAATTCGAGTTGCATCCCTAATATTTCTGTAATAGATTTGAAAAACCTGTACTCAAATCTCAATTTTTTTAATATGAACTCCAAAATGATTTGATTATTTGACAGAAATAGCTGATTTATAAGGAAAATTGCGATTATTTTTAATTATTTCTCAATGTTTCCCAATGTTTGGAAGTGTTTGGAAGTGTTTAAAAACTTATTGACAAACAGTGGAAATAATTGTCAATAATAAAATAAAAACAAAATTTGTTGTCAGTTAAGTGAGGCACGACAATAATGACTCGAAAAGAATACTTGATTGCAAAAAAATTAATTTCCGCAATTGAAAGCATAGAGTATTTAGTCGAAGATAATCCAAACAAAATATTCTATGTATCACATTTGATTCAACTAAGCAGACTTCAAAGAGAAGTTCTTACAGAAATTTTAATTGATATGGGTTTTATTGAAACCGTTCATTCAGGAAGCCGATCCCCATATAAAATTATAATTACAAAATTACAATGGATAAATTTTGTTGATACATTGAAGAACTGGGCTTTAATTACTGCTGGAAATCTTCCTAAGACGGTGCCTGATAGCTTATTTGATCTTGAACTCAAAGAAAAAGTAACATTCGACTTAAAAATAGAAGATATTATCTATTTTTCCAGACTTTTCGGACAAACCAAAGTATCAGTTGCATCTAAAGGTATTATTGCGCACACATTATCAAACCTTTCCCCAAATGGATTAACAGTTGATGAAATTGTTAACATTCTTAAATTATCTCGAAGAACTGTTAATGATTACTTAAAAGAAGGTTTTAACGATGGGTTTTATGCAGTTTGTTTCCCTAAAGACACTTTACAAAGCGTTGGTTACAGAATGAATATAAAGGCTGATCCGTTATTAGTAGCTTGGAAAAGAATAACTTCTCTTATTCCCTCACCAGTGATTTCAATTACTGAAACAGCAGAAAAAGCATCTATTGCTGGTGAATAGGAAATTTGTTAATATTTTTCTAATTTTTTTTTTATCTTTATAACAATTTTTCTAAAAATAAGCCAATCATTTTTTTAATTTGAAAAAGACTCTATTCATAAACTTTCTAATATCAAAACTTGTTTATATGCTAGTTTGCATTAATGTTTTTATTACTTCTCCTGCTAATTGCTCTAAACTTTGATCAGTCCACTCCGTTACTTCTGGATGAATATTTACATAATGTTCAAAACATTTTTTGAGTTCCTCTCTCCCGACAAAGGTCGAATCCAATGTGGACGGATGAACTACTGTAAATATTATATAATTTCTTCCATCCATACGTTTTTCTTCGAGAGACTTATCATTTACTAAGGAAGCGTAAATCATACTTGATTTTCCAGCAAATGATGGGAGAGCATCAATAGAATCTACAGGGGTATTCGCTCCTCTTGTCTGGATTGGAATAGGACCGTACAAACCACCAAAATAATGTTGTCCTTGACCTACAAGAAAATTCAAAATGACACCAAAATTAAGTAAAAAATCAAATACACTATCATTTTCTACTTCAGGAACCATAAAAAATGGTTGGGGACCATTATCTGTGAATTTGAAGACAATAAACATGAAGTCTTCTCTAGTGATATTAGATTTCGCATTTATATTTAAAACACGTGATAACGCTGAAACTAAACCAGCAGTATGATAAGGTAGAGCAGTGCTTTGTGAATCAGATTTACTTTCAGTCCCTTGATATTGAATATCCCTTAATTTATATATAGATTGCTTAATTTGTTGTTGAAGTCTAAGTGATTCTTCTAATTCTCTTTTAAAATTTAATCTCTTAGATTCTACTGTCGCAGATTTCAACATAGACAGTGCTGCACCAAAATTATATTCCGCACTTAGAAAAGCAGCGGTTAAAATTGTGGTCGTAATCTGGTAAGGATATAAATTACTACTTTTTGAATAAGCATGAGCTTCTTTCAAATATTTTTGTGCTAAATTAAACTGGTATTTTTCTCCGAAAGACTGATATTGTACCAAAAAATTCTGGACTATAAATAAACTTCCTTCACAAACATCTAAATGAGTTCCTTTTTCTTTTGCTAATCCATATCCTCGTAAAAAGAAAGTTTGAGCTTCCTTAGTTCCCTCGAGGGTTTGAGCAATTAATCCTTCAGTTAAGAGTAATGAGGGAGGAGGTGTTCTGTTACTAGAACTCTCTAATATATTATAAGCGTCATTAACACATTCTTGAGCTTCGGATATTCGTGATAAATGGAGAAGAACTCTGGCATAATGAGCGTACCACTCTGGTAGATCTCTTGTCGTGCTCTTCTTGCGTTCTTCTATCGCACGTTCAAATAAGACAGCTGAATCAGAAAAATGACCAAAATTTCTTTCTAATATTGCCATTCGTTTCAATGTTTCATCGTATGTTTGTTCTAAAGACATTAACAGAGCTAAAGATCCAAAATAGTAAGAATAGGCTCTGTCATATTCCCCACGTAGATTATATATTTCTCCAAGATTATTAAAAACCCTTGCAAGAATTCGATTATTATTTAAGTCCTCACTCACTACTTCAGCTTTTTTATACCACCTATGAGCTTGATCAAACTTTCCTTCAGAAAATAAAATTGATCCAATATTGTTAAATAAAATTGGGATTCTTTCAATTAGTAAAAATCTGTTTACAGTATCTAATGCTTCTAAGTGGTAATTTAATGCTCTAGTATAATTGCCGAGATATTTTGCTACAATGGCTTGTACATTTTTTATTAATAATTTCAAGGTGATATCTGGTTCTTCTTCTCGTGCAATATATTCCAAAGCCAGATTTATAAACATTTCAGAAGCTTTATAGTCTCCAAGATACCAATAAGATGCTGCTTGTACATAAAAGCCATAACTATATAATTCATTTGTTAACGATTGGTTTGTAATAAATTTTTCTTCTGATTGTACTATTTGTAATGAATCTCGAATAAGTTCTATTGCTTCGGTATATTCAGGAGGATTAATCTGAGTCTTAATCCATGCTGAAACTTGTTTCGCTTTAGCTAACAAAAATTTGTCTGATATGTTATTTATTTCAATTTGATAGAGAATTTTTGATATCAGAACCTCGGCTTCATAATATCTGTCTCCTGTCGATAGAATTCTTGCTTTTTCTAGTTTGATAGCAATTTCGTTTTCCAAATTTGCAGTGTTTTTTGCGTAATTATCTAACAGTGAGAAAGCTTGTTCTTTTGTTCCTCGGCTATATAATAAGCGTGCTTTCTTAATAATTATCTCTCTATCAGAAAATACGCTCAAATAAGTCATTAAAGTCACTCAGGGATAATTCTACTCATATTTTAATTACTTTAATTTAAAGATATTTGTTAAGTAAAAACAAATAAAGAAAATTTATCCTCAAATTAGTTAAAATCTCTGGTAATAAATTTCTAAATGAAATTACTTGTAATATATAGGTATAATATTAGTTTATAATAAATTTTTTAATATGCACTATTGTATAATTTTATCATAATCCAATTCTTCTTATATTTTTAATCTTCCTGTTGCTTATTTTCCCTTTCTATAGCAGCTTTGACTAATCCAAAAAATAGGGGATGAGGGTTTTTAGGTCTAGATAAAAATTCTGGATGAAATTGGGTTCCAATATAATATGGATGAATATTTTGATCTAATTCAAAAATTTGGTTTATTTTCCCATCTGGTGTTTTCCCTACAAAATGAATTCCCTCTTTTTCAAAAATTTCTTGATATTTTTTGTTGAATTCGTATCGATGACGAAATCTTTCAAGAATTTCATCTTTTAAATACAGTTCCATGACTTTGGAAGTGGAAAATGGATGTAGTTTAACTTTATGGGCACCTAACCTCATCGAACCGCCTATTTGATCAATGTTTGCTTGGGTAGGAAGCAAATAAATGACTGGTTCCGGAGTATTGGGATTACTTTCAGTTGTTTGTGCTTTATTTATTCCACAAACATTTCTTGCAAACTCAATTAATGCTACTTGAAATCCAAGACAAAGGCCTAAATACGGGATTTTATTTTCTCGTGCATATTTTACTACTTTAATTTTCCCTTCAAGACCTCTCTTACCAAATCCTCCTGGTACAATTATTCCATCTGCTCTTGATAATAATTTACCAAAATTTTCTGTGTTAGATGATTCAACTGCTTCAGTATCGATATATTTAATTCTAACAGTAACATTATTAGCAACTCCTGCGTGTTCTAAGGAATGAGCTATGCTGAGATAGCTATCTACATTGTTAACATATTTACCTGCAATAATAATAGTAATTTTATGCCCTTCATTTTTAATTGTTAGAAGACTTTTGGCATATGTTTCAAAAGAGTCAATAATTTGATCAGTATATGATCGATAAGGAAATTTCAACTTGGTTTCTAACAGTCGAATTATATTTTGCTTGTTGAGAATACTTGGAATCAGATAAGTGGATATCACATCTGGTGACTCTAATACCCGTTCCATTGGTATATTACAATATAGAGAAACTTTTTCTTTGACTCTTGTTGGGAGTTGTTCCTTGGTTCGACAAACAACAAAATTTGGTTGGATTCCAAGCTCCATTAAAGCTCTTACAGAATGTTGAGAAGGTTTAGTTTTAAATTCTTCAGATTTATCATTGTATAGGATCGGAGTCACATGGAAAAATAGAACATTTTCTTCTCCTTCTTCTAATTTCATTTGTCTGGCTGCTTCTATGAATATTAAATTCTCATAATCTCCTACTGTTCCTCCAATTTCTAGTAAAACAATTGTTTGAGAAGAAGTAGACATTGATTGTGCTTTTCTACGCCAAGCATTTTTTATTTCTCCAGTTAAATGGGGAATTACTAAAACATCTCGACCTAAATATTCTCCTTGGCGTTCTTTTTCAAGAACTCTCGAATAAATTTTTCCAGCTGTTATGAAATTATCTTGAGTCAGGTTTTTATTAAGATAACGTTCATAATTACCTAGATCTAAATCTGATTCCGTTCCGTCTTCTAAAACAAATACCTCTCCGTGTCTAAAAGGATTAATAGTTCCTGAATCGATATTTAAATATCCTTCCATCTTGATAATGGTGACATTAAATCCATAGCTTTGTAATAAATGACCTAAAGCTCCAGCAAATATCCCCTTCCCAACAGAAGAGTAAACTCCGCCAGTTATAAAAATATAATGATAATTGCCCTTGGTATAATTTTCCGGAAAAAAATCAAGAAATTCTGATTCATCAGATTTTAAATCTTTTAATCTAGCATTAATTCCTTGCATATTTATGAGTTTTTGAAATTATATTAATATTTTCTGTAACGGATTTAAAATTCTCACTAAATTAATTAAAAATAGTCTTAAAATATTTAATTCAAAAAATGAACTCGATTCCTAATAACAAGAATAAGGAATTTTTTTTAGAAATTATAGAAAAGAGTTTTGTTATTGTTATAGAAATCAATTTTATTCATTAAAAAATTTGTCATTTAGAATTTAACTTAAGTAATAGTCTTTATTTGATTTTTTTTTTAATAAAATTTTTTTATAGATAAAATTGGTATAGGATCATTCATACCTACATCAATAAAGCGCAATTCCCAAAGCATTTAAATCCACATTCTTGAACAACAAAATAAGGCATACCTACTTAAATTATTGGTGATAAATTGTTTAAAAATTGGTTAAAGCTTTCTACACTGAACATTTTTATGATGTTTTTATTTGGTAATATTAATTTCGCCTCTGGACTACAGAGTTCAGCTGATAACGTTGAAACAGTATGGAATATAGCATATTTATCATTAGCTCTGAGCGTTATCTTGGGAATTTTTGTAGTAATATTATTAATCTTCTTTGCTTACAAATATCGTGAAGGATCATCTGCAAAACGAAAAAAAATGTCTCCTAAAGCTGAACGAAATCTTGAGGTTATATGGATAGGATTATCAATAATTTTGATTGTTTTTGCTACAGGAGTTACAATTATTTCAACAAATGATGTGAATGCAACACAAACATCAGAAAATGTAGAAATGACTTTCTATGTTGAGGGAAATCGATTTAGTTGGTCATTTTTTGAAACAAATAACGATAAATCAAAAAATATATCAGCTCAAATCATAGGTAACTTAGTTCTCGAGGTTAATAAGAAATATGAACTAATTATAACTTCCGGTGATAGGGATGTTATTCATTCATTTTTTGTTTATGATTTAGGAATTAAACAAGATGCTATTCCTGGGAGAACTTCATCAGTTTTTATTGAACCCAAAACAACGGGGCTGTATGAAATAAGATGCGCTCAATTTTGTGGATCGGGACATTATGCAATGGTAGGGCAATATATCGAGGTTGTATAGGATAGGTAAACAAAAATGGCAACAAAAGAAGTGAATATGCACTTTTCTGCAAATAATCCAGATATGCCTCCGTTTTATAAAAGTATCATTAGAATATTGAGTACAACAGACCATCGTGAAATAGGACTTATGTACATAGCATTCGCTTTATTAAATCTTATTATTGCAGGTTTACTAGCATTATTGATTAGATTACAATTAGCAGGTATTGAAGTGACAAATGCAAATGGTTACACTCAGTTATTTACAATGCATGGTTCGGGAATGATTTTTCTGGTAATTCTTCCTTTGGGTGTGGGTCTTGGAAATTACCTTGTTCCAATCATGATAGGAGCTACAGATGTCTATTGGCCTAAATTTAACAACATTGGGTTTTGGATGCTTATACCCGGATCAATTTTTTTCTGGTTCGGATTTTCAGGAACTGGCTGGACAGCATATCCTCCTTTATCAGTAATTTTTGCACCAGTGAATACTGAAATTCTAGGTATCTCATTAGGTAATGTAGGAGACGTCGATTTATGGCTAATCGGCATTTTAATAATAGGGACTTCTTCAATAATTGGTGCAGTAAACTTTGTTCTAACAATTTGGAAAATGCGAGCACCTGAGGTCAAATACAGTAACATGAACTTGTTTGTTTGGGCAACACTAATAAACTCGGTTATTCAAATAATTGCTACCCCAATATTAACTATAGGACTAGTGATGCTTCTTTTTGATAGAAATTTAGGAACGATGTTCTTTTCAGGGTTACCACCAGGGGATCCATTATTATTTCAGAATGTCTTTTGGTTTTATTCTCACCCCGCAGTATATTTGATGGTGTTACCTGCCTTCGGATTAATATCAAATATTATTCCAGCATTCTCAAGGACTAAAATCTTTGGATACACTTCCATGGTTGCCTCAATGGTCATGATATCCTTTCTTGGGTTAGTTGTGTGGGGACATCATATGTATACTACCGGTTTGAATGTTGCTACAATAACTACGTTCTTTGTCTTGACTTACATTATTGCCTTACCTTCAGGTATAAAAATGTTCAACTGGATTTTCACAATGGCGAATGGCCATATCAAATTTGAATTACCTATGATGTTTGCAATGCTCTTCTTACTTTCATTTCTAATAGGAGGACTAACTGGTGTAATTCTCAATGTTTTACCATTTCAAGTAATTACTCATGACACTACATGGGTTGTTGGCCATTTTCATTTTATTGTTTACGGTGGTACTCTTGCTGCTATCGTTGGTGCTCTTTATTACTATTTTCCTTTTATTACTGGCCGTATGTTGAATAGTAAACTTGGCTGGTGGAGTTTTTGGACTTTTGCTACTGGAAATTTCCTTACTTTTGGTCCCATGGCTATAGCTGGTATCTTAGGAATGAATAGGCGGTATTTCAGACCTCCAGAAGAATATCTTGAACTTAATCAGCTTGCTACTGTTGGTGCTGGAATTATTGGAATCGCAGTAACAATTTTCTTTATCAACTTTCTTTATTCATGGATAAAGGGACCAAAAGCAGATGCAGACCCTTGGAAACTAGCAGAATTACCAACAGCTCCTGTGGTAGCAGATACAGTCTCTGCTGATTAAATCATCTAAGAGTGACTAAAAAGAAATGGAATTTTTTTCCTAATTTTTTTTTATACATGGAAAAAGAAATCTAAAACCAAATGAAGTACCAACATCATCAATGTTACAATTAGTAATACTAAATTTACCCTTTGCATTGTAACTACATCTTCAATCCAATTTGCTAAACGTTTTTCCTTTGGATCAGTATATTTATCGCTCATTACGCTTTCTTTAGGCATTGGAAAAGAAGGTGCTGATTTTGCTAAATTTTTTTCTTCATCCATATTCTTTATTCCTCCTTTTTAATGAAAAAAAACATCCATTATAACATGAGATAACGTTATAAGAAAAATTATTATTGAAAAAACGAAAATTATTTTTTGATTTCTTTCAAAATTATTTTTTTTATCCAAGATTTCGTCTACAATACTAGGTTTATCGTTAATTCTATTTTCTGACATAAATTAACCCCAATTAGAATATTAAATCTTGTATATGCAATACATGACTCCAACCCATATGAATTAGTGTTACTAACACCATTAAAAGTATTATTACAACTGATATCTGAAAATATTGCAAAGATTCTTTTAGTAATGCATCCATACGGTCATCTGAAAACATTTCTTTATTATTGATTTCTTCCTTTGACTGTGAAAATTCTCTTTCGTTCAAAAATCAATCCTCTAAATGAATAATGTCCTAATTATTTATAAATTTCATTTTTTTAATTATTTTCTATTTTTTTTCATTTGCTTTATTTATTTTATACTTTTTTTTCTGTTTCCATATCTTTTTATTTAGACTTTTTAATTTCTTTAGTATAAGTTTATCTTTAACTCTAAATTAGGTATACCTAAACTTCATAACGCTTTTTAGTTCGTTCTAATGCTTATAGAATTAACGTTAAAACAACTGACAGAACAAAAATAAATTCTTTTTTTATTGTTAATTGCTTTTAACTTACTTAATACAAATTTTATGAGGAAACTAAAATGAAAAAATATTCTATAAGAATTGGATTAGTATTTACGTTATTCATAGTAATAAATACATTTCTTATTTCCAATACTGTTAGTGCTGAAGTTCAATCTCCAACTCAAGCTGAAACTATATACATAGCATCAGTCCCGGGCACAAAATTTAACGTAACTGAAGTTGCTCTTGAGAAAAACACTCAATATGAGATTGTTTTTGTTAATGTTGATGTAGGTGTACCCCACAATTTAGTTATTGTTAAAACTGATACCTATGCTAACTCCGGAACTATTGACACAGTTGATAAAATTTCTACACTTGGACCGGAGCCAACTGATTTTAGTCAACCTGGAACTGAAGAAGGAAGAACTTGGTCTTATACATGGACCACTCCAGACTCAGATTCGTGGGTTATCTTTGCATGTTCTTTTGTAGGACATTATCCAACCATGAATGGTTATTTTAAGATTGGTAATCCTTCTGAAGATGATAAACCAAACGCTCCTACTGCTGGACCTGGTTTTGAGTTAGTGGTTGGTCTTATTGCTGTTCTTGGATTAGCTGGATATAGAATAAAAAGAAATTAATATTTCTTTCATCTCATATATCAATTTTTAATTTTAATAAGGTAAATTCTATGTTAGATTCTTCAATTATTTTATTTATTTCAAGAGTCTTTCATATCATAGGCTTTACATTAGGACTTGCAATGAGTTTTTCGCTGTTACTTCTTTATCTAATTATTCGTAAAAACAAAAATTTATTAGATATTATGAAACTTATCAGGTTATTAATACTGTTTCAAATTATAACTAATATTATTTCGACACTTTCAGGAATATTTCGACTGAATTTTACCACTGTTATTCAGGATCAATCAAAATTAACCATTTTTATACCAAAAATGATCGTTTTTTCTCTAAGTTTAATAATTATAATTTTCTTATTTTATCTGTTTTCTAAGTTTATTTCTGATTTAGCGACTCAACCGTACAGAAATAATTCACTTACTAGCAAACAAGACAAAATTTCAGTAATTTTCTTATTCATAAACATGATTTTAATGTCATTGGCTTTTTTACTTGGTGGTTCATTAGTAATATTTTAAAAATTTAATGAGTGACTTGTACACAATGATTAACATTACAATAATTGGCATAATCGGTTGGTTACATCTTACGAGTTATGTAATTACTATTGCTATACTTTTTATTACTTTGTATATTACCTATGATACCAGAAATTCATTAGACAATTTTATAAGGAATTTAATCAATATTCAAAAATTACTTGGTTATTATGTTTTAATGTTACTTATAACTTCTGGATTTGGATTTTTTTATTCTCTTGGAATCAGTAATTGGGATCCTCTTGGTCCTGTTTTACTTATTAACGATTCTGGCTTTGTGATCAAAATATTATCCACTGTTGTCCTTTTCACTTTCGTAGGGACTCTTCATAGAATACTTCGTATCCAAATTACAGAATTATCGAACGATGGTAAAAAACCTGATAATGAAAAGATAGACATTCTGCAGTCTATTTTTAGACTTACTCTTTATTCGATTCTTATTGTCTTTTTCATTTTATTTAGTATGAGATTTTTATGAAGAACTCCTATATCCCATCATAGTCCTTATCGTCATAGTCATCATCAAAATCCTCAATAAATTCCTCCTCCTCTTCCAATTCCCCTTCAGAGTTATATTTTGTCCTTACGGATTTTAATAGATCCCAATTAGGGGTTACAAGAAAATATGATGGAACACTCATCTCCAAATAATTAATCAAGCTCCAAATTTGCATTACATGAAGCCAATAAAATAATTTTTTATTTGTCGGAGAAATAAATGGAATCATTGGAAATTTATTTTCTTTTAATGATTTCAAATATGTTTTAATCTCTTTAAAGACTAAAAATGGTTCTCCCAATGAAAGCAGTTCCATTAATTGTTCATTTTTGTCATTCCATATTGTTTCATCTTTATAGATTTTAGCTGATTGGAAAATTTCAAATAAATAATCAATGTGGTCTTCTTCTTCTAGATCTTGATTTTCTGAAACAATAAAATTCATGTAAGTATGGAAACGTGTTAATTTCTCTTGATCAAACGGTAACGAAAGCTCTTTTATCTTTAATTCTATAGCTAGTAGTGTGTAAAATCTTTGAATTGCTGGTGAAAGAATAAAAACAGAAGATTTTCTAAGCTTTCTTAATTTTTTTACAATTTCTTTGTTTTCTTGACTGGAGATTATTTGATAAATCTCATAAAAAAAAGATATAGGATTATCACCTTCTTCCGGTTCTGTTATTGTAATAGATTGATCAATTGTATCATATTTTATCCAATGTAAATAGGAGAACAAAAATTTTAAAAAAAATGAGAAATTTGGATTATCTTTGTTTTCCTCCATTGAAAATAATATATTCTTTATTTCAGTAAGAAAATCTCTTTTTCCAACATTTTTTTCTTCTGTATTCTTGATGACCTTAATTTTTGTCTCTTCTAATGCTATAAACATAGCATATGTCAAATATCCTTTTATAAGGGGATAATATAAATAAAGTTTTCTGCTATTCTCGATAGACTCAGCTATTAGTTCATCTAAAATATATTGATCTTTACCTGCAATCCATGCAGTTAATGAATAGTTCAATTTGATAATACTTGAAAAAAATTTAGGATATTTATTGTTAGAAAGTGGAAAAATAAAGTAATTAGGATAAACTAGCAAATTTCTGTACAATTGTGATTCTATTAGTGCTGTAAAAAATTTGAATTCTTTATATGCCTCTAATACATAGCGTACTTCTTCTATTACTGTTTTATCTAGTAATATTAATCTGCTCCATAATTTTAACAAATTTAAAATTGGATCTTTTGATTTTATTTTATGATCGATCGTGTCCATAATTTCGTCAATAAGGTCTATTGAGCCTTCAGGATCAGTATATGACAATAAATATAACCAACTAAACTGATACAGCATCATTGAAGGACTTTTAGACAATTTACCATGTTCTGTTTCTATTATATTCATTTTATCTAAGCATAAGTAAAGGATGTTTTTTGCTGATTCAAAATATCCTTTAAAAGATAAAATTAAGATTAAAATAAACGAGGAATGTGAAATTTCAATTGGATTATTTGATTCACTTATTAGACCAATTAAATGACTAGTTTCTTGACCTAAATCCATTTCTTCTCCTAATACAATTCGAGAAGCAAATTTGTAAGCTTGAAAATCTAAACTTTCACCAACTAGTCTTGTAATTAATGAGTAATTACCTTTAAAAAATGAAAATTTAATATAATATGCCTGTATTATTTCTAAATCTTTAGAGTTTTGTGGTAGTTCCAAACATAATTTCGCAAAAGCTTGAATAACAGAAGTTAAAGTATAATTATGAGTTTTAAACTTTGCAGATACTATTTTTAAAATTTTATCTGCATTTTCTTTAGTTAAATCTGGTATCAACCAATCTCGTAATGAATTATATGTAAATAAGCTTGAAACAGGTACAGACAATATATTCATCCAAAAATTGTTAATTTCATATTAATTAATATATAAGATTTAATTTATTTTAATAAAGTATTTCAAAAGATTCCTAACTAATCTATCAAATATTTGATTTTTACAAGTAAAAAAAACATATTAAACTGATTTAATATAATTGATAGTCATGTCCTCGTTCTACCAACCTGATAATTTTTCTTATGATTTTGGTACTTTTATTGAACGGCCGAATAGATTTGTAGCCTATGTTCGATATAATAATAAAATTAAGAGATGTCATATCCCGGACCCTGGTAGATTAAAGGAATTATTGTTATCTGGAGTAAACGTGTTATTAAGGATTCCTAGAAACGAAAAAAATTATAAAACTTTCGCTGCTGTAATCGCTGTTCAATTATCAGCTGATAATTGGGTAAGCATTGATTCTCAACTAGCTAATAGATTTATTAAACACGAATGGAAATATTTACCATCCATTAAGGAATATGACTCTATTAAACCTGAATTTTCATTATATAATAATTCTAGAATTGATTTTTATCTTCATTCTACAAAACGATCCATCAAACCTTGTTTAGTAGAGGTGAAAACGGTAACTCTTCATTCCGCTGAAAATAGTGGGATGGGTGAACTACCCACACCTCAAGGAGTGGGCTTCCTCGTTCATTGACAAAACTTCTGATGAAACAAACGGAATTTGTTGAAATAATCCGTTAAGAATCATCTGAGAGGTTTTCGTCTCCAGAGGCTTAACATTCCTACGCTCCGTAGGTAGTTCAAGGTCAAAATCAAGAAAATGAGTAGAATAAAGATCTAGGTCTAATTCTTGTAGACCCAATACCTCGATGACAAGTGCAGCATTCCAATCACGGTCACTTGTCCAATCGCAGTTGAGACAAACAAAGGTTCTATCAGATAATGGAATTGGTTCAGGTAGCACAGTTTGACATAAAGCACAACGTTTAGTGGTCGGTTCCCATTGATCAACAACACCCGATGTCGTAGCCCGTTTGTTTAAGGTTACGAATAATTCTCCGAGTGCAGTGTTCAAGAGTTTTGTGCCGAACAATCGTTGCCAGTTTTTAATATTATCTTTTTGATAACAAATAATCTTATAATGAGTCGTTAAGATGTGGACAATCTTATTGATGACATCATGTTTGCGGTTATTCCAGTGATTAAACAGTTTGCGTAATGTTACCAGCGTTTTTAAGTAGTTTTTTGAGCCAGTTTTTTTTCTAGAGAGTTTTCTGTATGTTCTTCGTAGCTGTTTCCTTATCTGCAGGTTATATTTAATCTGTATACCGTTTGATAGGGTCAACTGATTGGCAATTCCGCTATCAATCCCTATTGATTGTTTTCGAGTATCGTTATCATGTTTGCGTTTGCGTTTGGGTAGATAGACCGTGACATGAAGATAATAATCGTTCTGTTTTTGTATCAATTTAGCATTAGCAAATTCAGCATTTTTGGGTATTTGTTTTAATCCGCGGACTTTTAGCCACTGTCGCAAACCCTGAATTCTTATATAGTTCGGTTGTTGGATTTTATAAGTGATATTATACTGTTTCAACGGAATAGTCTTTACAATTTTCTTGTACTTTAGTTTCCCAACTTTGAATCCTTCTTTTTTCTTTTTAGCTAATGAACGAACATCTTCCTGTACCTGTTCTAGCAATCCCTGTTTCATTTGAGACGACAACGTTGTGAGTGTACGTAGTTCAGTACGTGGGTTTTTTTTTTTCATTGATGACGACTGATATTTCTTTAATTTTCTCATCAAACTGAAAAATGTCGGTGCTACTGATGATTGCATTTTTAAACCATTTAGCTTCCGGAAACAAACGCTTTAGATGAATCAAAACCTGTCTTGATAATTTTGATCTATCTATTTTAAGTTCAAAGGTTTTACAGACCATTTCTTTTCGCCGAATACGAGTGGCTTTGAAAGATGATTTAATTCATGTATTTTTCTCAATATTAGTAACTGTCGATGCCATGCTATGTTCCTGAGCTAAGTATTTGTTAATTTGTTTTTAACTAATTCAGGGTCATCATTAAAATTCAAACAAGGATTTAAACTAATACAATTCCCTTACTATTTGTTATCCTGTTAAGTTTCATCCGAAACCTAACTGATTAGCGCGGAAATTTATCTCCTATCTGAAGAAAGAAGCTTTCTTTCCGTATTAGGTAAATTTCCAGATTCTCCCTCTTTAAGAGCGAGTAAACACCTAGAGGAGTTGATTATAGCTACCAATCAAGGATATAGAACAATTGTATTTTTTGTCAGCCCTAGAAATGATATTTACGAGATTAGACCAAATAATTTTACTGATCCAAAGTTTACTTCTAATTTATTTAAAGCTTCAGAAGCAGGTGTTGAATTAATGGCATTTAAATGTGATTTTAACACGAAAGGAATCAAATTTAATTCTGAAATACCAGTTAATTTGATAATATAATCAATATATAATTTTCACTTAATTATGATCTGGATTACTGAAAATTTTTTCCAGATATTATAAAAATCTCAAACAAAAAATATTGATTTCAGGTGTATTTTATTGGTAATAACGATTGATATGTTAAATCCTAATGTAATCGAAACTCAATACGCAGTTCGCGGACCAATAATTATTCTAGCTCAGGAGCTTGAGAAAAAAGGAAAGAAAATGTATTATTTCAATATAGGAAATCCTCAACAGTTGGGTCAGCAACCTCTAACTTATGTGCGTGAAGTATTGTCTTTGCTTCACTTCCCCAAATTGTTATCGAATCTTCTCATTGAAAAACTATATAGTAAGTATAGTATAGATGTTGCTAGATTTATTATGGAGAAAAACCCTATTGGTTTGGGAGCTTATTCACAAAGTGCAGGTATATCTTTTATACGTGAAGCTGTTTCTGATTTTATTACTAAACGTGATAATATACCTGTTTCACAAGAAAACATATTTTTAACAGATGGAGCAAGTAAGGGTGTTGATTTAATTTTACAATCATTAATTAAAGATAAAAATGATGGAATATTAGTTCCTATACCACAATATCCTCTATATTCAGCTGATATTGCGTTATTTGGAGGCACTCAAGTCAATTATTACTTAGATGAAGAAAATAACTGGAGTTTAAATATTGATTATTTAGAAGCAGCAATCCAAAAAGCAAAAAGTAAAGGAATTTCTGTCAGAGGTCTAGTTATAATTAACCCTAGTAATCCTACTGGTTCGTTACTTAGCGAAAAAAATATGAATGATATAATATCATTTGCTGAAACTTATGATTTAGCAATAATTGCAGATGAGGTATATCAGGAAAATATCTATATCCCTGGAGATAAATTTGTTTCATTTGCAAAATTAATTGCTAATAAGAACTCAAAATTACCTCTTTTTAGTTTTCATTCTACAAGTAAAGGATTTTTAGGGGAATGTGGATATCGAGGGGGATATATTGAAATGCGAAATATTTCGGATGAAGTAAGAGATATTTTACTAAAAATTCGATCGATAGGCTTATGTGCAAATACATCAGGTCAAATTATGACTTATTTAATGGTAAAACCTCCTGAAAAAGATGAAGACAGCTATGATCTATATCAAGAAGAAAAATTCTCAATTCTTAGTTCTATGGCAAGAAAATCTAAACTTTTAGCTAAAGGATTAGACAAAATTGGCGGAATTAATTGTCAACCTCCATCAGGAGCAATGTACCTGTTTCCAAAATTAAGTTTTCCCACAAATAAGGATTATAAGGGAATGCCACCAGATTTTCAATTTTGCAAACAACTTGTTCTTGATGAAGGAATTGTTACAGTTCCTGGATCAGGATTTGGACAACTTCCAGGGACTTTTCATTTACGAATGACAATCCTTCCACAAGAAAGTGATATCCCTTTAATATTAGAAAGATTTGAACAAAGCTATAAGAAATTTATCTCATCATAAACCATTAAATTCGAATTTAAACTTTCAATTATACATTTAAGGATTAATTAATATTTTTTTACTGGAAACAAATTTAGAAATACGAGTTAATGAAGTTCACATAAAGTTGTAGACCGTATTTGAAACAATCTTCGTCAACATCGAATTCTGGGCTATGATGTTCACCTGTAATACCCTTTTCCTCATTTCTACAACCTAAAAAATACATCATAACAGGAAGTTTATCATTTGTATATCCAAATTCATAAAAATCTTCAGCTCCCATTTGTGGAGTAGGTCGTATTTTGAAATTATCACCCATAAGGTTTTTACCGATCTCAACAAAACTTTTGGTTAATTCAGGATCATTATAACCAGAAGCATAAGAATCAAGGTATTTGACAGTACCTTTGCATCTTAGTGTTTTGCTATGATTTTCAACGATATCAATTATTCTCTTTTTTATATTTGCCCTAACTTCTTCGTTAAATGTTCTAAGGGTTCCTGTCATTTCAACTGATCCTGCAATAACGTTATGTCTAGTTCCAGCATTTATAGTACCAATTGTCAATACTAAAGGTTCCAAAGGATCACTTTCTCTTGTAATCAATCTTTGCAAGATACTAATAATATCTGCTGCGACAGGAATGGGATCTATAGCTTGATGAGGATATGCACCATGTCCCGAATCACCTTCAATGTTTATAATTATCTCATCTGAACTCGCAGTGAAATCTCCTTCGCGAACATTAGCAGTTCCTGCAGGTTCATTGCTGTCAACATGTAAAGCAATTATAGACTCCGGTTTAGGATTATCTAGAGCACCAGCTTCAATCATAGGTTTAGCACCACCAGGACCTTCTTCAGCAGGTTGAAAAAATAATTTAAGAGTTCCAGGTCTTTCTTGTTCTGGAAAAGATGAATAATATTTAGCTAAACCTAAAAGAATTGACGTATGACTGTCATGTCCACAAGCATGATGAATACCTTGGTTTTGAGAGCCATAAGATCGTCCACTAACTTCCTGAACAGGTAAAGCGTCAATATCTGCCCGTATACCTAAAGTTTTTTGAGTTTTTCCTGGTATTGTTACTACAACACCTGTTTTTGCTAGTCTTGCTGATTTCAATCCAAAAGATTTAATATTTTCCTCGATATAGCTTGCTGTATTTTCCTCTTGAAACCCTAATTCAGGATGTTGATGAATATATCTTCTAAAAACAATCATGTCTTTTTCTAAGCTTAAAACTTCTTTATCGAATTGTACTGGCATAAATATACGGTTTTTGGAATAAAATATATTTGTTTTGGCATAATAATTTGGTATGGAACATCTGAGATCTATCGGAATTCGAGAATAGAGATAAATTCTATTGGACTATTTTAAAAAATTAAAAGTAGAAATTCAATCAGAGATATGTTAGAAACCAATAACTTCCCCTTACATATAATTAAGTTTAAATAGAAAGGAAGTAATCTAACTTTTTTTTTAATTAAAGATTTCCTCGTTCTTCCTGTTCTCGTTCAATAGATTCAAACAAACTCTGAAAATTTCCCTTACCAAAGCCTTGACAACCACGTCGTTGAATGATTTCAAAGAAAAAGGTTGGACGATCTTGAATAGGCTTTGTAAATAATTGTAATAAATATCCATGCTGGTCTTTGTCAAGTAATATCCCTAATTTTTTACAATCAGCAAAATTTTCTTGAATTGGTCCTATTCTCTCTGAAACAGTATCGTAATAATTATCAGGAACATGAATAAATTCTATTCCTCGATCACGAAGAGCTTTAACCGTAGAAAGAATATCTGAAGTATGAAGAGCAATATGCTGAGCGCCAGCTCCGTGATAATATTGCACATATTCTTCTATTTGTGACATCTTTAAACCGGTCCAGGGTTCGTTTATCGGCATCATAACCTTCTGGTTATAATTTTTCACAACTTGAGATCGTAATGTGGAGTAATTGGTTCCTATATCTTTTTCGGTGAATTCAATAAACTTCTCAAAACCGAATACTTCATGGTAAAATTTTATGGTTGGTTCCATTTGGTACCAATCTACATTTCCAACTATATGATCGATTCTCTCAATTCCAGTATCCGGGAGTTCTACTATTGGTTTTACTTCTTTATAACCTGGCAAATATGGCCCATCGTATTCTCCACGCTCTATGAACTTGTGAACAGTATCTCCATAAGTTCCTATTGTTGCAATTCTTACCGTTCCCCAATCATCTTTCATTTCCGTTGGGGGGGATATTGGTTTTGCTCCTCTACTAACTGATTCGTTAAAAGCTATATCTATATCTCTTACTACTAAACCTATACTTTTAATACCGTCCCCATGAACGAGGTGATGAGCGGCCATTGAGGAAGAGGGGGAATAAGGAGTAGTTAGGACAATTTTTGCCTCTCCCTGAGACAAGACATAACTAGCGAATTCACGATTCCCTGTTTTCAATGAACTCCAAGCAACTGGTTTAAAACCAAAAGCATGATAAAAATAATACGCTGATTGGTATGCATTTCCTACAATAAATTCAACAGCATCAAAATCTTCAACAGTTAAAATATCCATTGCTTCTGATGCTTGTTTATCTTGTTTAACATCCATTGTCATATTTCATAACCATCATAAAAATAAATATTTTACCAATTAAAAAATACAATATGATTTAACATTCTTTTATTGTTATATTCCTTTATTGCTCTGTTTAAATTTCTTTGGTCAACCTAAATATAACTAATCTGATACCTTAAAGAACGCAATCATTTTTTCAATATGTAATCTTATCAAATATTCTTCAGGATTAGCATTTCTTTTCCCATATTGTTCTGCTAGATCTTTTCCCATATATCTTTCACCTATTTTAGTTTCCAAATTTAGCTTCTTTTCGTCCGTTGGATTTAGAATTTCTGCTTTTCCCTCGACTATAACAAAAGAATATGGTGGAATTTGATCGTCAACTGTTAAAGCATAATAGGGATTATTACTAAGATTTTTTCTTTTCATCTAACTATTCATTGTGTTGAAAAGTAAACTTTTTCCATCAACCACAAACCAAATTGGTGTCGTGTGAGGGTTCCCATTTTTTTTAATTGTAGCTAGTTTACCTGTTTTTATCCCCTCAGATAGGAAGTTCAAAGCTTCTTCTTCAGTCATTTTTCGTGCCAAATGAATTACATCTCTCCTTCAAATTTTGCTCCTAACCAAGATTTATAGTATCGTTCATCTATTATTTCTCGTGCTTCTTTTGTTAAATTCAAGGGGTTTCTCGTATCAACCATTACAGCATATTCATCCGTCATTTTTTTATCCTGTTTTAGCATTTTTTGTAAAGCTTTTGGATGGGGTCCATGTAAAAAACCAGCAGGATGAAATGTAACCATGCCAGAATCGATATTATCACGTGAGAAGAACTTTCCAGCGTGATAGAATATGACTTCATCATATTCTACATTTGAATGATAAAATGGAATCTTTAGCACTCCCTCTTCTGTTTCAAATAATCTAGGTACAAAAGAACACACCACAAAACCATTTGTAAGAAAAGTAGTATGGGCTGAAGGTGGTAAATGGTATCTATGGCTCATTATAGGTCTAAAATCATGAATATTTATTTTCCATGGAGTTACATCCCCTTTCCATCCAATTACATTACGCCCAATATCGAAATCGTAATAATAATCCGTATATTTGTTCATACGTTTGTGTCTTACTATCGTTTCAGTTCCTTTTCCGCCATTAGAGAGAGGGTTAGGTTCTGGTACTTCAATCGTTGCAGGATCATAGAGAGCTGTTGGTCCAAGTAATCCTCTATCTGGAATTTGAATTTCTTCATCTGATTCTATTACTAAAAAATAGTTTTCTTCTGTTTCTGGAATTATTTTGAATGGTGTTCCTTTTGGAATTATTATATAATCTCCTTGCTTATAGCTCAAAATACCATAAAGGGTCTGAAAATTACCATGACCTTTATGTACAAAATAAATAAGATCATTTAATGTTTCTTTAAGATAATAGGGCATTTCTTTTGACCTTCTTGAAATGCCTAGTTTTACTTCATTGTTTTCCAGAAAATAAACAGGTAAATCCCAGGGATCATGTTGGTCTTTTGGAGTTAATTTATTTGTATCAATTAATTCCGGTTTGAACTCTCCTTCAATTTTTGTATATCCAGTTGGAGGATTAATATGATATAAATGTGAAACTTTTCCAAAAAAACCAAGCCTCCCATGCTCTTCTTCGTATGTAACCTTACCATCATTATTTTTTGGTAAATTTGAATGAGCTTGTCTGCTTGTGTTTCCTTTAATATACGGAACATATCTATAAAATCTATTATCGCTCAACGATGTACACCAATGTTAGTAATCTATGAAATTTTATAATAATCATTAATTTAAGTTAGTTTGTCATTATTTGAAGTGTTTAAAATTACTGCCTTCGAAATTTTGATTAAGTTATTCAATTTGACAATAATGAATTCATTGCTTTAGAGATCACAAATATTTGAAAATTTTTAATAATTATAATGCAAAAGTTAAAATGTTACCTCGATTAATTTAATTTAAGAATTTTTTTAAGAGAAAGGTTTCATACGATAATGGGTATAAATTCTCCCAATTACGAGCTTAATTCTATTCGTATATTGCATGTGGATGATGAAGAATTCTTCCTTGAAGCATCGAACACCTTACTAAAAAAAGACTATTTACACAAATTCAATATAGATATGATAACTTTTCGCTCAGTTAAACCTGCTCTTGAATTACTAAAACGAGAAGATGTAGACGTTATAATATCTGATTACCAAATGCCAGATGTCGATGGATTAGAGTTTTTATCAATACTGAGGGAAGCGAATAACAACACACCGTTTATCATTTTAACTGGTCGTGGAAGAGAAGAAGTTGTTATAAAAGCTCTTAATCTAGGAGCTGATTACTATATACAAAAAGGATTAGATATTAATCTTCTTTTTACTGAACTCTCTCACTATATATCAGTTCTTTTTGATAAAAAGCGAGAAAAGTCACGGAGAAAAATCGTAGAACAAGAATTGCAATACCGAGTAAATTACGAAGAAATTATTTCAGCATTATCGACTAATTTCATAAATTTAACTTATAATGAGATTGATAAAGCAATTTTTAGTAGTTTAAATGAAATCATGAAATATGATGAATATGATAGCGCTTGTATTATACAATTAGAAGACAAAGACTTAATTGTATCCTTTGGACTACCTAAAAATGAATTTGATAGAGGAATAATAAAGAATACAATAAAAGAGGATTCATATATAAATAATTTAATAAAAGATTACTTTTCTGTTCATATTATTCATATCGATAAGATTAATGAGGATGCCAGAAAAGAATTAATTGATATTGGCTTTGAAAAATACCCATCTCTTTTGAGTCTTCCGTTATCAGATGACGAAAACTCAATTGGCATGGTAATTTTTGGATCAAAGGAAAAGAACAGACATTGGGGAGAAAATAATATCTTATTTCTTAGAATGGTGGGAGAAATGATTTCAAAAGCTCTCTTGAAAAAAAAATTTGAAAAAGAATTTTTTTCGAGTAATAGTGAAAAAAATAGATATGTAAGAAATCTTGAAATTCAAAATGAAAACTTAATGGAGTATATTCTTGAATTTAATAGATTAGTTAAAGAATATCTCCAAAAAAACGAAATTTTTGCAACTCAATCGTTAAGAGAAACTGTTGATCTTAATAATATTGTCGATACCCTTCAGAAAAATTACCCTGGGATTTTAATTGAACACAATGAGTTACCAGTTGTTTTAGGGGTTCATGAGCCAATTCGACTCATTTTCAAGTTATTCTTGGATAATGCTATGTCTTTCAAGCAATCCTCAACTGTTAAAATAATTTCAACCCAAACGAAAAGTATCAATGAGTTAGAAATCTCTAGTGATTCATTCTCAGTTTTTTATGATATCCCTAATGCTTTATATGATATAAGTTCAGTCAAGCAGTATTATAATTTATTTATGTTTAAACGGCTTCTAGAAATTAATAAATGGGAATTATCAATAAAAGAAGGGCCTGTAATGGCCTTTAAAATAAAAAATATACTTAGTCATAAAAACTGAATTCATTCATCAATATTGTCTAAGTAATTCTTGACCAATTGTCTTGATAAGATTTGAAAAGCTTTCTCTACATTTTCACCAGTTTTAGCTGAAGTTTCGATATAAGGAATATCAATTTTTTGATCAAAATAATTACTAGATATTTGCTCAGAGAGTTTTATACCTTCAGATGGTGTGATATAATCATCAACTGTTTTTTCATTAACTAAATCTATTTTATTACCTAATAATGATATTGGTGGAATTCCTTCCCTAGATAAACTTTTTTTTATTTCTTCAATCCAATTTAAAACGTTTTCATAAGATTTCTTGTTTGTAACGTCATAAATGATTAGTATAGCATGACTACCTTTAAAATAATTGGTTCTGACAGAATTAAAATTTGGTTGACCAGCTAAATCCCAAATTAAATATTTAATTTGAAATTCTTCTTTATCATACAGGATTTTGATAATTTTTGTAGCAAAATCTGCTCCTAGTGTTTCTAAATAGTTACTATTAAATTCTTGGCCAAGATAAGCTTTTCTCAAACTTGTTTTTCCTACTCCTCCATCTCCACATAAAACTATCTTCCCAGTCAGTCTATTCAAAGTAGGTAACTCGCCTTGATTATCTATTTCATACAATTTTCTGTAATTAGAACTATTTTGATACCTTACCTGTGGTAATTTTTTTTTCCTTTATCCCTTTATTTAATTATCCTAATTAAAAAAATATTTTCTGAATTTGATAGATATAAAAGATTCAAAAATTGATATCCATTAAGTCTAAAACAGCAAATGATCGCTGAAAAAAGAAACTATGTGCAAGTTTGTGAAGATTAATAGATAAATCTTAAAAAAACAAAGAAAATTTCCTAATTTGTTTTATTATTTCGTGATTAAATATGAATAAATTTTCTCATCCACATCCTGAAGCAGCCCGTAATAGATTCTATTTAACACTTTTATGGGCATTAATAACTTTGGGATCAAGTTACTTGCTTTTATTGGTTTCTGTTTTATTATTTGGTCTTAAAGATTTTATTCATCCTCCTGAAGATCTTACTACAATAATTCAAATAATTATTACATTATATACACTCATTCCAGCTTTTATTGCAATTTTATTTATGGTTCGTTTTAATTCAGCACATTTTTTAGAACCTGGATTAAATTTACCCAAGAATAAAACTTGGTTATTATTCGGATTACTTTATGCTTTTCTTGTTTTAACACCTACTATTATAACCTCTTCAATTATATCAGACGTTACTTATAATTTCAATTTTCGACCACTTGGTGATCTTAATTTTACATTATATAATGCTATTTTAGATGTAGTTATTTATGTAATTATTGTTCCTTTTATTCTTGTTTTTTCATTAGGTGGATTTATTAGAATTATTGGAGAAGAATATGGGTGGAGAGGTTATTTATTGCCCGAATTAATTAAAAGCAGAAATTATTTGAAAATCAGTTATGGGTTACTGTTAGCTGGTTTAATTTGGACAATCTATCATATTCCTTTCTTTACAATATTATCCCCACAAAATTTAGAAATTAGCGAAATGATTCTGTCTCTTCTTGGCTCTTTCGGTGTTTTTTTTGGTGCAACTTTCGCTTTAGCTTGGGCCTACCTCAAAACTCATAATTTATGGCCAGCACTTTCTTTACACTATTTATGGAACATTATTAATCCACAAATTACTGGAAATATTTACGATAATTCAAAAGGATTATTTGATGGCACTTTATGGCTAATCAATGGTGAAGGTTTGATAGGAGGATTTTTTCATCTAATAATTGGATTTTTTTTCTTATATTTAATTATTAAGGATAAGGATAAATTATTAGAAGATCATGACAGATACTTAAGAGAATTCAATGAAAAATATTATCCTTCCGCTTCAACTACATCTAAAAAAGATAAAGAAAAAAAGAGAACTCAAAAATCTAAACGTAGAAATTGGGAAAAACAGATACCTAGGTGAACTTTCCCTCCCACAAGAAAGGATTTTTTTTGCTGATTTAAGATAAACTAATATAATAAAATCTCTCATTTTTCAATTGTAAATCTTTATTATTTTTTCATTAAATGGCTTTCTTATAAGGTGTTATTAAAATGACTGAAGAAATACATTCTTTTGAAATAGAATTGTCGAAAACTGGGCCTATGGAATTCACCACAAAATTTGATAGAAATTTTCCTGATTTATACTTTGATGAACCTCATAGATCTGGAGGTAACAATAAATATCCTAATGCTAGCCGTGTCTTAACTGCTGCTGTGGCTAACTGTCTTTCTGCATCATTTATTTTTTGTTTAGCAAAAACGCGAATTGAAATACCTGATTTACTTATTTCTTGTAAAGCATCCTGTTACATTGAAAGGAATGAAAAGAAAAAGCTTCGTGTTAAAAAAATAGATGTCCAACTCTATCCTAAATCTGAAAATTTTCAAGAAAATTTGTCTTTAGCTCTTGATAGATGTAAAGATCGATTTGCTGAATATTGTGTTGTTAGTCAATCAGTGAAAAAAGGATTTGATGTGAATTTTATCATCAATTAACTAACTAGATTTAAAGAAAGAATTAAATTAGCAATTCTCTTCATTATCACTGATTAAGGATCAAAGATTCCTTCTTCAGTTATAGTAAATACAGCTTCGCTCTCTGGTAAAAGGGGAGAATCAGCAATTCTAGCAATTCTACGATTTCCTTTTGATTTTCTCAACATTACTCTTGTTTGTGCTGCATGTGCAACGACATGTCCCCCTACGGGAGCCGTTGGATCACCAAAAAATTGGTCTGGTTTTGCATGTACTTGGTTAGTTGCTACTACAGCAAGATTGCTTACTTCAGCTATTCTGAGAATCGCATGGATATGTTGGTTTAACTTTTGCTGTCTTTCTGCTAATGTTCCTCTTCCAATGTATTCTGCACGGAAATGGGAGGTTAAGGAATCTATAATTATTAATCCAATATTTTCACTTTGAGAATCTTTACCGACTTTGTCAATTAAAGCTATTTGGTGATCAGTATTATAACATCGTCCAACTAAGATATTTTTTAGAACCTCTTGGGGATCTAAGGAAGGATATCGCTGTGCCATTGCAATTATTCTTTCCGGGCGAAATGTTCCTTCAGTATCAATGTAAATAGCTTTTACTGGTTCACTTTTCTTTCCAGCTTCTTTTAAACCACCTTCTTCACGTAGTAATTGAATTGTTACGCACATTTGGTGTGCAAGTTGTGTCTTTCCTGTTCTAAATTCACCGTAAAATTCAGTTAGTGAATTAGTTTCAACACCGCCTCTAAACAATTCATCTAGTGCTTGTGATCCAGTTGTAATTCGAAGAAGCTTATGCCTCTGATCTAAAATTTTCTCTGCAGAAGTAAATGATAAATTCAAAGCTAAACGTGCAGTTTCAATCATTTTTTGGGCAGTTTTTTCTCCTAATGATGCGATACTCGTTAACTGTGCTACAGATGCAGCAGCCACTGACATTAATGAATCATAGCCGTTTTCGGATAGTTTTTTAGCAGTTGTTGGCCCAACTCCAGGCAAATCATTAATTGCTTCAATTTTTTTTTCTTTACCTGATTTCTGTTCGGTTCCGTTATCAGTTTCTTCTTCATCAATAAGTTCCATTAATTCAAGTTCATCTTCCATTGACAAGGTAACAATCCTCATTGTATAATAGATTTTTATTTCATTGATATGTAGTTACATACTAAAACCACCTATCTTAAGAAACAAGGACACTTACCTGAAACTATAGAAATTATGAAAAATAGCATAAAAATGAAATAATCGCAACAAAATTGATATTTTTGATATTGAAAGATAAAATATTAATAAATCTTTTAAAAAATAAAAATAATTCAAGATTTTTTATTTAGTGTACTGTTCAGCCTCTTTCCAAATACTATTTATTGCGTGAACTGGAGGAATATAATTTTCAAACATTCCAAATATTAAAACTGGCCATCTTGCTTTAGGCTCTTTTAATTCATTTATTCCACCCACTTCATTTTGTAAATGATAATTGAAATATTTATGTGCCCATACCAACTCAGATAAATAGTATTTGGAAAGAGGCTGAACAGTACACTAAATAAAAAATCTTGAATTATTTTTATTTTTTAAAAGATTTATTAATATTTTATCTTTCAATATCAAAAATATCAATTTTGTTGCGATTATTTCATTGATATGTAGTTACATACTAAAACCACCTATCTTAAGAAACAAGGACACTTACCTGAAACTATAGAAATTATGAAAAATAGCATAAAAATGAAATAATCGCAACAAAATTGATATTTTTGATATTGAAAGATAAAATATTAATAAATCTTTTAAAAAATAAAAATAATTCAAGATTTTTTATTTAGTGTACTGTTCAGCCTCTTTCCAAATACTATTTATTGCGTGAACTGGAGGAATATAATTTTCAAACATTCCAAATATTAAAACTGGCCATCTTGCTTTAGGCTCTTTTAATTCATTTATTCCACCCACTTCATTTTGTAAATGATAATTGAAATATTTATGTGCCCATACCAACTCAGATAAATAGTATTTGGAAAGAGGCTGAACAGTACACTAAATAAAAAATCTTGAATTATTTTTATTTTTTAAAAGATTTATTAATATTTTATCTTTCAATATCAAAAATATCAATTTTGTTGCGATTATTTCATTGATATGTAGTTACATACTAAAACCACCTATCTTAAGAAACAAGGACACTTACCTGAAACTATAGAAATTATGAAAAATAGCATAAAAATGAAATAATCGCAACAAAATTGATATTTTT
>MDVS01000009.1 GCA_001940645.1 Candidatus Heimdallarchaeota archaeon LC_3
TTCTAAAGATTCAAAACGATCAATAAATTTACTTTCTTCCAAGAGCTTCAAATTATATGAAACGGTTGCTTTATTCAAATTCAAATCAGATTCAATTTTTTTTGCGTATGTTCCTCCCTCTAAATGATTCAACAAATAAATCAATAGCTCAATTGACGTACTATTTAATTTTTTATGCTCTAACTCTTCAAATTGATCTCTGTTAGCTAAAATCTCTTTTGATTCTATTTTATTACTGTCCTGTAAATCAAATGCTGATCCAAGCTTTTTATAAAAATCTTCATTCAAAGAGGGTGATATCATATGTGAGGGATTTGAAATAACGTAACTCAAAGATAAAAATATTAATCCAAGTAACAATAGGAAAAAACCGGCTACTACTATCGGAAGAGAAATATCAGAAGAATAAAAACCAGTAGTTATCAAAACATCATCAATAAACACCAATAAATTTGTTAGTAGTAATAAAATCAAAGCTATTAGCTCTGAAAGTGTTATTTTTCTTATTTCTATCAAATTAAACTTTATAATTCCTTGTATTGTAAACGAATAAGCTAATATTCCTATTAAGTAAGTAACATGACTAAGATATGTAGTTATTCGTCCATTATCATCCTTTTGAATTAGAAAACTTGGAATAAGATTATTCCTATATAATTCATCTAAAAAGTCCCAGGGTATTAAATTAAGATAGTTCATGAAAAAAAAAACAATTTGAAATCCAATTAGTGTAATAAATATATAATTCTTCCATTTATATTCTTTCAATGGTTCTAAGGAATAAATGGCCTCATAGTGTTTATATATGAAGAAAAAGAAAATTGCATAAATGATCAATGTTACAGATTGTAAAAAAATTCTTGTTGAAACCGAGGGTGAGATTGCCCATGAAACAGTTTCAATTAAAAAAGTTATTGTTGCAAGTAAACCAGAAATTATTGATATTAGAAAAAAATAATTCTTCACTTTTTCTTTTTGAATTTGTACTATGTGAAATCCCAATAACACTATAAATGATGCTATTGCAAGTATTTCTAGTAATATAAGAAGAATTTCAAGAGTGGATGCCATAGATAAAACTCATTCGTCGATTTATTTAATTTAATAAATCTTTATTGGCTATTTATCTCGATTATATGTTGTTTAAAAAAAAACCATTATTTTAATCAAAAGTTTATTAGATAGTATAAAAAAACTAAAACTTTTATTAAAAGCTATTGTTTTTATAAAATTATTATTATTGTTTAATTTATTCCAAATGAAGTCGAAAATTTAGTTTTTAAAAATTAAGGGACACCTATTTTTATCTTGCTTTAATTAAGCATTCCTAAGTTCGTTTTCACAAGTAGTATTAATTTCAGTTGAAAGATAATTACTACATACTTTGATAAATCCGGTGAATAAAAGATATAAACTTGTCATTTGAAATGTTACTGGGAATTATTCTTGGTTGCTAATCTTTATTTCAGAAGTTTTTTAGTATTAGGATTTATATCTAGCTTAGTTTTTGCAATATTTACTGCTATAATAATTGTCGTTGGTACAGAATCTGGTTTATGGTTTTTAGGCGCAGTTTTTGCTTTGTTGTTCTTATTTATTCAATTCTGGATAAGTCCTTGGATCATGGATTTTATGTTAGGATGGCTCTATAATTTAGATTGGATAGGAGTTGAACAATTACCTCCTCAAATAAAAAAATCGTTAATGTAAATAAAACATAAGTTAAAGCTATAATTAAGACATAACTACTGATTCCGGACATTTTTGGTAGTTGATTATCCAAAATTATTGAAATCATTCTGCACATGAAGAACAATATTTATTACCTTCATCATTCAATTCATAACAATAATGACAATTAATCAATTTTTAAACCATATTTTGATAATATCTTAAGATATCAAGTCCAAAAAAATCCATTTTTCATATTCGCTTCATTCTAATCTCACGAAATTAAACCCATTATCGAGATTAAATATTTTTCTGGTAAAATTATTGATCGAATTTCTAAATAAATTTCATTACAGCACATCCACAACCTATAAATCCAGAATAATCCATTAATTCTCCCTGATATGATGTAGAATATCCTGCCAATGTATACATTGGTCTCAAATCTTTTTCTGTATATCTTAAATAATTTTTTGGTAATTTTAGTAATTTATCAATATTCTGGTTGACAAGATTTGATATTACCTCTCTATCATATTTTTGAAGGAATTCAGAAGGTAGAGCATTAGGAATATCATTAAATTCTTGAGATAACTCAGTTGATGCAATGAAAATTACTCTTTTATTAAGTTTATCAACAACTGATTTTAATTTCTGTCCCCAACGATAATGTTCTATTAAATTTCCACTAGAAACACTAATAGGGACAATTCTTATTTTTGCTTTTGGATCAATGAGTCTTAAAGCAACAATTGAACCATAATCAATTCTATTTGAGGGTGTTTGGTCTTCGCTTATAGGAGCTAAATATCCCGATTCCAATCCATCTTCTAAAATTGCATTTGCTAGCTCATTGTGACATAATCTTTGATCTATTACGTCTTGTCTTTGAAACGGACCTAAATCTCCTATAAATAGCTTCTGTAATCCAATGGAAAATGCTTCACCCTCAAAATGTGGCGAGCATATAAGAAAAGCTTCTGGAGGATCACATTCAATTAGATTTTTGACTTCGTTAATAGTATTAAGTAGTTTTTTAATCTTTGCTTCTATTTTTGATAACCCTAGTTCTGGTAAGAGGTATGGGATATGTGGTAAAAGAAGCCCTTTAATACTTTCATTCATTGTAAACACTAAAGTTTTCAAAATAATTTATGATGATTCCTATATTAGAGTTTTTATCTGGAGATTAAGGCTCTGTTGATCGATATTTTGAATATATAGATAACGTTAAAGCTCCTATAACCATTGAAAACTGAGCCATAATCATGTGAAATGAAGAAATATTTGGTAAAAATACTTTTAACTCAGGAATCATTGAAGAAATAGAAATAATACCTGTTATTATGGATAATATTCCTGTTAGCCATATAACTCCTCTTAAAAAATTCTTATTATGGTTATATAATTTATTAAAATCATTATGAAAAGAATCACTTGATAAATATAGTACTATTGTTATAAATGGAATAATTTGTGTTGCTAAATAAACAACAATCACTCCCATAAGAACATCTGAATTTGAACTAGCTATTGCAACTGTTATGTACAATGCAATGAGACAAAAAATCTCATATAAGATAAATACTGTTAAATCAAGTTTTTCTAGATTCTTAGCTTTATAGACATCATTTTCAAAAAATTTATTTAATAATTTATGGAAAACAACTAGTAAAGTCGAAATAATTACAACTGAAATGAAAACTCCATATAATTCTCCGACTGGAACTCCTAAAAATGGAGAGTTTTCAGACCATTTCCACCATTCAGTTCTCGTTGCAAATGGATCAATTATCATAACCAAAGTGGAACTTATATAAGCATTTGCAATAATTAAGGTAGGATAAAGGAATTTTAACTGAGAATTATTCTCTGTTTTTCTAGTAAGAGACAGAATAGTTGTAATCCAATATTTTCCAAATAAGTAGACAGTATACCAACCAATTAATACTTCAACAGATACTTTTCCAATATAAAAATAGGAATTTGGATAAGAATAATGTGCTGAAACCGTGATATTATAGGTTTCAAAAATCAAAGCAAGCAAAAATGCAGTGATAAATTCAAATAAGGCAAATTTGAGTGAGAAAGTTTTTGCTGACCAAAAAAATAAGATTATTGCAGATACATAAAACAAATTAATTAAATCAAATGCATTAAACATAAAAAAACAAGCTGAATTACATAAATAAAAAACTGATTAATGATGATAAAATTATTCATAAAAAAAAATTGAAAGAGTATCCCAGATTTACGATTCTAATTTTTTATTGTTTATTTTAAGTATGCTTTATCTTTAGTGATTTCGAATAAACAAAATGAATCATTTTGATTCAAGAGGATTATAGTTAATTTAGTAATTTTTCCTAATTACGTAAAGATATAAATAGAAATTACTCTATTAAAGATGAAGATGTCTACGATAAAAAGTAATTGTCCACAATGTAATGGCAAAATAGATCTTGATTCAAATTTTTGTATTAATTGTGGATTTTCAGTCAAAAATTATGACAATAATAGGAAAAAGGTTACAATCGAAAACCGTTTTGCTTCCAATTTAATTTCAGAACACCTTCAACAACCTTCAGAAAGAAATCTTCAAATTATTGCAACTCTTGAAGTTGTAATGGGTAGTATATTCTTTTTTGGTGCACTGGTAATTAGTTCAATTTCGTATTTTGTTAATATAGCATTTGAATCAAACAAAGAGCTCTTAACTATTCAAAAGGAGTTTTTTGGTATTTTCGAGAGTATTTTTCCAAATTTTGAATTTTTTGCATTTATTATACTATTTGCTTCTTTCCTTTATGGAGCTCTTTGTATAATTTTTGGATTAGGATTATTTTATATGAAGAAATGGGGAAAATTTGGTACAATAGTAATTTCCGGAATTGGAATGCTATACTTCCCGATTGGAACATTAATTGGGGGATTATTAATTTATTATCTTACTAGGAAAGAAATTAATAGTGTTCTCACGTGATATCGATATCCACTAGTTTAATTTACATCTTTTGACTTTTACTAAAAGATTCGATTATATTTTTTAATATTGAATAATAATTCCTTGAAATTTTGTAAGAGGTCCATTTTCCATCATTCTTGTTTTGAGCTTCGCCATTACTTGAAAAAGTAATTTTCCTACTCTCTAAAATACCTTCCTTTCTTAATTTCACTAACTGTTTTGTAATTTGGACCTGCAAACTTTCGGGTTTGTATTGTTTTTCTCCATTGTTGTATAAAGATGTCCCAAAAATTGGTACAATTTCACAAGTACAAATTTGTTCTTCGTATAACAATAATCTCAATATTTTTAGTCGTAAGGGATGGGCCATTAGTTTTAAAAGACTAACTACTTTAATATCTGGAAAGCTATTGTTTTCAAGTTTCAAAATTTCTTGTGAAGACATCGAACAACATGCGTATTTTGAAGACATTTTTCTTACCATTATGATTAATTAGATAATTCTCCAATAAATAAATCAGCAGAATATCTTAAGGAGCTACAGGTTAAATCTTTTAAAGATTCAATGTTGATATTCTTAAAATCAATCCTTCCTAATTTTGCTAATTCATTCAAGTCAAAACCTGGATGTGCTTCTGGTTCTTCAAGATCAGGAGGATGTTCAAGCATATCAAGTATGATTAATTTTCCATTTGGTTTTAAAACTTCATTAATTGATCTGAAAGCTTGCTCAATATCCGGAATATGGTGAATAACTAATGTTGCTAATACAAAATCAAATTTTTCAGGAATATCGTCTAAAATTTTTCTATGGTGATCCAAAGAAGTTTTTATATTCTCTAATCTTCCGATTAATGGAATAATTTTATTTGTTTTATTATTTAAAACCTGCAACATTTTCAGGGATATATCCAAGCCGTAATAATTTATATTTTCAATTTTCAATTCTTTTAAATTGTCGTAAATTGGCAATGAAAATGTTCCAGCACCAATTCCAGTATCTAATATAGTTATTTCCGTTTTGTTATAATCTGTAAGGATTTTTTCTGATATTAGAGAAACAAGGGTCTCGAATGTGTCCTTTCCAAAATAATTATAAACAATCTGGTCTCTGTTTTCAGCTTCATTATTAAACCAGTCAATGTTTTGACTTATAATACTATCATTTTCGAGTCCAATCAATTTTTGAATATCAGTATAAATTTGTAAATCCATTTTATCCCCAGAATCAAACAGTTTTTTGAGCCCAAATAATTGCTGAATTAATCCCTAAATCAGTTTTTTCAAAAGTTATATCTTCTTTAGAGGTATATTCAACCTGAATATTTTTAAAACCTATTTTTTGTAAGATTTGTTCATGATCTTCTTTTGTAAGTGCACCACCAATGCATGAACACCACAATTTAGGATCATTTACAATTTCCTTAGGTAAAGGTTTACTGGAAATCACATCAGCATCGATTAACACTCCACCATTCTTCAACAATCTATAAGCTTCTTTAAATACAGATTCTTTATTTGTGGCTAGATTTATAACACAATTAGATATGATTATATCAGCTGAGTTATCAGGAAGATTAATATTTTCAATATTTGATTTTATCAATTCAACGTTGGTTAAGCCTTTGTTTGAAGCAGATTTCTTTGCTTCATTAATCATTTCATCAGTAAAATCTATTCCAATAGCTCTTCCTGAATCTCCTACTAATTCAGCTGCTATGAAAAGATCATGACCAGGTCCAGAACCAAAATCAATTACTGTCATTCCTTTTTTGATATGTTTTTTCAAAATATCTTCTAAACGAACGCATCCAAAACTAATCTGTTCAGAAATACTTTCTGTAATCATATCCTCAACAAATATTTCGTTTCCAGGAGAACAACATTCAGTATTAGCTGAAGTTTTAGCATTTTTTAAAGCATCGGCGTATCTACGTTTAACTTCATTTTCATTTATCATAATACTACACAATTTTCAAATACTAAATTGGATATATAACAGTATTGGTACGTATACCGAAAGTGGTATGTATGATTTTTAATACTAAAGGAAAATATTAATGATAATTAACTATAATAATTAATTTAAAAAAATATTATTAGAGTTATATTTAATTACGGGAAAATTTGTGGTTAAATATCATGAATAGATTCAATTTTTTATTTTAAATTCATCTCAAAGTAATCCTAAGCCAAAAAACTATTTTATAATTTTAATAATAAAGAAAACTTGGTCAAAAATCTTTTTGTAAGAAAAGTTAGTTATAATCAAATATTCTGTTATATTATTTAGGTGATTGTTATTCAGGAAACTCTACGTGTAGTGCTTGTATATGATGATTATGAAGATGACTTTAGACAAACAATCGACGAAAATATTTCTCCTAAGGATAATATTTACATAATTATTGATGAAGAAAATCAAAAAACGCGTTTATTTATCCCCGAATCAACACCAATTTTAATGAAAAGAACAATCGAAAGAAGAGTTTCTTCTTTTCTGAAAGTTGGATTTCCACTAGATAACAAGGGTCTAAGGCTTGGAGCGAACTATAAATTTGAGGTCGTTGCTTCACAAGAATTGGCTAAGGATTCATTAATTAAACCTCTAATTAAGAGGGAAGGAATACAAGAAGAAATCAAACCTAAACCCGAAAGTAAAAAACCTGAAGAATTTAATTATAAATCATCTTACAAAAATGGATATACTTATGAAGAATATATTGGATTGATGAAAGATGAAAATCACAAGAAGAAATATGAATCATATTATTCTCGATTCACTCTTTCTCCAGAATATTTGGATTTATTATCATCCCAAATTGAACATGAAATTAAAATCTTAGTAATTGGAGCTTCGTGGTGTTTTGATTGCCAGATAAATATAACAATTTTACAACATATTGTTGAAAAATCACCAAATCTTGAAATGAAAATAATTATCAAAGAAGAATATATTCATTTGGTTGATTTAACTAATGCGGGACAGAGAATACCTCTAATTCTATTTTTAAGTCCAGATTTTTATAAAGTTGAGTCATGGGTCGAAAAATCGACATTGCAATATCAGTTATATGGAAATCTACGCAAAATAATGGGTTGGGATAATCCTAATTTTACAAAAGAGTATAGAAAATTGTTTATCAAAGATTACGAGAAGTTTAGTAAAATCGCGGAAAAAGAATTAGTTTCAAAAATCATTCGCACTGACGCATTGCTTTCTACTTCAACAAGATTGCATAAACACTGATACTTGTTATTCCAATCCGTAAACTTGTCTTGGGTTTAAATAATAAGATAAATTATCAATCATTTTTCTTCTGCTCTCATAACAAAGGTGACATTCATCAATAAACATATCTGTTTCTAGCTGAATATCATGTTTAGAAACTAATTGTGCTGGACCACCTTCTATTAAATCTTTTAAAATTGGGTGCGATTGATAATCGTAATTTTCTAAAATTTCTTTTAATGGCTCTTTAAAGACATTACCGATTGAAATTCCTTGACAAATTTGAATATTACCATAGGGATCAATATGAACACGTTTAGGGTGTTGTAATTCCTCATAAGGACACGTAGTTAATTCTTTCCAATTCTTTCTGGGAAGAACTTCATTTTTGATAAGAGTATCTACTGCTCTTCCACGAAACATTGTATTTCCACCAATAATAGGCTGACCTTTATCTGAAACCTTACTTTCAACAATATTTGGTGACGGTTTTTCAATACAGATAGAATTCACTGGAATATTCAGCTTTTTTGCTATATTAATGCCAATTTTTGCTTGATTTTGATCATTATCATAGTGATAATCGTCATCACTTATTGAAAGGTCTTCTATACCAATATCTTGGAATGGTTGAAGTATTATTTCTGCATTTTCTTTTGAAGTAGCCCAATATCCATTTGTTACTATACCTACTTTGAACCCTTTTAGTTTCGCATATTTGACACAAGAAAGCATCAATTGGTAAAACAGTAAAGGTTCTCCACCTTCAAAATAAACATTATCTATATCAGGTATGTTTTCAGCTTGATCTATAATATTTTTGATTTGAGAAAATGAGAAAGTTCCTTTAGCTTCTGGAGATGAGTAAACAAAGCAGTGATCGCACTCAAAAATGCATGTGTAGCTTAATAAGAAATGAAGACCCGAAATCATAAATATCATTCTAAGAAGTAAATTATCAGATTTATAAGAATATTTACTTCATGTTTATTCAATTTTTCATCAGCATGTTTACAAAATTCTTATTGTAACCATAGCTATTTTGTTTTTTTGGTAAATTGAAATTTAAACTACAAACTACGTAAACTAATTAATTTTAAATTTATTCGTCTGGATAAAATATTTTTGGATTTGTTATGAGCATTTCGAGAATTTCTACTTGGTTTAAAGATCCTATTACTCTTCTAGGTTTCATGAATCTTTTCACAATGATGCAACTGACTCTTTATAGAACCTATTTAGCAATTTTCTTAGAGTTTGACATTTTCGTTTCAATCTTAATCATTTCATTAATTCTCTCTTCAATTAATTTTTTTCAAATTTTTATGAGAGTTCCCCTGGCAGGATTTTCCCAAGTTATTGGTAGAAAATCAATGATTTTGTTTGGAAATCTTTTTATTGCTTTAGCCATGATTTCATTGGTATTTACAGTTCACCCTGTTATGGCATTTTTTTCTTCGATATTGGTTGGAATAGGGATGAGTGCTCATTGGCCAGCAACTTTTGCTTATATCCAAGATGTTTCTCCAAATAATTATGGAAAATCTAATGGCAGAATATTCAAAATTGGAGATGTAGGTATTATAATTGGTTCTCTTTCAGCTAAATTTCTTATAGATCAAGTTAATATTGGATTAAAAAATTTCTTCCTGATTTTATTCATAGTAGGAATTATTTCTGTTTTAATTTTTTATCTAATTTTGCCCGAGGTAATAAATCCAGAAGAAAAAATAAAAGTTAAAGGATATTTATACTTTATTAAATCCTCAATTGGAGGAATGTTTGTCTCAATCAAAAATATAAGTCGTCATCCAGGTATGTTAATAATTTTCGTTTTCCAATTTTTCGTAGCATTTACTGAATTCATCTTTTCGTCTTTGTTTGCTTCGCTAGTAAAATTTAAGGGATTTTCAGATGGTACTCCCGCAGAGATAGTTTTTTGGGCTACTTTATGTTTATTATGGTTAAAACCATATTTAGGAAATCTTTCTGATCGTTTTGGATTTCGTTATCCTATAATATTTAGTTTATTCACTATTGGTCTTGTTTTTTTAATTATGATTAATATTTCTGATATTTTTTTCCTTGTAATCATATATATAATTGTCACTGCTTGTTTGTTTATTGCATATCCTGCTGTAAATGGTGCAACAGCTCAAACAGCTTCTGTTTCACAGCGTGGTATGGCCTTAGGTGCACTAGGAGTATATACATCCTTGGGTAGATCTACATCTACTATTGCAGTGTATCCTATCTGGGAATTTTTTGACATTGAATTTGTTTTCCTTTTTTCCGGCTTTTTTATTATAGGTATCGGATTTGTTTTATGGTTCTGGTCACGTACATCACAATTATCAAAATCTCAAAATGCTTTTAATTAATAATCTTCGTTACTTTCTTGTTTAATTAAATAATAAAATGCTATCTTTATTATTTATTTCAACCTTAATTTGTGATAGAGCGTCATTTCCGAGAAGTAATTTGATATGTAAGAATTTTTAATTTTGAATAAGAGATTAGAGTTTAATGAGAGAATTTGCACGATTTATCTATCCTTACGTCGTAGAACATAAAAAATATTTTCTTCTTATAAATTTCACAGTTATTTTACAAGCATTTGTCCAAGTAAATATAATATTAAAGATCAATGAAATTATTGATACAGGTATCAATGTTCAAAGTCCTGTCACTCAGATTATTATTGATGGTTTTATAATTCTTATAAGTTTAGCCCTCGTTGAGTGGTTTTTGAACTTAACCATGCGCTTTGGAAGCGTTCATTTTAGTCAGGGAGCAATGGAAAGTATTAGGCGTGATTTCTTTAAAAAAATGCAGGATCAAGAATTAGAATTTTATTCAAAAGAGACTGTTGGACAATTAATGGAGAGGACAATTGATTCAGTTTTTCAAATGCAGGAAATTTTAACATGGGGATGGAGAATTATTTTACTAATTTCTTGGTTGAGTATCGGCACATTTATTGCTATGTGGACAAAAGCACCTGTTTTAGCATTTTTCTTCCTTCTTATCTTTCCAATCATTATTTTAGTATTAGTAAGATCTTCAAATCGTAATGCTAAGATATTTTACAATACAAGACTAAGATATGGAGAATTAAACGAAGTTTTAGCAGAAAATTTATCTGGAATTAGGACAGTTAAGAGCTTTGGAAGAGAACCAGAGCAAATTAAAATTTTCGAGAAAAAAAATACAAATTTTTCAATAGCAGCTTTCCGTGAAATACGTGTTCGAGCTTTTCTAAGACCAGGTATGGTTTTTTTACTTTATTTAGGTATAATTGTTCTGTTATTTATTGGTGGAGCTTTTACGCAACTCGAAATTATAACAGTAGGGAATTTTATTGCATTCATACTTCTTGTTATTCAAATCAGCGTTCCGGGGAGATTTCTAGGTGATCTTGGTATTGCTATTCAAATGGCTAATGCTGCATCGATAAGATTAACTGAAATTATGAATTCTGAGATATCTATCCAAGATGAACCAGGCTCTATAGAACTTGAGGGTATAGAGAAAGAAATTACTTTTGAAAATGTTTCTTTTCACTATCCAAATTCTGAAACTGAAATTTTGCATGATATCAACTTAACTATACAGGTAGGAGAAAAAATCGCACTTCTTGGAGCTACTGGATCTGGAAAATCAACTTTGATTAACTTAATTCCTAGATTTTTTGATGTTTCCAAAGGAAAAATAAAAATTGATGGTCATGATATTAAGAATTTTACTAAAAATTCGTTAAGAAAACATATTGGCATTGTTCATCAAGATAATTTTCTTTTTACAATGTCTATTCATGATAACATTGCATTTGGAAATCCAAAATCTAAACGGAACGACGTTATAAAAGCAGGTCAAATAGCTCAAGCACATGAATTTATAGTAAATGATCTTCCTAATAGTTATGATTCTATTATTGGTGAAAGAGGTGTAACTTTATCTGGAGGACAAAGACAAAGGGTCACAATCGCTCGTGCAATTATTACTAATCCTGATTTACTTATTTTAGATGATGCTTTGTCTGCTGTTGATCCTGAAACAGAAGCAAAGTTACAAGGAACTTTGAAAGAGGTTGCAAAAACAGTCACGATGATTGTGATCAGTCAAAGACCTTCGAGTTTGCAATTTGTTGATAGGATAATCGTAATAGATGAAGGAAAAATAGTTCAAGAGGGATCACATCAAGAACTTCTCTCTAAACCAGGAATTTATCAAAAATTTGTCTATACTGTTGAGAATCAAGTGAAGTTTATTGATTGGGAACGACCTTCAGAGGACGAGGTAATAGTACCAAAACAATCAAACCCATCAAAAGGAGGGGATTAGTTTCTATGTCAATTCATGCTGATGCTGATAAAGAAACAAAAAAAGGAAGTTTTGGATATAGTGACATACAGTTATATCGCTTTATGTTCAAATTTGCTCTTCCTTATAAAAAGGAAATTATAAATACATTGATTCTCATGCTTTTAGTATCAATCTTTACTGTAGGGGGTCCGTTATTACTAATTAAAGCAGTAGATAGATTCAGTGAAGCAAATATTACTGAAATATTAGGGATAGAGATAATTGATAAGTTTCTCTTTTCACTTAGAGCTTTTTTTCAATCAATCACAGATTTAGACGCATTATGGTTTGATGTTGGAGTAATCACTCTAGCTTATTTATTTTTACAAGCTTTAATTTATTTTTCAACATCAAGACAGGCCCTAATTATTGGTTTAGTAGGTGTTAAAGCTACTCAGAATATTCGTGAGACGATTTTTGAACATCTTCAGGAATTAGACATGGGTTATCATGATAAAAACGAGGTTGGAAGAATTATGAGCAGAGCCACTTCTGATGTTGATGCTATTAGAGAATTTTTAGGGGGTGCGATCGTTCAGAACGTATTAAATATTTTCACAATTTTTGCAGTTGCATTAATAATTATTTTGTTAGATCCAATTTTAGCATTGGTTTCATTTCTTTTAATCCCAATTATACTAATTCTAGCGCAAACTGCTAGAAAATTCTCTAGACCTCGAAGAAAGGAGGTGAGAAGAACTAATGCAATTTTAATGGCAAATATTGCTGAAAATATTGGTGGAATTAAAGTTTCAAAAGCTCTTAATAGGAGTAAAGAAAATCAACTGATTTTTGCTGAAAGAAATTCTGATAGAAAACATGCGCAAATAATTGCAAATAAAGTCAATATTAGTTTTTTTACAACTCTTTTATTTTTTTCTACTCTTGGTACTAGTTTAATAGTTTTAATAGGTGGTTTACGTATAATTGAAGGAGCAATAACATTAGGAGTATTACTGGCATTTTTAAATATGAATGCAATAATGTTTAGACCTATAGTTATTTTAGCTAATTTTTATGAACAATTACAGGATGCTTTAACGGGTGCAGAAAGAATCAAAGCGTTATTAGATACAGATTCTACAACACCATGGAATCTGGAACGTTTAAATCTTGAAAATATCGAGGGTCATGTTCGATTTAATAATGTTTATTTCGAATATTTAGAAGATAAACCTATTTTGAATAACTTCTCATTAGATATCAAGGCAGGAACAAAATTAGCTTTGGTGGGACACACTGGAGCTGGGAAAACAACAATTGCAGCCTTACTATCGCGTATGTATGATCCTCAAAAAGGTGAAATCTTAATTGATAACAATGAAATTAAAAATATATCCTTACCAAGTTATCGAAAGCATGTAGCGGTTGTTCCTCAGGATTTTTTTCTTTTTTCTCTTAGTATACGAGAAAATTTGAAGTTAGGTGATCCGAATGCTACTGAAGACGAAATGTGGAAAGTTTTAGAATTAGTAGGATTAAAAAAATATATAAAAAGATTAGATAAGGGATTAGATACACCAATTCATGAAAGAGGGGGAAGACTATCTATAGGACAGAGGCAATTAGTAGTGTTTGCAGCAGTTCTTTTAGCTGATCCAAAAATCTTAATTCTAGATGAAGCTACAAGCTCTGTTGATGTCTTTACAGAATTACTAATACAAAAAGCTCTGAATGTTATATTGAAAGACAGAACTGCCATAATTATTGCTCATAGATTGAGTACGATTCGGGATTCTGATCAAATAGTTGTAATAGATAAAGGAAAAATTGCTGAGAAAGGAAATCATGAAGAATTGTTAAATAATAAAAGTATATATTATAAATTAGTAAGAAATCAGCTAGAGTTGTCCGGATTGATTCATTAAGGGTTTTATAATGCATTAATTGCTTTTTTGAATATCATTTATTCTAAATATTGAATATTATTTTAAATAAATAATATAGGTTTGTAAATTACTATTAATTAAATTTTTAGCCATTTTATATTGTTTTCATCATGAATACAAACGAAACAATTTCTATACTTTTCGATTTTGATGGTACTCTGGTAGATACCATGAAGGTTATAGAAATGGTTGTGAAAAATGGAATGGAGAGATTAGGGAGCAAATTAGATGAAAAAAAGATGATGGAACTAATAACTAGTTTAGAGCTTTCGGACAATAAGGTTTTGAAGAATACTCCAAAAGGTGGTAAATTAATCTATTTCAAGCTGTTTCATTATCTTGGTCGGTTTCTTGGATTATCTAAGATCAAATCCTTTCTTTTCATGTTGTATTGTCTAGTCAATGTTCCTAAAAATTATAAATATGCTAAACCGTTTGAAGGAGTGTCTGATATGATACACAAACTCCAAAGTAAGGGTGTTTTAATGGGTATAGTAACCAGTGCAAGAAAAAAAGATATTGATAAACTCTTTAAAGAATATCTCTCTAATTTTAGTGTGATAGTAACAAGAGAGATGGTTTCTCATATAAAACCTTCTCCGGAAGGTATTTTAAAAGCAATGGAAGTATTAAATTCAAATCCTAAAAAAACTGTTTATATAGGTGATTTTCCTCATGATATTATGGCCGCAAAGAATGCCGGAATTAATAGTATAGCTGTACTCACTGGATCAGTCACAGATATTATATTAGAGAAAGAAAATCCAATGAAAATATGTACAAATGCAGTAGAGGCAGTTGAATGGTATTTAAAATCAGATTATGAATGTGATTAAAAAATAAGTAATAATTTTTCAAAATCTACTAGTAAATTTAACAGAAATTATGAATGATTAGGTTGATGATTTAGAAAAAAATCACCTTATCACAGCAACCAGACAGAATATTGATAATAAAGAAATAAGGAAATTTATTTCAATAAAAGATAAATAAATAGGAAATTACCAGTTACTCCATGAATTTGCCGTAAGCGCAGTTTTCTTTCAACATTTTGTTCCCTCTCTTTTTATCCCTGTTTTCTAACTCTATTAACACATTTTTTACATTATCTGGGTAAATATTAAAAGAATCCATTTTAAATCACAAGTATGAACAATAATCAGAATAAGAATTGAATTAATAATAAATAAATCATTTTTGATAGAATTAACAAATATTTTAATGATATAACTAATAAAATTGATAAGAAAATGAAAGATTATTTATTTTTCATGCCTAAATATAAAGATTTAACAATGTGTTTTTGCAAAAAAAAATTAACATGTCAGGGAAACCTTACGAACCTTTTGAGTTAGCTAAGAACAACTTAAAAAAAAAGTCATCTAAGTTCATACAAACACAAGTAAGGCGTGGATTTGATGTTTCAATAGTAACTAGTTACTTTTTAGCAATAGAGAGCTTAGACTTAGAAATTTTCCAAAAAAAAGTTCATTTAAAGCCTGAAGAAGAAAAAAAGTACAATAAAAACAGAAAAATGTTAATGGAATTGAGAAAACAAATCAGAAATAATAACTTGAAAAGTAACTTAGGCAATTTTACCATTGGGTTTGTACTTGGAGGATTAATTTCCCTTCTGCGTGAATCAGAAGCAAATATTGAGGAATTCAATGATTATCTTGAAATTGGCAATAAAATTAGGGAACTTGAAAAAGATTGTGAGAATGAAGAGTTTTTAGCTAAGGTTTTGAAAAAAACTATTGAATCTATTGATGAAATATCTTCTTATCTAGAAATGAAATCAGAAACATATTATTCTACGATAAAGGTCATATTTGATGAATTTAAAATCTCAAATGATATTAATAATAATGCAGAAAATATTATTATAGATACAATAAAAGAACATCATGATGATCGTGATGGATTTTACCTTTTTTCAAATATTATACAGATTAATCCAATTCTTTATGAGAAATTTGAAAAATTATGCAGAGAAAATAAATTAGATATTTTATCAATTCACAAGAGTTTTTTAAGTGCACTGAGAAAATATCAACAGGGGATAGAAGATAAGGATGTTGTTCATCTTGTGGATATGTTCTTAAAAAATCCTATATATTCTTAGATCGTTTTGAAGACTTAGGCGTTTTTTCAAGTCTTAAATTTATAAACGACAA
>MDVS01000010.1 GCA_001940645.1 Candidatus Heimdallarchaeota archaeon LC_3
ATTCTATTTGAGAAGGACCCTCTTCCCCACTCCCACCTAAGAATGTAGAGTATTTTACTTCAAAGCCGGTACCTAAATTCGATAACTTAGTAAAGAAAACATCAAATTTGTTTAGTGTTTTGTCATAAGCATCTGTCGTAATTGGAAAATCACTTGAAGTGGTAGATCCTGAAATAAATAATATACCGGAGTTATCAAGAGCGATATCCCAGACCAAATCATAAGATGATCCCCCAAAAACAGTTGAATAAAGCAAAGTTTTCCCATCGTTAGACAATTTTATAATAAATATGTCCTGATTACCATTGTGTGATGAATTTAAAGCATTTTCAGTTATAGGAAAATCAAATTTATTGGATTCTTCAATATGCCCCACAACAACAATATTATTATCTTCATCTAGAATAATTCTTGGAGAAAAGGGTATAGTTTCACTTATTGTACCAACTCCCCCTATCCATGTAGAAAATATCAGATTCATACCATCTGGAGAAATCTTAGCAACATATAAAGCAGTTCCATCACTAGAACGTGTTTTATTATAAGCATTATCTGTTACTGGGAAATCTGAACCCGTTTGTCTAAAATAAGAATATCCTGCAATATAAATATTTTTATCATCATCTAGAATGAAATTCGCATTTCTTTCTGATCCTTCTCCACCTAAGTAACTACTATACTTTAATTCTAAATCTTCATTACTTTGGCTATTTTGCGCTATTACTAAAGAATTTGTGTTCAAAAGCATAGATATCATTACAAATAATATCATCCATTTAAATAAGTTGTTTACCTTTCTCAATTTTTTTCTACTCCTAAGATTTTGAATGATGACAAAGATTAATTTCTTAATATGCTGAAATGTTTTCTTCAAAAATATCAATTATAGTTTTCATTATCATCTCGTAAAGCTTTTGAACCAAGTGTTTAATAGATAATAGGCTTACCGTTGTTTCGGTAAAATATACCGAAATTTCGGTAAAACTAATGAAAAATAAAACGAAATATTTTTAGGTATAGATATATATTTAATTTGTTTATGACTAACGGGTCAGAAAAATGGCCAAAGCAATTCATTTTATCTTGTTCACATTAATAATAATAAATTTTCAATTATTAATGATTAATTTATCAGATGGTACCGTACTTTCCTCAATAGACCTTGACAAAGATTTAAAATCCAAAGAAAGTAGTTCATCACTAACTAGCATAAATTTTGAATCAAAAATTTCCGAAATTCCCATTGAAATACAAGAAAATAAAGATTTTGAAAAATTAAACATTCAAGGGAAAGGAATAAGAAATAATCCGTATATTATTGAAAATTTCAACATAACTGGATCCTTTGAACGGTTAATTGATATACGAAATACAGATGTTTATTTTGAGATCAAAAACAATCGGTTAAACAGCTTGTCAAAGGGATTATATGGAATCTTCTTAGCTAATGTAACTCATGCTACCATATCAAATAATCTAATTAAAAATAGCAAATTCCATGGAGTAGTCGTTAGTTCATCAAATGTAATCACTATTGAAAATAATTGGATTACCAACCATACTAATAATGGTATAGAAATTCATAATTCTTTTGAAATTACCTTAGAAAATAACATTATTTATGAAAACGGAAATTTTGGTATATGGTTACGAGACAACGTTCAAGATGTAAAGATTTTCGATAACACTTTAAGAAGAAATTATAATTATGGACTATCAATTGGGTACGGATATTTAAACGAAAATCCGAATTGTTATAATAACGAAATTGAAAGAAATAATTTTTTAGAAAATAATTACCAGAGTAATAAATCTCAAGCGCGTGATCATGGTAAATCAAACATTTTTTTAAATAATTATTGGTCAGAATGGAGAACTCCAGATGAAAACGAAAATAATATTGTGGATATTCCTTACTTAATTGATAGCTTTATTTCAACTAATAATGATTCTTTTCCTTTGGTTAACAGGGCTAAATTACCTGAAATTTTTAAATCCCAACTATTATATCCTAAAGGAGGAGAAAATTTAGTCAAGTCCGTGATTGTTGAATGGAGTCCTGCACTTGATTCGATGGGACAATCCATTAATTATACTTTGTCACTTTCCGTTGATAATGGGCTAACATGGGATAACATTGCTGAAAATTTAGTAAAACCCAGATATGAGTGGGATGTGACCACATATTCCGAAAATACTGTTGGAATACTTAAGATAGAGGCAAAAAGTTTGACAGGAGTTAAACAAGTCTCATTTTCAACCGATTCTTTTACGATAAATAAACCAGGTTGGCAAATCTTGGTTGATGATCTGATAAACAGCTTTTTTCTTCAATTGGTAATTATAGTATCTTTATTACTATTAGTCATGTTTCTAGGTTGGTTTCAATTCAAAAAAAGAATAATTAAAGATATGGAGATTTCGGAATTCATTTATACTTTTAAAGAGAAACAAATGAGAAAAATATATCATAAATTAATTATTGGAATTGAAAACGTTAAAACGGAATTATTAAGCACTTCAGAAAATCTTTCTCATTTATTAAGTTATGATCAAGCTGTAATTGCAAATATATATCCTCCTGATATCCAAACTGAAATGAAATCAAGTTTCAAAGGTAAATCTGTTTTGATCCTAATAGAAATTGCCTATCAACCCATAACCAAATCAAATACTTCATATTTAGCTAAAATATTAAAAATTCCTCAACAAACTACCTCCGATGAGGTTAAAAAGTTATATGACTTAAAATATTTGAAACCATGCGTATCAAAAGAGACTCTACTTGATACTAGGAAGAAGAATTATTCTTTGACAGAAAAAGGTTTGATTTTTTTGCACTTATTAAAAGAATCATTAACAACTACTATTACAAAAATGAAAAGAGAAGAAATATATGAAGAAATTGAAGAATTATCATAGAAATCATTAATATCTATTCAAAATTTAGTTAAATAAATTGAGGAATCCAAAAAGTGATATATTGGAATCAAATCGATAAATAAATTTTCATAGATTTTTCTTTTTCTCTAAAATATTCAGGCCCATAGACTTCATAGTCAACTGTATATGCTCTTTTGATATCAGAATTCCAGATATTGTTCCAAGCATTAAAAATTGAGTCAGGAAATGGTTCAGAAACCTCTATTACAGCATATTTACCTTTTGGGACAACAAGGAAGTACAAATCTTTCGATCGTAGACCAGTTTTTTTCAATTTATGGCCTAAATAATACGTGTAAGATTTAAAGTAATCCTTTTCATATTCTGTAAATAAAGCTAGAATATCAGAGGATTTTTTATGTGAAATTTTCTTCGAAATATTTTCCTTGTAAAACTTATCCCATAAAGCTTTAATGTCATTAGTTGCGAGATTATTTTCGTTCGTGGTTCTCCTTTTCATAGCTTGGACAATAAAACTCTCCAATTCTACTATTTCATAATCCATACTATCACTAAAAGTCTATTTTAGTATCTTATTAAAGCAGAAGTAATTTTTATTTTTGGTTTAACATTTTCTCCATGTAGAACTTCGTATTTAGTACCTGAACCAATAACTAAAGGAATTTTTAATTTAAATACTTTGTCATCTCTGGTTTTGTCCCTTTATTTTAATTCAATTTGAATTTGCTTCGTTTTCTCGTCTTTTGAATCTTCAAATTCAAACCAAAGAGTGAAAGGTTGTTTTGGAGTAAAAGTACGGTTTTCTTCGATATGGATCTCCCCGTGTTGGGGCATACGAACTTTTTCACCAGATAATAATCCTTCATCGTCTACTTCAAAATAAAATTCTCCAGTTCTGTCAAAAGGATTTGCTTCATGAACATCTTCTATTTTTAGTGAAACTAAACTAATAGTGCTCAGAAATCTATTTCCTTTTATTCTGTCAGCTTGGCCCTTTGCATAAGTCTTTTTTCATCTGGTATAATATCGTCTTACCATATAATTCACCTTATTTTATAATTAACTTATATTAACTAAAAACAAAATACATATAATAAAAGATTTCCAAGAAATGACAAATTTCTTCTAGTTAATAATTACTGTTTGCTTATTGATTTAGAATCTGGGTAAAGATTACCCCTATTACTTAACAGCCATTATCATCCTCGAGATTTATTATTGAAACTCTTTATTAGAAGATTTCAGCCACTTAAATCTTAGTTGCTTTCAAAGAGAACAATAAAGGAAATTCTCTACCTACCCATTCTTTTGGAAAGGTCCACCAATCACCTTCTTTTTTTTCCAGCATATCGTATAATTTCCAAGGAACTTCAATATGCTCATTGAAAAACTCAATTTGTAAACCGGCTTTAATCAACAAATTGATAATTTCACTAACTGAATAATTCCAAGAATATTCGGTTAAATTCTTTAATTTTGCGTCTGCATCAGCATAAGAACCATCTTCTTCAAATTTAATTGGCTCTTTCTTTTTGAAATATGAATATTTAACAGCAATATCACCATTAGGATCATTATCGAAAATAAATGCTGTTGGATGAGCGTCAACAATATAAAAAAACCCACCGGGTTTCAAGTAGGATGAGATAAGTTCTGCCCAAGTTTTTAGATCATGTAACCAAGGAATTGCCCCATAACTACAATAAACTATATCAAATTTCTCATCTAAATGATCTTTCAGATCATAAATATTGCAATGAATAAATTTAGCATCTAATTTCATTTTATTTGCTAATTCGGTAGCGAAAGAAATTGCTTTTTCAGAGAAATCTACTCCTACAACTGATTCTGCTCCACGTAAGTTCCAACTCAGAGTATCCTTTCCAAAATGGCATTGTAGATGTAATAATGATTTGTTTCTAACATCCCCAACTTCACCAATTTCAAGAGAATAAAGACCAGAACGATTCTCTATAAAGGATTTAACATTATAACCGTCACCTTTATAATGGATTTCTGCTAATTCATTCCATTTCTTTCTATTAACTTCATAATATTTACTAAGGTCTTTCATGATTATAGTATGTCCTTTAAAACATTAGCTATTTTAAAACAAGGAATTTAAGAATTTAATTATTTTTTCTAATTTCTATCCATTTCGTTTTATAGCTGGTCGTTGTTTCGGGTTGATACATGGGCATGACGCGTAATCCGTTAACTTGAATCTTACCGTTCATTTTTGGAATAAAATTATATTCTAAATTAACATTTTTCAGTTCCGTTAAGAATATTGAGACCAAATTATTATTTATCTCAACGTGATTTACTCCAGGAATATTTCGAAGGTCATCAAGAGTTTTTTTATCTAATTCACAACCAGTAGGAATTGGTTGTTCTAGCATAACTGCTTCAAGAGGGGAATCTGAATTAAGAGTATAACTAATTGAGAAATTTTCTTCTTGAGAGATTTTTTCAAGCAATTCTTGCTTGATATCTATTGGTAAGGCTTTTTTGGCTTTTTCTGAATACCATTTTCTAATTTCTAATGCGATATGGCCAGTTCCTTCACCTTCAAGAAAAACTTCAACTTTATTAGAACCTGTGGTAAATTTATCTAAAAAGATGTTTCGAACATCATAGATTTTATAGTACTTATTCTCCTTATTGATAAATTCTGAAGCAATAACTTCACCATTTAATTTGACATTCAAAGTGCCATTAACAGCATTTTGCTCCATTTTGGAAGCAATTTCTCCTAAAGCTAAAGTAGCCCAAAGCGTGTCTCTAGTTGTAAACCATCCTGAACTACTTCTTGTATTGAGTAGAAAGTTTGCTCCTGTTTCAAAAATATTTAATATCTCTGCTGGATAATTCTCTGTATGAGCTAATGCAGCTAATGCATATGATGTTGTTTCAACTTCTGAAGATAAGGCTGATCCTTTAGACCAATATGATCCCTTGTCGTTTTCTTCAATATTTGTTAAAAGTAATTCAGTTACTTTTGGGATTTTATCAACGATTTCCTTTGGTAATTTATCTTTTAACATAGCAATTGAATCCAGAAGTAATGCAATTACTGTTGGATCGGATTTCAAATCTTCTGTCTCTATCTGTTTCAGTAACCATTCAATTGCTGGTTGGTCAGTTACACCTCCAAGAGCCTGAGAATGAGCTACATAAGCTGTCATACTGAGATTACTCAATGTTGCAGGAAAATTCTGATGAACTCCTTTCGAGGATTCATAAGATCCATCCTCATTCTGTTTGGAAGACAGAAAATCTCTTGCTCCAGTGAAAATGTCATCGGGAACATTAACAAACGGACTAATTTTTCCAATCACACTAATTGCTAAACTTGTATGAAATACTGAGGGATTATTTCCATCCCATAGACCAAATCCACCTTCCTTTTCATTAAGGAATTTAGATGTATATCGATCTAATCCAGCTTGCATATTCGTAATTAAATTCTTCTTGATATCGTCAGTCAGTTTGTCGTTGGATTCTAAATATCGATATGCGATAGCATTAGGAATGGTACTGGCACTAGTTTGTTCACAGCAACCATATGGATAAGCAGCTAGTGATTCAACACCTTCAATAGCAGCCAACTCAACTCCAGGTAAAAAATTGACAATACCCAATGTAAAAGCTTCTTCACCCGTTATTTCTAGTTCTTGGATCCAGGGTTTGTTTGCTTGTAATTTTGATCTGAATAATTCTGGGTGAGGAATACCTGGAGGTGAAATATAAAGAGGTGTTTGTAATTCTGAATATTCTGTGAAGTATTTTGATTCCAACAGTGTTGAAAGATCCACATCTCCTACTTTGCTAGCTTCAATGTCCCAATAGACATTAACTTTTTCATTAGCTTTTAATTCCTTGAGTTTTTGAATAAGATTACTATGAATTTTTAGATTTTCGTTAGAATTGATACTTATTGTAATATCCTTTAATATCTCATTAGACAAATTTTCTAACACAGTTGGTAAAGTAATTCTATCCCCAAGTGTCATATCGCTAGGGTTGAGTGTAGAAGTAAATATAGGATTCTTCACTACTATTGATCGTTCTTCAACACCGAAATGAGTTTCATTACAAGCTATAACAAAAATTTTATATCTAGTGATTGAATCAGGAGATTTGATTTCAAATTTATGATCCCCAGAAACCTTTTCTGGTTTATTCACAATATCTTCAGGGAATTCTGTCCTGATAACCTGCTGTACTACAGGAGTTTCCAGCACTTTATCCATTATTACACTACTTCCATAAAGAAATCCTTCACTGAAATCTTCTTGATCGAATCCTGCTCCCAATGTTGCTCCTTCAGAAGCTTTCATTCTTCTTCCACCCCTCATTTTCATCATTTTCCTCGTCGCACCTGCTGCCGTCCCCATTGCTCCACCAGGTCTTGCCATATCTGGTGCAAATGCAACCGGTTGAGAAAAAGCTTGAACATCCTGTTTTGATCCTATTGTAAGTATTTCAACAGCATTTGTTGGGATGTTGAATGAAGATTGAGGATTTATTGGTTGATATTCTAATAGAACTCTTTCATCGGTCAAGGCAACTCCAATCCACAAATTATCATCTTTAGATAAATTATTTTCAAATTTCACTTTAATATCAAAATTAGTTCCTGTTGCTACTTCTTCAATACTATCAATATTAAAATTCAGGGTCTTCGATTCAGTTATAATTTCAATTTTTTTCATAACAGAAGTTTTAGGAAAACTGAATGTTTCTCCATACCAGCTATTAGGCGTGGTCTCTATTTTTTGTTCAAATGATTCACTTTCAATGGGATTCAGGTAGCCTTCTATTTCTAAATCACCGTAGTAGCCATTTGGAACATCTACTGTTATAGGAATACTTATTTCATTTAATTTTATATCTGTCAGTTCAAATTTTTTCGTATCTAATATTCTATCTGAAATTACATCCAAATAAACTTCTTTGGTAATAATCTTCGCGATTCCCGGTCCTTTCAGTATTAGATTTCCTTTTATTATATCGCCTGGATTTACTGCATTTGGAATATCTGTAAATTGTATCCAAATATCTTCTTCTGTAGGTTTTCTTACTAAAAATTGATCAGTTAGTGATACAAATTGTCCTGTATCAGTTTGAACTAAGACTGTTAATAGATAAGATCCCTGTTTGAATTTTAAAGGAGGAATAGTTACAAAGCCATGTATATCAGTAAAAAATTCTTCTTGATCAAGGATTTTTTCTTGTTTTTCATTTAATATTTTACATTGAACTTTTTTATTTGAAATTGGTAAATTAATGGGATTAACTACTTTGATATTAACATCTACCTGTTGGTCTTCAATAAGGGGTTTACTACTGGGATTTTTAGATATTTGTATTTGTAATGGCTCTTCAACTATATTGATTTGTGATACTGAAGTTGCCTTCCTATCATTTTCATCCTCAACAACTGCTGTTATAGAATGATTTCCTGGTAATAAATCTGGCAGAGTAATATCTATAGATCCGTTAGAGAATTTTGCGTCGATATCTTTTTCAAATCCATCTGCAGATAATATCACTTTTCCTGCTGTCACAGGCTCTCCATGATAATATTTACTCTGAATATTGCATTTTACATCTTTTCCTACTAAACTCCATTTAGGAAGATTGATAAAAACTTCAATATCAGGTTTATCATAGTGTCCAACATTAAATGGAATTGTATGGATGGTTTTCTTGCCTTTTTTTAACTGAAATGAGTAGTCTCCGGTTACAAGATATTTTCCAATTTTCACTTCAAAATAGATTATAGGTTCATCTAATTTTATAATTGGTATTACTTTAACGGTATTCTTATCCGTATCAATTAATTCTAAAATAACCGCATTTTTCTCATCTGTCTTCATTAATTCTAACACATTAGAGCCTTTAATAGGCTTTTTTCGTAGGAAAATATATCCTTTTATGGTATCTCCGGGTCTGTATTTATTCTTTGGTAACCAGATTGTTCCTAGTTCCTCAGCTTTAAATGGTTCCAATTTTAATGTAATTTTTTCTTTTGCCCAAGCATTTTTTTCCCCTTTTTCCGTGATGATCCAATCTAATTTTTTTTGTGATCCTTCGAAGTATTTTGATTTAGATTCAAGATTCTTTAAAAAGAATATAGCCTTTTCTTCAACGTTTTTTTGATTTATTTTTATCTGACTGTCTGTTCCGTTAAATATTCTATATAAAGTTCCTTTTTCTGATATATTTTTTGGTATTCTTGCATATAATTTTGTCATCTTCTTATTTCCTTTTTTAATTTATTTTTGATTATTTAACACTTTTTTTCCTTTTTCTGTAATTTCAAATAACTGTGTTTTTACTTCTCCTATTTCTTTAAGTAAAAAATTAGCCTTATTTTTGTTCATAGCCTTTATTTCAGCTTTCGTTATTCGTTTATCATTTTTATCTACCAAGATCAAATCCGAAGGTAGATCGAATTCTATCAGCTGATATTTCTTAAAATATCTAGCAGTTTGTGTTATCAAATCATTTTTTCTCAATTCCTGCAATTTTCTGTAAATAGTCCTGGTTGAAGCTTCAATATTTTCTTTTTTTAATGCTTTTTCAATAGTAGACAAATCTATTGTCACAATTTTTTCATTTTCCCAAGCTTTTTGTTGCTCGAGAAGAATTTGGAGCATTTTTTCATTAGTCAGCAATGCAGGAGGCATATTTTTTACCAGGTTTTAATATTGACAAGTTCATTGACACATTTTGTATGACATATGTGCCAATATATAAAGTCTTCGAATTAAGTTAAATAGAAAAACAGACGGATTTATTTATGAAATATGAGATTCTTCAGTTAAAACATATAAATGTCTTTTTTTAATAGCCGTTGTAAAAATAAGATATTGAATCATGACAGGACATCATAATCAGTTATAAGAAAGTCATAAATATCCTGAAAATTATTGTTAATCTAGGTTTACCTAATTTGAAATTTGATAAAGATATACTATCTATTTTAAGTCTTTTGTTCAATTTAATAACAATTATTAGATGAAAATTAATGTACACCTAAATTCCAAAACCTTTATACCATAGAAAAAGGATTTTTATTTTAATACTGAAATAATCAAAAATATTCAAAATTTTAGTAAAATTAATGTGTGTGGTAAATTACATGTTTTTTTGGAAAACTAATAGGTTTACTGCTTTCAATGAAAGTACTACCTTATTAAACGTAAAGTTCGAAATGAACTTTGTGAAAAAGAGCATAAAACATCTCTTAACACTTGTTTTAGTTGTTTTAATGCTTTCTTCTATTGTTTCAATTGTAAATCCTCAGTCATCACCTACTATGACTGCATCTCAAACTCATGATCAGCATTCTATACCAAATTCTATTTCTTCTTCTGATTTTCCAATGTTTGATCCGAATTCTTTTAATAATCCGACTTATTCTGATCCAATACAAATCAATTCCCCACTAATACATATTCAGAAAAATGCTGACTTTTCTAATCTGAATATTCAAGGTGAAGGAACTGCTAATAACCCTTTTCTGATAGAAAACCTGCAAATAGTCGAATCCATGAATACAATTTTACAAATAGAAGACACCTCAGCACATGTAATTGTTCAAAATAACGTGTTTGATGGGAATTTTATCTCAACCGGGGGATATCAATTCGGGATTTATATTAAAAATGCACACAATATTGTAATTAAGGATAACTACATCACAAATGTCAATTATGGTATAGTAATTGACGATTCAAGCTCTAATAACTTAATAAAAGATAACACGATCAAAAATGTTGACTATGGATTAATTGTATTACGCGAGTCGACAAATAATGAAATTTCAAATAACAAATTTCAAAACATTGTTTATTATGGAATATATTTTACAGGAATAACCAATAATTTCATTCTTTCTGAAAATGTAGTAAGAAATAATGAAATAAAGGTTGCTAAAACCGGAATCTATGCTGTTTCTGTTGAAAAAACGGTATTTCAGAGTAATATTATCCAAGCCTACGATTATGGTATTATTTTAGATTCCTCTAGTAATAATTTAATCGATAGCAATGATATTTCTGAAAGTTCAATTGGAATATTGATCGATTCACTATTAGGCCTAGAAAAAGAATCAGTAAGTAATTTAATAATATATAACAATTTTGAAAATATAAATTATAATGGATTGGTTCTTGGAACTAATGTTAATACCTATGTTAAAGAAAATACTTTCAACAATATCAGAGATTATGCAATTTATTCATATTCAGAAGATTCGATAGGGCTAGTAGTTGAACGAAATTCATTTATTGATAACAATATAGGTGGTTCACAGGCATTTGATAGTAGTCAAGATTCTTCTTTTGAAGAAAATTTCTGGAGCAATTATGATGGCTATGGAACTTACCAGATAGACGGTCTATCATCAAATACTGATTTTTCTCCAATGGCTAAAGGTGGCGGAGGTCCACACCAGATTTTTAAACCTGAAATGATCTTCCCAACTGGCGGAGAAACTTTATCAGGTATTGAAAGAGTTCGGTGGTCAGACTCATTTGACAATAAAGGTCACCAAGTATTTTATTCTCTGTATTTCCAGAATGAGAAAGAACCAGATGAATCAGCATGGTTGTTAGTAGCTAATGGATTAACGACTACTTATTATGATTGGGACACAACTGAAATAGAAAACGACCTTTACAGGATATTTGTCAGAGCTTATGATCCATATGGTGTAGAAGCTATGGGTGATCACAGTAATTACTTTGAGATATATAATAATGAACATACATTAACTACACCAACGATCTTATATCCAAATGGAGGTGAAACTCTTAATGGAAAAGTCTCAGTTGATTGGCTTGATTCTGTTGATTCTCTAGGACATCAAGTTTTTTATAATGTTTACTTAACTTCTGACAATGGTACTAATTGGGAAAATTTAGTCACAAATTTAACAGATTCACAGTATGAACTTTCCACCCGATATTTATTTCCATTCACAGACTACAAATTAAAAATAGTTGCAAACGATTACCATGGATTAAATACCTCTGATGAAACGGACTACGCATTTATTATTGACAATAATTTCCCTGGTTACTACTACTTTAACTCAGATTACGATTTTTATGGATACCGGATTCCTGGTAAAGGATTGGTAACTTTTCCTTATTTATTATCAGATCAAACTTATGATCATCCCGATATTTCATTTGTATTTGTTGAACAAACAACAAAATATTTCAGCATCTCTAATAACGATTTAAGTGTTGATAACGGGGTTCCTAATGTTATTGATATTCGTGATACCCAATTTATAACTGTTACGGGTAATAATATCACAAGTGGTGGTAATGGAGTTTATGTTGAGAATTCACATAACATAACCATTTCTGATAATAATATTTTTAGTAATACTTTAAATGGAGTGTATGTTACAGCAACTACAGATTCTTTAATTTTCAACAATGTAATTCATGATAATGCTGGAAATGGTATTTTTGTTGAAAATTCGGTATCAATAATAGTTTCAACTAATGAAATTTATGATAATGGAAAAGGAACACTTGCTAGGTTAAGTATTGCTGGTGTTTCATCAATAGGATCCCTTTCTGCATCTTTTGGTGCAGGAATCTTTTTAGATCCCACAAATGATTCTTTTGTTATTAATAATATTGTTTATAATAATGCATTAGATGGTGTAAATCTTGAATTGACTGATTCTACAAATGTTCAAGGAAATTTATTATATGGGAATGGATTAAATGGATTAACTCTAATTAATTCAAGTGATAATTCCTTAATAGGAAATACTATTTTTAATAATGGATTTTCATTCGTAGGACAAACATCTTCATATGGTCGATTTAATATTCGAGGATTGACTGCTAGCTTTGGAGCAGGTATCTTTTTAGACCCAAGTAATAACAATCTATTACAAAATAATGAAATTTACAACAATGTTGAAAATGGTATTTCTTTAGAAGGTTCTGGTTATAATACTATATCTGATAATATTGTTTATAGAAATGGTGTCGGATCACCTGCTACAGCAAGTATAGAGAGCTTAAGTGCTAGTTTTGGAGCAGGAATATTTCTTGATCCATCAAATTATAATAATATTTCTAATAACATAGCTTTTGAGAATGGTATGGAAGGTATCAGTCTATTAGAATCTGATTATACACTTATTGAAAATAACAGTATTTACTTAAACAATTTAAACGGTTTAACTCTGATTAATTCTAATTATAATAATATGACTAATAATTACGTCTTTGATAATGGTTTTGGAGGCAATTCCTTTGGAATTGCTGAAATATCAGAATTAACAGCTTCTTTTGGTGCTGGAATCTTTTTAGATCCTAGTGAAAACAATATTATTAACGGAAACTACATTTATAACAATGCTGAGCACGGAATGAGTTTTGAAAATTCAGATGATAACAAAATTACTAATAACGTCATTTTTCGAAATGGAATAGGATCCGTTTCAACTGCTGGAATATCCTCATTAAGTGCTAGCTTTGGTGCAGGAATATTCCTTGATCCCTCAGAGAATAACGAGATTTCAAATAATTATATATTTGAAAATGGGTTAAATGGTGTCGAATTACTCGATTCAAATTATACCACTATTCGAAACAATAGCATTTACGACAATGGTAATAACGGATTAGCTTTTCTAAACTCAAGTTATGGTTTTATTATTGATAATTTTATATTCAACAATGGAATTGGATCCGCATCTACAGCTGGAACTACTTCTCTTAGTGCTAGCTTTGGTGCAGGAATCTTCTTAGATCCTTCAGAAGGTCATATTATTGAAGGAAATGAAATCAATAGTAATGGCTTTTCAGGTATTTATTTAGACTACACCAGTAATTCCTATATTAATAACAATACCATTAATAATAACGGTGATAATGGTGTGTTCTTTTTCTTTTCTAACTCTAATTATCTGACGAGAAACTATATCCAAGACAATGGTAACGGTACAATCATAAATCATATTTCCTCACTATTTAAAGTTACAAAATTATCTGCTAGTTTTGGTGCTGGTATCTTTTTGGATCCCAGTCACGATAATGTTATTACTGATAACGTTATTGTACGAAATGGTGGTTATGGTCTTGATATTGATGTTAATTCATCAATAAACAGTGTCACACGAAATGATTTCATAGAAAACAGTGATTTTTCAGGTAATGCTCAAACAAGAGATGATGGTGTATTTAATGCTTTTACTGGTAATTATTATTCAGATGGTCAAGGTTCTTCACAACCTTATGATATAGATGGTAATTCTGAGAATCAAGATACTACTCCCTTAGATTTTCCGACTTATTTTCCTCGACACGAATTATCTGAACCAACTGTTTTGTTCCCCAATGGTGGTGAAACTCTTAAAGGAGAAATCACCATACTTTGGAATGTATCCATAGATTCTTGGGATCACGAAGTTACTTATGAAATTTGGTGGAGTTTTGATAATGGTGTAAAATTTGCACAGATAGCCACAGGGGTAACTGAAACAAGTTATACAGTTGATTCACTTACAGTTCTTCACGATGGACAAAACAATTTGTTCAAAATAATTTCCACCGATGGTCGAGGAAATTTTGCTGAAGATACATCTGACGATCGATTTACAATAAAAAATCCTGGATCAAAGAACAGAAATTTGTTTCTTTTCTTAAGTGAAAACACCACAGAAGCTGTTTCAAATCTAGTAGGAATCTCTCCAGTGTTTGTCGTATTTTCTTTACCCATAATTGTTGGAATTAAGAAAATCAAAACTAAGAAATAGTATCATTACTCTTAATCCCTTTCTCTTTTTTTTTCAATTTTAACCCGTTTCTTATTTTTTGCAACAAAGAAATTATTTATTTAAATTATTTTGAATTGCTAGTTAGATATTATACGTTTTATACAAGAAAAACAAATTCATTCAAAGATTATAGCGTTAACGGATTATTGATATTGTCATTATGATGGAAATTTTTATTCGCCGAATAAAATTGATAATAGAGGTAATGTAAGTTTGATGTAGAAACCTCAAATATGATATGGGAAGATAAAACCGTTTTTTGAGTTATTTGATTGAAGAATAGAACTATTATGTAAACCTTGGATTACAAGAACGACTTTCGTGTAAGATCTAGTCTGTTTGCATCAAATAACGTTTTGGAGTAGCCATATTAAACACTTGAAAATCTAATAATCATTTTTCAGGTGAATAAATCATTTTAAGATTACAAATGATAAAAGACAATTTTTAAATGAAAATGGTTATCATCGTAAACACGTCATAGAAGAAATTCAAGAGGAATTAGTTAAAGAAATATCCCCCCAAGAGTTTTAAAAATTATCTAATTTTCCTGATAGATCCCAGTTTGAATTTCTTGCGAATTTGTTTAATAGACATACAAATACGAAAATTAGAGGTACGTACGACGAATACAGAAAAATTTGGGTTATTAGAGTTTAACCATAAGAATAGGGACTTCTGAGGGGACCCTATTCTTTCTCTACCCAAAATTTTTCTTTGAAAACAGATCAATTATTGGATTATTTTGAGTAATAATGAATCAATTATTAATTATTGAGAGTAATACGCAAGACCGGGAATTAATTTCTCATTTAATTTCGAATCAATTTCCAGACTCTTTAGTTAAAATAGAAATCAATGGTGAAGATGGAATTAAAAAGCTTAGCACTAAGGCATTTGATATAGTAATTAGTGAGATTTATTTGTTTAAGGTTTCAGGTTTTGATATCATACGTTTTATAAAAGAAAAACAAATTCAATGCATGATTATTGCATTAACTGGTGCAACTATAAGTAAAACATTACTTATTGAAAAAGGTTTCAATTATGTAATAAAAAAAAATGATGATTACACAAATGAACTCATCAGTTATGTTAGATCAGGACTTAATGAATAAATTTATTTCCGGGATAAATTAAATGGATAAGGCTATCAAGAAAATCGATTTTCATTCCAAATATTCACATATTTAATATTAAATTTGTCCCAAAAATTAGTTTAACATTTTTAAAGACTAGTTCAGTTTTTCCTAGGGACAGAAAATCTTTTCTCTTGATAGCAAATATTATTAATTAATAATAAAATCTTGTATTTTGTTTATTTCTAGGTGTGATTATTATTTCATTTGATTTTCTCAAAAATCTCCGTAAAAGAACTTCAGAAGATTTGTTGCCTTACCTACAAGAGTTAAAAAAGATTGAAAACTTCATCCATAGTGGAAATTTCAGTTTAGCGTTAGAGAACATTGAGAAATCAGACGAATTTTCAATTCCTGATGATAAAATTAAATCTCAATTTAAATTAGCAGGATTTCTAACTCTAATCTATATGCGTGATTACGAAAAGGCAGAAGCTGGATTAAATAAGCTGATCAAAGCATATTTTGTAGCTGAAACAAAAGATATTAGATTGTTATATTTAAGCAAAGCATATTTGGGATTAGTTTATGTGGATAAGAGGGATTTTGAATCAGCACTTCCTTTGATTGGGGAATGTGAAGGATTATTTAAAAAATCAAAATTTGTTAACAAAGAAGCTAAAATGGCAGGAGAAGCAGTACTTTACTCTCTTAAAGGTAAATATTTTAATGGAAAAGGAGAATTTCAGAAAACTATAGATAATTTCGAAAAAGCTATTGAGTTTTTCAGAATCTTGGAATACAAATATGAAATAGCTGACTATCTCAAATCTCTGGGAATTGCTTATGCTTCAAAGGGTGATGTTGATGCTGGCCTTGATTGTTCACACGAAAGTGAGATAATATTCACTGAATTAAATGATAAAACTAATTTATTAAAAATTACCAATAATATAGGTATGCTTTATCTAAACAAAGGAGAATTAGATGAAGGACTGATTAATTTAGAAAAAGCCAAGGTGTTGAGTGAAGAACTTGGAAATAAAAATTTTTCTGGGGTTATACAGCAAAACATTGGTCTTGTATATATGGATAAAGGCGAACTTAATCAAGCACTTGAATATTTCGTACAATGTAAAATAATTTTTGAAGAATTAGGTAATAAGCAATATTTAGCAGATGTATTGCAAAACTTGGGTGTAATAAATCTAAACAAAGGTGAATTAGATAAATCCTTAAAATTTTATAATGATGCATTAGCAACACAAACAGAACTAGGTATTAAGAAACGTGAGGGTGAATTACTCAATAACATTGGGAGAATTTATCAAGTAAAAGCTGATTATGATTCAGCATTAACATATTTTTTGAAAGGATTATCAATATTTGACGAAATGGACTCAAAGTCAGATATTGCTGAAAACTGCGTGAATTTGACAGAAGTATCACTATATAAGGGTGATTATGAAAACGCTCAAAAATATGTAACCAAATTAGAGAATCTCGTAGGACAAAAAACGAATAAGAAAGACACTCAGAGATATAACTATTCTAAAGCTTTAGTCCTGAAATCTGCTGAAAGAATGATTAAATTCGGACAAGCTCAGACAATCTTTCAACAAATTTCAGAAGAAGAGATAGTAAGTTCTGAAATTACTATTCAATCTATGTTAAATCTTTGTGAAGTATTAGTAACAGAAATTAAGTTCTTCGCAAAAGAAGAAATTATTGATGAATTAAAAATTGTAGTTTCGAAATTATTAGATATTTCCAAAAGTCAAAATATGTTTCCTACATTAGTTGAATCCCTTATTCTTCAATCGAAACTATCTTTATTTGAATTAGACCCAAAAAATGCTCAAGATTTACTTCAAGAGGCCCAAATTACTGCAGAAGAAAAAGGTCTTGATACTTTAGCAGTACTAGCTTCTATAGAATATGATTTATTGCTAGAAAAAATTGAGTCTTTTGATTTTTCAGCTGACAGCAAACTTTCATTTGCAGAAAGATTTGGATTAAATGAGTTGGAAGATTTAATTCAAAGAATGATAAACAAAAATGTTGCTATACTACCTAAACAGCTCGAAGAGGAGCCAATTTTATTATTGGTTGTTACTGAAGCTGGAATTCCAATATTTTCAAAGAAATTTGCTACAGAATCTCAATTCGATGATATGTTGATAAGCGGTTTTCTAACAGCTATTAATAGTTTTCTTAAAGAAGCTTTTGCAACACAAGGAATGATAGAACGTATAAAACAAAAGGAATATACTTTGTTATTCCAACCTATGGATCCACTAACATTCTGTTATGTAATTAAAGGACCATCTTATTCAGCGTTAAAGAAAATGGATAAATTTATGACTGCCTTAAAATCATCTAACATGATATGGGATGAAATAATTGAATCATCAGAAACGGGTAAGTCACTTGAGGATTTACAATCGATAAACGATATGGCTACTCAGTATTTTCGAATTTCTAAATGAAAATTTTCTGACTTTTTTAGGGATTCTTTATCTGTATTTATTTTCAGGGTTAAAGGATTAAGAAAATTCATTTTTTGAAAAAAAATCCAACAATTTTATTCCCGCATTTTTCATTTTAGGTAAATTATAATCAATTCCAGTGAGTATATAAAATAAACATGTCTTTTTCTTGTGAAAATTCATTCTTAGATAAAAATTATTGTTCATGGTTCTAGAATAATGATTTAAAACTGAATTGTGAAAATCTGTGCCTTCTTTTTGAAATAATAAATCAAGAATCGGATCTCCCAACCCAAACGTTTCAAAATCTATTAGTCCTGATATTTTATAATTGTTTTTTGGATTTACCAGGATATTTGATGTATCTAAATCGTTATGAGTAGTTACTAACTTGATAGGGACTTTTTGTGTTTCAAAAAATGTGTCGAAGAGATTTGTGACCCAATTATTCTGTTTTTGAGTAAGAATGGGTAAAATTTTCTGTGTTACATCAGTGAATAACGATTGAATTGATTTAAAATACTGCTCTGACGATTTATTTAACGATAAATTCCTTATTAACTCAGAAAAGGAGTCTTGTAATGAATGGAGCTCTGTAATGATATTTCCCAAATTTTCTGCAATAGTCATTTTATTTTTGTAAGGAATTTTAGGATAAACTCTAGATAACGAAACTCCTGGTATATTTTTATATAAATAAAAGTGATTATCTGAATTTTTTGATACATAGATAGGTTTTGGAACTAAAATATTTAGCCTATTTCTGAGTTCACTTAATATTTTAACTTCTTTCTCAATTTGTCTATCTCCAATAATTGTTAATAGGTTTTTATCAGGTATCTTCAAGATAAATTCATTTTTTATTAAATATACATTATTAGACCCGTGATAAATGAATTTAATATCAGATTTATCTATTTTTGGATCATAATATAATAATTTTTGTTTTACTTCTTCAATAGTTAAATCTGGTGGATTTTTTTCTTCATAACTTTCCATTCTAAGTCACTATATGATCTATTAAATTCTTTTACTACTTATATTATTAGATATTAATTATTCAAGCCATAATAAGAAAATTAATAATACTATCAAAACTATGAATACCTATGTCCGAAATGGAATCTGATCAATTTCTGCGTAGTACTACATTTGTAGATTCAGAATCAGAAATTGTCCAAAATCTCAGTAGATATTTTATGAAAAAATATCATAACAAAATCGATCTCTCCATTGCATATTTTTATTATGTTAGAGATTCTATTAAGTACTCTATTACCATTGATACTAATAGTATTGATATTTTCAAAGCAAGTACTTGTTTAAATAGTCGAAAAAGCTTTTGTATACCAAAGGCCTCTGCATTATCTGCTTTGTCTAGAGCTAGCGGTATTCCTGCAAGACTACATTTTGTAGATCTCAAAAATCGGCGTATACCAGATCATCTCTTTAAAGCCTTAGGTAGTGATATGTTTTATTACCACTGTTATGCGGAACTATTTTTAAACGATAAATGGATTAAGGCAACTCCATCTTTTGATCTACATACATGTTTAAGGCATAACTTACCTCCAGTGGAATTTAATGGAGTAGATGATGGTCTTTTTGCAAGTCATGATGCAGATGGTAATCCCTATTGCGAGTATGTCAACGATCGAGGTATTTATGTTGATGTACCCGTTGAAACTGTATTGAAAGGTTTGAACAAATACTATGGACATCTAGAGGTTCCATTTACGAAAAAATTTAACGAAAAAGTTTCCAGTTAATCAAAAGATTAAAATGTTACAAGAATTTCAAATTGCAGAAAATAATCTCTTAGAAAACCTTTTTGAAATTTTAGAAAATATTGTTACTAAACATGCAATTTATTTAGTAACAAGCCGAAATAATCCTTCTAGTAACGAATATTCTTTTGTTCTTGGTCCATTAGATACTTGTGGAAATGTTTTAGGTCTATATGATGAAGAATATGGATGGCCGACTCAAATTATGTTTGAGGATGTAAAATCTATATCTGATGTTGCACCCTCTAGAAGAAGACATCCATTTTTATTTTTAAATAGAAAATGTGTAGCTGTATCAATATATAATTCAGAATACCAAAAAATAAAAGAATTACTGAAAAAAAATAAGAGAAAATAATACAAATAATTAATAACAATTATAGAGAAATGGTTTTCAAACGAGTTTCTAGCATATATTCGCCTGTTTGCAACTATCAGTGAAAGTAATTTGATGATTAATTCGTAAGATCTGTAATAAGCTTTTCAAGTTCTTTGTTTTTAATTTTTTTTACATTTGGTTTGTTTTGAGTTTGTACACATTTATGTAGGGTTGCCAAAGTTTTACTTACAAAAATTATACCACACAAATCACACTGTTCCATTTTAGATCAATATATTATAGTTCTAATACTATTTAAAGTTATCTATTTTAATGCACAATCTCTTGAAACTAGAAATTAATTCAAAAAACTTAAAAATCTTAATAAATTAGATGAAAAGGTTTTTAAATTTATCTAATTAAATCATTTGAAGAATAATTTCTAAAACCATCTTCAAATGATCAATAGATTAATTTTTTTTTGTTAGATTCATGATGCTAAAATATTTTTTTTATTTTAATTCAGCATCAGGATAATAAGCACGTGCTGCAAAATAAAAGGAAATTTCGGATGGTATAATGTTAGACCAAGGGAAATTTGGGGAATCATGGTCTCCAATTGGTTCAGAAGAAAAGAAAATATGTCCATTTCCTAGACAATAAGAATAAATCCCTTCACTAACTTCTTCTGTTTTATTCCTCAATTTTGATTTAGGAATTATTATTTGCCTCTTTTCTGAAAATCTTACTAAATAAACAACTTCTTTTGCAGGAAGTTCTGACGAAATATCTCTGCTTAGTGGGAATCTTATTTTATCATCTTTGAGGTAATCTACGTAAGGATTTTTATCATACAACTTAAAATATCTCTTAAAACCGGTATCTGTTGATAATACGTTACTATCTGGAAATTTAACAATCCATTGACTCAATGTAGTTTGGATAACTGGTAATTGTGGTAGAGAAACATTTACGTATTTTCCTACTATTCCTTTTGACCATACTTGACTAATTAAAGACATTGAATTCCTATCATACATTATTAAAGCAGAATTGTATAATAATCCACTAACACCAAGGATTATTTCGTCACCATTTATTATTCTATTATAAGCAGATGAAGTGGAACATAAAGGACAAAAAGTAATGGCAATTGGATCCTCGGATAAAGTTGAGAAATTTACAATTTCATGATAGTTCATTATATTTATTGGAAAAGCATATGATTCTACAATTTTATTATCTTTTAATAATATCATTCCTAAAACTTGATCTGATTGTTTATACAGGTTTTTAGCTTCACTAGTGTTTAACCACTTGGGATTATCAATTGAAGGAATGCAATCTGGTTTCGAACAGCCCGGCATTAAATCTCTGAGATCTACATTGGGATGAATTTTGACATTTTCAGGAAAATAAGGAAATTCTTCACGCTTAGGGATTCTTCTCTGCAAGGGACATCAAATCGAAAGAAGTTATTTTGTGAATAAAGCTTATGTTCGTAAATTTATAAAACACTTTTTTAATCAAATTCGTTAATATTTATAAAACTAAAAATTTTTTAATAAATAAAGAATTTTCCTACTATTAGGGGTGTTTTTAATGGGTTTAGAATTTAGAAAACCTTTGGAACCTGTATATATACTGATTGGAGCATTTGTTGTAATTCTTATAAGCTTGAATATTAATTATCTATCAATATCGATATTTGGTTTTTCTCTTATTGGATTTAAAGGTCTCGAAATAGTTGAGGCTTTGTTTTTTTTTGGTTTAAGTAGTTTAGTGGCATTAGTTGCCAGTATAATATACTACTTAGGTAAATCAAAATCTATGTTACTATTATCTAGAAATTTAACGATTATTGGACTAATACCTGGATTATTTGGAACTCTATTGTTTTTATTGGGTATTAATTCTGGTAAAAGTCTTCTAGAAAAAGAATTAGGGACTTCTGAGGGTTCTAATTTACTATCTATTGATATAGGTCTCGGAGTGGGCGTTATTGGGTTACTTATGATGGGGTTAGCAGTATATATGATGTCCACATCCATTCCTGCTTCTTTAGGACTTACCAAAGAGGCTACTTTGACTCCAAATATAATTACTAAGATCAATAAGGATACTAAGGATCCTGTTCAGGAATTAAAGAAGTTATGGTATTGCTCAAAAGATAATTTCAAATTAACAGCCAATGCAAGTAGAGAAGTACCAAGTCCTGAATTTTCAATTTCAAGAGAAAGAATTACTGCGGGTCTTAATAATGCAATGGCTATGAGAAAAATTAGTCCCGATGTCATGTCGTATGCTGAATCTCTTGTTGAACAACTTTTCTTAACTACAGAGGAACTAGAAATTGAATTAGTTAGTACCATATGTACCCAGTGCAAAACGAGGTATTTATCTCCAAAATTAACTAAATGGTCATTTAAATAAAATAATGTAAATTATTTTGATATTAATTATTCTTGGTATTCACTCAATATGCTATTTAATTTATTTCTAATTGTCACGTTATATATCTTACAAAATATAAATCCGAATTCTCTGTCATCAGGATGATATCTTAAACTGAAATTTTGATTTTCTAAAATCAGATCAGCATCCCTTTCTTCTATTGGTATATTAAATATTGAAGAAACTTTTTTCATTAGTTCTTCACTTTTCAACCAAGTAGATACCTTGAACTTAATTTTTTCCATTATTTTTATTTCTCCTAATTATTAAAATACCTAATGCAAGGAAAATGGGTAATAAAGCTAAAGGAGAGGTTGTTGATATTATTGATGTATGAGGGACAGAACCTTTAGGATCAGGAGTATTAATAGTGAAATCACTAGCTAAATTCCTATCAATATGCAAAGGTGATCGTTGTAAGGATAATCCTGCTCCTGGAACATCCAACGTCTCTGAATTATCAAAAGCGTCAATTCCATAGGATACAAAATCAATATAATCTCCATTTTCATTAAGGAATTGAACATAATCTTGTGTGTTAGCTAATGCAAAATTCAGTTCAAAATCAGCTGTAACACTAAAAATATTTTCAAAAGCAGTGGTATCTCTAGCAATAATTATTGAAGTATAGGTTGGAATCTTGTAATTCGTTGAAAATGTATACAAATCATTGTTATCACCTATTTTCCAACCTTCTAATAATACATCAAATGGAAAACTATTAGTTAATTCAATAAATTCGCTTTCAGAATCAGGTTCTGGATCAGGATTAGGATAAATCTCAGTAATCAAGACTCTCCAATTATCTGAGTTTTGATCAAAATTAATAATGTTTACATCCACTTTATCAGTAAATACCTGAGAATTAAATTCAGCTTTTACTTCAAATGTATTAATTCCATTGGGTAAATCAATTGTATTAAATGAAACTGAAAAACCATTATTAGAATCAACAACCTCAATGAAGTTTTGATCATTAAATCTATATGATAAATCAAAGTTATTCAAATCTGTTACGGAAGCAGATAAAGTAATAACACCACTTACAACTTCTGCTGTTTTAAAGCTTGTTTGTTTAATACCAATTGGGATTTCCCACTCCGAACCAACAGCTACATCCTGATCCCAAACATTTTTGAAGAAAGAAGCAATTGAATTAGAATCGTGAATAGCAATTCCCATGTCACGATTTGCTTCACCAGAAGTATAAGATGCCTTACTTGGTGAAACACTTCTTGGACTCCAATTTCCTGAATAAATAAAGACTTCTTTTCCATCAATTATCCAATACTTATTATGATAAAAGCCATTTACTTTATTACTATCAGTTGTACTATTATATACAGGAATGAGATTATCCACTAACGATTGAGCCGCAGTAAATGTATTTTCATTCTCTGACGTACTTACTCTTCTATTAGAAATTAATACTCTTATATCAAGAGAAGGATTAGCCTTTTTTAAATCAATAAGAGTATTATTAAAATCAGGTCGTGAAATAGTATACATTGATACATAAATTGACTTTTTGGCAGAGTTTAGATAATGGAAAATAACATCATTAGCATTATCAGGATTAGAGAATAATGTTACATTATAAACTCCAGTAAAATTTGTTAAAGATATATTTGTGTGACTGGGATAGACATCATCTAGTCTTTTTTTCTTTAAATTCATTTTTATATCGAAATTAGTCTGGGTTAATGATGGGATTGGATTTTCTCCATCATTCCAATCAGAATCAAATATAATTTTGAAATAATTAGCGACAGTTGAGGATTGAACTACAACACCAGCCTCTCTATTATTAGTAAAAGCATTTTCACTAAAGTTAATACTGGAAAGAATTGTAACATAATCATCGATAATCATTAGTTTATTATGAGTATTAGCCAGATAATCACCATCACTATTAGAAGCTAAGTTCCCCATCCAACGAACAGATATTCCTAAAGAAAGAAAATAACCAGTAATGTCATCAGAGTCGGAATCCTCGTTTATTTGAATACGTACAGTCACTCCTCTATTGTGTGCATCGACCAAACTTCGAACCACAGGTGATGAATCAGTTGCCCAATCAGTGGAATTGAATTGAGTTAAATATTGATTTTGGACAATAACAGAGGTATTAGCTCTATCAATCCAGTATTTATAAACATCTAAAGCATTATCTGGAGTAAAAATCGGAGATATCACCATTTGCTCTTTAATATTTAGTTCATCAAATTTAGGTTCATAGGTTAAAATTTCAGCAGGTGAATTGATTTTATAATTCAATTTTACCTCTAAATCTGAAATAAGATTAGACTCTTTTGTTATGTAAGGGTTTGAATCACTACTTAATGTTTGAGATGATGTAACAAATAAAAAAATAATAAATGACCATTTAATTATACTAAATAATTTTTTAGTCAACATAATCACTAAAATTAATTACTCTTTGGGTTTAAAGAACGTATCGAAATTAAATTATCCACCACTATATAGACTAATTCTCAAATAAAAAAAAGGTTAATAAATCTAAATGGTGTTTTATTTACATATATTTGTCGCTTGTATTTCTAAAATTAATTTAAAAAAATGAAATCAAATTAAATCAAGAAGTACAGAGTTTTAGAAGAAAGAAATGGTTTGCTTTTTACATAATTTAGATTATGATTGTTGGATTTTTTGTATCATGAGTTGGATCATTATTTTCTTCAAAAATTATCTTGTTTAAATAATCATTTAGCTCAATAAAAAGAGAATTAATATTTTTCGTCTTATGCAAGAAGTATTTGATTTCATTTTTAATATCCAAAGATTCGATGCTTGTAGATGAGCATAAAATGAATGGCGTATTAATATAATTATTTCGTAAGTATGAAAGAACCTCTTTACCGTTCAAATAGGGCATTTTATAATCAGAAATTATTGCGTCGAAACCAGAGAGATCATCGATCGAATATTTTGAATTAATTTCTCTAGGATCACAAATCGAACTAATTTTAAATGATTTATAGAATTTTTGAGCAAAAATTTTAATTAGATATAAAAATTCAATATCATCATCTATATGCAAAAGATTAACCATAGCTCTCACAAAAAAAGGATATAGTAAATGAATAATAGATTCATTCTTAAGGAACCGGATATCATGACGATAAGATAATACCACCACTTTTTCTTAGGCCGATAATGTTAGCTAAAATAAAATTGGAAATTATCTTTGATAACTGATATTACTCAATAATTATCTATTAACCAAATTCAGGTGAGTAGAAAGGTATTAAAACAACATAGAATGATTTTTTAGACAGATATGAGTAAGAAAAAGAAAATAGATTTAAGAGAATTAGCTCAATTAAAAGCTAAAGAAAAAATAAAGAAAAAAAAGGTTCAAGAAAAGGATAAAGAGACTAAAAAGGACTCAGTATTATAATATCGATACGGGAAACAGAATTAATTTATTATATTTTATTATTATTTCTGATTATCATAAGCTTTCTGACCTTTCTTAGTCAAAAATATTTTGTATTTTCGCGTGATTTACTCTTGAAGAAGCAATTAATCCATTCCTTATAGTATTTTTTTCATTAAAAGTAAATTTCTTGTTATTTCTATCTGTAACTAGTCCATTAGCCTCTTCGATCAGTAATACACCTGCTGCCATATCCCACTCATTTTTAGGTGTTAAACTTATGGTTGCATCAGCTTTCTCAGTAGCTACCATAGCTAATTTATGAGCCATTCCACCAGCAGGTATAATTTCAAATTTATCTTTGTATTTATTAAATAAACCTTTTTCTATGTCTGTTCGACTAGCTAACAACTTTATAGGATCCGAAGTAGTTAAATTTGGTTTGATATATTCGTTATTAACTTTTATACCGTCTCCTTTTATTGCTGTAAACGTATCTTCTGTAGATGGATTATGTATAACAGCTAACACAGGTCGTTTGTCTCTTATTAGTGCTATTGAGACTGCATATTCAGGAATACCCTTTATAAATTCTTTCGTACCATCTAAGGGATCAACAATCCATACAAAATCTTTATTTAGCCTTGCTTTGTCATCAACAGTTTCTTCTGATAACCAGCCTATTTCTGGATAATTAGATGTTAGAGTTGATTTGATAATGTCATTTGCTTTTCGATCTGCATTTGTTACTGGATTATTTTCACCCTTAAAGTCGATTTGGACATTGGAACCTCTTGCACTTCTTATTTCCCTTCCTGCCTTAATTGAAGCACGCATAACAGTTGGAAGCATTTGTGGTATATTCATTAGATATCACACAATTAATTTTTGTTTTAACTTATACTATATAATATTCTGGGTTTTTTCCTACGATAATATCTTGCATCGCTAATTTTGAGATATAATTTCCTCTTACTGATTGAATAACGTCCTTTTTTTTATTCAAGACTACATAATACATGAATATCTTATCATCGACTTGGTCTTTAACAAAAGAAATCAAATTGTTTCCTTGCTCAATTGTTCGAAGATCTTCATAACGCAAAGATTGTTGTTTATCATCTTTATGAACAAAAATTGGTCTTAACTCTCCATTAACATCTTTAATGCCTCTAACTCGACTTTTAAAAACATATTTTGGTGTGATCACAATATTTGATCCACTAGTACCTATATTTACCTCAACCCCTGGTTCATACCCTAATTCCCTAAGTTCAATAGGTAAATAAACCCCCATACTATTCCCAACTGTAATAATTTTCTTTGTATATATTTTTGGCATAATTACATTTATTGTAATTACATTATTTATAATTACGGATTTTTAGTAAAAGAATATTCCAGATGCTCTTGGAATGTTATAACATCAAACCCTGAATTACTCGATAAATAACGTATTTTTTCTTAATTAGAAAGTATGGAATTTAAGGTTTGTTGCTACTGATTCTACATATTAATAATTGATTAGTTTATAGTGGAGCTTCTAATTCCTTCGATAATTCATTATCAAGCTCTTTGAGTCTTGGAAAGATAGTAAACATTTTATATGTATCCATTATATAATTGATTTCTTTCCAGTCTAACCCCTCTAAATAATTTACTAATTCTTCACTTATCTTGTCGTTGGTAGATAATTCTTCTAATTCATCTTTTTGCCAACAGCCTATTGTTTCCAATATCCCTTCTATTTTTTCTTTAGTCAAACCTGGATATTTTGGTTTTAATAAAATTTCTAAAATTGCTCCAATTCTGTCCATCTTTTTTTTCTCTTTCTTATTCTGCTCACCATCTTTCATCATATTACTTTCATCAAAGAAAAAGTAGAATATTTTAGCTTTTCTTCCAAAAAGGTTCTCAACAGATATATCCCCGCTTTCACTCTCGCTCGTCCTTGTACCTACTTGTTCTACCAATCCTGCATCTTTTAAGGTTTTTAAATAGCGATAAATAGATTTTTTAGATTTCTCATTTTCATCCCTTTTAAATGCTTCAAATAAACTTTCAATAGTCATAGGTCCTTTTCGTAAATAACCAACTAACTTGTGATGAGTTTCATCCTGTAATAATTTTACCCTTTTCTCATCTTTTATTACTTTAATGAATTCGGGGTGCTTAATAATGCTGTCTTTGAAATTGATTTCAAGCGATTGCTCTATAGAGTTTTCATCGTTTTTTTCTGACATAGTAAAAATTTCCTCCATAATAGATTTTTCTATAATAAATCATAGCTTTCCATTTTTTATGATTTTATATTCTTAACAAATATATATAAGTGTTTCTGAAGTTCAACTGATATGTGTCGCAGCCAAGAACAAATTCAATCTATTTATCATGATATTGCTTTCTCAAAATAATGAGAAAGTTTATAAGGTGTTGTTGGGAGGATATATTTAGAGTTAAAAATTAAGAGCTTTTAACAATATGGTGAATAAAATGGCAAGTGTAAAAGAAAAAAACAGTAAATTTAATGAAAATTATGGATTCGAATATTCTTCCTTTAGTAAAATGTTTGTAAACTCAAAAATTGTCAAGAAAATCAGAAGATACTTTACAAGAACACATGCATTTGAAAACGATGATGAAAATCCGATGATCTTTAATTATCATGTGAATATCTCTACCCAAGAAACAATAACAAAAGATATAGTTCGTATGAACATTCGTTAGAGATTAGAACAATTAATTTAAGGAAACTAAAATTGAAAAGGTGCTTTAATGAAAAATAAGAGAAATTTGAATATAAAAAGACAGCTGTATAATCGAGTATATTTCGATAATTTAAGAATAAATAATCGATAAAAATGGGCTGATCAAACAGAAAACTAAGCAGTTAATGTTTGAGTTGGCTAAATTAATTTATTATTATTTCTATTAATATGATTCGTTATGTTTATTCAAATTATGGAAAAAAATTAGAAATTTCACTTAAAAGTAATAAAATATATTCCAAGATAATGAAAACAAAATTAAAAACCATTTCAGATGCGAAAAGTGTTTTAATAAACGATTAAGATGTGAAAATTCAAAATAACAATTATAAATATTATTATTTTCCAGAATATACTTGGGTACAAGATACAGTTCAGATAAATATAAAATAAAGAGGTTTTAAATGTGGTTTCATCTAACATTAATAAATCAAATTTCAATTTTAGTTCAATTAATTTCAGTTTCATAATTTTAAACAATGAGAAAAATAATAAAAGTATGAAGAGTGATTCAAACAAAAACATTGAATTTTCTGTAGAATTTTGAATATTGGAATCTTTTTATAATAATTTCTTGACACAACGCAAGCAATTTTGCTTGTAATCTTTTTATCTTACAAATCATTTTAAAGTTTAATGACTGAATTTTCTCCCATTATCGAAATACTTCATGTAGATGATGAAGAACACTTTTTGGAATTAACAAAAATATATTTGGAAGAAAATCTTAACAAAAATTATTCTTTTCATGTTGAAACTGTTTCTAATCCAGTAAATGTTATTGAAATGTTGAGTAAAAAAAAATACGATGTTTTACTTTCAGACTATCAAATGCCTTCATTAGATGGTTTAAAATTATATAAAAAAATTCAAGAGAAAGATATACAAATACCGTTCATCATTTTTACGGGAAAAGGCAGAGAAGAAATAGTAATAAAAGCATTAAACCTTGGAGTTGATGGTTATATTACAAAAGGGAGTGATGTTGAAAGCCAATACCAGGAGCTGGCACATTCAATTATATCCATTGTAAAGTATAAAAGAACCGAGGAGGCTTTGCACCTCAGTGAATCAAAAACACAAGCAATGCTTAATGCTATTCCTGATTTATTATTAACATTTGATGAAAAAGGAACAATTTTATCATATAAAGGGGATTTACAGGATTTCATTGTAAAACCTGAAGAGTTTTTAGGTCATCCTGTAGCTAAAATACTACCAGAGCAATTAGGTAATCAATTTGTTGAATATATTGATAAAACCCTTTCAACAAAGGAATTTCAGAGTTTCGGATATCAGATCCCTATTCGCGGAGAGATTCGGTTTCGGGAAGCTCGAATGTTTGCATCAACCAGTTCTGAAGTTGTTTGTATAATAAGGGACGAAACAGAAAAGAAAAAAATTGAAGCAATGTTAGTTGAATCAGAATTAAATTATAAAGCTACTCTTGATGCAATAATTGAGCCCATTCATGTAATAGATAAAAATTTCAAGTTTACTCTATTAAATAAAGCCTGCGAAGAGTGGAATAAAAAATTAGGAGTAAAAGTAAACGTAATTAACAAGTCCATTTTTGATATTTATCCATTTCTTGCAGAAAAAGCTTTAGAGGAGTATAATTCTGTTCTTAAAACTCATGATGTTGTTATTACTGAGGAACTCATCGAATTAATGGGTGAAAGTTTCTATTCTGAAACAATTAAAATTCCAATAATTGAGAATTTAGAAGTAACAAAGATTATTACTTACATCAAAGATATCACTGATAGGAAAAACATAGAATTACAATTAAAAGATAAAGAGATCAGATATAGAACGATGTTTGAAGAATCACCAATAGCACTACGTGAAGAAGATTATACAGAAGCATTTGAGTATTTAGATGCATTAAAAAATTCTGGAGTAACGAATCTAAGAGAATTTTTATCGAAAGAAGAAAATTTTAAAGAATTGCAAAAGTGTGCTAATTTAGTAAAAGTTTTAGAGATTAATAAAGCAGATCTCAAATTATTTAATGCAAAATCGAAAGAAGAAATTATTGGAAATCTAACAAAAAAATTTTCACCTCAAACGTATACGACATTTAGAGAAGGGATATTAGCAATATATCAAGGTGAAAACGCATATAATTCAGAAATAATGATTCTTACAAATTCCGGTGAAGAAAGATATGCAAAATTAAATCTGATTTTAATTCCGACCGGTAATAAAACAATAAAAGCATTAACTTCTTTAATTGATATAACAGATAACATAGAGATAGAGAAAAAGCTAATTGAAAGTTTTGATGAGTATCATTTTCTTTTTGAAAATTCACCAGTTTCTTTATGGTCGGAAGATTTCTCAGAATTTAAAAACTATATTGACTTATTAAAGTCAGAAGGAATTACAAATTTCCGTGAGTATTTTGAAAAATATCCTAAAGAAGTGAATAAGTGTGTTTCTCTTATTACAATTGATGATGTTAATAAAACCACATTGAAAATGTTTAATTTAAAAAGCAAAAGTGCTGTGATTGGTAGTGCAGATAAATTAATGGATGAAAATTCCTTTAACTCATTTAAAGAAGAGTTTATCTCTTTTGCTGAAGGAAAGGCCGAGTTTACGTCTCAAAACATAAAAATTGTTACAGAAGAAGGAACACAATATTTTAATTTGCGTTCGGTTATTCCCGATGGATATAAAGAAACGTTTGAAAAAGTTTTAGTTTCTTGCACCGACATTACCGATTTGAGGAAAATAGAGAATGAATTATTAAAACAAAGAACCGAATTGAGTGAGTTTGCACATTTCATGGCACACGATTTAAATAATTCTATAAATGTTATTAGTGGATTTATTGAATTATTAAAGCAAGATTATAAACCAGAATATTTAGACAAAATTCAAAAAAACGCTTTAAACATGAGTAATATCCTTAATAAATCCTTATTGCTTGCAGATGCAGGACTAGTTATTGATAAAACTGAAAATGTTAATTTAAATTCTTTGATGAAGTCAAACGCTGACTCGTTAATAACACAAGATATAAATTATACACAGGATGAACTTCCAACAATCTTTGGAGATAAAGAAAAAATCCATCAAATATTTGCTAATATCCTTGAAAATGCAATTAGTCATGGAAAACCAAGCAAAATAGCCATTAAATATACTCTCTATAAGAAAAAACATAAAATTTTAATTCAAAATGATGGATCACCTATTCCAAAAGAATTCATAAATAAAATATTCATTCGTGGCTTTTCAACAAAACACAGTACTGGTTTGGGATTAGCCATCGTTAAAAATCTTGTGGAGGCTCATGGATGGGAGATATCAGTAAAATCTGATCAAAATCTTACATCTTTTGATATTTCTATACCAATATTAAACAATTAATTTCATAAAATATGTTTAAATCTTGATTTCTAAAAAATCAAATGAGATATTTAATAGAAAATTATCCTCCAAATATTGGATCAGTTCAATTTAATGATTGAATTTTAAATATTAATATGATTCTTCTTCAGTTATTCATGTGAACTACCCCACATTAAATGATGAGACTTCCAACGAGTTCTCCGAACTCCATACAACTAAAGTGGTATTAATTCTTAAAACTCTTTTTGTGTTATTGTTAGTATAGTTTCCTTTAAGAATAATCTAGGTCGAATAAATCCTATATGTATTACTTATGGAGAAATTCCTCTCATAAAGGCCTTCTTATACCATTTTTAATATTTTTTTTATTATTATTAGGTAATAATAATTCTTTTTTTTTAGTTAATGGTCATCTGGATAATAAAACTTATTATCAAACAATTTCTTTAAACACTACTCACTTTGAAGATAAATTGAATTCAAATAATTTAATAATTAATGATTTGAATTTTTCTCAACCAATATCGATTACTTCAAATGAAGAATTATTACAAACTCGAAGTACTGAAAATTGGATGGGTTCTGGTACAAAATATGATCCTATAATAATAGAACACAACATTATCACGAATGATGGATCTTTTTCTTCATTAAATGGAATTTTAATAAAAAACATTTCCTTAAATATTATTATTAAGAATAATAAAATCCAAAATTTTAGTGATTCTGCTATATCAATAATAAATTCAGTCAATATTATTATTGAAAACAATTTATTTTATAATTCAATAAATGGCATTTCAATAATCAGTAGCTCAAATATCATAGTTAAAACAAATATTATTGAAAATCAGATTAATAACGGTATATATATAAGTCAAAGCCAAAATTTAAGCTTGGATACGAATCTCATAAAAGAAAATTTCCACGGAATCAAAATTAAAGGATCTTATTACAGAAGTCGCCATATTATAGATAATATATTTATTAAAAACAATATCATATCATTAAACAAAAATAATGGATTAGACCTAAATGCAACACGAAACATGTTTGTAATCAATAATACAATTTTAAACAATAGTAATAATGGAATTTCATTAATTTATTCAAAGAAAAGCTATATAGAAAGTAATAATATTTCTGGTAATGGGAATGATGGCATTAGAAATGTTTTCTCGCAAATCAAAATAAGAGTTAATATCATTTCAGTAGAAATTAAAAATAATATCCTTTCAAATAATATGGGAAATGGGGTTTTTATCGATACAAGCCCAAATGTTACTTTATATTCAAACAAATTAACTAATAATACAAGAAATGGACTATTTTCGACTTTAAGCAATTATATTGATATTGTAAACAATTTAATTGAAAAGAATTCTCATTTCGGGATGTCGTTGCGAGGAAATGATTTTAGTACAACCATTAATAATACAATTACAGAAAATCGACTAATAGGGTTGTATTTACTGGCTTCAAAGGATAATTTAGTTAGTTCAAATAATATCGGGAGGAATTTAGATAATGGTTTATTTTGTGATAATTCAGAAAATGCAACAATAACTTCTAATCAGATTTCAAGAAATGAAAAACAAAATATATTAGTTTTTGGTTGCTCTCATTCTATTATTTCTAGTAACGAAATAGATTCAGCAGGTACCATTGGAATTGAGTTAACCAGTGCAACTAATATAACAATTAAAAATAATAACATTACTCATAGCAAAGAGAATGGATTAAGATTATTTGCAATTAGAAATTCATCAATTTTTTTGAATAATATTAAAAATAACAATGAATATGGAGTTTTAGTTGAATATAACACGATTTTTAGTAAAATATATGGGAATAACTTCATTAATAACAATAATAATAGAACACAAGCATTTTCTAATTCTAGGAACAATACTTGGTCTTTTAACGGTTATGGAAATTATTGGAGCAAATACAATGGAACGGATGAAAATAATGATGGAATAGGAGAAGAGCCTTATCTATTGGACGGAATAAATTTCGAAAAGGACGAATATCCTTTAATGATGCAAATAGGACTAGAAAAAGATAATAATGAATCAAATAATATAATAATCGGATTTATAATTATTTCCTTAATAGTAATCGTTGTATTATTTCGAATGATCAAAAAATTGAAATGATTACTAGGAAAATATTTCTTTTTCACGATAATAAAAGTAAATCACAGCATGCTGTAGGAATTGTTAAAATTATAAAATTTTATAAATTTCATTTACCCCATTTTTGTATTTTCCCTATTTAAGAAATTAAGAGAAAACAGGAATTTAAAAGAAAAATGATGACGAATTTGATCATTCAGAAAATTATCTTGTTCATAGAATTATCTTGTATCAACAATTACTCAAAGATTATCAGTGAAGTAGAGGGGTAATAAGCCGCCCATGCAAACCACATAACATCAAAATAAACTATTGGCTCTAAATTGCCAATAATTGACTCACCTTCAACTGTCCAAATTGTTTCACTTTTTGTATCTACAAATTTGCCATTAATATATTCAAAAGCATAATTAATATCGTTTATTTTTGATTTATAGACTCTCGCTACATTTAAATCTTCGTCATAGAATATTGTTATATTTTCACCAGCGATATTAGTATTAATTACTTTATGCTCTCTGAGAACATATTTTTGAACAGCTAATTGAATATCTTGATAGTTTATACCAATAACTACTGCTTTATGTGGTAATAAATCACTTGATGCCATTACAGGGAAAAATGGAGCACCTGTTTCATAATATTCCTGTCCGTAGGGATCAGATCCGTAATTTCTACTGTAACCAGTATTTTCAGACAATACTTTTGTTGTAGGATTACTATCCCGCCACTTTCCCCAAGAAGTCCAAAAAAGTTGTACTTTTTCTAAATCTTGACCGACATTCTCACCAGTTATTGACTCACCAAGTATTTGGGGCCAATAAGATCCCGAATCTCGATCATACATTACCAAGTTACTATTTAGTAGTTTTCCTGATGTCCCAAAGGTAGTTTCAATGGTTAAAAAGTGACCTACAAATCCAACTGCGGATCCTGTCAATGGACAATAAGTTAAAGAAATATCAACTCCACCAATGTTATCATTTACAATTTCGTGCCAAACTAGTATATACTGAGGAAAAGCAAAAACATTTCCTTTTCCATCATTGAAACCAAAAACAATATCCGAATCAAATAGAACATCATCTCCTTGTTCAGCTGTAAGATAAACTGGATTCTCTATTGGGGGAATTCCATCTTGCCTGACTCCTCCAGATTTAATATTGTCTTCCAATTCTTGATAAGAAAAACTTGAATGAGTTAAGTTAACCAGTTTATATGGGCCTGATGTTTTTTCAGAAACGTTACCTCCTGAATCTATTGGAACACTTACAAAACTAATAACTAATATTCCAGCAATTAAAATAATACCACCAATAAGTATTACTTGTATCAAACTATTACTATTCATATTAGTAGATGCAAGTAAGATTGCTAAATTAAAGAATTCAGTAATTTAACGCTGACTATAGTTTAACAATATGGATGAATTAAAATTAAAAATAACAACTAATCTATTTTTTGAACAATTTCTTCAATACTTCTCCTAGGTCTAGCTTCAGGATCTTCATCCGGATAACCAATTGGTAGTATTGCAATCGGAACTTCTTTATCTGATAAATTAAGGATTTTTTGGACTTTGTTTGTATCAAATGCTCCAATCCAAACAGAACCTAAACCCAAATCAGCTGTTATTAAGTGAGCATATGTTGTAGCAATTGTAGCATCTTGAATCGAATATAAAGTTCTTCCACGGTCTCTATATCTTTGAGCTGATTGTTCTTGGTCAGCAAGAAAAACTAACACAAGTGATGTCTCTACTATCGGATCTTGTTTGTAGGATGCTTCCCATAATTTCTTTTTAATATCAGAATTCCTAATTGCTATTATCTTAAATCCCTGCATGTTTCCTGCTGAAGGAGCTAAAAGAACTTTAGATATTATTTCTTTTTCTATTGATTCTGTTATAAGTTTTGGTTTAAATTTCCTTATAGATTTTCTTTTTTCAAGTAATGATGAAAATTCCATTTTTAACACTCAACGATTTATTCATAAAAAAAGTGTAAATAGTTAAATCTTTTTACTTAAAGTTGAACTAATTCTCGAATTCTCTAAAAGAATTTATGCTGTTACATTAATTTCAAGTTTTTTTCTTTCCGCTATCAAATTCACTTTAATTTTTTTTGTCAAAGCTGTGGCTTCTTTAATAAGATATTCTGTTGATATTCCAGCCCAACCAATACCTGAAATATACAATCCATTATTCAAATCTTCAAGTTCATTTTTATAATCAATAATATCTTGATGGCCTTTTTCCAATTGTGGTATCCCATTATTTCGTGCGATATGAATAAGTTCTGGTTTTTCAGAGCAATTTAATAACTCTTTCACGTCTTTTAATACTCCTTCGACTAGCGATGATTCATCTAAGGATGCTCGATCAGGTTGTCTAACTCCCCCTACGAAACATCTAAGTAAAACTTTTCCTGGAGGAGCTAGTGAAGGGAAAAATGAAGAAACAAATAGAATTCCTAAACAGAATCTCTTTTCTGTGGATGGTGATAAGAATCCATATCCTTTAAGCGGTGTCTTAAAATCTTTTTCATCAAAACCTAATGAAACAACATTTACAGTGGATTCTTGAATTGTTCTCAGGTTATTTATTGGTAAATCTAGTGAAGAAATATCAACATTTTGCAAATAATTTGGAGAAATTGTTAGAATTATTGTTTCAGCTTCAAAAGTTTTGTCTTGTGAACTTATGACATAATAATCTTCTTTTTTTGTAATTTTTGTGACTTTATTGTTTATTTCAATTGGTAAATCTTTAGTTAAATGCAGAATAATGTCTTCGAATCCATTTTCTGCACTGGATAAAAATGGTTTCTTCTTCTGCTTTTCAATAGTTTTAAGAGATTTTTTTTTCATTTTTCTTTTCATTCTCATATAATTCAAACCTCCTTTAACTATAGAACCATTTTCTAATTCTAATTTCTTAAAAAAAGGAAATGCATGATTTACACTTATTTTTTCATGATTACCTCCATAAACTCCTGAGGCAAAGGCATTAATTAAAGGGGACATTCCTTTCCCAAATCTGCGACTAAAAAATTCTTCTAGACTTTCTTCAGATGGATTTTTTCCTATAAAGGGTTCTTTAAGAAATCGAATTTTGCTTCTAAATGAAATTAGACCAAATGGTTTTAGAAAACTAAATAATCCAGAAGGTAGAGCTTTTATTTTATTTTTATGTACTAAATATCTTTTGTTAACATTTTTTGTTGCTCCAATACATAGGGAGCTTAAACCAATGTCACGTATATAATCTTGAACAACTTTAGATGAGGAATGGAGTCCTTGTGGTCCCCAATCTATATGATACCCATTTTTTTCTGTTGTTTGAATTAAACCGCCTACTCTCGATGAACCTTCAATAATAACTATGTCTTCCTGTGGAATACCAGATTTTTTTAGTAATTTTCCTATTGAAAGTCCAGAAAATCCTGCTCCGATTATTGCAACTTTTTTCATATAATCTCTTCCTATATAGCCTTTGAATAAATTTCTTTTAATCCTTTCTTTTTTAAATATTGGTCAAATGATGAAGCAACATTTCTTGCAAAGATTTTTCCTAGTTTTGTTGCTACCCATTCCTTTTTTTCATATCGAATTAATTCTAAATCTTTGAAAAAGTTTAAATTTTCATTAAAATCTTTTAAAAGATCAGAGATATTAAAATTCGAAAATTTTTCTAGTAAATGATCCGGATTGTACGAATTTTGGCACATCCAATTCATTATTACTTCTTTACAAATAATATCATTAGTAGATAATGCCATTCCTCTTTCTGTAGCTAACCCATCTTTATCGATTTTCGAATAGTAGTCTTTCAGAGATTTACTATTTTGAGCATAGCTTCCAGCTACATCACTAATTGAAGAATATCCAAATCCTATTAGATCGGTTCCAGCTTGAGTTGTATATCCCATAAAATTTCTTCTAAGAGTGTTGTTCTTGTATGCTATCCACAATTCATCATCCAGTAAGCTGAAATGATCAAATCCAATTTGATTGTAACCATTACAAAGTAATTCGCTTCTTGCTTTTAAAAATAGTGAAAATTTCTCCTTCCCTTTTAAAATAATTTCATCAGGAAAAATCGATTGATGTTTAATTTGTTTTGGTAAATGTGCATAACTATATATTGCTAATCTATCTGGTTTAATATCTAAAATTATCCTAATTGTTTCTGAAAAACCATCCATAGTTTGAAAAGGGAGTCCATAGATTAAATCAATATTAATTTTCATTTTTCCTTTGGTTCGTGCATAATCGATGAGGTCTCTAGTTTCCTCAACAGTTTGAAATCTATTTACCTTCATTTGAACTTGTTCATCAAAATCTTGAACACCAATAGATAATCGATTGAATCCAGCATCAGTTAATACGTCGATGTGATCAAAATGAGTAAACGATGGGTGAGCTTCTATAGATAATTCAGCATTATCTAAAATGTTGAATTGACTATATATTTGATCTAACAAATATCTCAATTGTCCTGGATATAAATGAGTTGGTGTTCCTCCTCCAAAATGAAGTTGAGAAACATTCTTTCTTTTATCTAAATATTTTGAAACAATTTTAATTTCTTTAATCAAATACTTCAAGTATTCTTCAGAATGCTCAGGATTGTTCGAAATTTTTACATTACATCCACAAAAAAAGCATCTTCGTGAACAAAAAGGAATATGTATGTACAAGCTAAGTGGATCTGATGATTTACTTGCTTTTTCCAGAAATTCTTTGTGTTCCAGATTCCCATGGGTAGGTGACCAGTACGGAACCATGGGATAACTTGTGTATCTAGGAATGGGAACATTAAATTTCTCAATTAATTCGATTGATAATTCATTATGATCCATTTTTTTCACCTTTAATTATAAGAATACGATCGTACGGTATTTATCATAGCCTGAACATTTTCTAATGGTGATGATTTATCAATACCTTTACCTAAATTGAAAATATATCCGTTTTTTTCTTCAATTTGAATTAATATTTTATCGACTTCTCTTTCTACTACTTTAGGAGAGGATAGTAATGTTGCTGGATCTAAATTTCCCTGAATAGCTATATCATCTGGAATCATTTTTGATGCTGTTTTCAAATCTAATGAAGTATCAATACTAAGTGCAGTAGCACCATTAGAAACAAAACTATTTAATAAGTGTCCAGCACCTCTTGCAAAATGTATACTTGGAACTGAGCTAAGTAGATCGGATTGGAGAACCTCAGTGGTATAAGGAAGAACCCATTGATTATAATCATGTTGAGATAAATGTCCAGCCCATGTGTCAAATAACTGGATTACGTCTACCCCTGCATTAATTTGAACCTGAAGTTGAGTAACTACAGTTTTAACCAAAAATTTCATTAAATAATGAAAGGAATCTGGATATGTCAATGCAAATGCTTTAGTTACTAAAGCATCACGAGTTGATTTTCCTTCAATTAAATAAGAAGCAAGAGTAAATGGAGCTCCAGAAAATCCAATTAAAGCTTTCCCATTTAGATCCTTCTTAACTAAATTGATGCTTTCTTCAAGATATGGATAATCTCTTTTTGGATCTGGTAAAGTCAGGTTTTTAATATCTTCGGGTTTTCTAATTGGTTCTTCTATTTCTGGGCCTATTCCAGGTTTTATTGAAAGACCAAGGTTCATTGAATAAATTGGAACTAATATATCTGAAAAAATTATTGCTGCATCTAAATCAAATCTATTAATGGGTTGAACTGTAATTTCTTTTGCTATTTCTGGAGTTTGACACATTTCTTCAAAGGTTTTTCCTTTTCTTAACTCTAAATATTCAGGTAAATACCGACCAGCTTGTCGCATGAACCAAATTGGGATTTTATCTGCTCGATTACAGTTTAAAGCGTTTAAAATCAGATCTTTTCCATTCATTTTTCTAAAGTCCATCAATTATGCTTTTTATTTTACTTAATGTAACATCTAAAGTGGTCGAATCATGACTTGAAGACAAAAACCACACTTCATAAGCACTTGGAGGTAAATATAGTCCTTTGTCCATGGATTTCTTATGAAATTTTGAATAATAATTAATAGCTGAATTTGAAATTTCTGATGAAGAATTAGGAATATTTTCTTGTTGTACTACCCAAAATAATGATGCAATTGCGGGTATGTTAACCGGTATTCCCTGCTCATCAAAAATGCGTTTCAAATTCTTAGCAAAGTTTAGAGTTTTTGATTCTAGATCAGAATAAAAACTACTAGTCGATTGGATAATATCAAGCATAGTATTCCCTGCTACTACTGCTAATGGATTACCACTTAATGTACCAGCTTGGTACATTGATCCCAATGGAGATATTAGGTCCATAAGTTCAATTTTTCCACAATACGCGCCAATAGGTAATCCTCCTCCAATTATCTTTCCTAGAGTAATAATATCAGGTTTCAGATTATAATAACCTGTGGCACCCTCAAAACCGATCCTAAATCCAGTTATGACCTCGTCAAGAATTAATAAAGCACCATATTGATGAGCAATAGACTCAATTGATTTCATAAACTCTTTAGTTTGTATTAATAATCCATTATTAGCAGGAATACCCTCAATTATAACAGCAGCGATATAATTTTCAAATTCTTGCATAATAGATCTAAATCTTGAAATATCACCCAGTGGTAAAACGATAGTGTGCTTACTAATTGATTCAGGAACTCCATCACTATCAATAATTCCAAAAGTTGCTAGTCCACTTCCTGCTTTTACTAATAGTGCGTCCGTGTGGCCATGGTAGCATCCATCAAATTTTATAATAATATCCCGCTTTGTTGCTGTCCTAGCCAAACGGATTGCAGACATGACTGCTTCTGTACCACTGTTTACAAACCGAACCCAATCAGCAGATGGATGATTCTGAACAATTCTTTCCGCTAAAATAATTTCTTGTTGATTAGTTGCTCCAAAACTGGTTCCATTCTCTACAGTTTTTTGAATAGCTTTAACTATTTTGGGGTGAGCATGTCCTGCGATCAACGGTCCAAAGGACATACAATAATCTATGAATTCATTGCCATCAATGTCATAAATTTTAGCTCCTGAAGCTTTTTTAATAATTTTTGGAAAACCACCAACAGCTTTAAATGCTCTAACAGGCGAACTAACTCCACCAGGCATTACTTTTTTAGCTCTATCGAGTAAATCCATATTTGAACTCATTTTAATACTCCACTCTCAACTAGATCAATTGTATGGTAAGATATTATCAGATCTGCTCCAGCTCTAAGAATTGCGGTAAGATTCTCCATTGCTACAAGTTTTTCATCAATTAACCCTGCTTTTCCTGCTATTTTAACCATTGAATACTCACCACTAACATTATATGCGACTATTGGAAGTTTTGTTAATTGTCTTACTTGTAATATAATATCAAGATAAGCTAAAGCAGGCTTTATCATAATTAAATCTGCTCCTTCCTCTTCATCCAAAGTAACTTCTCTTAAAGCTAATCTGGCATTATTTGGTGAAAGCTGATAGGTTTTTCGATCTCCAAACTTTGGAGAGCTGTCCACTGCTTCTCGAAAAGGGCCATAATAGGAACTAGCAAATTTCACTGAATAGCTTAGTATAGGAATATTTTGGAATCCGTGTTCATCTAGTTTTTCTCTAATAGCTTGAATCCTACCATCCATCATATCGCTTGGTGCTACCATATCACATCCTGCTGTTGCATAAGTAAGAGCTGCTTCAGATATGGTCTCTACTGATTCATCATTTGAAATTATCCCTGATTCATTAGGGACTCCGCAGTGTCCATGAGTTGTATAAGGACAAAGGCATACATCAGCTATCACGTAAATAGTATTTCCAAATTCGTTTTTAATTTTTTGAATAGCCTCAGGGATTATACCATCTTTAAGAGTAGCTCCAATTCCTTCCTGATCTTTCTGATCTGGATTGCCAAATAAAAGAATTTTATTAATTCCTAGTTGGATATAATTTTGAATTTGTTTTATGGCCTCATCGATTGAATAATGAAATATTCCAGGCATTGCAGAAATTTCTTTCTTAATTTTTTCACCAGTGGTTAAAAAAATCGGCATAATTAATTTTTCTTTATTTAGATTGACTTCTGAAGTTGCTTCTCTAAGAATTGCTGAATTTCGTAACCTTCTAGGTCTTTTAGTTAATTTCAAGTTATAACCTCCAATATTCCATTCAATGATCGCTGGGTAGCAGTTTTTGGATTAGAAATTCCAGAATCTGTTAACGTTTTAGCAGTTGTAGGACCTATAGCAACCCAATTTTTACTTGAAACATTTGAAAATTTATCAAAAAATGTTTTAACGTGATTTGAACTAAAAAATATTGTATAATCATATTCTTCTTTGAGAGTTATTCCATCAAAAGAATTAATTGGTATTGCTTCATAGACGGGAATAGAAAAAAATTCATTTTCAATTTTAGTTAATTCTGATGTTAAATCTTTTATTAGATTTTTTGCTCCTAAAATGAGAAGTGATTGCTCTTTCTTAACTATTTTTTTCATATCTGAAATCAATGACTTAGCTGTTCCTTCTTTTGAAATTATATGAACAGAAAGTCCTTTCGATTGAAGAATTCGTGCCGTATTTCCACCAATAGTAGCTACTTGAACATTTTTTTTAGGAAATATCTTTTGGAAAGATATTAACGCAGGAATCGCCCTTTTTGAAGATATTATGATCCAATCAGCTTTTTCCCATTCAGATTTATGATTTTTTATAAACTCCTTTGACCATATTTCAGAGTAATCAAAGAAATTAAGAGACTGAACGTTAGCTCCCATCGTCATTATTGGAAAAGAGTATGAATCAGTAGTGGTTTTTGAACCAACTAAAAGAATTGACTTCTTATCTAAATTTTTATCTGGAATACTAATGTAATTAATATTATTAAGGATTTTTTCTTTAATACTCTTAAAATCAACTGTTTCAAGAAATATTCTAGTAAGATTAGGCTGTTTGTGTAATTTCCAATCAGAATGAGCTATACTTAAAGATACTTTCCACATTCCCTCACTTTTTATAATTGTAACACCTAAAGGTAGTTGACAACCTCCACCAAGTGAAGCTAATATCTCTCTTTCGAGATTTACGGCCTTTTCTGTCAAAGGATCATTTAATGTACTTACAATATCTAAAAGTGCATGATCTTCTTCCATTTGTAGGCATATTGCTCCTTGAGCTGGTGATGTTGGGTATTTTTCTAATGGTAAAGGAATTTTAATAATGTTTTCTGGTATTTCAATTTGAATTCGCTCAAAAACAGCTTCCGCCATTATTATTCCATCATAAATTCCTGATAATAGTTTTTTAATACGTGTATTAACATTTCCTCTTATATCAGGAGTTGTTACATTTGGAAATTCATTCAATAGCTGAGATCTTCTTCGCTCTGAACCTGTTGCTATTCTTGATCCATTTGTAATTTTCCAACTACCGTTTTCATCATATCTTAAACTTTCTTTGTAGATGATTAATAAATCTTTGGGACTATTGCGAGGTAATACTGCACAAATACGCAATTTGTTAGAATTCACAGTTGGTAAATCTTTAAAACTATGAACAGCTATGTCAATTTCTTTTTTTAATAGTGCTTGCTCAATTGTACTAGTAAAAGAACCTTCTTTAGTAATATCACTGATTTTTGAGACTAAGTCAATATCTCCTAAAGATTTTAATGGTTTAAAAGATACTTTTAAATTTAATTTCTTTTCTATCAAGTTAATAACTATGTTTACCTGACTTTTTGAGAGTACACTTCCTCTAGCACCAATAACAGGTGTTTTCACTCTTCAAATCCTCCTAGATTTATCATATTTAGTTGATGTGGAGATTTTCCTTCCCATTTGAACGATTGGTCACCAATTTCTAATTCTGAATCATTCTTGATTTCTGATTTTGAATCTTGTTTAGAAATAAACATCTTTTCCAAAAACTCTTGAGAAATAAACATTACTTCCCCGATAGTGCGTTTAAACCACTTCTTGAATTCCAAAGTCTCGGTAAAGTCCATCTTTAGTTCTTCGATTCTTTGATTACTTGATGTTTGGATTTTTTCTCTTAATTCTTTAATTAGTGGGAATAAAATCTTTTTGTTCATTCTTATTTCGATTTTCTGTGTTTCTTTACTGATGATTTTTTGAACAAGGGGTAATCTCTTTTCTCTATCTTGATAATTTTGGTTTGAATAATTAACCATATTATTCATTTGAAAAAGATGAATGTGATCTAAATCATTTATAGAATTGTAGCAATTACTTGGAATACCTAAATCTAAAATAAGAATTTTTCTTTCTATGGATATTCTTAAATTAGATAGAAATTCCTTAGATATAAAAGGTTCTTTGGTTTGCGAGCAAAATACTATTATTTGGGATTTGAATATTTCATCAATGTTCTCAGAAAAAATTCCTATTGGAAAACCTATTAAAGATTGTCCTTCAGAGCTCAGATTACGATTACGGGAATAAACTCCAATGTTAAAGTTAGATAAATCTTTAAAATATCCTAATACAGATCTACCCATTTCTCCTGTACCAATTATGGAAATTGTAGGTTTTTCATTGTTATTGAATTTAGAAATCCATTTGTTAATATAAGAATTTACATTTGAAATAACTGACACTTTTCCTTTTGGTAATTCAGCTAAATGAAAAACCCTTTTAGCTGTTCGAATTACATATTGGAGGATTTCTTCCAAAGAATTTTTAATCATTCCGATTTCTTTCTGCTTCTTAAAAGCTTCTTTGAATTGTCCTAATATCTGAGTTTCACCTAATACAGATGAATCCACTGAACTAGAAACTAAACACAAATGATTAAATGCATTTTTTCCTCTATAAATAACTGGTAATGTATTAATTGGAACAATGTTCTCTTTTGTAATATAATTTATAATCTTATAAGTCTGACATTCTTGATTTGGTTGTTTTTCATTTGTAATGTAAGTGCTATAATTAAAATATACAAATAGTATACGTTCGCATGTTTTTAGGATGAAAAGAGACTTTAAAACGCCATTATTAGTTTGGAACTCTTCTGGATTCAAAGTGTTTTTCGAAATATTTTCAAATTCTTCTTGTGATAAATCCCTTAATTTCCAAGTTACAGCCATTAATCCATCTAAATAATTCAAATTCAAATTCAAAGTTTATCCCCTTTAGATGAAATAAATTCAGCCATGCCATAAGCAAAATCGGCTGACGCATTTGGAACTTTAACACGTGAAAATGTGTTATCTTTATTTTGGATGAACTGATTTCGATATAAAATATCTAATTCGTATAGTGTTTCTAGATGATCGCTGATAAAACCAATAGGAATTACAACTAGGTTTGTGTTACACAGTGTTGAATAATCCCTAATTTTATCCTTGGTGTAAGGTTCCATCCATTTTTGTCTACCCACTCTACTTTGAAAGGACAATTCCCAATCAATACCTGGAAAGTTTTCCATTATTGACTTAGTGGCATTTACAACGCTTTCTTTATATGTATCTCCTTTGTCAATATAACTTTGGGGGAGACCGTGAGCTGTAAATAATAATTTTGTATCTTTTAATTGACTTCTTTCTAATTCTAATTTTATTTGATGGATCCACCAATTTAAATAAAATTTTTCAAATCCCCAATCTCTAAATTCAATTAATTTTACTGAAAAATTTTCTTTTTTTGCTTCATCTTTAAAATCTTTAATACTGGATCCTGCTGTGCTATGACTATAATGTGGATACAAGGGAACTAATAAAATTTCATTAATTTTTCTTTTCTTTAGAAGTTTTACAGAATCTATAGCTCTTGGTAAAGAATATCTCATTGCAACTGCAATATCAATAGGATGGTATTTTTCTTCAAATATTGCATGTAATTGTAATCCAAATTTTATTGTATTTTCCACAATAGGTGATCTACCACCAATAAGCTCGTACTGGGGTATTACCTTTTTTTGCCGTCTATTTGATATGAATTTTGCTAGTTTTGATTGAAATGGTCTTAAATAAAAAGGAAGCTGGATTAAATAAGGATCGATGAATAAATTATATAAAAAATCATTTATTTCTTTAAGAGAATTAGGACCCCCCATTTGTAGAAGAACAATTGCTTTTTTCGTAGACTTCTCTGAAGCTATGTAGAATCTATTTTTGTATTCAGAAGTCATTAGCATACCAGTGTACTGATCAACGGTGTATTTAAATTAATTTTTGATAAAATGTTAATTGTTAATACATTTAGCAAGCTAATTGATCTATAAATAAACTGTCTTGATTAACTGTCTAATAAAATAATTTGACATGTAATGAATTGCAGTACACAAATTAAAAAATAATTATAAGCAAATTTAATTACTTTAAAATATCCATTTCCGTTTACTTGTAGATTAATAATTTTATGGAAAATTGGGCGATTTTATTTTGAGTTAAATTTTCAATTGATAAAAAATCTTACATAAAAATACCTTATTATCAATATTATTGTAGGTTTGATCATTTTTTATTTTTGGATACTTGCTGATTGAATTATTTATTGATTATTTCAATAGATTGTGTTAATGGAACCTTTATCTTTAATAACTGATTTCTTTGACATACCCAAAACCTGGGCTCAAGTATACTATCAGCTATTAATTCACGGTCCTGGAACAATAGGAAACTTCCTAGAAAATACAAACCTTAGCAGGCAGCATACTTATAATGTTCTAGATAAATTAGTTGATGAAGGATTTGTAATAGTAATAAGTCAATCAAAAAGAGGGAATTTATACAAGTCAGTACCGATAGAGCAATTATCCAAAGAATATATTCATAGATTAGATGTAAAACTTTCTAAGAAAAATGAACGAATAGATTTATTTATATCTGAATTGAATCATTTGACAAACACCCATTCAAATCAATTATCAAAAGTTTCAACGTTTTATGGTAAGATTTTAACTCCTGAAAAAATTGAAAACGCTTTGAAAGTTTTATTCGAAGATACACTTAGCTCTTTTAAATTAGCAATTAGAGATTTAAATACTGATATCATGACTAAGACACGATCTACAATCTTTAAAATAATGAATCAAAATAATATTAAAGTTGATATACTTTTTCAGGAAGAAATTTATAATAAATATATTTCTCTCAAGATTACTGACGGTTCTTGGTTTCCAACTGAATCAATTAAAGATTGGTTAAATGATGAACGATTGTCAATAAAACTCACGAAGTCAGTTATCCAAAATTATATTATTTTTGATAATGTAACTCTTTTATTAATGTTTACCAATGAAAATCAACTGGAATTTGCATCAGTGACCGGCATTGATGATCTAACAAAAAGATTTCTGATTTCTTTTGATAATTGTTGGAGAAGAGGAAAAAAATTACTAATCCCTAACCTTAAACATGAAAAGGAATTAGTTAATATAAATTAACTTTTTTTTTTAATTTTTTATAGAAACTTCTTCTCTCAGTCGAATGAAGCTGAGTTTTTCATATAGATTTAGAATAAAAGCAAAAAATATTTTATAAAATTTGTAAAGAACAAGAATTAAATTTATTTCTAACAAACTAAGAATTAAATAATTATCCATAAGTAGGCATAACTAAATTGATAATTACAAAAAAAATACGATTTATCACTCTGATTTCAATTTTTGCAACATTCTCAAGTGTCATACAAGTATATGCCCATGATACACCAAATGATGCAGGAACTCTACAATTAGGGCAATTGGATTCTATTTTTGATCAATTCTTAATATTAGCTGGGATAGGAATATTCTTTTTTATTATATTTCTCTCTATATGGCTGATTAATTCAAAAAGGAAAGAAGTTCAGAACCCAAAAACCTATTTAGAAAAAATAAATTCATTTGGAATGAATGCTCGCCTTTACATTTTACATATTCAAGGGATGTCACTAACTTATGGAGTTAGAACCATTTTATTTAATTTATATCTCTTATTCCTGTTTCAGAATGGAATTATGTTTTTAGGAACTCATTATGATACATTGATATTTATTGGAGTAGTTTTAGCAATCGGGTCACTTGTATCAGGTATAGTAAGTCCATTTTCAGGTATTATTGTTGATTACATTGGCAAAAAGTGGTCCTTCATTTCTGGAGACTTTCTAGGGGCCATGACCATTCTTTTGGCAATTATTTTTCCAGATCCGCTAACTATAATTTTATTGCAAATTGTTAGATCAGCAGTGATGAGTATTCATACTATTGCTGAAGGGCCATTCATTTATGAACAATCCAGTGCAAAAGAAAGAGTGCATTTATTTTCAGTTTCTTCAGGAATGTCCACTTTAGCCAGTATGAGTGGTAATCTTATCGGGGGTTTTGTTCCTTTAGTATTTGCATTCGTTTTATACAATTCTGTTACTGTAACAGGTCCTGAAACAATATTTATCATCCAAGTAGGATTATTTATCTCTGTTCTCTTATGGCTAGGATCATTAATTCCCGCATTTTTCTTGAAAGAAGAGAAAAAGGTTGTTTTAAAAGAACAGGACTATAATATTTCTGCAAGATTAAGTTTTAGAAATGTGAAAAATTGGCCAACAGTTTTAGTTTTTGTTTTTAACTCAATTTTTGTAGGCCTAGGAGCAGGATTGTTTGTTTCTTTTTTCTCAGTATTCTTTTTAATCTATTACAAAGCTACAACAATGGAGATAGCAATGATTTTCGCTTTAGGATCATTATTTATAGCTTTAGGAAATTTTATCTCGCCTGTATTATCTGAAAGATATGGAAAGGTTAATGCTATAGTCTTTACAAGATTAATTGGTATACCATTTATGATATTGCTACCGTTGGGAATTTTTATGCCTATTCTAGCACCAATATATTTTGGAGCAATATTTTATTTAATTAGGGCATTTTCACATAATGCAACTGCACCAACTGAAGATGCATTAGCAATGGAAGTAGTTGATGATTCTGAAAGAACAACCATGGAAGCGTTAAGAGAAGCTGGTGCATCAATATTTTCCGCATTAGGATTTTTTATCGGAGGGTATATGATGAGTATAAATGACTTTGTAACTCCATTTGTTCTTGCTGCAATATTTTATTCACTAGCAGTGTTTATTTTTTGGTCATATTTTAAAAATAACAAATCTCTAGTATTAAAGAAGATAGATGAGGGTAAAGATTCTGTTGTTTCATTGTAATGATCGATTATTTTAGCGGGTCGATTCTAGCGACATCACCAAATTTCTCTTTAAAATATTCAATAGACTCTTCTATGACCTTGTAAGCATAATCTCTTCCCCTCCACTCTTTAACATTAGCATACTTTTTATTTTCTAAATGTTTGTAAGTCCTATAAAATTCTTCGATTTCATCTAATAAATGATGAGGAATTTGAACAATATCTTCATACTCAGAATAAATAGGGTCTTTTTCAGCAATTGCAAGAATTTTTTCATCAAATCCTTTTTCATCTTCCATTAGTAAAACTCCTATAGGCCGGCAGGGTATCAATGTCATTGGATAGGTAGGACTGGTTATTAAAACTAGAATATCTAAAGGATCCCCATCTCGTGCAAAAGTTCCTGGTATAAGGCCATAATCATGAGGAAAGACTACACTACTATGGAGCACTCTATCTAATAAAATTACATTTACTGATTTACTAATTTCATATTTATTTCTGGAACCTTTAGGAATTTCAATTAATGCGAATATGTGTTTGGGTGGATTGGAACCAGGAACAATTTCTTTCCAAATACTCATTTTTTTTCTCTCATAAAAATTACTTAGAATAGTATTGATTAATGAATGAATAATATCTAAAACAATAGTTAATTTATAAACAATTTAAAAAAAATTAAACTTAATTAAATGACTTATTCCTATTACATTTAAAGAATTTTTTATTTATTGATAAGTGATTTTAAAATTTCTCATAATAAATAAGTTATTTTTATATCCTTACAGGTTTTTACCTTGTCTTTAGAAGAACAACAAAACTTAATTATTAAATTGCAACGTTTTAAAGAAGCAATTTCATTTTTTTCTGAAGATATACCATTGGAGTTTATTTCTTCTTCGCTCAGATTCCAAAATGTTGAAGAACTTCTTGAATGGCTCATTAAATTAAATTTAGACAATTTTGAGGTCACAGACAATGCAGAGAAATTGATTATTACTGAAGAATTGATTGAAGAAATCAATGATCGATTAAAAGTCTCTAATAAATCTTTGATTGTAAAAAATAGTTATTCAAACGTTGAACAAATGGAAATACCTGATTATCATGGTACTTATCTATTGAAAGAAGATAGGAATGCTATAGATAAATTAGATGATATTTTGAAACAACCTCTTCCAAGAATTAAAGGAAAGATTTCATGGACTAAGTTTGGATTTATTGCAGAGAATTATAAAATTATTGGGTTATTACTAACCAATAAGGGACTAACAAGGTTACCAGATGAAATTTCTCAATTTAAAAACCTCAAAATATTAGATATTAGTGGGAACAATTTTACTGAATTTCCAGATGTAATATGCAAATTAAAGAATCTTGAAGCATTAAGCATTCAATTTAATCATATTTTTGAATTACCAGAAGAAATTAGCAAACTGAAAAATTTAAAGGAATTTTTTCTAGATTGTAACCATTTGAAAATGTTACCAGCATGCATTGGAACCTTAATAAACTTAATAAAACTTACAGTAGGTAATAACAAAATTTCTGGTGTTTCTGATTCTATTGGTAATCTCCAAAACTTGGAAAAACTTTTTCTTTGTACTAATCGTCTTAAAAGTATTCCAAAAGATATTTTTTTATTAAAAAGTTTAATAGACTTAAATTTAGGAGACAATGAAATTACTATAATTCCAAAAGAAATAAATCAATTGGTAAAGTTACGAGAATTATATTTATTAGGTAACACTATTGAACAATTCGAAAGTTTGGTTCATATTACTGCTTTAGAGGCACTGGATTTATCAGGTAATAATTTAACTTCAATACCAAAAAATCTTAAGAAATTAAAGAACTTAAAATATCTTAACTTAAAATTCAATTCTGGAATTGGAGAGAAAGCAGTTGAAGTGGGAGGAACAGTAGTGAATGTTGAGCAAAACAAGCAAAAATTAATAGAATTTCTAAATTCAGCTTTTTAAGTATGCAATTCTAGATGGAAAATGACTATAGAGCATAAAATATAAAAGTCCAATAAATAAATGGAATATCGCTAAACTCAATCCTAATTTTAGGAATTCTAAGAATGAATTCGGACAATGTTCTTTTTCAGCATAAAAATGAACTTTAGGGAGATTAATTAGTTTACAAATTTATTTTAAATCTAAAAATTCTAATCCTTCAAAGAATGATCCAAAAATAATAAAATAAAAGAATCCGATAATTAGATGCAATGTTGCTAGACTTACACCTATTTTGAAAAATTCTATAAATGAAATAGGAGAATGTTCTTTTTCTGCATAAGAGATAGCTAAAATATTTGCCGGAGAGGAAATTGGTAAGACATATCCTCCTACATTAACACCAAAAATTAAAGCTAAAGCAATTAGAGGTCCTCCTAGATTCGTAGCCAATGGTGCTAAGGCTGCGGAAACTGGAATATTATCGATTAGTCCTGATAATAACCAACTAGTGCCCATCAATAAGCCTGTACCTAATTCCGGAGAATTTTCAACAATAGGTCCTAAAAATCCAGCAGCTATTTCAATAACTCCCATTTCTTCCATAGCTTGTATTATAAATAATAAACCAATTATGAAATATACTGTTCCCCATTGTAAGTCTTTTAAATGTTTCTTTATGGCAACATTGGGCTCAAGTAATAATATCAACATAGCAACCATTGCTGTTAAAACAGCTGGAATTTTCGGTTCGAGTGATTGTCCAATTGTAAACCCGATTATCAAAACTAAAACAGCAATGATACTTCTAATAAAAAGAGCTCTATCTTTGATAACAACTTTTGGATCCAAGAGAAAAATTCTTTCTGTTATTTCATTTTCAGTAGATTCAACATTCAGATGTTTAGAATGGTAAACTAGCAAAATAGGAATTGAAACAACAAGAAGAATAAGAGCTAGTGGACCTAGTACTACTAAAAATTGGAGAAATGTTAATCCTGTTGCACCACCAATAACTATATTGGGAATACTACCTATTAAACTTGGTATTGAAGCAAAATTAGCTACTAACGCCTCTGCTATTAAGTATGGGCGAAAATCTCTTCCAATTATTTGCATTACTTCGATAGTTACAGGACCAATAATAAGCATAGTAGTTACAGTATCAAAAATAAAAGAAACTATAAAAGTAATAATAATAAAGGTTATGTAAAGTTTCTTTGGTTCGCCTTTAGTAGCTTGAATAGTTCGAACAGCAATATACTGAAACACTCCAGAGTGAGAAGCCATTGTAACCACCATCATCATCGCAAAAATGAACATTATGGTATCCCATGGTAGATGGTCAAATAAGAAAGTAGTTGTTATATCCTCCCCTTTATTTTCAGCTATCTCTACTTTTGCAGGGAATATATATAGAATAATACCAGTTATAGTTGCTGAAATTAGTGCTAAAGCAGTTTTATCAATCTTTTCAGAAACAAGTGCGACTAATGTTAATATAAAGGTGAAAATAACAAGAATCATTGTAAGTGAAATTGGTATTGATTCAAACAGAGTAGATCCAACCAGATTAATTTCTAGAGTAGTGGAAATAGCGGGTTTTCTAATTTCAAGGATTTTTATTGATCTAATTAATAGTTTTGTATTCATTGATCTGGACCATTCAATCCCATTATTCCTTAAAAATTACTTGCATTTAACAATAATGATCAGATTTAGTTTATTAGATGATATGAAACTTAAAAAAAATCAATAATAAGATAATTTAGGTGACAGGAGTCACTTCTAGATTAGAAAAAGAAATTTCTAAAATTTCAGCTAAAACAACTACCATATTACTTTAAGTAGTAGAAATTTATATCGAAAAAATAGATCCATTGAATTCTTCTAGAGAATTTGAAAAAACAGAGTCAGATATTAATTTATAAAGGCCAATATTGTAACTAATGTAAAAATATTAATATATTTAAAGAAGAAAAATAATATTTACTTAGATTCAGCCCATTAGAATTTGAAAGTCTCCCCTCCTTTCAGAAATGAGCAATATTTTTGGGGCTGGGACTCTCTCCATCCAAAATATATTCTTTTTTGTATATTGATTGATTTTTAAATTAATAATCGGTTTCTGACAAAAAAATACCATTTTTTCCTTTAATAAAGTAAAATTAAAAGTGAATTCTCAATATCTAATCTAAGAACTAAAATCTGTTAGTAAGAAGATTGCTGTCGCTACTAAACCACAAAATTTCAGAAATATCTTAGATGATTTAATGAATCTTAAAAAGCTCAATAACTCCACGATTTTAATTACTGGTGCTTCTTCAGGGTTGGGACGCGAATTTTCCAAACTTTTATCTCAATTGGAATTGAATTTAATTCTTGTTGCTAGAAGAATTGAAAGATTAGAAGAATTAAAGACTCAATTAGAACAAGAGGGTCATTGTAAAGTTTTTATCATTGTTCAGGATCTAGCTACTATGGATGGTCCAAAATTATGTTATGATAAAGTGAATGAACTAGAATTGTCAGTGGATGTTCTCATCAATAATGCAGGTTTTGGATTATCGGATGAATTCCTTGATATTCCTCTCAATCAATATTTAGATTTAATTAATATCAATAACAGGGCATTAATTCAGATGACTTACCTTTTTCTTCCAGAGATGGTTAAAAGAAAGAAGGGATATATCTTGAATGTCTCTTCTGTTTTAGGTGCTATGCCTATTCCAAATATGGCCGTTTATGGTGCAAGTAAATCCTTTGTATTATCTTTTTCTGAATCTTTATGGAAAGAATATCGGAGAAAAGGAATAACCGTTACTGTTCTCGTCAGTGTGGGTATTGAAACAGAATTCTTCAATTTAGTAAAAAAAAGAAAATTTAGGTTCTTACCTGTTCAAAAACCAGATATCGTAGCTAAAAAAGCTATAACAGGATTATTAAAACGAAAACGAATCGCATATACAGGAATATTTTATGCCCTGCTAGTTCATTTAAAAAGGATCCTTCCTCAAAGAGTTGTAATCTGGATAATGGGATCATCATATAATTCTAACCTTCATTAAATTTGCTCTTTCGTTGAAAGAATGAATCTACCTTTTTTTCATATACAAGAACCAAAATAACTATATCGACACCTTTATAAATATTTGCGTTTATTGTGCAAATTGCACGAATGATATCTATTGCGAAATTATCGCAAAGTCATCAGCAGAGACAATTAAATTTATTCTAATATTAGATAAATTTGATTACAAATTAAAAAAAAAATACATAAATATTGGTGAATTGCATGAGTATAAGCGAAACAAGAAGTGATTCATTATTATCAAATGATGTCATTATAGTCAATAATCTAACGAAAATTTATGGAAGAGAAATTCCATTAGGTTTTAAAACTATTGGTAGAAGAGTAATCGGTGTAGATAACACAAGTTTCACGATTAAAAAAGGAGAAATATTCGGATTTCTTGGACCCAATGGTGCAGGTAAGACAACAACAATACGCTCGATATTAGGATATTTGAAAATCCAACATGGAGAAATAACTGTACTTGGATTAGATTATAAACATGATTATTTGGAAATAAGAAAAAATATAGGCTATGTACCAGGAGAGATGGCTCTTTACGGAAATTTTACTGGTAATGAAATCATCGATTATTACAATAATTTTCGACCAATTGATGTAGAATTCTTAGATGAGTTAAAATCTTATTTTAAAGTAGATTTAACACTCAAAATTAAAGCTTTATCAACTGGAAACAGAAAACAAGTAGGGTTATTATTAGCCTTAGCGAGCAAACCTAGTCTTCTAATATTAGATGAACCTACTACTGGTTTAGATCCGTTAATGACTGCAGAATTTCATAAAGTTATTAAGAATCTTAAAAAGCAAGGAATTACCATCTTCTTAAGCTCACATGATCTTTCTGAGGTTCAAGCAGTATGTGATCGAGTAGGGATTATTAAAGAGGGTAAAATGATCTTGGTTGAGAATGTTGAGGAACTTAAAAGTAAATTCATGCAACATGTAAAAATTACATTTAAAAACGGTAACCTTCCAAGTATTGATGATTTAGGATCATTACCATCAGTAATTTCTACTAAAAAAATAAATGAAGAGACATTTATCTTGCAAGTTAAAGAAGATGTAAATGATTTACTCAAATTAATTACTAATTATAGTATACATAGAATATCAATTGAAGATGCCACATTGGAGGAAATATTCCTTCAATATTACCAATAGGAGGAAAAAATAACATGACAGTTACACAACAAGAAAAATTTGAAGAAAAAAGTTCATATGAAGTATCATATTTTAATTTGACCATTTATACAAAATTTTTACGAAAAGGATGGTTATTAGTCGTTATACCTGGATTTGCAATTGCAGCACTTGGACTTATGATGGCAGGTGTTTGGCCGGAGTTTAAAGATGTAATAAACGATCCTGCTTTTGTTGAACTTTTAAAATCTCCTTTTTACCAAGCATTAATTGGAGGGGAATTAGATCCTTCGACTTTCGAAGGGTTCTGGGCAATGGAAATATTAACCATTCTTGATTTTATTATGCTTTTTATTGTAATTTTTTTCCCAGCTCGAATTATCACAAATGAAGTTGATAAAAACACACTTGATATAGCTCTAAGTTATCCTGTTCCACGTTGGCAATTTGTACTACAAAAGTTTTTAGTTTATTTAACACAAATGGCCATGTTTTCATTTCTTATAATTGTTAGTGCTTTTTTAAGTGCAGCTTTAATTGGAGAAACCTTTAACTATGAAAACCTATTCTTAGCATGTATAGCTATATTTTTACTATTTTTTACTTTAGGTTCTCTATCACTACTTGCAGGTGCATTATTTTTAGAATCAGGAAGAGCTTTGCCAGTAGCTGCTGTTTTTATTATAGGTAGTTGGATTTTTGATACAATTGGAGCACTATCTGAAAATTACGAAATTCTAAGGAACTTTTCTGTACATTATTACTTAGTTCCATCTGATGTATTAGGATCTGGAGAATTACCATTAGGCGGTTTTTTCATAGTATTAGCAATTGGCATTATAGCCTTTTTTGGATCATTGATAGTTTTCCAGAAAAAAGAATTATCATATTAATTTGAGTCATTTCCGAAGATAAATTTTATCTTTTGATATTTAATATTTCAAAAAGGGGAATTAGTTTATTGATCTCAAATAGCTTTATTCTTTAATACCTATTGCTATTTTATAATTTCTTTAACAATTTCTTTTCTTTCTTCAATACTCAATAATTTTCCATATTCTTGTCCAAATTTAAATCCGAAACCGTCCTTAGGAATTCTAGGTATAATGTGAAGATGAGCATGAAAGACATCTTGTCCAGCATCTGCACCATTAGCTAGAAGAAGATTAAATGCAGTTACGTTTGATAATCTTTTTTTAATTTTTTTTAAAATATTTCTTCCTACTAAAAACAAACTTAAATATACTTTTTCATCTAATTCTTCTATTCTCTCTACATGGATCTTGGGAACAATAAGTGTATGTCCTCTGTTAACTGGTTGAATATCAAGAAAAGCTATTACTTCATCATCTTCGTAAAGAATTGCAGCATCAGCATTTTGATCAATTATTTGACAAAAAATACATTGATTCGTCATCTAAACACCAAAATTAGTTAACATTCATATTATAGAAGAGATTTCAATTAATTCTTATTAATCATTTTATGAATTTCCCAAAAAGGAGGTACTAAATCTAATTCAGTTAGAATATCGTAAAGGCAAAAAGCACCCCAACGATCAATTATCTTTCCATCGTCATTAAATGTGAGAATGGTTGCACCATCAAACTTAATAATTTTGTTAGATGGTTCAAAACCCCATGCATTTCCCTTTTGTGTTCCACTTGCTTCATATTTGATCCATGATTTATTTCCATCGATGGTTAGATCCATGATCTTGTAATTCAAATAGGGAAAAATGGATCGAAAGAACTTAACTTCATGAATAATCTGTTCTGGACCGGATTTATCAATTTGTACCCATTCTGGTTTATAGCTAGGATCAATAAATGTATGAGCAATGTCTAAATTTCCTTTACTCCATAATTCCGAAAACCAATGGTTAGTTACTTCTTCAATGTTTTTGACCATAATAATTCCAATAAAAGAAACTTGTAACAAGGATTTTTATAGTTTGGATGACTAATATTTATTTATGATTTTCTCGGACATGAATAAATCAATTTTGTTCTTATGAATCAACAATTCATTTGAAATTTGTGCTCTTTATTTATTGTAATTCTATTCACTATTTTTAATTAATTTGAAAAAAAGGATTGTATTTTTTTTCAAGAGTTTCGATATTACCGGATCTTCTCTTAATTTATCTTAAAGTAGATTTAATTTGTTCTTTCATGTTATCATAGATTGTATAATCATTGGTTAATCTGGATCCCAACCATGCACCTTGTATTAAGGACCAAATAAATCTACCTTTATTGACTGCTGTTTCAGTAAAATTAAATTCTCCTATTTCACGTCCTTCTGTAAGAATTTCAGCCAACCAATTAATCATAAAATTATAGCCTTCATTGAGAACTTCTTTCACGTTAGTAGGAAGAACATTGATCTCTACGTTTAAGGAAGTCCAAGGACAAATTCCTTTAACATTTACATATTTAAAAACATCAATAAAGTTTTCTAACTTCTCCCATGGATTTAACTGCATAGAATCTTCTTTTTCTTTAGCTTCTAAGATTTGGTTACGTCGAAATTTTATAATTTGGATTACTAAATCTGATTTTGTCTTAAAATAGTGAAAAATCGTAGCTTTATTGATTGATTTGTATTTTCCTTTATTTTGACGATCAGGTATCAAGACTAATTCAGCAACTTTTTCAAAACTCAAGTCACTATAACTTTTATGACTAATCATTTTAGTTGCTGTTTTTATAATCTTCTCTCTAGTTGATGTTTTAGAGAGGTTTTTTTCATTATTCAACTTTTTAGAATCGTCTAATAATGTTGTTGATGAATTCATACCTATATCATCTAATCATTCTATTATTATTATTATTTAAAAACTTATCTATCAGTTGGTATAATTTCAAAAAAAATTTATTTCTTGTTTTTTGTAAGTCATGGCAAATAATATCAATATTTTCTAAATAATGATCAAATAATATCTGATACATTTAAATATGATAATTAATGTAATTTTCTTGAATTTTTTTACTAAATATTATAAAAAAAAACATCAATGAAAAACTTTATAAACCAACCGATAGGTAAGCAAGTTATACTTACCAAGTGGTTGGTTAGTTAATAAAGTGGTAAAAATGGCAACAAAAACTGAATTAAATAATATTAATGGGATTAGATTAATAAAAGAAAACTCAATTAATGAGAATGATGTGGAACATTCCTCAAAAATTGGTGCTGGATTTATTTTCAGAGGTCTTAATATGGTATCATCAAAATTAACAACCAAAATGCTATTTAACATGTTTTTCTCACCAAATCGTTTAGATATTGAAGATCGACATATTTCATATTACAGTAAAGCTTTTGCATTCAAGATTATATTTGAAGAAAAGCAAATTGCAATATATGAATTTGGGAAAAAAGAGAACAATAAAAGTATCTTGGTTGTTAATGATTGGTCTTCAATCCCATATCATATGCGTTCTATAATTGATGCATTAGTATATAACGGCTATCACGTTATTTCTTTTGACTTACCTGGACATGGATTCTCTGAAGGAAATCAAACAAATTTATTTGAAGTATCACGATTAATCGAAAAAATTTCACAGAGATTTAGATTTGATACGATATTAGGTTACTCATTTGGAGGATTGGCTTCCCTTATACATTGTAATAACAGTAACTATGCAAAAAACCTCATTTTGATATCAAGTCCAATGAGTATAAATTACTCAATTGAAGAGTTTTCAAATAAAATGAATTTATCGGACTCAATGAAAAATAATTTAATAAGTAAAATTGAAAAAGAGCTTGATTTTAAAGTAAAAGATTATGACATGACTGATAAACTATATAATTCTTCAAAATTTCTATTAATTCATGATAAGAATGAGAACTGGGTAAAATTAACATTAAATAACAATTTTGTAAATAAGAATGAAAATTCAGAATTATATTTTATTGAAAATCAAGTCCGTAGTAATATTTTAAAGAGCAATAAAGTCAAAAGAAAAATTCTTTCATTTTTAAATTGATCATAATTTATACATTAACAAATTTATCCAAATAATAACCTCTTCTATGAATTTTCAAACTACTTTTATTCCACAATTCGGAAAATCAAAGATTAGTAACTTCTTCAATATTTTTATTCATAATAATCACCAATAAAACAAATATTTAATTTTATTTTATTCGAAATCTAGCTCTTTTACTTCACCTCCAACAAGATGTAAATGAACATCGATAACTTTTTCTGGATCTAATGCGTTCTTTTTTATCTCTTTATCAAATCCTTCATTTAAAGTGTTTAGAATATTGTAGAATTTGTTTGTTTCGTAGATAATTTTAAAATACTGCTTGAGATTATACACTTTCATTTCCATATTCATATTTATAATGCTTGTTAATGGAAAATAATCATGAGTGCTCTTTTTTCCTTTGTCAATTTCAATTATTGATTTCTTGAAATTTTTCAATAAATATTTTCAATGAAATGATTATAAAGTAGTTTTTTTCCTTCTGAATCAGCAGCTAGCCTAAATTCTGGAGATTGAAGCAACCTATTTAAATAAAATTCTTTTATTTCCTCTTCTGATAAGAAATGTTTTAGAACACATAAAACTTCACAACGGTAAGAGAGTTACGCTCGAAGTAATTTCGGATAATACTCCAGCATATAATTTGTACTTAAAAATGGGATTCAAACATTTTGATAGCCATTCTAAATTAAAACTTGAAGTTTTAATCATAACATGGGATTAATATTAGAGATCTAATAATAATAAATGACTGGGTTATTATTTTTTATAGACTTAACTTTCTAAGATTTAACAATATATTTTGAATTATCAAAATAAGAAAAAACTCAGATTTATAAGCTAATATTCTAAGAAAACCTTTGAAAAAGGAAGAAAAAATTATGGATGCTAATCTTTTTGATATTGATGGATCTATTCGTTTGCAAGACGATTTTCATATGTATGTAAATAAAAAGTGGTTAGATACTAATCCTATTCCAGAAGATCAGTCATCTTGGGGTCTTCCACATATTCTTCATAAGGAAAATTTAAAGAAAATTAAAAAAATTTTAGAGGAAGATCATTCAGAGATAGAATTCAAGAAGTTAGCTGGTTTTTATAAATCAGGTGTTAATGCTGATCGTTTAGAAAAAGAGGACTCAAAACCATTAACTCCATATTTATCATTGATAGAAAAGCTAAAATCTGTTGAAGAAATACCTGAATTATTAGTAGATTTCGAAAAAAAAGGATTATTTTCATTTTTTACAATTTATTCAATACCAGATGCTGATAATACTTCTGAAGAAATACCATATTTACTTAGCTCAGCGCTAGGCTTACCAGATCGAGATTATTATTTAAAAGAAGAAAAAAAAGACATTAAAACTAAATATCAAAAATATATTGAAAATATTCTAAAATTAATTGGGACAAACGAAAAAACATCAACGTTACAGGCAGAAAAATCCTTAATAATAGAAACAAAATTAGCAGAAGTAACTTACACAAATGTAGAAAAAAGAAATCCAGATAAATACTTTAATAAGACTAATCTTGAGGATTTATCAACAAAAGTCCAAGAATTTCCATGGAATAAATTTTTCAATCTACTCCTTGGTGTAAATGTTTCAATTCTCAGCATTGATAACTTAAAATTTTATCAAACTATGGTTAAACTGTTATTTGAAGAATGTAGTTTAGAAGATTGGAAATTTTTTCTTAAATTTAAAATTACAAACAGTGCAGCTCCTTTTCTTAGTGATAGATTCTATAATACATATTTTGATTTTTATGGAAAAATTTTAACCGGCCAAAAGACTCCAAAACCCCGTTTTGAACGAGTAATTAATACGATGGATGGTACAGTTGGTGAACTTTTAGGAAAAACATATGTAGAAAGGTATTTCCCACTATCCTCAAAAGAAAAAGTCCTTGATTTAGTTAAAAATTTAGAAGAAGCCCTTAAAGAAAGGTTATTAAATTTAGAATGGATGTCTGAAGAGACGAAAGAGAAAGCTCTAACGAAACATGCATCTTTTCGAGCAAAAATTGGATATCCAGATGTTTGGAATGATTTCAAAATCCTAGAAACTAGCTCTAGTCTATCCTATCTCGAAAATACTATTAAAGCACGTATGTTTAAATTTAACATTGATTTCAAAGATTTGTATAAAGAACCTGATCGAAATAGATGGGAGATGTCAGCTTATACAATAAACGCGTATTTTCACCCTTTTAAAAACGAAATAGTTTTTCCAGCAGGAATATTACAATATCCATTTTTTGACCCAAATGGGCACGATGCTATTAATTATGGAGGTATTGGTTCAGTTATAGGACATGAGATTACCCATGGCTATGATGATCAAGGTAGTAAGTTTGATCACAACGGAGAACTCAAAAATTGGTGGAAAGAAGAGGATCTACTTGCTTTTAAAAAGAAATCAGAATATTTTGTTAAGGAATATTCAGGATTTGAAGTCAATGGACTTAACGTTAATGGAGAATTAACTTTAGGTGAGAACATCGCTGATGTTGGTGGTGTAAGAATAGCTTATGCAGCATTACAAAAGCAATTTCAAAAAATTGGTCATCCTGAAGATGAAAAAACTTCTCCTGAACAAGAATTCTTCCTTTCTTATGCACGTGGTTGGAGACAGCACTCCCGTCCTGAAGCCATGGCCTTAAGAATACAATCAGACCCTCATTCACCACCTGAATGGAGAGTTAATGGAGCTTTAGCTAATGTGAAGGAATTTCATAAAGCCTTCAATGTTAAAAAAGGCGATTCAATGTACAGAGATAATATTGAAGAGATTTGGTAAAATTTAATAATAAAATTTATCCATTTTTTTTATAAATTTTAATTAATCTCAGATTAGTTTTATAATAAATCAGTTCCAGTTTATTTCAAATTCTATTTTTATCAAACAAAAATGTTTCAACGAAAAATGGATCAATCACGCAATTGAATTTATATATTTGAAGAGAATTTCAACTTCTTCTTTAGATGAACCTGTTCCTAGAATCGTAACTTTTCCCGAGGATACTGGTCCAACATTAAATGGAATTATCACTCCTAATCCCTTTTCTCCAGAATACAAAACTTTCGACCAGAGTTCCTTTAAATCTTTGAATGTAAGTCCTTTTCTAGAAAGATGGATATTTTGAGCTCGTGCTGCTTTTATTGGTCCGTGTCTTTGAACCAGTAAATTGACTAACTCCCACGGATAATTTGCTCCTGTTACTCTTGGATTACACTCCACTGCATAGAAGGTATTTCCTGTTTCAATATAATCTACCCCAAAAGGACCAATATATCCTTCTTCAGCCAAACGCTTTGCAATTTTAAATGTCAATGAAGCTACCATTTTTTCATCAAATGAAACTGGAAATTCATTACCAGAATGAATGATGCCATCAGAAAGCAACTGATTCGATGTTTTTATATGTTTACATACTTTATCTTTTGTTATAAACCAAATAGATGAAGGAGATGATGATATTTTGTATAATGGTTCTATTATGAAGCGTTCGTCTTTATTACATTTTTTTAAAAACTCTTTCAGAGTTGATAGATCAAAATCATAAAAAATATGAGTGGTGGATCCCGAAGCTCCATATTCACCTTTAATAATGAATGTGTCGGTCTTATTTTTGAATTCAAGAATATTTTTAATTTTTTCCTTTAATTTAAAATAAGAATTTATCTCTTTTCCTTCTAAAATAACTTCTTCGACTACTGGTACTCCTACTTCACGACAAAGTTTTTTGAAATTTATTTTACTATCGTATTTTGTTACTAAATCTGTATTAGCATACATTTTCAAATTTAAATACTTACTAGCTTTGTTTTCAAGGTTTCCACCGATATAGGGGCAAAAAACCGCTTTTGTTTTATTTGTACCTAGTAATTGCTCAACTTTAGCTTTTGTACCATTTTTCAGCACTCTTTCAGGCAGAGTTTCGTCATTTTTTCCATCTAGGACTATTAAATTTTGAGAACCTAAACCCACTGATTTCAGCCAATCGAGGTACGCTTTTTCTGGGATAACCTTTGTTAAAATTATATCCTCTGGTCTTGCAATCGCTAATGCTCGTTCGTATTTTTCTATTTCATCAACAGTTTCAAGAATTTTAGAAAAATTTGGTAAAGTGTTTATTTCATGCATAAAAACCCTTGGAGAGCCTAATAATTCAACATAGGACTCATCATTCTCATATTCTTTCCTTGAATAAGTCATTTTGTTTTCGACCTCAATCCTTGACCGTTTTTAACATTGATAGGGGAGTCCAAATTGATACTTCATTTTTCTCCTTAAATGACTCAAACAAGTAATCTAATCGCTGTAAGTTTTCCGAATCCTTTACAAATTCATTAACCTTTTCTTCAAACTGCCACGATGTGATTTCATTTATTTTTTTTCCATTTAAACAATCCAGATTATCAGTAAGATATTCCACGAAGTTAATATAGTAATCTACAATTCGTGATCCAGTGTTTTGTTCAGTTTGTTCTTTGTGAAGATCAAAGAAGAAGTTAACAACATCCGGAGTTTTAGGATTCTCTTCATTCACTTCATAAATCTTATCTTGCAAATGAATTATACGGTGGAAAAGATAAATATGATATGAGAGAAATTTCGCCTTATTATATTGTTCTTTTGGAAATGATTCATTTTCTATTAAAAAATGTGGAGCTTCATCCATAAATGTTACACCAAATAGCTCTGGATTTTTATTTAATTCCGATCCAGGTAGTCCAACTAATTCATGAAAATAAATCCCAGTTGGTTTTAATGATAAAGCAAATTCAGTTGAATCAAGGAATTGATAATAATTATCCCCAGGAAGCCCTAATATTAAGCTAAACCACATTTCTATTTCTGGTTTAAGCTTTCTAAGATAATCGATATTATTTTTGTAAAGGACTGGATTAAATTTTCTGTTTATTTGATTCAAAACCTTTGGAGAAGTTGACTGCAATCCAAAAGCAAATTCCTCATTTCCCAATTCAAGAATTAGTTCTAATACTCTGTCTGAGGTTACAAATTCAGGAGCTAACTCGAATGTAACCCGCTTTTTATTTACATTTTCTGCTATAATAAATTCAAGAAGTTCAACTGAACGGTCCTTCTTTAAGAAAGGATTCGAATCTGTTATATAAATAGAAGCTACGTTCGGATGATTAAATAAATATCTGAAAGCGGGTTTTAATTTTTCAATATTGAAATATCTCATCTTAATTGAACCCCATGTACAATAAGAACAATCGAATGGGCATCCTCTCGACGTTTCTATAGCAGCTCGAACGGGTTTTGGGCTATTATCCAGAAAAGAGCGATAATCTTCACTTTCATAAGGTAAGGGTAATTTATCTAGTTCTCGAATTAAGTTTTCTGGATTCATAACCACTCCATTATTGGACCGATAAATCAAACCAGAGACTTGAGTCAAATTTTCACCTAGTAGAAAAGAACTGAATGATTTCTCTGCTTCTCCAAAAAATCCATAATCTATATAATTATAATTCTTAAGAAGGTCTACACCCATACCTGAAGCTTCTGGTCCACCTAAAATAATAGTTCTTTTGGGAAATTTATTTTTAAGCTTTTTAGCAACTTCAAGCGTTTTTTCCATATTCCAAACATAGGCAGTAAAGCCATAAATTTGAATTTCAATGTTAGAAAGGTCTTCAAAAATTTTTTCTGTTGAAGTATCAAGATCATATTGTGATATTTGAAATGACCAATGATCAGAAACCTTTTCTTGAGAAAGGGCATAATTCTTAAGACTAACGGACGCAAGTCCTAGATCTTGTCTAGGAAAACTGATTGATATCAATCGTACAATTTTTTTTTCTTTAGTGTCTAATTTCGTGATCCCACATATTTAATTCACCTACAGTATTTTGATTGCTTTAAATAGGCTTTCAAAAAAGAGATTGAGTTTAATGTACTAAATAACGTACTTTGATCGAAGATAACTAATTTCATATTCCCTTCTTATCATTTTTAAACTCCTAATCCCTAAATACACTTCTGCAATTTAAGGATTTTCTAATAAGATAAAATTTAAGAGAAAATGAAATTGACTAATTTTTCATTGAATTCAAGTTAATTATCTTGTAATGCATAATTTGAAGATTATTAGGTTTACCTAGCGTTCTTTATAGATTTAATATATTATACAATGTAAATTGGGAAAGAAAACATTTTAGAATCGATTATTTATAGCATTGCAATTCCATTTGGATTGCTTGTATTATATTAGTTTATAAGTTTAAATTAGATTTAAAGATTTTTTTATGGAAATTACATAAATCCATGAATAGAAAATCTAATTTTAATATCAATATTTTTTAATTACCTTGGGTATTCGAAATTTATGAATGAAAACATATCTATTTCCTCTAAAGCGGCACAAAATCTAAATAATAAAGATCTCAAGGGTTACATGATCATTTGGGGAGGCCAATCTATCTCTTTATTAGGATCACAAATTGTTCAATTCGCAATTATTTTCTGGTTAGCAATAACCACTGAAAGTGCTATCGTCTTAGCCCTAGCAAGCTTTGTAGGACTAGTTCCTTTTGTTATCATATCCCCTATTTCTGGGGTTTTCGTTGATAGGTGGTCAAGAAAAAAAATCATGATTGTTGCTGATTCTCTTCAAGCTGGAGCAACTTTCATCCTCATTGTTTTATTTATGAGCAATATAGCTAAACCAGAATATGTTTTATTGATTCTTGGTCTTAGAGGAATTTTTCAGGCCTTTTAATCTCCTGCATCATTTGCTATTGTGAAAAGCATGGTTCCAGAAGAAAGATTACAACAAATGAACGGCTTAAACCAAATGGTCAGTTCTTTTCTTCTTGTGATTTCGCCTGCAATTGGTGCAATGTTGATAGGCAATAACATGTCATTTTCTAATATTGGATCAATAATGTGGATTGATATTATCACATTTTTCATTTCATTATTAGCGTTATTAGTTATTTATATTCCCAAACCAAGGAAAAAAATGGAAGAAAAAAAGACATTTAAAGAGGATTTAACTGAAGGCGTTTCTTTTATAAAAAAATCTGGTTTAGTCCCATTTATTTTTATTTTTGCATCTTTATTTAGTCTAACTGTTCCTTTAATTGCATTTTTTCCAATATTAGTGACAGCACATCATTCTGGTGGAGCTTCAGAACTAGCAATACTTAATGCACTTTTCTGGATTGGTATCATGATAGGAGTAAGTATTTTAATGGCTCTTAATACCTCGCCGAAGATCAGAACCATTATAGGATCGAGTTTAATAATGATAATCGGGATGATAATAATTGCAACGGCTCCAAATGATGGTTGGATACAAATGTATCTCGGAACTTTTGTAATGGGTTTTGCTGTGGGGATTATCCAAATAACTGCATTATCAATATTGCAGCTTGTAACACCTGAGGAATTACAAGGAAGAATATCAGCTTTAATCATGTCATCTCTAATTCCAGTATTATTACCTGTGATGATATTGGCTGGAGGAATAATTGCTGAAATTTATGGCGTTATACTATTTATTATTTAAGTCCAATTATCTCCATAGGAGTCGTAATATTTGCTATATTTGGACTAAAAATATTACCCTTGGATCGAAAATTAGGTCTAGTGAAACCAGAAGAATTAACATTGACTCAATGTTACCTAAAATCCCTAAGTCGAATTAAAACACGCATTCAACAACAATACTAATTTGTTATTCTTGTTTGTAACACAAATTATTATATTTTCTTTTTCAAAGCCAAAAGTAAGTATTCCATTTCTTTTTTCATATTCTTTAATTCAGCCATTTCTGAGTCAGATAAATTTAAAGTTTGTTGTATTAAGCTTAACAGAGAATTAAAATCATGAATTCCCTCTAACATTTGCCCATCAATATATAATTGTATATATGGAAGTGATCTAATTTGTGTTACATGTGGTAACTGAGAAAAAGTTGTATTTTCAATATCAATTTTTGTACAAAAGATATTACTAAATCTCTCGTCATTTTTATTACTTATTTATTCCATAGTCGCTTCTATTTTTAAACAAATAGGACAACGACACCATGCCCCCCAATGATATGATATCACTATTGGATTGGTCTGTATAATGTTCTCCCATTGATCAACTGATTCCATTTCTTCCAATTTCAAATTTAATAACCTTTTTTTTGATTAATCTCTATTTAGTTGTCAATTTGTGTATAAGTATATGTTAATTGCTAGCATTATAATATCAGTCTATGTTATTATAATTAATTCAAATCAAAGTTTATTAATTCCTGTCCCAAAATAACTTATTGATTCAGATGAATAATAGAATTGAAATATGAGAATTAATTTGAATTGTTACTATAAATCATTTGAAACAATAATTCTTCTTGAATTATTTCACCTGTATAGATTTCTATGCTAATTGGATTTATATCTTTCTCTCGGAGGTTATTTACAATTGTATTTATGGAATTAAATATATTAAAAATTGATAATGGTTTTGATTCAACTTTTGGGCAATATAAATTCGAATATCCTTGGTCATCTTGAATTAGATAGGATATAGAATTAAATAATCTGTCATCATTCATAGTTACACAATTCAGTATTTTTTTAAGAAAATAAAGTAGGAAATTATTAAACTACCTAATTACTTTGGAAATATTTAAAAAATTATTTATTATTAATCATTTCTTTTTCTTATTCAAAACAAAGCATTTTTCAAAAATTAATATAGAGTAATCTTATGACCCTATTGAAGATTACCTTTCCTCCTTCTTAAAACTAGTACTCCTATTCCAAAGAGAATAAAGATTATTGTAAGGCTTGTTGTGGGAGTAGTAGGTGTTTCTATTGAACTGGTTATGGAAGTTGATAATGAACTTGAAGTGATTACTCCAGGTGTATCAGTTTCTGTAATTACTAATTGAATCGTTCTTTGCTTTCTTAATACCTGCCAATCAGAATCTAAATAAGCAAAAGTTGGTTTTCCTAAACTTTGTGGAACCGAAACATGGATTTCATTAAATGTTTCATCAATAATAACATCAAAGTAGAAGTTATTATTTGATTGAATACTTATTGGTACTTTCATTATTGGAGGTGAATCTGAGTTATGATAGTTTAATATTCCAAGAGTAATATCCCAATTATTAGAGGAGTCATTCTTATACATGGTTGCACTTGTAATTTCGTAATCTAAAATTATTGTATCATATAAGAATTGGTCGAAAAACCATGTAATATCTTCTTCAGTGTGATTACTAAATATTTCAATAAAATCATCTGTTGAAGCTGTTGTGTAAGAAAAAGAATCGTAGTAATCAATTATTGCTTCAAAAAAAGCAATATCTCCCATAACGTAACGAAGCATATCAATTACAACCATACCCTTCGCGTAGACTACTTCATATGTACCTTGATTAAAATCCCAATAATCCATTCCAGAACTCAAAGGTTTGTCAGTATTTGAACCAGAAGCAAAATCAAGATAGTCTTGTTTTATAAATTGAAGTCTGCCTATATAATAATCATTGTTATAATATTCTTCAAAATATAGGCTAGATGCGTACATTGCCCAAGATTCATCTAACCAAGGATCTAAGTAAGGATTATTACCCGTTAAGTAAGTATTCCATGTATGCGCCCACTCATGGCTTATGACATCCTCAAAACGATCATACCCTCTCTCGCTTTCATTATAATAAATATCATTGATCATTACAAGTTGATTATATTCCATACCGCCAAACCAAGCGTCTATTTCACCAACAGACATTGAATTATATGGATAAGGTTCAAATATTTCGGAAAATAAATCTAATGACTTTTTCGATACATCAACTACTGATATTCCTCTTTCGGAGTGTTCTGGATAATAATAAGAAGAAATATTTACTCCATTATATAGTTCAGAGTAAACCAGATAATCTGGACTTGCCATCCAAGTAAAATCTCTCACCGGTCCAGCTGTATAATAGTATGTGTATTCATTACCATTAATAGTAACTTCTTGTAAATCTCCCGCTCCTACTATCACTTCTGAATTATCGGAAGTAATCTTTATATCAATATAACTCATTTCACTGTAAAATGATTCTCCACCATTTGCATAAGGATTCAAATTCCATCCCCCATCTTCTCTTAGAGCTAAGATTGGATACCAATTTCCGAATGCTTGAGTTAAATATGTTTCATCAGAGTATCCGAATCGGCTCGGAATGTTTGGTAGATTTACTGTGAAATTTATATAAATAATATATCGCTGATTTTGTAGAATTGGTTCTGTAGTTATATTTAATTTATTTGAGCTAGAAATGACATAATTCAATAGCGAATTAGTTTCATTATAAATATTATGAATAATTATTGAGTCACTTTCCACATCATTTCCCCAGAGGTGTAACATAAGGTTAGAAAGTATAATAGCTTCTTTATTTAAAAAACTAATATTTGTCCATCCGGTGGTTGAGTGTGTCGACGGTTCATAGTATACAGATATATTGTAGTGATGTAATTCATCTTTTGTTGGGATTGGTACAGGAGTATTTACTTGTATATTAAAATTTTCTTCTAAAGAGTCAGAAATAGCTTGACTACTCTGATTGCCTATACCAATGGTAATAAATATAATCATAAACGAAATTGTTAAAAATTTTAATATAATTTTACTCAACAACTGTCATCTCTAAATTAAAAGCACTAAACAGGATTCTTTGAAAATATTCTTTCTTTTATCTTATTAATTTTCTTTTAACTGCATTTTTAAAATTTGAAAAATCTTGTTAATTGTTATGATCAGATTGAATTTTTTAAAGATCTTTTGACTAAGGTGAGATATCAGAAAATTCTTGATTCTCTTCGACTTTGTAAAGCCTCAAGGGGATTATTAGAAGAATTCCAGTTATGATCAAGAAGACAGAGAACAACATCAAAGAATTAAATCCATATAACAAATAAATTGGACTAAAAAAGGGAATTAATGCAAATCCCAGAAATCGTAGAACTCCTGCGTATGAAGCTACAGTTGCCTTTAAATCAGGAATAATTTCAGTAGCAATTGTATTTGCAGAAGCTGAAACAAAGACATTCGCTAACCCAATTATTAACATCAAAATAACTGAAGAGATGAATAAATCAAATATATCAATTTCTAAAAGTAATATTAGTGATATTTCAGCAAAAATTGCCACAAACATTCCTAAAAATAGAATTGTTTTCCGACCAAACTTATCTACTGATTTACCAGAGGATGTTCCAAAAAAAATTCCCACTATTCCGGCCATTGTAACTGGAATTGATGCAATTGCTTGATCATATCCGTTATCTATTAAAAAAGTTGTAACAAAAACATAAGTTGTAACCATACCTATAAATCCAATCATTGTAGCAACAGCAAATATTTGAACTTGTACATTGCTAATAACGGTATATAAAAATGATAAAGTTCTCCTAGATTTCATTCTAAATGTATCTGTCTTGTTCTTTTGGGTTTCTTCGTAATCAAATAAAAACACTAAACTAATAGAAGTCAAAATTCCGAATAATCCTAGCAAAATAAAAAAATCTCTCCATGAAAAGAAACTTTCAAATAAACCTGCAATAAAAGGTCCTACTGCTAATCCAAGGTTGATAAAGACAGATAACTTACCAAATGCTTCACCTCTATTCTTATCATTTGATTCACCTATTATGGCTATAATAACAGGTATTTGAAATGCCCCAAACATTCCTTGAATAAATCTGGTGACGAATAAAACTTCTATAGTAGGAGAAAGAGCAACAAGAATAGTTGTAAATCCAAATAAAGCTAACCCAGTTATTAATGTATATTTTTTAGAAAAAGCATCTGCTATTGGACCTGAAAATAATTGAGTTAGCCCGAATGGAATTGTATAAACAGTAATTGCTAAAGATGCCGTAAACAGATCAACCTGAAACGTTTCAGTAAACGGTCTAATTAGAGTTATTACAGCTGAACCAGAAAGAGGTCCAAATAATACTGCAATATAGAGGAGATATAACCGTGCCATGAAAATCAGGTTTTGTATATTCTTATTTAAACGTCTATAACCAGAATTATTGTTTAAATACTTCCTTTTATCTCAGAACTCTTATTTTAGTAAGTATAAAAACACTGGATTATACCTTGGTTCCAACCAGTTTCGTATGATTAACTTATCTCTAGGAAGAAACTATACTAAGGAATAATTTGATTGACATAAATAGAGCTAAAACCTCATGTACATAGGAATGAATTGAAAGAGGTCAAAAAGTATATGGGAAAGAGTCTTTTTTGATAATTATTTTAAAATCAAAGTTGTTTAATTAAGGAGATAAATATTCTATTTTCTTTTATTTGGCCAGTATTATTTCCGGATTATCTAAATCTTTCCATCCGAATTTCCTATACAAGGCATGAGCATCTTTAGTAAAAAGAAGAAAATTTCTTAATTTTTGTAAATCAGGGTGGTTTACTATTGTTTCTATTAACCAAACTCCTAATTTTTTCCCTCTGTGATTCATATCAATATAAACATCAGCTAACCAACCAAATGTTGAATAATCAGTTACTACACGAGCAAATCCTATGAATTCGTTCTTTGGCGATAACATTGAAAAATTTAAGGAATGTTTAACCGATTCAATAATTATTTCCTTAGGAATACCTTTACTCCAATAAGCTTCATACGATAAATATCTAAAAAGTTTGTCTATATCAATTTTTGATGTATCTGTTGATATTTCAAAATCTTGATTATTTTTCCAATAATGTGCATTTCTCATCATAATATTCACGTAGTATTTGTTGTCTTATATTGAAATAATGTAAAATAATCTTTGGAATAGCATTTTCATGAAGATGTAATTTAAAATATTTTCCTTTAAAAAATTGATATGTGTAAAATCATAAAAAACTATATTATATTATTTCTTATCTCTATTATTTAATCATTTATTAAAAGAAATATATTCTAATTACTACTTAATATCCATGGAGGTATAAAAAATAGTTCTTCTTCTTTTTTTACCAAAAATCAATTTATTTTTTAGTGTGAATTTACCTACGTATTTGGAGCCAAAATATAAAGATGATTCTTACAATCAAAGTCTCGAGATGTCAAAAACGTTTACTGGATCATTAATAGATTCGGAAATACTTAGGATTAATTCTGAAAATCTCATTAATAAGGAAATTGTTGTTAATCAGATTGAAGAATTTAAAAAACTCCTTTTCAGTGTAGCTGATACCTATATTGAAACTGAGTCGGCCTATGATTTAGTTTCTAATGTAATTCATGCCTTAATAAAGTTGTTTGGTGGGATTAACCCTACAATAGAAGGAATGGAGGATTTCGTGATTGAAAACCGAAGGAGATGGAGAGGAATGAAAGAATGGATGGGTAATCCAAGTGGAAGTCAAGAAGACGAGAGCAAAGCATGGAGAGACATTTCTGAGAAAATGCTTTTAGAACTTGAGGGGATGGAAAATAAAGATATAAGAACTTTTTTGAGTTATTATAAGGAAGTTCTTAATACTGCTGATGTAGAAATTGAAACTTTAAGGAAAACCAGGACAATAAATCTTGTTTTCAAAGAGGGTATCTTTCATGAATCCAAAGGTACAATTAAATCAGGAGATTATGAAGCTTTTCTGTCAATAGACGAGACTGAACTAAAAACCATGTTAGTATATTCACGTGATGCTAGTTTAATTAGTAAAAAAACTGCATTAAGACAAGCTAATTCTATTTGTAGATCTGGTTATCTTCTAACTAATGGTCGGAGAATAGGGGCTGGATGTACCTTAGAACAATCTGAAGTATCAGAAGAATAGCTTCTTTTCATCATTCTCTTCTTTTTATAGGGTGTATTAGTTAGTGGAAACTTTAAACGAAAGACTTTTAGAATATAAAGTCAAAAATGTCAATTTATTGGTCGATAAAGTAATTAAACCATCTGGAAATGAGACCAAACGTATAGTAGTGGATTTTCCAGAAGCTGTTGCAATATTACCTGTTATTGATGATAAGAATATTATCATTGTTAAACAATACAGGTATGCTATCAAACAAGACTTATATGAATTACCTGCTGGAAAAATAGATCCAGGAGAAGAATTAAAAGATGCTTTAAAGAGGGAATTGGGAGAAGAAACAGGTTATACATCTAATAATTTTAAAAAATTAATGACCATAGTTCCAGCATCGGGTTATTCCTCTGAAAGATTACATTTGTATATAGCTAGTCATTTGAAAAAAAGTTCCAAAGTCGTCGATCCAGATGAAATATCTGAGGTAAAAATTATTAAAATATCGGAAATAATTACTCAAATACTTGATAACACAATAATCGATCCTTTAATTACCTTATGTGTTTTGTTAGGCGAAAGAAAAGGATTTTTAAGTAAAAACAATTTGTAATTTCGATCAAGTTTCTAATGTGGAGATCGTAAATTGATGAAAATTGATATGAAGAAATATTCTCCCTCTAAAGAAGTGGGTAAGAAGACAGAATTAAGAGAAATTGAAGATAAAAAAGTTGTCCCGCCTTTTTATGAAAAAATTATGTCTCATGGTAAAGTTGGTTTACGTCTCTTAGAAGAAAAAGATGTTGAAATCATTTCTGAACTTTGGAGACAATGTTATGGAGAGCTTTATGGATCTTCTTTAAAGTATGATTGGGTGTTGTACCCTGAACAGTATCAAAATCATGTTGCTTTTAAAGAAAATTGGAAAAATGACTCTGTAGAGAAAAACTTCTGCATGATATTGTTTGAAAATATAGAAAAAAGAGAAATTATTGGGGCTTGGGCATTATGGAAGGATGACCGAAATCTTCAAATTGAATTTAGTTTAGGAATTATTCACCCTGAATATCGAAAAGAAAATCAAGAGAATAGAATAGTATCTAATGTTGATGATTATATTAAGACGTTAGAAGAACAGTCAGGGGCTGAATATTTTACAGCATTTTGTGAGACTTGGCATAATAAGACCCAGTATCTTTGTTTTAAACGATGGGGATTTAAGATAGCAGGAATTTTTCCTGGTCAAACTACAAGATGGAATGAGGATCAAAAGGAATACCGAGCTTGTGAGGTACATTTTTATAAATTTATTGGAGATACAGAAAGATTTGTTACTAAAACAGAAGAATGGGAGCTTCTACCTGAATTTAAGAAACTTTGGGATGTATTAGAAGAAATAAATAAAAATTCTGTAAAAACATATTGAAAATTAAAAAAAAAATTAAATGGGTCCAATTTGCTTACTATAATTATAAGAAAGTCTCTAATAGGTGAATTTGACATAACTACAAACTAATGATTTTGAATAACATCTCCCCTGCTTGAATGCATTATTATAATAGATTTTTTAAATTAAGTCATCAATGGATAAATAAGGTGAATTTTCCTTAATTTGAAGAACTAATCTTTTTTGTTTTAATGCTTCTCTTTTTTTATTATATTCCACAATGAATATCGCAGTAGTAAAACCAAAGATAATAAGTATAAGATCAATTGCAGACGCAAAATTTATTACGAAATCAGGATCTGTATTATAATTGATGATGAAAATAGCATTCTTAATCCACATTATTGACAAAGCACTAAAAAGTATGAATAGACCCAATAACAGGTAAGGGATCTCTTCTAATTTTGGTAATAATTTCTTTAACATCTATTTTAATCCACCAATTAAACAATTTACGGTAACTATATTTTATGATCTAACAACTGGTAGTATCTCATATTTATATTTGGTAATTCCCTTATGAGTTTGCAGAATTATAGTAAATGGTTTAGCACCAACTTTTATATGAAATTTTGCTCTGCTTTCATTAATATTTTTTAATAATAAGTAGTTAGAAACCAAATTGTTATAAAGATCTTATTTTATAAATTTTAAAAATGTCTTAAATTCATGATTTCTATTAATTCAATGACTCCCACCGAAGCTAAAGAGAATTTTGATGGATTCAATTTTATCATTCTCGATGTAAGGGAAAAAAATGAATTTGATTTTGTAAACATTAAAAATTCAATTCATATACCAATGATGTCAATACCAAATAACTTGAATTTATTATCCAAGGAAAGAGATATTGGTGTTCTTTGTCATCATGGTAATAGATCAGCCAAAGTAACTGCATATCTAAAAAACCTAGGTTATAATGCATTCAATATTTCTGGTGGAATCGAGAAGTGGGCCACAGAAACAAATAAATTACTTCCAAGATATAATACAGTATTTGGAAGAATAATTCCAATTTAAATGACGAACATTGTAATATTATTAAAAGTGGTTTAAATTTGGTGTCGAATTGTTAAAAAATCTTTGCTTTGAAAAAAACATTTAGTTATGACGAATAGTTTTTTTATACTTTAAATGATATTTTTTCAGGTTTAATCCCTAATAATCGTAGGTACACGAGCAATTGCCCTCTATGACCTACATTATGTTCTAAAAATTCTAACAATATTTCTTTTTTGGAAACGTTGCTTTTGGAATAATCCACATAAATTGTTTCATTTAGATCATGAGTTTTAATGGTTTCAAGGTATTGATGACATCGATCTACTACTTCATCGTATAAAGAGAGAATTTGATTTATTGTGCTATATTTTTCCAACGTAAATGGTAACGGTTCCCAAATTTCTTGTATTATTCCAATTGGGTAAAATTCCATTGCTCTTATCATATGTAATAACAATTCTCCTAATGGTCTCCCTGTAGAAACCGGTTCAGCTTTTATGTTCTCATCAGTCAATTGTTCAAATAATACCCTGGTTTCATCATAATGTCGTTTTAATGTGTTGATCAAGAATTCTTTCATTATCAAATTCGTCTCCTAATATTTACCTATTTTTTTATTAAATTTCAATTTCAAGTTTTATTGGACAGTGATCTGATCCATAAATCTCACTCATGATTTCAGATTTTTTCACTGAATTCATTAATCTATTGCTAGCTAAAAAATAATCCAACCTCCAACCTACATTTCTTTCGCGTGCATTTGAGAAATTACTCCACCATGTGTATTTTTCAGGACTTTGATCAAAATGTCTAAAAGTATCAACAAAACCTGAATCTAAATATGCACTAAATCCATCTCGTTCTTGTTGTGTAAACCCTGGATTTTTTTTATTTCGTTTAGGATGTGCTAAATCAATTTCTTTATGTGCAACATTAAGATCACCACAAACAATGACAGTTTTTTTCTTATCTAATTTAATAATGAATTTTAGAAAATCTTTATCCCATCTCATTCGATAATCCAATCTTATTAGCCCCCGTTTAGCATTCACCGTATACACTGTTATCAAATAAAACTTTTCAAACTCTAAACTAGTTATTCTTCCTTCTGTATCATGTTCGGCTATTCCCATTCCTTTTTTTGATTTCAAAGGTTTAATTTTTGTATAAATCAAAGTTCCTGAATATCCCTTTCTTTCAGCAGGATTCCAATAAGATTTATAATTAGGAAGTAATCTATCTAATTCTTTATAATGGGTTTTTACCTCTTGTAAACACAAAAAATCTGGATCTTCTTTTTTAACGAATTCTATTAGCCCTTGGTCAATGGTTGATTTAATTCCATTGACATTCCATGAGATCATTGAGTATTTGGTCATTATTAACTTTTTTTCCTTGTAAAAAAAATCTAGACTTGATAGTTATCTGATTTAAGATAATAAAATATTGCTTTAATATGTAATAACTGAAATATAAATATAAAAATTCCCTAATTTTTTCATTATTGCCATTAAAATCTTAAAATTCTTTTTGATTTTCAAATTATGATCATTTTTTTAATGATATAGCGGAATATTTTCTTTCAAACTATTTCATTATGAATAATTGCATGGATGTTGTAATAAAATTATTTTCCGGGAAAATAAAATAATCTATAATATTTTTGTCTTCTGTTACTAATATGACTTTATTAAATTAGTTTATTTGTTAAAAAATGTCTTAGTTTTAATGGTATCTTTAATAGCAGTCGTATTACTTGATTTAAAAATCAAATTACTTTAATCAAATATGAGAATCTTTTTAATTTTTTGATTTAATTTTCTAAAATAGATAATTATGCCTAATTATAACAATGCTCAAATTTTAATAAGAATATTTATAACAATAAGTGTTCCTATGATCATTATTATCACTTCCATATTATTATCAAGTACTGTTACACTTGGTAGTTCAACTGAAATTCTTAATATTGATTTAAGTGGATTTAACAATTTTATATTAATGTTTGGATTAGGATTTGGGATACTTTCTTTTTTTGCTTTATTATATGGTTTTATATTAAGAAGAAATATTCACGGTTAAATCTAAATTGTTCTTTACAGTTGTTGAAGACAAATTGTAATATTAAGGGAATTTTTACTGTTTTCGTGTAAAACATAACCCCCAGAAGAATCTAGATATGTTTAGTTAGGTTTAAAAAAGGTTCTTTCAATTTTATTCTAGACATAACTAATTCAATAATAACAACGCACCCAATTTAATTAAAAGGATTGTGATGGTTAATTAGCAAACATATGAGAAGTTTTGTATTAGCACATAAAATAAAGTTCTACGGTTGGGCAGGTTGTTCGAGTTGCGCTTTTTCTCTTCCATTACTATCTTTAGGTCACAAAGAAAATCTTATAGAGGTTATTGAACCCCTAATTTGGCCTAAAAAAGAAATGTATCAAGAAATAATCCAAAAAGAAGTACTTGATAAATACTGGAAGAATTCTTGGCGACTTTATTGGAAAGAATCTGGGATTCCAACTCCAACTATTTTAGTAATGTTGACACTTAAATCCTCAAATTGGCGATTAGTGAGACCTGACATAGCTTTATCTATAGCAAATGAAATAAGTCTTTATTTGTTAGATAATGGAGGAAATATTGCAGTTATGAACTTTTTAGACAATGAATTCCAGATGGATATGTTTTTCAGAGAATTACTAATGGAAATGGTAGCTAATACACTTGCTCCAGACAATGGAAAAACTGTAATACTCGAAAATTTAAGAAACAATTGAAAGATTATCTATTTTTGTTAGAGGAGTAAGAATAGCTCTCTTCGTGGTTTAAAATATATCTCTTTTCTAGTGATTGATTTAATGAGACATTGTCAGTAGAATTTCTATAACGAATGTTGGAGTATAAAGCGGGATTCCATAAAAGTTTAATTCGCATTAAATTTTTTAATCCAGATATTATTAAAATTACATCCAGTTTATCTTTGTAATTTCTGAAATAAAATCAGTAAAATAACTAAAATTAGGATTCCATATTCAACAGGAAGTATGAAAAATTTTACGGTGGCTAAAAAAGTCATAAAAAATTCGAATGAACTAGGATAATTTTGGGGATCTAAAAATATCAATAAACTGAAAACATTCTCAACTGCATCAGATAAAGCTCCTATATCAACAAGCCAAAAACCAATGAGTAAAAATGATCGAAGACGTTGAATAGAAGTTAATTTAATTGATAAAATATATATTGATCCAAGAAACAGCATACCTCCAATAATAAAAAAGTAATCCATTAATGTCTGGTAAACTGCAACGTCTAAGACTCCGGACCAATTCTGCAGGATATTATCTGTATTCTGATAATACCAAGACATTTGAAAATCAAAAATAGAATAACCATGGTTAATAAGAATCGCTTCTGTAGGAATGAACACAAAAAAAATGGTACCAAAATAAAGAAACATTCCAATGATCATAACCAGAAGTACAATCTTATAATCAAGATTGATTAGGAAATAATTAAGAGAATTAATCTTGTTTCGAACATCTAACATTATATTTTGCTCGTGTGATAAAAGCAGAGGATATACTTAAATGACGTGACCACTATACTATTTAAGTTTTATGACTTTCTTCTAGTAAATTTATTCAATACTAATAAAGAAGACCAATCTAGTTAATTCAACAAAATTGAAACATTTTTTTGATATGTGATTAATAATGGAATTTCAAAAAGTAATTAATAAGAGAAAAATGATAAGATCATTTTCTGAAAAAGTGGTCGAGGATGACAAAATTGAGAAAATTATACAAAATTTCTTTAAAGGACCCTCAGCAGGTTTTTCTCAAGGAATTGAATTATTAGTATTAAAAACTGATAATGACGTGCAAAGGTATTTCAATTGCTTAGGTACTGAAGAAGAAAGAAAAAAGGGAATAGGGAGTAAATGGCCTACACTTGACAATGCGAAAGTTATTATGATTCCAATTGCACATAAACAAACTTATCTTGATCGTTATGCCCAACCAGACAAAGGATGGACTGATAAATCTGAATTACACTGGCCAGTTCCATTTTGGTTAACAGATACGGCTATGGGAGTGATGATTGTATTATTAACGGTTGTAAATTTAAATTTAGGTGCTCTTTTTGTAGGATTATCAAAAGAAAAGGAAATAAGAGAGGAATTTAAGATACCAGAGGAATATAAACCGATTGGTGCAATAATTATAGGAAACCCTGATCTTAACGATCCACCTTCGCCATCTTTGAAACGTGGACGAAGAACAAAAAGTGATATTGTTCGATTTGGAAATTTTCGTTAGAATGCTAATTTATTTTGTAATTTCAGAATTTCTATACTATTTTATTCAAAAACCTTTTTTAATTATAAACAATCGATGTTAATTGATCTAAATTTCTGGAGAATAGTTTTAAATGCCTGAGCGAACCACTGTTGGATGGTTTGTATTAATAATTGGATTATCGGCGTCAATCTTCTTTTTTTTAATTAATGAAGATGATAATGCAATAAATATGCTATTTCTTGGTTTCTATTCAACAATTTCAGTTTTGTTTTTACTTAGAATTTATTTTTATTTACACTACAAAGCTACGCTCAATGAGATTTATTTTTTTTCACTTTCAAATATTATACCTACAGTGATATTTTTTATAAGTCCCATTATACCAATGAGTAAAGAAAAAATTATTGAAATTTCAGTTATAAGTTTACAAGGACCTGAATTTGAGCAAACTAATCTTCAAATAGGTATATTATCAATTCTTGCATTCCCCTATTTAATTTTTTCAACGATTTTACTAATCAGAAGTTTTACACATTACAAATTTATCCGCTTGACGCCACATTCAGAGCGTGGTCCCTCTGCAGAATTTTCAGCAATTCTAACGTTTTTCATATTCGGTATACTACTTATCGTTGCTACTCAACAATCTAAAGACCTACTAAGTCTAATTTACGGACTTTTTTATTTATTTTCAGGAATTGGATTTCTTTTTGGTCGTTAATATAGCTAATTTTTCAATACACCAACTGAATAATAAAAGCATACAAGCAATAATATGCAGTAATATTGCCATAATTGAAATTAAATTTTTTTGATTCTATCATGAATGAAATATTTCCAGTTATTAATATAAAGGGTGATGCTGAAGAAATTGGATTCCAAATCGGATCAAAAATTTCTGACAGAATACGTAAAGCATTAGATTTCTATAAAATTCTTTGGCAAAAGGATGAAGAAATTATTCTGAAAGAAGTTCAGCATTTTAAAAAACACATAAATGATTTTGATTCAAATTATGGAGCAGAAATTGAAGGTATAGCAAGAGGAGCTAACATTGACGCTGATTGGATATATGCTTTAAATGCTAGATCTGAAATCTTAACAAATATAGCAGAAACTATTAATGAATGTACTGCAATTAGTTGTAAACATCTGGGGATTTCAGGTCAGAATTGGGATTGGTCTCAAGAATTAGAACCACTTTCAGTTATTTTACGAATTGAGAATACCTCTAGAAATAATATTATTCTTATGATGACTGAACCTGGAATCATTGGAAAAATTGGATTGAATAATGCCGGAGTCGGAGTCTGTTTGAATTTTATGCATGGAGGGAGCAAAGAATTACGTGGTGTTCCAATCCATATCATTCTAAGAGCAGTTTTAGATTGTCCTTCTTTAGAATCTTCATTAGATAAAATAAAGCATGCCTTATTAGGAAAAGAGGCCAATATACTTATCACTGATGCGAAGGGGAACAATATTGATATTGAATTTCATAATACTAGAGTTCTCTACCCTGATATATCTATAAATCCATATATTCATACTAACCATTATTTAAAAGAAGAAATTATAATTGACAAAAAGGATTTATCTAGCTCTTTTGCTAGACATGAAAAAGCTACTGAACTTGCTCTCAAAAACGAAATAAAAACTATTCAAGATATCAAAAATATTCTTTTGAACACCGATAATAGCGAATTACCAATATGTAGAAAATATGTTCCTGATCCCCTTATTAGAAATGTGGGAACAATAGCTTCAATTATTATGGATCATAGAAATTTACAAATGCATATTACAAAAGGGAATCCAATAGAAAATCCGTTTGAAACAATAAATGTTTTAAATTAGTGATTTAACATATTCTCTTTTAATTTTAAAAAAATCTTATCGATTTCTTTATACAATTAAAAACAATTTATTGTCTTAGGATTATTTTAGTAATGCAATCAAAGAATATTAATATTCCCCTTTCATCGGTATGGGTACTAGCGGGTTCTCTTGCAATTATATATACTGGATTTGGAATTGTATTACCAGTTTTTCCAAAGTTTTTACAAGAAAATAATGCAGGAGAAAGCATTTCACTCGGAATACTAATTGCCTCATTTGCAATTGCTCAAATAATATTTGCTCCACTTTATGGTAGACTTTCTGATAGGGGGTACGGAAGACGTCCTTTTATATTATTAGCACTTTTTGGATATGGAATGGGTAATTTTCTCTATGCTTTTTTTGCTAGAGACTTAGCAAGTATGATTTTAGTGCGTATTTTTGAAGGAATTACTGTTGCAGGATTGCTCCCTGTGAGTCAAGCATTGATTACGGATTTAACTGTGTCAGAAAACAGAGCAAAATATTTAGGAATTTTAACAGGATCTTCCAATGTTGGATTAATTATAGGACCAGCATTAGGTGGAATTCTATTTGATATTGGAGGATTTATTCTTCCATTTGTGATATCAGGTATATTATCATTTATCGCACTTATTTTTGCTTTTATATTAGTTCCAGAAACAAAAAGAAAGGGAAACGTTGAAATTGTGCATTATGAAAATTCTGATTTATATATTCATCAATCTAAATGGAAGCAATTTCGTTCAATGTTTGTCTCGGGGGGAGTAATAATATTTTTTATGCTTCTTATTATCTCTTTTTTAGATTTTTTTTCATGGATCGTAATAGAACCAGGAATTATTTTCTATTTCTATAATCTAGGATTTACACCGTTGGAATTTGGTTATTTCGTAGGTGTATATGGTGCATTTGTAGCAATTGGCCAAATTTTTTTCGGAGGATTGAGTGATCGGTTTGGTCGTGGTATTATTATATTCATAGGTGGAATTTTTCATCTTTTAGCATATATGGCTTTATCATTTGCTACTACCTTTGTAGAAATATTATTTATGCCTGTTTTTGCAGGAATTGCTATTGCATTAATTCATCCAGCATTAACCGCTTTTGTAGGAGATATAGTAAAAGAAAGATATCGTGGTCAAGTTATTGGAATATTGGCGATTCCAGCGCAATTCGCAGGAGTGATAGGTCCATTATTTGGCGGTTATTTCGCTGAAATATATGATGTTTCTTATTTGTTTTGGCTTTCAGCTTTTCTCGGAGGATTAATCTCAATAATAATTTTAATCCAATTTTTATTAATTAACCAGAAATCCACAATTGAATCTATTTCGTAATTTTTTATTCATTCTCAATTGAATGAAAGGTTAAATAAATCAATTTTCTTTTATTAAAAACTCTATCGCGTCAGAATAAGAATAACCACTTAATTGACTGTCAATTTTTATAGACTCTAATATTCTTTGAGCAGTTTCACTAACCATAATTGTTTTAGGTCTTTTAGAGGATTTAATTCTCTCATCGATGTCTTCTGGAAATTTCACATTAACTCTGTGTCGGTCTTCATCAAAACCTTCATTTAATTTTGCTTCCAATTTCTGGGGTCTTGATTTTCCAAGTTTTCGATTTAAATTTTCAATAGTTTCACTATAAGATTTTGTCTTTAATTCAAACTTTGCTCTCCTTAAGAGATTCCATGAATTTGCTGAAATTCTAATGTTTATGGATTCTGAAGGTTTTTTAGACAATGATTTACCTCAATGGTAAGTATTAAAGATTTTTTTAAATAATTTTTGAAGATTTGAATGGTCAATTTTCCATGCATTACACGAATTTCATGAATTTATAAAATCAGGGTTTTTATGTATCTCAGATTAGTACCTCTCACAAAGATTTTATTAATTATGAAATGAAATAATTAGAATTATTTCAACCATTTTTTCTTCTTAATAAGGTATTCTTGTCTTAATTATTATACAAAGTGTTTTATAGTTTTAATTTAATGAAACAATTATTTTTCTTTTCAAAAATATGTTAAATTATCAGATTCCAAAATGTTTTATAGGAAAATTAAAAAGAGTTTCTCTTGTTGTGAACAGAATAAATCCACTACTATATAATAAAAACTGGAATTTAAATCTTAAAACAACAATAAAAAACATAAATGATCTCATTAAAGATAAAAAAGATAATATATCCTATATTACCAAATTAATAGCAGTTTTAGATTTCTTAGGTCATATAAAGGACATTGAAACAATAATCAATCTTATAAAAGAAAAAATTGAAGTCAATCCATTTTTCAAATCATCTTTTGAGTTCATAAAACTTTATTCCAAAAAATTTTATCCTACTGCTGATGAAAGAATTAAAAGAATAATAGAAATAAGAAATTTATCATATTTTGACCACAAATGGTATCAAGAGGGATTTATAAAGTTCATAATAGATTATCAATATGAAACAAAAAAGAAATTACCTAATCTTGAAAAAATTAATCCCGATAGTATTTCTTGTACTGACCCGTTTTGGAAATTTCAAATTGATTTTTCTAGAACATGGAATAGTATATTCAGTGGAGATTACGATAAAGTTCACATCTTATTTATTGAATTGGAGAATATCGTAAATGAATATGATTTAGAAATCTGTTTACCAAATTTGTATAAAATTAAAGGAGTCTATTACGGATCAAGAGGACAATTAGACGAATCACAAATCTGGTTCGAAAAAGCATTAACTAAGGGAAGAGAGATCAATGATATCAATGTATTAACCACTACAGAAAATAATTTAGGCATAATCAATCAAATTTTAGGAGATTTCGAGAAAGCTCAGAAATTTTTATTACTATCACTTCAGCAACCATTATCTGTAAAAACTGAGGTTTCTTCTTTAACAAATTTAGCTTACAACTATTATCTTAAGGGTTCGTTAGAAAAATCATACGAGGCATATTCTCAAGCAAATGATCTTCTGAAGAATCTTCCACGCGATAGCTCAGTGAAAGGATCAGTAAAATTAGGATTGGGACTAATTAAAGCAACTAATGGGAATACAAAAGATGCTCTTCCTCTTTTTAATGAAGCACTAGAAAATTTTGCTCATCATAATGATATAGAAGCACAAGTTGGTTTTCATGGAACATTAGTACAGCTATTTTATGACACATTTGAATTTAATTTAGCAGAATTGCATTTTGATGAGTTCAAGAAAAAAATTGCTCATGTCAAATCTTACCAGAGCAATTTTCATATTTATGCTATTAATGTATTATTAAAACTAGATCAAAAAAAGATGGATGAAGCTAGAATTTCTTTGGAAAAATTAAAAGAATTGAGTTCTAATTATTCAAAAAATCGATTAGTTAGAGCATGGATAAATTTTATCCAAGGTGTTTATGAACGGGATTTATGTAATTTGAATAGTGCTGAGCAATTTCTTTACAAAACTATTCAAGAAACTTCACAGAAAGGGCCATATCGTTTATTACTTAGAAATATGGTTGCTCTAAGTGATGTTTATCATCAAAAATATATTTTGACAAATAATCCTATTTATTTAGATAATATGGAGTCAATTTTAACTCAAGCAGATGAAATTGGATCAAAAAATCCAATATTTCCAACTTCTCTATTTGTAAAGTTAAATTTTGCGATGCTGGCTGCGTCAAAAAAGGATTGGAGCATGGTTGATGAATTGTTAGAGGGAGTTATTCAAATTGTTAGTGAGCAAGCAAAATTCAGCCTGAAAAATAGTGTATTAACGCTGGTAGAGCAAATTAAATCACAAAAATATTTATTAGGTGATTTATCCACAGGAATGACGTCACTCTTGTTTATGGGTATGGGAAGACAGACAAAAAAGGTCACTTTTAAAGAAAATATGCTTGGAATCATAATGTGGAAATTGACAGATCTTGGAGCTGAGACAATAGCTCTCCATGTTCCCGAAGAAGTGATTCCTAAAGATCTTGTTGATGTAGCCCTGTTATTAATGGGACAATTATATGTTGCTGTCTTGGGACAAGGAGAATTTTATCATGAAGGAATATTTGGACCCTTGCCCGTTCCTATTCCTAATACGGAATTAAGATGTCTTTTATCTGCAAGAACAAAAATAGACACTTCCGCACAAGATACTAGATTAAAAAAGAAAAATTATTCTTTAATCGGAATATTATACTCAAAATTAAGCGAAATTGATGTTTTAACACTAAACGATATTTTAAGTGATTGGTGGGGACAAATTGATGATTTAGCTGAATTTTCAGAGGAAAAATTCTTATCACTAAAGCAATTGTTACTAAAAAAACCACTAAAACTTGAATTTATATAAATATACAGAATAATTAGAAATTAATTTTATCAAAAAAAACATTTACTTTTCTTTTTTTCTTAATCATTGTCATTTGCTCAATAGTTAAACTAGTTTGACCAAATTTGATATCTAATAGTGAACCAATCATCAAATCACTTAATGTATTGTCATCGAGATAATATTTATTCTTGAAATCTAAAATTTGATTATAAGAATATTCTGGACTTTGTGAACCTTCAATTAAGATTTTGATATTATCTAAAATAAATTAATTTTGGCGCGATTGGTATTCACGCAGTTTGACATCCATAAAATCACTATCCATTTCTGTATCATGACTTCTGATGAAATATTCACGTAATTTGTTTTCTTTGCGGGTGTATTCTTTAAAATTTTGTTCTAATTTTTACGCTCATTTTCAAGTAAATCACGTTCTCTGTGAAGTTTATCTATTTGATTTTCTATTTCAGTTTTTCCAGAAAAAAGAACATCACGACCATAAGGGCATTGAATTTTATGAGAGTCATCGTTAGATATAATTGATACCAAAATTATCACAGTACGTTTTAGCTGAGGTCATAGAATTTGTATAATTAATAGTATAAATTATTAATGAAATAAGTTGTTAATTTATATTTTTACATACTAAAATTCTAATCCATATCAATATCTTTTGAATTTTTTTAATACAAAAGCTAAAGAAATACCCAATAATAAACTCGAAGAAATTATTGTAATGAAAGCAATAACCTCAACTGATAAACTTATTAAGGTTATCAGAATATCTTTTGAATTTGAATCTAATTCCCATTCTATTTCATTGACAATGGTTCCATTTTCTGATGTAGTTTTTATATTGACATAAAACAACCAGCCGTCATTAATATTATGTATATACTTAGTATAAGAAACAAATGATGATGAATTCTCTACCCTCTCATAAATTATGTTATCATCTTTGAATGTATAAAATTCGTTTTCAACTTCAAATTCTTTCCAATAACTTCTATTATCTGTTGTTGGTATAATAAAAAGACTACCAAGAGTTACTTCTATTTTTCTCTCATTAAATTCATATTTAAGCCAAATTATATCTATATCGTCTGTTTCATTTATTTTGTATACATGGACCTTAATACGTAAGCTAGGATTAAACGTGACATTAAATCTATTACCTTCTTCATCGATGAAACCTACAATAGCAGGATCTAAACCTATATAATATTTTTTAATTAGATATTCTTTCGAATCACCTGGATTTACTTTATATTCTAATTCTGTTTATTGTGTTGGAAATATTTGAGAATTTCCATCAATTATTTGTAGAAAAAAAATTATTAAAAAGAAAAATATAAAGATTTTTTTCATTTTCAAAGCAATATTCCCCTGAAATTAAGTTCTGAGTTATTAATATACAAGAAACTAGAGATCAATATTTAAAATTATTTATCTAGGAAATTAAAACTCAAATATAGCAATTCATACGATCAGATGTTCTTTATTCGAAATCCATTCTTTACACACTAGATATTTATTGTGTATTAACTCAAACCACTTGGAAAAATGTTCTTTGTGTTCTCCGTTACTACAATATAGACATTTTATTAAATATGCTTTCAGATTTTTTAATAAAAATGAACTGAATTTTGAGAAACCTTTCCTTTAATAATTTGATTTTTTCAATCGCAATTGCACAACTTTGAAGGTAAAAATATGTCAATTACATCAGAATTAACAATACCTAAAGATTATTTTAATCTTATCGATAAAACTGTAGTGCACGAATGCTTAGATAATCATTTTTGTCTTAAAATAGCATCCATTGCAAAACTGCCATCAAGATTTGGGAATTTCAACGCAGTAGCTTTTAACCAAACAGCTGATAATAAGGAGCATGCAGCGTTCGTTAAGGGCAATGTTGTTGGAAAGGAGAATGTTTTAGTAAGAATACATTCTGAATGTCTAACGGGTGATGCTATTGGGTCATTACGATGTGATTGTCGTGATCAACTCGAAGGAGCATTAAAAAAAATTGAAGAAAACGAGGAGGGTATATTAATTTACCTTAGACAAGAGGGTCGGGGTATCGGATTAACTAATAAGCTTCGTGCCTATGCTCTTCAAGATTCAGGGTTGGACACAGTGGAAGCAAACCTAGCATTAGGTTTTCCAGATGATTCAAGAGATTATCATATAGCAAGCCATATGATTCAAGCATTAGGTATTAAATCAATTAAATTAATGACTAATAATCCAGAAAAGATCAAACAATTGCAAAAAAATGGTATAAAAGTAATTGATCGTGTTAAACATAGTTTCAAGCCAAATATTCATAATGAATTCTATTTAAATACAAAAAATAGAAAATCTGGACATATGCTTGAGCTTGATAGCTTATAGTTTTTCTGATAATCACAAAATATAAAAGTAATACTTTTTTATATAATAAGTAATACTCAAAAAATTATTTTTCAATATTTTTATAAGTGCTAATCATGGATTTAGTATTAACTTTAAGTTTATTTGCATTTGCTCTAATATTAGGTATCAAACACTCCTTTGATGCAGATCATTTAGTCGCAGTATCAGGATTACTTACTAGATCCCCTAACATCCGAAGATCTTCAATGTTAAGTTTATCATGGGCACTAGGTCATATGGTTACCGCTTCAATTATCACTATTATACTTTTTACATTCAAGGAAACACTTTTTAAAGATTTTTTAGCGAATCTTGATATTCTAGTTCCAGTAATGTTAATTGTAATTGCTATTCTCACTCTAGCATTTGAGTTTGATTTAATTCATATTCATAGGCACAAACACAAAATTCAAGATTCTAATATTGAAAAAGAACATACGCATGTCCATTCACATATACTAGGATCGAAAAGAAAAGATCATGGTGCAATGGTAGGTATAGGATTCATCCATGGGATTGCTAGCAATGATGAACTATTAATATTATTAACTCTAACAATTGGAATGCAGGATTTAACAGGGATTCTCGTGGGAGTTGGAATATTCACAATTGGAGTGATTATAGGAATGATCGCATTTGGAATATCCGTTAATTATCCGATACAAAAATGGGGTACAAAAAGGGTTACTAGAACAGTGAATGTTTCAATAGCTAGTTTAAGCATATTTTACGCAATTTGGCTACTGGCTGGAATTGATGGATTAAATATTTTTGAATTATTTGGTTTTACCACTTAGAATAGCATTATCAAATTCAAATATAATATTAATGAATAAAATTAATCGAAACAACAATAATTTATTCGATTCTAGATAAGTTTCTTTTATAGATGCCATATTCTGATAACTAACGTACGTTAAAATCTAAACTGAAAGAAAATTTCTCATTCAGGAGAGTAAATCATGATTTTCACAAATGAAATGAAACAAGAGATCATTAATGATTTAGTATCGAATAAAGCAGATAAATTAAACTTCAAAATAGATGATTTTCAAAAATTACAAGGGGCTGATACTGAAACCTTTAGTTTCAACCTTATCAATGAAAAAGAAAGAACTTCCCTAATATTAAGGATTTATAGAGATACTACTGAACGTGCGGAGAGAGAGTTTAAAACGTTGCAAAAGCTTCATAGTGCCAATTTGTCTGTTCCAAAACCTTACACTTGGAAAAAACATTCTCAAGGATTCTCAAGAAGTTATTTGATAATGGAAAAAATACCTGGGATGATAGCTTCTGATTATTTATTTCAGCTTAAATCAGATGAAGAAAAATTTGAATTAATCGCTTCGTTTATTCAAGAATTGGTTAATCTTCATAGCATTAAATGGAAAAATCAATTCCCTGAAGTGCAAAAACCTGATATTAAAAATAACGCTTATTCATTTGTCGAACAAATTATTAGTTTTCCTAAAGAGATGATAATTAAATATAATGTTATTGAATTAAAACCCTTAATAGAGTGGTTGGAGAAAAACAAAGAAAAAACTGAAAACTTGTCGTTATTACATGGAGATTATCATATGAACAACGTAATCGCTACACCAGAAGGAAAACTAGTCATTATTGATTGGGCTAACTTAATGGTAGGGGATTACAGACATGATTTGGGTTTTGCTATTGTTGCAACGTCTTCAGCAGGAGAAGATGTTTTAGAACATTTTAAAAATTTGTACCAAAAAATTTCAGGAAGAGAAGTTAAGAATATTTATTATTTCATGGTATTATCAGTTTTACATAATCTTCTGAGATGTTATAGTGCTTTAACTAATCCTAAGATAACAAATGAAAATGAAATAACCAAAAATATGTTTATGAATGTTTACAAAAACTATACACAATATTTAGTAAAAATTGTAAAAGAAATTACCGGTATTAAACTTAAAACTCTTGAAGAAGCAGTATTTTAATAAACTGAAAAGAATTAATATAACCTTTCTTTTAATGTTACTATTTCACTCTCTTCGTCATAATCTATTAATCCAGCTCTTGTTAATTCATGAATTGAGTGTAAAACTATAGCTGCAGAAAACCCAAGTGTATTATTAAGATCTTGACGACTTATCTGAGTTTTTTCTCCATTTAAGATTAATAGTATTTTTGCGTGAGGTTTTCCTTCGAATACATTTTCTAATAAAGTGACATAAACACTTAATATCTGTTTTATGTCCACTGAAGCATCCTCTTTACCTGTTAATTCTTTATATAATGAACTTATCTTATTTAATTCTTCTTGAACACTCATATAGCTATCTTGAAGTTCAACATTCCTTTCTTGTGATTCCTTAAGCTTGATTTCTCTTTCCTCTAGCATTTTTTCTTTGGATTCTAGCTCATTAGCGATATTAGAAAGATCACCTTGTAAAGGAGCTAAAGAATCAATTGAGATTTTAATTTTCTCAATCATTTTTTCAATTCCAATTTTATCCATCGTTACAAACCACTTTTCACAAACTAATTTCACTTTCACGAAATTGTAAATTTATAGGAAATTTCATATGAATAGTTATATGGTTTTTCAATTTGTGTAACCGTTCATCGTAAATTTACTCCTGAAATGAATCAATTGTACAATTAAATAGTAATCCTTTCATTTTTTTGGATTATTTGATCAAAAATAACACATTTTGATAAAAGAACCATCCCAATAAAGTAACAATAATTAACCCAATTACATCAAGAATTATTCCATAATTAAATATTTCTTTAAACTGAAAATATCCAGTACTGTATGCTACCATAGTTGGAGGAGTCCCAATTACAATTGCGAAGTCCACACTTGCAACAATTGCTACAACAAGAGCAATTAAAATTGGATCTATTCCCAAGTGATTGCTAAGGGTATAACAATTGGAACAAGAATACTTACTGATGCTGTATTATTAGCAATTCCTGTTAAGACTAAGGTTAGAAATCCAAGAAATAAGAGAATAGAAAAGGGATGAATACCATTTAGAAAATCTAATTGTAATGCTAACCAGTCAGCATGTCCAGTATATTAACCATTAATCCCTACTTTCTCAGTAAAATCAACCATTAAGTTGTCTATCTTTGGCCTATCTTTAAGTAAACCAATAAATAGTTAAAACAAATACTATACAATTTCTTCATCTTTTGATTTTAGCTCTCTTTTGATCTTTGGGATTTCCTTTTTTTCTATTTTTTTTATTTCTTCATCAATTTTCGTTTTCTCTTTATGTAATAACTTAATTTCTTTCTTTACACTTTTCTCTTTTATTATTTCCTCTTTCTTTTTAATTATTTGGTCTTTTTCACTAATTTTTGTTACTAATTTCTCTTTTTCAATCTTTTTCTTATCTAATTGGGATTCCAGTTCTTTCAAATCATCTTTTTTCTTTGCTGTTTCTTTTTTGATCAACGTATTCAGATCAATATCAATTAATTCCTGAATTTTATCGATATATCCTCGAATTTGCACATTTTGCAATACTTTATCAGATATTTCGTGTTTAAAGAATAAGGCAAGATTACTTTGTTCACCTAATTTCAAAATAATGACTGATACATCTACCGCATCATAAACAATTTTCCAATAGGCTTTAAAGTTGTCTTTCTCTTGTAAATTACGAAATAGTGAAAGAATTTCTGCTAGATCTTTTCCTAATTTAGGAATATTTACCTTGTTTTTATCAAAAGTTGTTTGAAAAACAGTCCCATCATTATAAAATGTGGCTAAGTTTTCAATTTCCGGGATTTTTTTCAATATTTTTTCAATATCATGAAGAACCATTTCAATCTCTAACCAATTATAATATTTCTTATTTTGTCCATTACATCAGACATAATTTCAAACTTATGATTTAAAATCCATAAAGAAAAATATGCTAGCAGAAGAATTCCTATGAAAAAAGCTCCGAAAACTACATCAAATAGAATAATGAAGTATAAAGAAGCAATCATTAATTGAAACATCGTTGTAATAAATCCTAATCGCCAAAAATCAAATATTCTTATAGGACGATTATTTTGTTCAGCTAAATTTATGACTAGGATATTATCACCTAGAGGAGTCAAATTATCTCCCCAATTAGCACCCATGCTAAGCCCATAAAAATATCTTTTATTAATCTCAGAAGATGCAGATTCAGGAATGAAATCATCTACTATTGGTACTAAAACTTTCGTTATAGGAATGTTGTCAATTAATGAACTTAAAATAGCAGCTATCCACATAATAGAAATTATTTGTGTTAAAGTCGTTAAATTACTACCTAAATTATTCAACAAAGAAGCAATTGAATCTATTATTCCTGTAACTTCTAATCCTCCTGCAATAACAAATATTCCTAAGAGATATAATATTAATTGATAATCTAACTTATTTAAAATCTTATTTTCATCTACATTTTGAAAATAAGTTACAATGACCATTATCATAGCAATAGTTATAGCAATAATATCTGGGGGTACTAATTCGACAGGTATTATTAAAAAAGAGAGTAATAATACAATAATGCCTAGTAAGGAAGTAAAAAATAATTTTTTACTCTGGACTACATTCCAAACATCAAACTGAGCAAGAGTTTCAATTAAATGGTCATCCGGTTTTGTCAATTCTGATTTATATAAGAAAATGAAAAATATGATTGTTAAACAGACAACTATAATAGAAAATAAACCAACATTTAAGAAAAATTCACCGAAAGAAATATTAGATGCAGTGGTGATTAAAATATTTGGAATTGAGGAAATGGAAAAGATAGTTCCTCCGATATTGACTAACACAGCTTGTGTCAATATATAGGGAGTAGGATTTGTATTAAGAATTCTTGAAATTAATATTGTTAATGGTATTAAAATCATTACTGTTATAATATTATTAAGAATTGCTGATAATCCGACTGCTAAAAAACAAAATATGATCATTAATAATATAGGATTTCCATTAGAACGTTTAATGACATAAGCAGCTAAAAATTGAAATACACCTGCTTGTTCAGCAATTTGAACAATAAACATGATTCCAATAATTAGTATTATTGTTCTGAGATTTACGAAACCATCATCTGGCGTTCCAAATAAAAGATCTACGACAATAGAATAATCTTTACCTTCAAAAAAAATTAAAATGTAGTAGGTTATAACTGCTCCTGAAATCGAGACAATTGCTCTGTTAATCTTGTTTAACAGAATGAAAAATATCACTAAGATAAAACATACTATCATCAACATGGAACTTACTGTGATCAGCATAATTTTATCCTTTCTATTGCTAAAAATGATTTGATTACTCGATTTTACAAATCTACATTCATGAACTGATTGTCTTTATAAAATTAATAGTGGAGTTTTTTGAATTTTTATCCATTGGTAATTTTAAAGTTCATCTGCCAGAAATTGTAAACTTAAAGGAAATATTAATTTGTTGATTAAATGATTTTTCAATTTAAGTTCCCTTTCATTGTAAATTTATGCTGTGCAATGATTTTTTTTGATTAGTTACTAAATAATGGTATTAATCCTCCAATTGATCCCCAATCTGATTAACAGTGTAATGAAAATATGGTTTCAGTGTTTCGATCTCTTTTTCAAGCTCAATAATTTTATCATTCAACATAGAAATTTTTGAAAGAAGACCAATATTGTCAATATCAAATTTTTCTTTTTCATCTTGGAAAATTTCAACGCTTTCAAGCAATTCATTTATTTGCGAATTTGATACCATAATTAAGTTTAATTTGTTTAAACTACTTTGAACATCTGAAGATAATCTTTCAATATTATCAATAACACGATTAGAAATCCAATTCTGTAAATCTGAACCATATTCTTGGACCTCAAAACTTGTGAGGGTTCGTTTAAATGTTTTTTTATAAAAGTCTTCAAATCCTTTATTTAAATCCTGAATAAGTTTATTTTGTAGATTTCTTACGACAGTTTTAATCTCTCTAAAATAATTTGAGACAGAAGAATTAGAAATATTTCTCAAAACAGATAACTCAGCCATTGATATAGTTTTAATAGATGGAAATATTGTGGTTAGAATCTATATATGTTTTGAGTAAATAAAATTGCCTTAATAACGATGGGAATTTACCACACCACTCAAAAGTACCTATAATCCTTATAAATAAAATATATAATGAGTTATTAGTAAATTTACATTTTTTAATAAAATTCTAAGAAAAAATCAATTATTTTGTGTTTTTTTAAAAAATTAGTTATGTTTATCAAAGAAAAATGAAAAAGCTGATATTACGAAAATAGATATTGATGTAGAAATTTTAAATTGAATCGATTGAGGAATATGATTAATTTTGATGAGATTTGAAATTATTAAAGCGTATATCGATCTAAGAATTTATTGATTTTAGAATGTTAATAATTTCAACGGTTCCCATTCTGTTTTTATAGTTCAAGTCCACAAATTTTGCTCTAATAATTCCATTCCTATCAATGATGAAGGTAGCAGGAACAGGAAGCTCCCAAGTTTTATTTGCTGTAAGTTCTGGAAGGTTTAAATTTAGGATGTTTTTATAAATCTTTTGAATTTCATATGGTTTTGTAAAATGGATATTATAATTTTTAATCGTTTCCATTTTCTCGTCACTTAATAAAGGAAATCCAAGTGAATGGGAATCTACTAACCCTTTGGCATTTTCTGAACGTTGAGGGGCAATAGCAACAATACTAGCACCTAAAGATGTGATTTGAGGTAAAGCATCTTGAAGAGATTTTAATTCACGATTACAATGAGAACACCAATCTCCTCTATAAAAACTTAGTACAACTGCATCCCCCTCAGTTATTAGCTCATATAGGCTTACATAATCACCATTTTCGTCAGGTAAGTCAAAATCTGGAGCTTGGTCTCCCACTGATAATCCAGGTGCTATGCCTTGGTCTTTTAGTTTTTGAATATTCTCATCGATAATTTCTTTAGGATTTATTTTTGTTTTTTCTTGGTCTATAACGCTCATAAATAATTTGTTGCAATATTTGTATAAATAATTTCAGTTGTCAGTAAGTGAGTGAACTACCCTTGATGGTTTAAAATATTCAACCCATTCCAGTGAAATATATCATGTGAATCCATGTTTAGCTCCTAAAATTCCTCCTGCTTTACACCCAAAATGATATTTAAATAACATGTTTGATCATGTTATTGGAGAATTAGATCGAGATTGGATTAAATGGATAACTGAAACACGAGGTGGATTTCACATTATCCTCGAGAGAAATGAACAATCAGCAAAAAAGGGTTTTTTTGATATGAAGGGAATAGAAATTGCACGCAATAGTATGACACTTATACCAGGTACAATTCAAGGTGGATTTAAAACCAAAAAAATATTATTATAACTTTTCATTATCATTTGATATTTCCTCCAGAAAAACATTATACTTTTTCCTATGTTCATTTATTATTCATTTTTCCCTACCCGTTCAACTAAAATTTCAGTAAAAAGCGTTTTAAGTAAGGTAAAATATTTTTAGTATTTAATTAGTCATTTAAGGATCAACATATGATTTTAACCCACCAGTATTACTTGCAATGCATGTTTTTAGTAAATAATTATTATACAAAAATAAATCAAAAGTTACTTAGAGGGATTGAAATTACAAAAGCTAAAATTTATTATCTAAAACTAATAATATGCTTATTCTAGCCTTTTATTAATAAATTACATAATAATCAATTGCCATAATTAAATATTTTGAAATTTTCTTTTTTATATTAAATAACAATATATTTAACAAGTTTTTTTTTGTTTTAAAACCAAAAAAATATGTGTACGTGTATTACATGTATTACGTAATATTTATATAGTACGTATATTATATGTTATATGTGGCAAAATAATTGATCACACTAAAAAAGATGAAACAAATTAAAACAAAGGTATGATAAAAATGTCAGATTTTGAAGAATTAGATTTTGATAGTGATGTTAGTCCTCAAGTAACAGCAGTGAAATCAAAAACACCTGCTAGCTCAAAAACTCCTGCATCATCTTATGTAGGTCCAAAAAAGAACATATTTTTTAGATCAACTATAGGTCCTGAAAGAAGCGAAAAAATGTCGGTTGGGGTAAGCACTCCGGTTAGTGATGTCAAAGAAACACTATCAAATGTGTTTGGGTTATCACCTGATGATTTTCACTTAAGTCATGCAGGTCGAACTTTGGCTGAAGACAGTCCTATTGGTGATTATGGAATAGACAACGGTGATGAGATTTTAATGATTCCTCATTCAACCGCTGGTAAATATTAATTGAGTAAGATTTTATTCAATTTATATCTATATTCTATTAAAAAAAATAAGTAAACTACTAGGTTTTTCTTGAATCTAACCTGAATCAATTGAACCGAAAAAAAAAGAATTCCCATATCATCATGATGGTGTATCATATTCAGAAATAATAAAAACATCGACAAACTTACTCTTTATGAGTGAGAACATGAGTTCAAATAACGATTTTGATGATGATTTGGAGATAGAAGACGAGTTAGATATCGAATATGAAGTTACAGAATCAAAAGGCACAAGAGTTCCAAGTAAAATCATACAAGATAAAATTAGCTTGTACTTTCGATCAACAATTGGTCCGGGAGAGAAGATGGAAAAATTAACGGTAGATAGTAATGTCCCAATTGTAGATTTGAAAAAAACGGTTGGGATATTATTTGGTTTAGAATCGGAAGATTTCAATTTAATAATAAATGGTAGAACAGCAGATGACGAAGATATATTATCCAATTATGATATTGAAGAAGGATTGGAAATACTTCTTATACCAATTAGTCAAGCCGGATAGAAAATTCAAAGATCTTCATCATTCAAGATCAGTAATAATAGGAAATTATTATCAATGAGTAGCAATACTGACAATTTTACGAGTAAAAGTCTTACCACTGAAGAAAAGAAATTATTTGACAGGCAACTCCGATTACCAGGATGGAATCAAGAATTATTAAAAAATAGTTCAGTATTGATTGCTGGAATCGGGGGGCTTGGTGTAGAGATAGCAAAAAATCTTACTATGGCAGGTGTAGGGCATCTTATTCTTGTTGATATGGACACCATAGAATACAGCAATTTCAACCGACAAATTCTTTTTATTGGTGCTAAAGAAGGATCTTATAAGGCTGAAACTGCTGCAAAGAAGTTAAAAGAAATTAATCCATATATTAGAATTGATCACTATAATAGTGCATTAGAAGATTTAGAACCTATCATATATCAGCAAGTAGACTTATATATATCTGGTTTAGATTCGATCAATGCTCGTATTGAATTGAATCGTCGTGCCGTTCATAATAGAAAACCATTAATCGATGCAGGAACAGCTGCTTATAATGGTCATATGTATTGTATTATTCCTTATAATAATGCTTGTTTAGATTGTGATCCACTACAAGAAAGAGATTTAGATGAATTAGGTGCCTGTACATTAGTCGGAAATCCTAGAAAACCAGTTCATTGTGTGCTCCAAGCAACATTACAATTTGAAGAAAATTTCAAGCGTGAACCAGATGTATACAATGATTCAGATCTAAAATTTTTAGTAAATGATGCTAATACGAGAATGAAAAAATATTTCCCTAGTGAGGAAAAAGATTTTACTGCTGATCAAATTGTACAACTTGTAGACAACCATGAACCAACAGTGATTACAATAAATGCGGTTATGGCTAGTCTACAGTCCCAAGAAGTAATCAAAATGCTTCACAATATTAAAAGTCTTGATCATAATAAAATGGGTACATTACAACTTAAATATATTATTTACAATGGTTTGACCAGTAAATTTTATGAAATCGAAAAACCACGTAATCCTGATTGTGCATTATGTGGTAAAAATAAAATTCCATTATTTAAGATAAAAGTTTCAAATACCATTACTTTACAACAATTGATATCAAAGTTTGCTGAAAAGAAGAATTATAAAATTGATCTTGAAATGCCCCCAAATGTTTTCAAGATAGATTCTTCATCAGGTATGGAAGAATTGGATCTGAATAAACCAATAAAAGATTTAAATATCCGCAATTTTGAAACAATACTTGTAATGGGATTTGAAGAGGAAGAATCTATTTATATTCAATTTAAAATGTAATTTGGGTGAAGAGAAAGAATGTCAATTAGAAACAAGCGAATTGCAGAAGATTACAATAATCTCAAAAAAATGTATAAGAAAGGAACGATAAAACAGCTAAAGGCTTTTCCTGGAAATAAAAAATCCATTGAACACCTAGCAGTTCTACTTGAAGGTCCAAAAGGTACTCCCTATCAAAAAGGAATATATAAACTCGAAATAAAGTTCGGTAATGATTATCCATATTCTCCACCCTTTGTAAGGCTTCACACACCAATTTGGCACCCTAATTTTTGGCCCAAGCCTACAGAATATCCTGGTAAAAGGAATATTTGTTTAGCTCTTGTTGATCCTGAACTTAAAGGATCAAGGCATGGTTGGTCTCCTTCCAAGAATGTTGGCACAGTTATTAACTCTATTTTAGCTATGTTTAATGTCGATAAGGCTTATACAAATCCTCACGATGTTTTTAACAAAAGTGCAGCTATGGAATACCTGAATAATCAGAAAAAATTCAAAAAGAAAGCTAATGAGCTAAATAAGAAATATGCTAAAGAGAAATGGTAATCTTAAGTAATTATTAGGAAATGATTGTATGTCTAGTAATAAACCTAAGAAGAATAGTAATGCATTTGAACAACTTCTTAAGCATTTAATGGTTCGTTTCAACCCTAAGGAAAGAACTTTAACCTTAAAATTACCAAATATTGATGTAGAACAGGATTTCGAAGATCCCTCTATTCCAAATATCAACGACCAACAGGCTGAACCTCATGTTGCTCCAGAAGAAATAGAAATCTTGGAAGACAATATCTCACTTGAATCTTTGGTTCCTGAAAAGAATATTACTAGAGTTCGGATATCTACAAAGGCATATATCAAATTAGCTCTTCATTCTTTGAAATATGCTAATGACACTATTCCACAAACCAAATGGGTAGAAGTAATTGGTTTATTAACTGGTAAAATTGAGAATCATGATACTCCTTTAGCTTGTCTAAATATATCTGATGCGTTTCCTATCGGTCATGGTACTGATGTAACAGTTCATATTAAAGATCCGCAATCAACTGTTAGAGTCTATAAAGAATTAAAGAAAGGAGAATCTATTTTAGGTTGGTATCACTCCCATCCAAGCTATACTCCATTTATGAGTCAAACAGATTATGCTACTCAGGTTAGGTATCAGCGTTTGTCAAAGGCGTCACAATTGATTTCTCCAGTTGCCTTAGTTATTGATCCTACAATGATTACAACCTTATCTTATGGATTCAAGATTTTTCGTCTGAAAGCAAATTATAAAGAGTGGGAAGAGCCATTTTTCGAAGTAGAAAATCTACCGTTGGAAAGTTTACCCGGGATTCTTCAGACACTAATGCCTATGACTAAAGGCAAAGGCGTTGTTGAATATGAATACGATTAAAACTAATATAAATAATTACATTTAGAAGTAGGAAATATAAATAGTTGAGTAAAATGTCTTTTGAGATAGATTTTGAACGATTAACTCCTAATAATCCTAATAATCCCACTCTTGTATTTATTCACGGAGCTGGTGGAGATAAAACTCAATGGGAATTTCAAAAAAACTATTTTAGTAGTCAGGATTTTGGAGTTATTGTTTTAAGTTTACCCGGGCATGGTGATAGTTCGAGAGTAAAAACTATTAATATAAATGGTTATGTTCAATTTTTATATGACTTTCTCCAACCTCTTAGAATAAATAAAATTATTTTAGTAGGTCATTCAATGGGTGGGGCAATTATTCAACAGTTTATGTTAGAACACAATGATTTAAATGTTGAAAAGTTAGTTCTTATTGGAACTGGGGCAAAACTTGGTGTTGCTCCTTATGTTTTCGAAATGATTGAAAATGATTTTGAAAATGCAATGAAATTAATGGGAGATTTTGTTTTTACTGAAAATACTCCGAAACAACTCAAGAAAGATAACGAAGAAGTTCTTGTTAGAAACGGTAAAAAAGTAATTATTGAAGATTTTAATACTTGTCAAGAATTTGATATAAGATCAGAGCTAAAAGAAATTACAAAACCGACTTTAATTATATGTGGTGTTGAAGATAAATTAACTCCGTCAAAATTTTCCTCATTTTTACATGAAAATATTCCGTATTCAGAAATTTTTATTATTCCAGATTCTAGTCATTTTGTTATGCAAGAAAAATCTGATAAAGTAAACGAATTAATACAGAATTGGATTCTCAAATAATAATCGTAACTTGGAGTGTAAACATCATTAATATGAAAAATATCTATCTTAGTCTTCTAATTGCAGGGGTAGTGTTTGCATTCTTGTCCTTGTTGACAGGAATGGGTGTTGAAACATCCATTACAATTTTGTTCTTTACCTTCTATGGTCTATCTTTTCTACGACTTATTGAAGAATGGCGTTTTTTTTCCAATTATGATGCACCTCCCGCTTCCTCGTTATTTCTTGCATTGATTACAGTATTAGCGTTGTCTGCTTCTTTTACTTCAAGGCTAGCAGAAATAGGGGAAGAACCATTAATTAGACAAACATTGATATCTTTATTTATAGATATTGAATTATTAGAAATTTTTCCAGCAGTAATTTATTTGAATTTATTTAGTCTGCTGTTTGCTTCAATTTGGTATATTTTTCTTTTTATATTGATGAAACGATATCATTCTGGAAGATATCCTGGAATCTTTGTTAATCGTCGACTGTTTCCAAGAATAATTATAATATTCGTGAATTTAGCAATTATTGTGGTAATTGGATTAATTTGGGGCCAAACTGGATCGATTGAATTATTTGAATTGTTATGGATTTTTGCAACAATAATCCTTCTTCTTCAATATTATGTCTTTAAAGTAACACTTGTTCCAGTTCGTATTGTTTCTATCCCGTTCAGAACAAGTAGATCTCGTGAAAAATCACGTACATCTGGTAGTAGTTCTTCTTCATATTCTAGCCCTCTTCAGCCAAGATTGATTCTTCCATCAAATCAATCATCCACTAACAGATCTCCTTCTCCTCTCAGAGCTAATTCCTCATCAGTGCTTAGATCTAGCAATTTACAAAGTACATCTACAATTAGACAATCACCACGAGGAAATAGAACTCCATCTTCTACAATAGCAGTTTTACCAGGGCGAGATATTGGATCAAGAGATAAAAAAAGCAAAATTTCAGCTAGTCACTTACCGTTATTACTTCCTAAAGCTAAAAATTTATCTCAGGATGATTTTCGATGCATTTTTTGTTACGAACTTCCTGTAGAGAACAATAAATATGTAATTATCTGTTCTAATTGCCATAAACCATCTCATGAAGATGAATATTTACAATGGAAAGCAAATTCGGATATTTGTTCTTATTGTAATACAAGAACTTCGACAGGTAAACAAATCAGATTATCTGGTAAAAATTATAATAAAGTCATTAAACTAGCATTAAAAAAATAGTCTATGGAAATTTGATAATTAATGAAAAAATTCAAGATAAGGTCAAAGACTCCAGAGGATATTATTAAAACTAAGATTCCAGATGATTCAAAACCTAATTTTAATTTGCCCCCCAAAAAAAAGATTTTCTCAAAAATATCTGATAAAAAAACGTTTCAAATTCCCTCAAAATCGGGGTTGAAGGATAATTTTGAGCATAGCAAAGATAGAAATAATTCCCTACCTAAAAACGTAAAAGAGAGAGAAAAATCAAAGTTTATTCCACGTAACAATGGAAAAAAAACAGATGATGAAAAAAATAATAAAAAGAAGAATAAATCTTTGATGGTAATTACTAAGAAAAAACCAAAGAAAAATAAAGAGTTAAAAAGATTTAGAAATAGTTTAGAAACACCAGAGAAAATAAATGCTATTATGAGTAAGGTGATAAAATCTAAAAAGCCAAAAAAAGAAAATAAACACGATTCTCCTCCAAAATTTTCAGTAAATCCTCCGAAAACAAAAATCAAAGATAAATTTCCTCAATGAGATTCTAACATTAGAAAATTAGTATTATTTAATGCAACAAAAACTAAATATTAAATTTTTTTATTGTGAAAAAAGGATCAAATCATGATAAAACATTAGTAAATATTGCAATAAAATCAATAGTTTATTCCGATTATCTTAAAAGAACTTCTTCTTTTTTACAAATCCTGTATGATTTCAAGAAATTCTATTATTTTTCTCATCCTTATCCCATAATTTTCATCATTCTAATTTCCTTTTCCCTCTGAAGGATTTTCATCTATGCAAGGATTTTTTCTAATAATCCTTTTATGTAATTACAGATTCCTTTTAAATTAGTAATTAAACGTAATTTAGAATTGAAATAGTAAAAAATGGTCAGTTTTAATATTTAATCATTAAAGTAATATAAATTTACGGTGTGCTATAAACAGTGGAAGAATTTTTTCGTAACTTTTCTTTTTTTGAGGATTTTTCCGAATCTGAATTAAAAAAATTTGTTAAAGTAGTGAAAATTCTCGAATTGTCTACTGGAGAAACACTATTAAAACAAGGAGAGATGGGAAAAAATCTTTATTTCTTGAAAGAGGGAGGATTTGATGTCAATATTTCTGGCCACTTTATAGATTCTCATACACCTCCGTCTATCATGGGTGAGATGGAATTCTTTGATAAAAAACCTAATATTGCCAATGTACTAACAAATTCAAATAGCATTTTATATTATATTACTTTTAATGAATTCCAAAAGTTTTTAGAAGACAATCCAACTATATATCCTAAATTAGTAACCATTATTATATCGAAATGGCGTAATGTCGAATATGGTACTCAAAATATAATAAAAGCGATATCAGAGAATAATAAAAATTTGAGTGAGTTTGCATCCATTGTCAGCCATGATTTGAAGAGTCCGTTACAGACGATCATGATGTACACTGAATTATTAAAGAGTGAATTTGGGGATAAACTTAAGAAAAAAGACATGGATTATTTAAGCAGAATCGATAAAAGTATAAAAAAAATGGATCAATTAATAGAGGGAATTCTCAAATATTCTAAGGCTATTCATTCCTCTTCTGATGATTTCACTGATATAAATATTAAAGATTTAATAAATGAAGTTATTTTAATGTTATCTCCAGATAATGATGTGAAAATAACTATTAAAGATCCTGTTCCAATAATTAGAGCGAATAAGATTCAATTAACCCAAATATTCCAAAATCTTATTAGTAACGCACTGAAACAATTAGATAAACCAAAAAAGAGTATTTCAATTGAGTGTGAGTCATCAACAAATTTTTGGAAATTTTCTGTGATAGATAATGGTATTGGGATTAAAAAAGAAGATTTTTCTCGTGTAATGCAAATGTTTCAAACTTTAAATTCTAAGGGAGCAAAAAAAGGAACAGGAATTGGTTTGGTTATAGTAGAAAGAATAGTATTGCAACATGGAGGAAAATTTTGGTTTGAATCAGACTTTGGTAAAGGATCAAAATTTCATTTCACTATATCGAAAACTATGTCCAATTATTATGAATTACAATATTAATGGAAATCTTATTCTGAGGAACACGCATACTATAAATCGTGTGAAGTTAATGATTTTCCTAAATAAATTTTATTCAATTTATATTTATTCAATTGAATAAGCTTCTTTTCCATTAACAAATACTTTTTCAACTTTACTATAAAACTCGAAAGGATCTCCTGACCAAATTACAATATCTGCATCTTTTCCAGGGCTTAATGATCCAACTCGATCTTGAATCCTAAGGATTTCAGCTGGATTAATCGTCACACATTTTAAAGCCTCTTCACGAGTTAATCCTTCCTTTATTGCATACATTGGCAATAAATGAAAGAAATTCATTGGTGGGAGAGTATCTGTTTGTAACGCCACCTTAACACCAGCTTTAACTAATTTAACCACTGTTTTAAATCCCCGTTCATCCATTTCTGGTTTTGGGACATCAATTATTGTCGGCCCAACAACAGCAGGGACTCCTTTGCTTGCAATATAATCAGCAATTTTATGGCCTTGAGTACAGTGAATTAGAACTAAATACAATTTGAATTCTTCAGCAATCCTTATTATGGTAGCTATATCATCAGCACGATGACAATGAGCATGTAGTGGAATTTCCTTTTTCAAAACTTTTACAACAATCTCCATATTCAAATCTTTCTTAGGAAGATTGGGAGAGGCTAAACCTTTTGCTTGTGATTCAATAACTTTTTTCTCATACATCTCCTTTTCTTTTATATAATTGTTTGCATCGGTGAATGTTTTCCTTAATAATGCTGCTACTCCCATACGAGTCATAGGCATTCGTTTATTGTCTACTCCATGGACGCGTTTAGGATTTTCTCCTAATGCTACTTTCAAACCTGCTGGAGCTAAAACGATCATATCATCAACAATAGTACCAACTGGTTTTATTACAAATGTTTGACCACTTACAACATTTCCTGAACCGGGACCTGTATTTATACATGTGACACCACCTGGTAAAATTTCTTTAAGTGCTGGATCGAAAGGGTTAAATGAATCTAATCCCCGCATTTGAGGAGTGATTGCTTCAGTCATCTCATTTCCATCCATACCTGCCCACCCTCTTGTTCCGTCGAACAATCCTTGATGTGTGTGTGCATCAATAAAACCAGGAACAACATACTTGTTAGTTCCATCAATGATTTCAGTACCTTCTGGTATAGGAATATCTTTTCCTACAGCTTGTATTTTCTGTTCATCAAATAAAACAGTCCCGGAATCAATTAATCCCTGCTCTGGACAAAAAATTGTGGTATTAGTGATAGCTCTCATAATTTAAATCTCCATTTATTATAAAATAAATAATTTGTATGTAAATTAAATTCATTATAGAAAATTTTAATTGAAGATAAAAAATCATTTACTTCTATTAAATGCAATATAATTATTCTGGCCCTTTTATGCTGAATATTTCTTCATCAATTCATTCTAGAAACACTAGAAGAAAATTTTGAAATTTAATTCTTCAAATCTTATCCACTTAGTCCCCAAACATAATAGTTATATAAAGAATATCATGAATCAGCTTTTTAGAATTATATTTGTTACAAGAGTAGTTTTTATCAATTTTTTTGCCATCTAATTTACATTTTCAAACATAAATATTTATGAAATAAGAATATTGGCAGAATTTACATTTTTTGAGAACAATTTTACCTATTTTTTGCATATATTTTGAAAAACTTTATCTAATCTTAATGGTACATAATGAAGTTCATATTAAAAGAAGTTCTCTTTCAATTAGGCCCTGCTTAAACAAGGCTTGACTTTGATTCAAGTATTTCCGGAATAATTTACACATCATCTTTCCTTAATGGGGAAAAAGTACCCATCGGATACTTAAAATAATATCTTTTCGGTAAATCTTCTATTAACACAGTGATTTGAACTTTTAATTTATTTAATGAGTTCTCCAAACTTTTTTTCAATAATTCTAGAATTTTTTTACCTAATTGGTTTTTTAATTGCTCATTCCTTCCTTCTAAGAACCGAATTTCAACATGAAAAAAAGCATGGTAATCTTCTCCATTACCAACATAAAAATCTTGTAATTGCAAAATCCGTGTTTTACAATTCTCAATATTTATACTCACTAATTTATTTATAATTTTGTGAATTTCTAAAACTAAATCTTTTTTTATTTCATCGATTAATAAATTTTTAGTATACTCAATAGAAATTTTGGGCAAGAATTATCCAACTTCGCTAATAAATTTGAATTATTAAGAAAAAAATTCCAAGTTTAATCTCACTTTTTATGTAAAGTATTTTCTAATTTTTTATATTTTCATTGCGATAAAATCTTTTCCATTACTCCTATTCATTCAGTTTTGAAAATGTTATCTACAACCTAAAAAGTAACAAAGTTACAAAAAGATATAGACTCATTTATAAAATACATGTTTCAAATGAAACACAAAATCTTTTTTGAATCTTTCTTATGATATAATTTTTTAATTGTGATTAATAGGCATTATTACCCTTGAAAATCCAAGTTTTTAAACAACCACCATCAACTTGGTGCATCGTATTTTTTCTTATATGCTCTTGACAACCAGATTGGACCAACTATCATCATGTTTCCACCAAGATGATAAAGTTTTGGAGGGATATGTTTCCATTTATATCTATTTGGTCCTATAAGATAATAAGGGCAATAATTATTTAGACTTTTAGTTAATGGAACCCTACGAGAATAAATACCATGATTTCTCTATTGATGAGAAATTGAAACAATGAAAGTAATTAGTAAATGGGCGCTGTTTTCTTTCCAGTAGTTAAATCCTATTATTTTATATTTCCTTGTGATTGTGACGATAAACCTTATTGAAATTTAGAAAAAATCAATTGTGGGTTATTTACAAAAAAGTAACTTATTGTGAATTTGCTCATAAGCCGTATAATATTAAAGGTAGGTAAACCAATTAGTAATAATGATTTTCTTAACCTCGATTTTGAAATTTATTTTTCTTTCATTACTTACTCTTTAAAACTCAAATGTTTTTACTCTAACTCAATATTTTAAGATTCACTTTTAAAAGGTTATTATTGTGTCTGGTGAAAAAAGGTTTATACCTGAAAAACTTGCGAATGGTAGAATTGCCAACAAAATTAAAGGTTCCTCATCAAGATTAAGGTATCTAAGTTCCGGGACAATCGCATTTTTTGGAATTTTCTTTATTCTATGGATAGGATTATTCGCTACAGTTTATTCAGCGGAACAAGGAACAGTATTCGGGGAACCTGATTATGAAATAGATGGAATGATCATTAATTACCCTAATGGAACTACAAAAGCTTTGTGGCAACCAAATTTGCTAAACATCACCACAGGAACTTATATTTTTAGGATTCATGCCGTGAATGGAACACACGGATTTCAAGTTGATGAATTTCCTTCTTCTAAGACCGGATCTATTTTTTCTGGCCAATCTAAGGACGTTCGAATCAGTTTTCCTCAACCAGGAACGTTTGAATTCCGTTGTACCTTCTTCTGTGATATAACTCATGATTTTATGACTGGTACAATAATTGTAACTTAATTTACTAACAAAAATCAATAAAGATGATATTATGAAATGGATACAAGAATTAATCAAGCCTGATATGCGTAAATGGGAAGAATTTTACAGGAACAGATGGCAATATGATAAAATTGTAAGAAGCACACATGGTGTAAATTGTACAGGAGGTTGTTCATGGAATGTTTACGTAAAAGAAGGCATAATAACGTGGGAATTACAAGCAGTCGATTACCCCAAATTAGAATCATCATTACCCCCATATGAACCACGAGGATGTCAAAGAGGTATTAGTGCTTCTTGGTACGTTTATAGTCCAATAAGAGTAAAATATCCATATATTAGAGGTAAATTACTAGATATCTGGCGAAAAGCAAAAGAAAAAGCAACTGACAACATAAATGCTTGGGAATTAATAGTTACTAATAAAAAAATGAGAGAACAATATACTGAAGCTCGAGGGAAAGGTGGATTCCGACGTACAACTTGGGATGAAGTTTTAGAAATTATTGCAGCCTCATCAATATATACCTCAAAAAAATGGGGTCCAGATCGAGTTATTGGCTTTTCTCCGATACCCGCAATGTCTTATCTATCATATGGAGCAGGATCTAGATTTCTACAACTTTTTGGAGGAGTAAATTTAAGTTTCTATGATTGGTATTCTGATTTACCAAATGCTTTTCCAGAAATTTGGGGGGAACAAACCGACGTGTGTGAAAGTGCTGATTGGTATAATTCAAAATTTATTGTTTCAATGGGTTCTAATTTAAATATGACTAGAACACCTGATGTTCATTTTATTTCAGAAGCTCGTCATGCAGGATCCAAGTTTGTTGTATTTGCTCCTGATTTCAGTCAAGTAGCCAAATTTTCTGATTGGTGGATACCTGTTAAAGCTGGACAGGATTTAGCATTATGGATGGCTGTTAATCACGTTATTCTTAAAGAGTATCATGCAGATAGACAAATTACCTATTTTCAAGAGTATCTTAAGACTTACTCGGATTGTCCTTTTCTTGTTGTTTTATCTGAAAAAGATGGTTCCTACAAAGCTGGCCAGTTTTTAAGAGCAGATAGTTTGGAAAAATACAAACAAGTTGAAAATGGGGTTTTTAAAACCCTGGTTTTTGATTCAACAAGTAATCAACCAAAAATGCCCAAAGGGTCTATAGGTTTTCGATGGAGTAAATTACAAAAGGGAAACTGGAATCTGAAAATGGAGGATGGATTAGATGATTCACCCATAAACCCGTTGTTGACCTTTTTAGATGATAATGATGAAACTGTTCCTGTAGAATTTGAAATTATTGCTGAACAAAAAAAACATCTTCGTCATATTCCAGTGAAAACAATCGATACAAAAGATGGCAAAATAAAAGTTACTACAGTTTTAGATTTATTGATGGGGCAATTTGGAGTATCTAGGGGCTTATCAGGAGATTATCCAAAAGATTATGATGATCCAATGTCCTATACTCCGGCATGGCAAGAAAAATATACAGGAATTGGTAAGGATACAATAATCCGTTTTGCACGTGAATTTGCTAGTAATGCAGAAACGACTTTCGGAAAATCTATGGTTATAATAGGAGCAGGAATAAATCACTGGTATCACAATAACCTTCAATACAGAGCACCTGGTACAGCATTAATTCTCACTGGTTGTTGTGGTGTTAATGGGGGTGGATTGAACCATTATGTAGGACAAGAAAAATTAACACTTATTGCACCTTGGTCCACATGGGCTTTTGCAACTGATTGGACGGGACCTCCTAGATTACAACAAACTCCACTTTGGCATTATATTAACACTGATCAATGGAGATATGAAGCTAGTTTCGATGAATATGCTGATACACCTTCAGATGCAAAATTTGCTAAAGGACATGTTGCAGATCATGTTGTGAGAGCTGTAAAAATGGGATGGATGCCTCATTATCCCCAATTTAATAAAAACTCAATCGATTTGATGAAAGAAGCAGAAAAGTTAGGACATTCATCTGAACAAGATATTTCGAACTGGGTAGTAGATCAACTTAAAAACAAAAAACTTGAATTTTCTGTTAGTGATCCAGACGCACCCGAAAATTTCCCTAGAGTATGGTTTATTTGGCGTGGAAATGCTTTGTTGGCAAGTGCTAAAGGTCATGAATATTTCCTTAGGCATTATCTTGGGACTCATGATAATGCAATTGCAAAAGAACAGGCAAAGGATAGTGTAGAGGAAATTAAATGGTATGATGAAGCTCCTAGAGGAAAAATGGATTTAGTAATTGATTTGAATTTTCGAATGGATACATCTGCTTTATATTCAGATATAGTTTTACCAGCAGCAATGTGGTATGAAAAGAACGATCTGAATACAACTGATTTACATTCATTTGTTCATCCTCTTGGTGCTGCAGCTCCTCCAGCTTGGGAAGCAAAAAGTGATTACGATATCTTTAAGGCTATTACAAAGAAAATAAGTGAACTAGCAAAATTATATTTTAACAAGCCATTCAAGGATATAGTCTCTCTTCCGTTGCGACATGATACTCCAGATGAACTCGCACAAACAACTGTTGCAGATTGGTCAAAAGGAGAATGTGAGGCAATCCCTGGAAAAACCATGCCTCATTTAAAAATTGTTGAGAGAAATTACACTGAATTGTATAATAAATTTATTTCCTTTGGTCCAAAAGCAAGAGATAATGGTATTTCGGCCCATGGAATAAACATTCCAATTAAAGATATCTATGAAAAACTATTAGATAATCCAATTGCTAGTGCTCCAAATTCTAAACAGTTACGATGTATAGAATGGAATGGCATGAAGTACCCCAGTGTTGAAGATGCCCTCGACGCTGCAAATCTAATTTTATTGTTAGCTCCAGAAACAAATGGAGAATTAGCTCACAGAGCTTTTAAAGTAGAAGAAGAAAAAGTAGGTTTACCACTAACGGATTTATCTGAATCTGAAAGATCAACAACAATGACTTTTGCAGACATTACTCGACAACCTAGACGAACATTAACCAGCCCATTTTGGTCAGGTAATGTAAAAGATGGAAGGGCTTACGCTGCATATTGTTTAAATGTCGAGAAAAAGATTCCCTGGCGAACATTCACTGGAAGACAACATTTATATCAGGATCATCCTTATTATATTGATTTTGGAGAAAATTTACCTGCCTATAAGTCCAAATTAAATCCAAATTTTGCTGGTGATATAAGAGATAGTCCACAGGATGGTAAAACGCTTAAAGTTAACTATTTGACGCCCCATGGAAAATGGCATATCCATTCAACTTATTATGATAATCACAGAATGATGACTCTTTCAAGAGGAATTGAGCCTTGTTGGATTAATGATAAAGATGCTGACGAAATAGATATCAAAGATAACGATTGGGTAGAAGTTTTCAATGATAATGGAGTAATGGTGACACGAGCTGTTGTTAGCTCGAGAATACAAAGAGGAACAGTAATAATATATCATTCACCGGAGAGAACTAATGTTCCGAAATCCCAAATTAGAGGAAATAGACGAGGAGGAGGTCATAACAGTTTAACACGAACTAGAATCAATCCATTATTATTGTCCGGCGGATATGCACAATACACATATGCATTTAACTATTGGGGACCTGTAGGTATCAACAGAGACACTTTCGTATTAGTCAGAAGACAAAAGAAAACAGTATGGTAAGAAGGTAAGAAAATTGAAAATTAGAGCTCAAGTAGGAATGGTTTTTCATTTAGATAAATGCATTGGGTGTCATACGTGTAGCATCGCATGTAAGAATATTTGGTCTGACCGTAAAGGAACTGAATACATGTGGTGGAACAATGTAGAAACTAAACCAGGCACTGGTTATCCCGATCTCTGGGAAGACCAAAATGAATATCGAGGAGGATTTGAGGTTAAAAATGACAAACTAAAATTAAAGCTTCAAAGTAGACTAGGAGCTTTGAGGAACATATTTTTTAATCCTTATCTCCCCACAATGGACGATTATTATGAACCCTGGACATATGATTATCAAAACTTATTTAATGCTCCAGCAGGCAATGATCAACCAACCGCAAGACCTATATCGATGGTTACGGGCAAACCAATGGAGATTAACTCAGGCCCTAATTGGGATGACGATTTAGGAGGATCTACTGTATATGCAGCCAATGATATTAATTTAAAGAATTTGACTGATGAAGAAAAGAAACAATTAAATGAACTTGAACGGTTAGTGTTCTTTTATTTACCACGTATTTGTAATCATTGCACAAATCCAGCTTGTGTAGCTGCGTGTCCAGCTGGTGCTATTTATAAAAGAGGAGAAGATGGGATCGTTCTTATAAGTCAAGATAAATGTAGAGCATGGAGAATGTGCATATCAGGATGTCCTTATAAGAAAGTCTATTATAATTGGAGTACAGGAAAATCAGAAAAATGTATTCTTTGTTTTCCCAGACTTGAAACTGGACAAGCTCCTGCTTGTTTCCATTCATGTGTTGGACGTATTAGATATTTAGGAATTTTACTTTATGATGCTGATCAAATCGAAAATATCGCAAAAGCACCAGAAAAAGAACTTGTAAAAGCACAAAGAACTTTGATTAAGGATCCAAATGACCCTATAATTAGAGGAATGGCTAAAGAAAGTGGAATTCCAGATAATATAATTGAATATGCTGTGAAATCACCAGTCTACCAATTTGTTAAAGAATGGGAACTCGCTCTTCCTTTGCATCCAGAATTCAGGACATTACCGATGTTATTTTATGTTCCACCTCTTTTACCAGTAATAGGCAAAATTAAGGATGGGGAAACTTATAATGTTGAAGGGTCAGGTATCGATGGACACACACCATTAATGTCGTCTTTGGAAAATTCTAGGGTTCCAATTGAATACATGGGAAGCCTATTTTCAGCTGGAAATATTGATGTGATAAAAAATGTTTTACGAAAGTTGATCGCCGTAAGAATCTATACACGATCTACACGTGTAAAAGACATTGCTCAAGAAGATCTCACTTTAGCTTTAAAAACTAGTGGTTTAACCCCTGAAATTGCTGAAGCAATTTTTCATTTAACGTCCAAACCTACATATGATGAGAGGTTTGTTATACCACCCCTTGCTAGAGAAAGCGGATTTGAAGAAATAATTGATCCCTTTATACAAAAAGCAGAGGGAGGTTTTGGTATTCGACAACCTCCTAAAAGGAGTTACTAAACAATGTTAGAATATAAGAAAGATTTCAGATATGCATTTGATTCCATATCGAATATGCTTGATTATCCAAATTCATTATTAAAAAATTCAGCTAAGACTTATAAAGAATATTTTCAGACTCACTATGAAATTAATGATAAAAATTTTCTAAAATACTTAGACTTTATCGAAACTACTCCAATAGAAAAACTCGAAGAAATTTATACCGGATTTTTTGATTTAAATCCCTTTAATTGTCTTTATATGGGTTATCATATATTTGGGGAAAGTTATTATCGAAGTAAATTGTTAGTTGACTTAAAAACAACTTATAAATCACAATCCTTTGAAATAAACAAGGAATTACCTGATCATCTTGTTGTTATTTTAAAATTCCTAGTTGCAAATTCAGATATCAATTTAGGATTAGAAATACTTTCTGATATCATTAAACCTGGTATAGAAAAATTACTTGAAAATTTAAATACAGAGAATAATGATGAGCTTCCTGTTATTTCTTCTTATAGTTTCCATAAAAAAATGTATAGCTCAGTCCTAATCGTATTGTTAAATTTTCTTAAAGATAAAACTTTTACTGAATTAATGTTATCCCAGGAGGAATAAAGGTTGACTAAATTATCGAATTTAATTTATCCAATTTTGTTTATCATAGGTTATATATTGGCTATTTCAATATTGTTGTTTCCATTAGAAGAAATTAACGCAGATACAATTTTATTTATTGTATTTCCATATTTAGCACTCTCTATAGCAATTTTTGGTTTTATTTATAGATATAAACAGGAACGATTTTCTTTTTCGAGTCAATCGTCTCAATTTTTGTCAAGCGATAGATTATTATTTTGGGGATCTGTTCCTTGGCACTATGGTATTACTATTATTCTCCTTGTTCATTTAATTGCCTTCACTTTGGTCACAGAATGGGGAACATTACTATCTTCAACATTGATTATAGTATTTTTTGAAGTTACCGGTTGGGTAATCACTTTAATGGTTATAGTTGGTCTATTATTATTAATTATTAGACGCATCATTAATCCCAAGGTATACGTTGCCACAACTTTTGTTGACTGGATTATGCTATTGGTTTTATTAATTCAAGTAGGATCGGGTGGATATATTGCTTTTATAGGATATATGACTGATTTAGGATTTGGATCACAATGGTTTGGAAATACAGTAGTTCCTTGGATGGTTTCATTGGTGACATTAAATCCTTCAACTGTTTCCATTGCAGCATTTCCTTTAATAATAAAGCTTCATATGGTTAACGCATTAATATTACTTGCAATATTCCCATTTACACGTTTAGTTCATGTTTTTACAGTTCCTATTACTTACATTTGGAGACCAATTCAAGTTGTAGTTTGGAATAGAAAAATATTTGTCGATGAAGAGTCTTAAATACCAATGATAGTTGAATTTTGATTTAATAAAGAATATAATCAGCGACTTCAGAAATTGATGAAAATGGCAAAGAAAATCGAACAACTCATACTTTCTGCAACAGCTTTTTTCTGGTGCTTTTTAATGTGGTTCTCAACGGCCGCATTTAGTCCTACTATAATTACTGATTATAATCTCTCAACATTTGATTGGGTTATTCTTGCTAGTTCCCCATTATGGTTAGCACCACCTGGAAGAATCCTTGCCGGTTGGGCAGTGGACAAAATTGGTGCTCGAGATTCATATGTAATAATTCTTGTTGTAACTGGAGTTTTTAGTATTGCTTCAGCATTTGTTCAGGATTATCTCCTTCTGTTTGTGACCAGAATTATTGTATCAACAGCTGGTGTTTCCTTCGTTGTGGGAATTCAACATGTGTCACAATGGTTTGAAGATGAAGAAATGGGAACAGCAGAAGGCTTATATGCTGGTACCGGTAATGCAGGTGCAGGGGTTGGAGCATTATTGCTACCTAGAATTTATGAGTCAGATTATTCTAGCGCATTCTTACATTTAGGCATTATCGCACTCTTTATTGCCTTGATTATCCTATGGCGTGTAAAAAATGCAAAAACTAAGGAACGTGAAGAAGCTGCTAAGAAGACTGCTACATTGAGAGATACTTTGTTTGTGTGGTCGCGATGGCCAGCCATTGCTTTGATGTTTGCATATGCCATGTCGTTTGGACTTGAAATAGCTATGAATGGTTATTTACCTGGTTATTACAAATCCACATTTTCTGAACAACTAGCTGTCTTAGGATTCGTAAGCGATGTAGATCTCCAAATCGCCGTAGGAACATTCGCAGCAGTACAGTCACTCAATGCTTCATTATTTCGACCGTTTTCGGGTTACATGTCTGATCTTTGGCAACGGAAACGTTGGATGCCATACCCAATGGTTGGTAAGAATCTTCCTTATTCACCCCGTATCCATTGGTTAATGACCGCATTAATTTGTATTACGTTGTTAATGATATTACTTTCAATTGCTGGTATATTTGGATTGCTACATATGTCTGTTATAGTTCTTGCAATTTTTGGGGTTTGTGTTAGCTTCGGAACTGGCGCGACTTTTGCTATCGTACCATTAATGTTTAAAAACCGGCCGGGTACGGCAGCTGGTTTTATTGGTGGGATTTCTACACTATTCTCAATCCCTTTAGCAATACTTTTTGCTTGGGATGCTTTACCAAGTCTTCATTATGGATTTGCATTTGTTTCCATAGCAATTTTCATACCTACAATGCTATTTTTCATTCTAGCTATAAGAATTGATTTTAATCCTGAGGACCATGGTATCGGAAGTAAAGAATTATGGTTAGGTCAGCAATAACAGAGGATTATATATGACAGAAGAAGAAAATATTTCTGAACCGATGAAAATAAGTGTTGATTCAAACGAGACTGTTTATGAATCATGGTACAAATATGGAGTAGCTTTTCTCTATCTTGAGATGATTACAGCGATATTATTAACTATATTCGCGATTTATACATCATTTTTAGGGAATTAATAACAATAATTTATCACACATTTTTTGGATATAAAATATATGAAAAGCATTGATTGCACAAATCGGATGGAATTAAAATTTAATAGAAATTGAGGTCAAATTATGGTACCAGATAATCAAGATATCGGCAATGAGGTACAATTCAAGTACTGGGACCCAGAAGATAATGAATTCTGGGAATCTAAAGGAAAAAAACTTGCATTTAGGAACTTATGGATTTCTACTCCCAATCTTTTGTTGGGATTTGCTATTTGGATTATATTTTCAGTAGTAATTGTTGCTATGCAACAGATCCACGATGTAAACCCAACTTTTTTTGCATTTAGTGAATTGGGTCCTCTTACCCAAACTGAATATAAAGCTTTGGTCCTCCTTTTACCTGCAATCGCTGGTTTATCAGGAGCTACACTTCGCATACCGAATTCTTTCATGATTGCAATTAGTGGAGGTCGCAATGTTATTGCGTCGACAACTCTTTTACTACTTATTCCCATGGTTTTACTTGGAATAGCTCTTCAAGATCCAAATGTCCCCTTTATAACTTTGATAGTTATTGCAGTTTTTGTAGGTGTTGGCGGTGGAGCTTTTGCTTCATCTATGTCGAATATTAGCTTTTTCTTTCCTAAACGTATTCAAGGTCTTTCTCTTGGGTTAAATGCAGGATTGGGAAACGTTGGAGTAAGTATTATGCAGATTGTTATCCCACTAATTATAACAGTAAGTATATTTGGACCATTAAGCGGTGTAGGTAGGTCTGTTAGTGATGGATCGTCGAAATTTATTCCCAACGCTGCATTAATTTGGATTCCCATTCTGGTAATTTTTATGTTAGCAGCTTGGTTCAAGATGAACAATCTTCCACAACATGATGTGTCCAATACAAGAAAAGCCCTTTCACGCTACTTTTTTCTCGAGTTTCTTGGATTTATAGGAGCAGGAGTAGGAACAGTAATACTAGTTGTAATTACATCAAATGTCCTTAATACAATTTCTGATAAAGCAATGAAGGGAGCATTAAATATTATATTGATCTTTGGTGTATGCATAATAGCCATAATCCTAACATTAATTCTTCTAAGATATTTAACAAATCAAGAAACAAAAGGGAGATTACTAGTTCAGTTTGAAATATTTCAGAAGAAACACAATTGGACCATGACGTGGTTGTACATAGCAACTTTTGGTTCATTCATTGGATTCTCTGCTGTTTTTCCCAAACTTATACTTGATAACTTTGGTTATTTACCAGACGGTGCAATCAATCCAAATGCTCCTAATCCCTTTCTTTTTGCTTTTCTTGGTCCTCTTGTTGGTTCATTAATTCGACCTATTGGTGGTTGGATGAGCGATAAATGGGGTGGTGCTAAAGTCACTCAATACAATTTTATTTCTATGATTTTACTCACATTTGCAGTAGGATTTGTTCTTACTTTAACTAAAGGTTCTGATACTCCACAAGATGTCTTCCCAATATTTCTAATCCTTTTTTTGCTCCTTTTCATTACAACGGGAATTGGAAATGGTTCAACCTTTCGAATGGTTCCTATAATTTTTGAACGTGAACAAGCAGGTCCTGTTTTAGGCTGGATATCCGCAGTTGCAGCTTATGGTGCATTTATTATACCTGCAATATTTAGTGTTTCTTTATCTTTAAATTCTCCTGAATTGGCGATGTACGGTTTCGCTATCTATTATATCTCGTGTCTGGTTGTTAATTGGCACTATTACGCTAAAAAAAATGCTGAAATTCCTTGTTAAAGGGAATAATGATAATAAAATTTGGTAGATTTCATATTGAGTAAGGTGTCTGAATAAATGGAATTATTAAAAGATCGATTTGGTCGGATTGCTAGTAATTTACGAATTTCTGTCACTGATAGATGTAACTTAGCTTGTTTTTATTGTTCGCCTCTGGAAAATCGTAATAATTTTCCAGTCGAAGATATTTTAACATTAGATGAGATAAGAAAACTAGTTAGAATTTTTAGTGATCTTGGAGTTGATACAATCAGGTTAACTGGTGGTGAGCCTCTTCTTAGAAAAGGTATTTGTGACTTCATTAAAGAACTAAAAACCAAATGTGATATAAAAAGAATTCGAATGACGTCTAACGGTGTATTGTTGGGAAAATTTTATGAAGAATTAAAGAAATCAGGCTTGGATAGTGTAAATATTTCTTTAGATACCTTAAATCAAAAAAAATTTAAAAAAATCACTGGTTACGATAAATTCTCTTCTGTGTTAGATAATATTTTAAGAATTCATAAAGAGACACCCATTAAAGTACGATTAAATTGTGTTTTATTAAAAAATAATGTTAGTGAAATCGACAATTTCGTAAATTTTGCTGATAAACATGATTTAACTATTAGATTTATTGAATTTATGCCATTCAAAGGAAATTCATGGTTACCAACCACATTTGTTTCATCTAACGAAATTATTAGCTATTTACAAGAGAATAATACATTAATACCAGAACTCTTAGAACATATTTCCCAGACAAGTCGAATGTATAAAATAAAAAACAAATCTGGAAAGATTGGTTTTATCAGTAGCGTTTCTCAAACTTTTTGTCAATGGTGTAATAGGATAAGGATAACATCTGATGGAATGTTCCGAACTTGTCTTCATGCTCCTGAAGAATTTTCTTTAAGAAATTTGCTAAGAAATCATGCAAACAATGAAGATATCAAGGAAAAAATTATTGATTTTGTAAATAATAAAAATGAAAAACATAAGGATTTTCTGAACGAAAAAGATCAGCTACCTGTTTTTAATCGAGAAATGATTAAAATAGGCGGTTAATCAATATTATATTGAATTTTAGGTTACAACCGTATAGTTGATACCATTCTAAGTAAATTGAAGATTTTTCTTTAAAATCCTATTCACAAACATCTACATTCAATGTATTACGCTCTAAAATATACGCTCCAAAATTTTTTTGAAGATTAGAAATATCAAATATTTAAACCAATTAATGCATCTTTTTAATGTTAACACGAAATTTTCGCAAATATTGTGATTTAAATTGGAAAACAAGTTTCCACCAATTATAAGCTTTATTGGTCCGTCTGGGTCTGGAAAAACAACAGTAATAGTTAATTTAGTAAAAACCATGAAAGAATACAAAATAGCAACAACTAAATTCATCCATCATAAAGGGATTACAATTGATGTTGAAGGAAAAGACACGAATCGTTTTAGAAAGGCAGGCTCTCCTTACACAATAAGTTTTACGCCTTCAGAAACAGTCTTATTAATTAAAAAAGAAAAAAGAGATAAGTTTTCCATTATTCCAGAAATTTTAAACCTGAATGAAAATGTTCTTCCAAAAGTTGATTTTATTTTTTCAGAGGGACCAAAAGATCTTCCTAAATCTATACCTGTAATAATTTGTTCAAATAATGAAAGAGACTTACAAGAATATTTTACAATGGTACAAAATAAAAATAAAATTTTAGCGATTTCTGGAGTTGTCTCTTCTCATATAGAAATTTGGAATAACTATCCTGTATTTAATGCAAATAATGCAAACGATTTAAAAAAATTGGTCAATATCATTATAGATTCATCTTCTAAATAAATAATATCAACCTAAGCGTATCTGAATCAAAAAACAATAATTTTGTCATAAGAATTTAGATAAAGATATTTTTGGTTTAATTAAATCTGGAGTGGTATTTACAACTGAATTAACCCTTTTACTCACTTGGAACATCTCCATTTGGTCAGATGAGTATGGAACTAGCATTTCAAGGAGATTTTCTTCAGGAGTATCTGGAGCTAGCCATTCTGATTCTGAATTTCTATGTAGTATTACAGGCATGCGATTATGTATTTCGTTTACCAAAGAGTTAGGTTCAGTTGTTATTAATGTTCCACCATATTTGTAATCAAAATTCGCTGAGGTTTCCTGATAGAATCCACCAAAGCAAAAAGTCTTTTTTGATTTTAATCTAATATAATATGGAAATTTGTTAGTTCCAATTGTTTTCCATTCATAAAAGCCATCTGCTGGAATCAAACATCTATTAGAAACCAAAGATTTGTAGTAAGTCTTATTCTCTTTGATTTTATCCGATCTTGCGTTAATAACGTTATAGTCACCTATTACATACGTCCATTTCATAGATATTAATTTGTTACTCACATTAGAAGAAACAACTGCTGGTATTACTTGTGTTGGAGCAATGTTATAGCTATTAAACTCTGGGGAATAATCTGGTGCTAATTCTTGTATGTCAAATCGATCTTTCAACGCCGCTAGACGAGCAAGAAGAGTAAATCTACCACACATTCGGGATTCCCATTTATTTTGGATTAGTAATAGAAGATAGAAATTGAAATTAAATTAAATTCTCGATTAGGTTAATTTAATATTTTTCTTAAAATTATTTTCCTCCCTGTCGTCAATATGAAACTTAATATCAATGGTCTTTTTGAAGAAAAATGACTGAAAACGGGACAGAAAGTTCCTTAATAAATAGGTATAGTGAATTCTTGAGGGGCTTACGAAGATCTGATAAGAAACTATTTCAAGAGATTATATTGGATATAGAATCTCACTATTATATGTTTTCATCTTCCAAAACTACTTTAATTGAGGATTTATTATTAGGATTTCTTCTTAACCAAAAACGATTGACAAAACTACAGGAAGCGTTTGAAAAATTGCAAAAATCGTTGCTTGAAGGATAAACTTCTTCTTCTACCCCTGATAGGAAGTTTCTAACTCTTGTATCTTTTTTTCTAGCTCTTTTATCTGTCTCATTTGATCTAATAGAATAGTAATTAGAATCTTTTGTTTGTATAGTCCAGATGACCAGAAACTTGCAGCATCAGAATATCGATGAGCACCAGCCCACATCCGATCGTTATCGCGTTGGTTATGCCTTAAGTAAGCACGCATCAATCTGTTCCAGTGCAATTTTTCCTGATCAAGTATTATTCGATAAGTTGGAAGTGTACGACCCATAATTACAATAAAATTGTTGCCAATGAAAGTTAATGAGACAGGTAAAAAAAAACAAAAAAGACATAACTTTTTAGTTTTTTCATGATAAATTACTGTTGTTGTCATGATTCTCTCAGGGATTGAAATAAAAGATCGTTTAGACAAAGATATTATAATAAAACCTTACGATGAAAAATATTTAAATCCAAATAGCTATAATTTGCGTCTACATGATGAATTGATTTATTATACTAATCACGTATTGGACATGAAGAAAAAAAATGAAACTGAGAGAACAAAAATTCCAGAAGAAGGTTTTACCCTTCAGCCAAATAAATTATATTTGGGGAGAACTTTAGAATACACTGAAACACATAATCTTGTTCCTATGCTTGAAGGTAGATCTTCTATAGGAAGGTTGGGATTAGCAATTCACATAACAGCGGGTTTTGGGGATGTAGGGTTTTCAGGATATTGGACACTTGAGATTTTTTGTTTGCAACCAGTAAAAATTTATCCCTTTGTTCCAATTTGTCAAATATATTATCACACGATTGAAGGAAAATTTAATCCATATAAAAATGGGAAATATCAAAATAATAAAGATATTCAGCCAAGTTGTTTATACAAAGAATTTAAGGAATAAAGTTAATTGAATTCCTTATTATGAAAATGGAGTTTGTGGTTTAGATATTAACTCTCCATCTACATAAATATCTACTTTTTCATTATAAAAACTTATTAAATCTTTAATATGGCCAGTTTCATAGAATGGATCTTTATAATACCAAACTATATTTTTATATATATTATCACCTATTTTAACAGAATTATAACTTGCAGTTCCTTTATAAGGACAGCCAGTTTGTAAAATTGAATCTATTAAAAATTCTGTTTTTACATCTTCTTTAGGTATATAATAACGAACTGGTAAACCTGTTTCGAATAATAATGTAGGATTATTGGTTTCAGCAACGATTTGTTTATCAATTACTACTTTGATATGTCGTGAACTCTTTATAGTATCGATTCGTTTATATGGATCACGTGGATGAATAAAAATTTCTTCTTCTTCTTCAAACCATGCATCTATTTGGTTCCACTTAAATCCTATGTAATCTTTAATTCCCTGAACATCTTCAGGAGGATCCACTACTGTATAAGCGGCATTTTTCTCATATTTATCCCCATTTCGTATATGCCAATATTTGTTTTTTCCATCCCTACCTTTGTAATCCGATTCTTCAAAAAATTCAGTTTTTACATCTTCTTTAGGAAAATAATATCTGGTTCGAAATTCCCTATCATAAGCAATTAACAATAGAGCTTTTTTAGAATCAGCAATATAAATAGAACCAAATTTTGCACGTACCCATCTTGGTGATGGTTCGACTATTCTTGGATGTTTTATCATAAATTGTTGTTTTTTTGGTTGAGCTAGCATAAGTATCAAATATACCATAGAAAAAAGAGTTAAGAAATATCGGTAAGCGATGAATCACTTACCAGAAAGAAAGTTATAGAAAAAGTGAAATTTTTTTTAAGGATTTACATACAAGAATCCTAGTGATCCTTTATCAAAGGTCCTAGATAATGCATGATCTACTAATAAAAATCTACCAACTTTTTCGACATTCATTTCAATCATAATAACTGAACCTGGAGGTACAACCACTGTTTCTGCATCAATCATATTTGCTTCACCACTTGTTTCATAATAGACCTTATCTAAAATTTCACCAATAATGTGGAAGTTTGAAGCAATATTGGGACCACCAACGGCAAAGAAAATCCTTATATCATCATTCTTAGTTGCATTCAAAGAGAAAGTTGGATCTGTTAATCCAGAAGGATCTGTTAAACTTCCTGCCATTCCATTGAAGAGAACGTAATTTGGATTTTCATCAAGTAATCTTGTACTATCAAATGCTTGATGTCCTGCAGTACCTTTTTCCCATTTTGTATAAACTTCGGATTGACCCACATAAAATTCTTTATCAACTGCTGATAGACCATTTACTGGTTCAACAGATATAGCACCAAACATTCCAACAGATATGTGAGTTGGTATATGTGGTGTAGCACAGTGATAAACATATGCGCCTTCGTGAGAAGCATTGAAATAAAATGACTCTGTTGTTCCTGGAGCAGCTTGTGTGTATGCAGCTCCTCCACCATTGTCTGTTACTGCGTGTAAATCGATGCTATGGGTTTGAGTTGAGTTTGCAGGATTAACTAAATTGATTGTTACATTGTCTCCAACTCTCACTCTTAACAAAGGTCCTGGAACAGTAGAATTAAATGTCCAGTAAGTGAAAGTAGTACCCGGTTCAATTTCAGCTACAACTTCAGTAGTGTAAATAGTAAAGGATACGTTTGTTGCTGCTCTTGCACCAACAGGACTAGGTATATCAGTAGGATGACGGACTATTGAATCTACTGTGGTATCCTGAGCAAGACCAATGGGTTTTGAGAATACATCACCTACAATTAGTCTCCCGTTCATTGTTATTTCATGACCCGGTATTGAACAATAATATTTTAAAATTCCTTTTTCTTCAACAGAAAAGACATAAATTATTTCTGTTGGTCCGTCTGATGAGATAACGGTCTCATCATCTTGATACTCATCCACAAGAAGATTATGACCAAGAACTTCTCCCGCTCTTAGGATAATTGTTATCTCGGAGTATTGGGGAACTTTTAAATCAGGATTAACTTCACCTTTAATATTGTCACTTACTCCAACGTATCCTGATAAATAAGCTTCTAGTATAAATTCCGTATCGGCTCCTTGAGAAGTAGCGGTTGTTCCACCATTAACAAATGATATTCCAATCATTGCTCCTAAGAACACACCTACAACTAAAGTACCAAGAAGTGCTATTGATTTATTTTCCATTTTAATTTCTGACATACTTAGCCTTACCTACATACTTATTATTAACTAAATAACAAGCTTTAAAAAATTAAATGCTATTTTCAAAACTAATTAATAGATAATTTAAATAATTATTTTACTAATTATTATAAAAAAGACTTTCACTGATTGTTTTCCACTTATTGTATTATTTTATTGTAATAAGGTGAGGAAAAAGTAATTTATTTCTTAAAATTCTTTTATTCTGGAAAATATTATACAAAAGATCTTTTTGTTTGATTTTTTAGGATTTTTGGGGCACTTTTTTCCCAAACAAGATAATTGTACTTTGGCAAGCTTATTAATTAGTATAAATTTGTAGGCAAACCT